>JAHJJD010000037.1 GCA_018822845.1 Gammaproteobacteria bacterium | reverse complement strand
GTATGCTTTTGCTTCACCACCAAACTTGCGTGACTGACACACCGTCAGCGCTGCTGTCAGCGTCGTCTTGCCATGGTCTACGTGGCCAATTGTACCTACGTTTACGTGCGGCTTCGTGCGCTCAAATTTACCTTTTGCCATCGCTATTCACCTGTTTCTTTTCTAACAATCGCCTGGGTAATTGACGCAGGCGCTTCCGCATATCTTGCAAATTCCATACTGTACGACGCACGACCCTGTGTAGCGGAACGCAAATCAGTTGCGTATCCGAACATTTCACCCAGAGGCACTTCTGCACGTACAACCATACTACCATTATCATCATCCATGCCCTGCACAAGGCCACGGCGACGATTCAAATCACCAATAACATCCCCCATGTAATCTTCAGGGGTAGTCACTTCAACCTTCATCATAGGCTCCAGCAGCACCGGCTTCGCCTGCATGACACCCGAACGGACAGCCATGCCACCAGCAATCTTGAAGGCCATTTCACTGGAATCGACATCATGATAGGAGCCATCAAAAACGGTAACCTTCATATCCACCAGCGGAAAACCCGCTAGGACGCCATTTGCCATCTGCTCCTGAACACCCTTATCAACCGGTGGCACAAACTCTTTCGGCACCACACCGCCAACCAGGGCATTAACAAACTCATAACCCTTACCCTCAGGCAACGGCTCAAGACGTAGCCAGACATGCCCATATTGGCCGCGACCACCAGACTGGCGAATAAACTTGCCTTCTGCCTCAACTGTCCCGCGAATAGTCTCACGGTATGCCACCTGTGGCGCACCCACATTGCAACCGACCTTGAACTCCCGCAGCATCCGATCAACAATGATTTCCAGATGCAACTCACCCATACCGGAAATAATGATCTGACCCGTCTCTTCATCCGTTCGCACCCGGAAAGACGGGTCTTCCTGCACAAGCTTGCTCAGTGCAATACCCATCTTTTCCTGATCAGCCTTGGATTTTGGCTCAACTGCAACGGAAATCACTGGCTCAGGAAACTCCATCCGTTCCAGCGTAATAATCTTGTTCATGTCACACAGCGTATCGCCGGTTGTGACATCCTTCAGCCCGACCGCAGCAGCAATATCGCCCGCCCGGACCTCATCAATATCTTCGCGCGAATTGGAATGCATCTGCACCAGACGCCCTATACGCTCACGCTTACCCTTGACAGGGTTGTAAACTGCCATTTGCGAAGCCAGCACTCCCGAGTACACCCGGAAGAATGTCAACGTACCCACAAAAGGATCAGTCGCAATCTTGAAAGCCAGCGCCGCAAAGGGTTCATCATCGGAAGCATGACGCTCCGCTTCGGTACCATCTTTATCATCCAGATGCCCCTTAATAGCAGGGACATCGACTGGCGAAGGCATCAACTCAATCACCTTGTCCAGCACAGCCTGAACACCCTTGTTCTTGAAGGCCGAGCCACATGTCATCGGCACGATTTCAAGATTAATGGTGCGCTGGCGCAATCCACGGATAATTTCATCCGCTGACAGCTCATCCCCTTCCAGGTATTTTCCCATCAGGAACTCATCAGCTTCGGCTGCCGCCTCAACCATTTTTTCGCGCCATTTCTGACAGATAGCCAACATATCAGCAGGAATATCGACAGCCTCATAGGTAACACCCTTGTCGGCTTCATTCCACATGATTGCCTGCATGCGGATCAGATCCACCACGCCAGCAAAACCTTCTTCCGCACCAATCGGCAACTGCAATGGCACAGGATTGGCGTTCAGCTTGGCCTTCAACTGCTCGTATACGCGCAGGAAGTTTGCCCCGGAACGATCCATCTTATTGACGAACGCCATGCGCGGGACATGATATTTGTTCGCCTGACGCCAAACCGTTTCAGACTGCGGCTGCACACCACCGACAGCACAGAGCACAAACACTGCACCATCCAGCACCCGCAGGGAACGCTCAACTTCGATCGTAAAGTCTACGTGCCCTGGCGTATCAATGATATTGATACGATGCTGAGGAAATTGCTTATCCATGCCAGACCAGAAACAGGTGGTCGCAGCAGAGGTGATCGTGATGCCACGTTCACGCTCCTGCTCCATCCAGTCCATGGTCGCCGCACCATCATGCACTTCGCCAATCTTGTGAGACACACCCGTATAGAACAGGATGCGCTCAGTCGCAGTTGTCTTGCCAGCATCAATGTGCGCCATGATGCCGATATTGCGGTACTGCTCGATTGGGGTGCTACGCGCCACGGCTGCATATTCCTGTCAGTTACCAGCGGAAGTGTGCGAATGCCTTGTTGGCCTCAGCCATGCGATGCACGTCTTCACGCTTCTTTACTGCCGTACCACGCTTCTCGGAGGCATCCATCAGCTCACCAGCCAGCTTGCGCGCCATGGATTTCTCGCCACGCTTGCGGGCAGCTTCAATCAACCAGCGCATGGCCAACGCGTTCTGACGGGAAGGACGCACTTCAACCGGCACCTGATAGGTGGCACCACCCACACGACGGGACTTAACTTCCACCGCAGGGCGCACATTATCCAGCGCATCTTCCAGCACATCGATACCATCGCCGCCTTTCTTGCCAGCAATTTCGGTCAGCGCGCCATAAATGATTTTTTCTGCCGCAGACTTTTTGCCATCCTGCATTACTGCATTCATGAACTTGGTCAGCAACTGGCTTCCGAATTTCGGATCAGGCAGAACTTCACGCTTGGGGACTTCTCTTCTTCTAGGCATAACTCAATCTCATGCTCTCAAATTACTTCTTGGGACGCTTGGTGCCGTACTTGGAACGGGCCTGCTTGCGGTCCTTGACACCCTGGGTATCCAGACTGCCACGAACAGTATGGTAACGAACACCTGGCAGGTCTTTAACACGACCACCACGAATCAGTACAACCGAGTGTTCCTGGAGGTTATGACCTTCACCGCCGATATAGCTGGTGACTTCAAAACCATTGGTCAGACGCACACGAGCAACCTTACGCATAGCGGAGTTCGGCTTCTTCGGGGTGGTCGTATAAACACGGGTACAAACACCACGACGCTGCGGACAAGCCTCCAGCGCTGGCACCTTGCTCTTCTCTACTTTGCTTTGGCGCGGCTTGCGCACCAACTGGTTTACTGTCGCCATATTCTGAAAATGTCTCCTGGAATCACGAGGAACTTGCCTGGCTTGCCTAGTCCTCATAAAAGCAACAGACCGAAAACCGGTCTGTTTGAGGACGCCAGATTTTAGGGGTCGGAAAACCTCCTGTCAAGGAAGTTTTCCCGTTCAATGACTTAAAGCTGAACCCCCACCCAATTATTCACCGGAATCCATGTCCATCGGCTCGCCAAAGCTGATGGTTTCACTGGACTCTGGGCGCTCATACGCAAACTCATTGCGCTGGCTACGGCGGGCATCATGGTAAGCCAGACCCGTACCAGCCGGAATCAGACGACCCACAATGACGTTCTCCTTCAGGCCGCGCAGCTCATCACGGGCACCACGCACCGCAGCCTCTGTCAGAACGCGCGTAGTCTCCTGGAAGGATGCAGCGGAGACGAAGGAGTCCGTTACCAGCGATGCCTTGGTAATGCCCATCAGCAGGCGCTCGTAAACAATTTTGAGCTTGCCATCTGCATCCAGACGCTTGTTCTCTTCCACCACACGCCAGTAGTCGGTTTGCTCACCACGCAGGAACTTGCTATCACCCGGATCAATGACCTCAACCTTGCGCATCATCTGACGAACAATGACTTCAATATGTTTATCATTGATTTTTACGCCTTGCAGACGGTAAACATCCTGGATTTCCTTGGCCTGGTATTCAGCCAGTGAGGTAGCACCCAGCAAACGCAGAATGTCATGCGGGTTTGGCTCGCCATCAGCGATAACCTCACCACGGTTGATTTTCTCACCCTCGAACACATCCAGATTACGCCACTTGGG
Source organism: Gammaproteobacteria bacterium (assembly GCA_018822845.1). Classification (GTDB taxonomy): domain Bacteria; phylum Pseudomonadota; class Gammaproteobacteria; order Thiotrichales; family Thiotrichaceae; genus Thiothrix. Next base: position 11,478 of record JAHJJD010000037.1, on the reverse strand, counting down.
GATCAGCTCTTCATATTGCTCGCCATCTTCATTGGTGATGACCACACGCTGCTTACCCTTGGTTTCCTTGCCGAAGGAAATCGTACCGGTTTTCTCCGCCAGAATTGCGCCGTCTTTTGGCTTGCGGGCCTCAAACAGGTCAGCAACACGCGGCAAACCACCCGTAATGTCACGGGTCTTGGAGGAAGCTTGTGGCAGACGGGCGACAACCTCACCTACCTGCACATTGGCACCATTGGTAGAGCTGACAATCGCGCCAGCTGGCAGAGGATACTGTACCGGAATCCTGGTGCCCTCAAAGAACACGTTCTCGCCATTGGTATCCAGCAAACGCACTGTAGGACGTAATTCGCGCCCCGCAGCCGGACGGTTTTTGGGATCCATGATCTCGATAGAGGACAAACCGGTTACTTCATCAATTTTGGTCTGAACAGTGACCCCATCGATAAAGTCACTAAAGTCGACCCGACCCGCCACCTCGGAGATGATTGGGTGCGTATGCGGGTCCCATGTCGCCACTTCCTGACCGGCCAGCACTTGCGCATACTGCTCTACAGACACTATGGCACCGTATGGCAGCTTGTAACGTTCCTTGTCGCGCCCGCTTTCGTCAACAACCCCTACCTCACCGGAGCGGGAGACCACCACCAGTTTGCCATCCTTGTTGCGCACGGTCTTGACGTTGAGCAGATGGATCTGGCCAGCAGACTTGACCGAAATGCTGTTTTCTGCCGCAGACCGGCTGGCCGCACCACCGATGTGGAAAGTACGCATGGTCAACTGTGTGCCTGGCTCACCGATGGATTGCGCCGCAATAACCCCGACTGCCTCGCCCTTGTTCACGATGTGACCACGCGCCAGATCACGACCGTAGCAATTGGCACACACGCCGTAACGGGTTTCACAGGTAATGGCGGAACGTACAATGATTTCATCCACAGCCAGCGCATCAATCTGCTTGACCCATGCTTCGTCCAGGAAGGTACCGGCAGGAATCAACACTTCCTCACCACGGGTAACGTCCTTGGCAACAACACGCCCCAGCACCCGCTCGGCCAATGCCTCAACCACGTCCCCACCTTCGATGATAGGACGCATGCGAATACCCTGGCTGGTGCCGCAATCGTCAATGGTTACAACCATATCCTGCGCCACATCAACCAAACGACGGGTCAGGTATCCGGAGTTCGCCGTTTTCAACGCAGTATCCGCCAGACCTTTACGCGCACCATGGGTAGAAATGAAGTACTGGAGTACGTTCAAACCTTCACGGAAATTGGATGTAATCGGCGTTTCGATGATGGAGCCATCCGGCTTGGCCATCAGGCCGCGCATACCTGCCAACTGACGAATCTGGGCTGCGGAACCCCGCGCACCAGAGTCCGCCATCATGTAGATGGAGTTGAATGACTCCTGGATAACCGTATTGCCTTCAGCATCGACAACCTCTTCCTTGCCAATCTTTTCCATCATCGCCTTGGCGACTTTTTCATTGGTGCTGGCCCAGATGTCGACGACCTTGTTGTAACGTTCGCCCGCCGTCACCAGACCGCTGGAGAACTGGTTCTGGATTTCCAGTACTGCATCTTCCGCTTCCGCCAGCAGCTCTGCCTTCTTTTCCGGAATCATCATGTCATCGGAGCAGAAAGAAACGCCCGCGCGGGTTGCATAACGGTAACCGGTATACATCAACTGGTCAGCAAAAATGACCGACGCTTTCAAACCCACCCTGCGGTAAGCTTCGTTGATCAATCTGGAAATGGCTTTTTTCTTCAACGCTGTATTGAACAGCTCAAATGGCAAACCTTCCGGCATGATAGTCGTCAGCAACGCACGGCCAACCGTCGTGTCGATCAGACGGGTGCGCACGATAAGCTCCCCATCTTCATCCTTGATGCTATCCGTGATACGTACTTTGACCTTCGCATGCAGGGAAGCATTCCCTGTATCATATGCGCGCTGTACCTCAGCCGGATCGGCAAAGACCATGCCCTCGCCTTTCGCATTGACAGCCTCACGGCTCATGTAATATAGCCCCAGAACGATGTCCTGCGACGGTACAATGATAGGTTCACCGTTCGCCGGAGACAACACGTTGTTGGTAGCCATCATCAAGGTACGCGCTTCAAGTTGCGCCTCAATCGACAACGGCACATGGACAGCCATTTGGTCGCCATCGAAGTCCGCGTTGAATGCAGAACAAACAAGCGGATGCAACTGGATCGCCTTGCCCTCAATCAGGGTAGGCTCAAATGCCTGGATACCCAGACGGTGAAGGGTTGGTGCACGGTTCAGCATGACTGGATGCTCGCGGATAACTTCGGCGAGGATATCCCATACTTCAGCGGTTTCGCGCTCAACCAGCTTCTTGGCTGCCTTGATGGTGGTCGCCAAACCACGGCGTTGCAGCTTGCCGAAGATGAATGGCTTGAACAATTCCAGCGCCATTTTCTTAGGCAGACCGCACTGATGCAGACGCAGCGCAGGGCCAACCACGATTACGGAACGGCCTGAGTAGTCTACGCGCTTGCCCAACAGGTTCTGGCGGAAGCGCCCCTGCTTACCCTTGATCATGTCAGACAGGGATTTCAGCGGACGCTTGTTGGAGCCAGTAATCGCACGACCACGACGACCGTTGTCCAGCAGCGCATCCACAGACTCTTGCAGCATACGTTTTTCGTTGCGCACGATGATGTCTGGCGCATTCAGTTCCAGCAGACGCTTCAAACGGTTGTTACGGTTGATGACGCGACGGTACAAATCGTTCAGGTCGGAAGTGGCGAAACGGCCCCCATCCAGAGGAACCAGTGGACGCAAATCCGGTGGCAGCACAGGCAGCACGGACATGATCATCCATTCCGGCTTGTTGCCAGAGCTAAGGAAAGACTCCATCAGTTTGAGGCGCTTGCCCAAGCGCTTAAGCTTGGTTTCGGAGCCTGTCTCCCTGATTTCCTCACGCATCCTGGCCACTTCGTCCTTGAGATCAATGGACTTCAACAACTCCAGAATTGCTTCCGCACCCATGCTGGCTTCGAATTCGTCACCGAATTCTTCAATGGCCTCCAGATAAGCCTCATCACCTAGCAACTGGCAACGCTCCAGCGTCGTCATGCCTGGCTCGGTCACAACGAATGTCTCAAAATAGAGAATGCGTTCAATGTCACGCAGAGTCATATCCAGCATCAAGCCGATACGGGATGGCAATGATTTCAGGAACCAGATATGGGCAACCGGGCTGGCCAGATCAATATGCCCCATGCGATCGCGGCGAACCTTGGTCTGGGTGACTTCAACACCACACTTTTCGCACACGACGCCACGATGCTTCAGGCGCTTGTACTTGCCGCACAAACACTCGTAGTCCTTGACCGGACCAAAGATTTTGGCACAGAACAAACCGTCGCGTTCCGGCTTGAAAGTTCGGTAGTTGATGGTTTCCGGCTTCTTGACCTCACCATATGACCATGAACGGATGACTTCAGGCGATGCAAGACCTACCTTGATCGCATCAAAATCATGGGTTTCCTGTTCTTTCTTGTGGAAATTCAATAAATCTTTCATCGCTGTTTAGTCCCGTTCCAGTTCGATATTCAGACCGAGTGAGCGGATTTCCTTCATCAGTACGTTGAAGGACTCAGGCATGCTGGCTTCCATATAGTGGTCGCCATCCACAATATTCTTGTACATGCGGTTACGTCCGTTGACGTCATCCGACTTGACCGTGAGCATTTCCTGCAAGGTGTAGGCCGCACCGTAAGCCTCCAGCGCCCAGACTTCCATCTCACCGAAACGCTGCCCGCCAAATTGTGCCTTACCACCCAACGGCTGCTGGGTAACGAGGCTGTACGGGCCAGTCGAACGGGCGTGCATCTTGTCGTCAACCAAGTGGTTGAGTTTGAGCATGTGCATGTAACCAACCGTTACCTTGCGCTCAAACCTGTCACCAGTCCGCCCGTCAAACAGGTTAGTCTGACCACCTTCAGGCAGGTCAGCCAGCCGCAACATCGCCTTGATTTCAGCTTCATCAGCACCATCAAAGACCTGTGTTGCCATTGGCACACCTTTACGCAGATTGCCCGCCAACTGAATGACCTCATCATCATTAAGCTCGTCAATCACATAGTCCTGATTTGGGCTGCCACCAGTTGCGTAAATTTCGCTGATGAACTTGCGCATTTCGTCAACCTTGGCCTTGGTGTCGATCATGCGGCCAATCTTTTCACCCAAACCCTTGGCGGCCCAACCCAGATGGGTTTCAAGTACCTGCCCCACGTTCATACGGGATGGTACGCCCAGTGGGTTTAGTACGATGTCGACGGTCTGGCCATTTTCCAGGTAGGGCATGTCTTCGACCGGTACGATGCGGGAAACCACACCCTTGTTACCGTGACGGCCCGCCATCTTGTCACCCGGCTGCATACGACGCTTGACCGCAATGTAGACCTTGACCATTTTCAGCACGCCCGGAGCCAGATCGTCACCAGCCATCAGCTTGTCACGCTGCTTGTGCAGGCGGGTTTCGTAGAGCTTTTTCTTCTCTTCGATCTGCGCTGCCAGTGATTCAAGCTGGGTATTGACCTCTTCGTCCCGCATACGGATGGCGAACCAGTCCTTCTTCTCCAGCCCATCCAGATAAGCCTGGGTGACAACAGTACCGGCAGTCAGGCGAGCTGGGCCCCCAACCGCTTCCTTGCCAACCACCAGCTTGGCGAAACGGTCGAAAATATCAGCTTCGTAAATACGCAGTTCATCACGCAGGTCTTTGCGGACTTTCTTCAGGTCTTCTTCCTGAATGGCCAAGGCACGGGCGTCACGCTCCACGCCATCACGGGTGAATACCCGCACGTCAATAACCGTACCGGTCATACCGGTCGACACACGCAGTGAGGTATCTTTTACGTCAGATGCCTTCTCACCAAAAATCGCGCGCAGCAGTTTCTCTTCCGGCGTCAACTGGCTTTCGCCTTTGGGCGTTACCTTGCCAACCAAAATATCGTTTGGCTTGACTTCTGCACCGACATGGATGATGCCGCATTCATCCAGCTTGGCCAGCAGACTTTCGCTGACATTGGGGATGTCGGCAGTAATCTCTTCCGGCCCCAGCTTGGTGTCACGCGCCAGACAGGCCATTTCCTCAATGTGGATAGACGTATAGCGGTCTTCATCAACCACGCGCTCGGACAACAGGATAGAGTCTTCGAAGTTGTAACCATTCCACGGCATGAAGGCGATGAACATATTCTGCCCCAACGCCAGCTCGCCCAAGTCGGTGGAAGAACCATCGGCCAGTACGTCACCACACGCAACCACGTCACCAACCTTGACGATTGGCCGCTGGTTGATGCATGTATTCTGGTTGGAACGGGTATACTTGATCAGGTTGTAAATATCGACGCCACCCTGTTGCTCATTGGCCTCGTCGTCATTCACACGCACGACCACACGACCAGCGTCGACGGAATCAATCAAACCACCACGACGGGCTGTTACCGCTGACCCAGAGTCCTGTGCTACTGCGCGCTCCATACCTGTACCAGACAATGGCTTGTCTGCACGCAAGCAAGGCACAGCCTGACGTTGCATGTTGGACCCCATCAGTGCGCGGTTGGCGTCATCGTGTTCCAGGAAGGGGATCAGGGATGCCGCAACCGACACGATCTGCTTGGGCGAAACATCCATATACTGGACTTCGCTGGCCTGCTTCAGGGTAAATTCGTTGCGATGACGACAGGAGACAAATTCATCTGACAAACGACCATCTTCATCCAGCTCTGCACTCGCCTGAGCGATAACGTAGTTGGACTCCTCAATCGCAGACAGGTAATCAATCTGCATGGTTGGCTTGCCGTCAATAACCTTACGGTAAGGTGTTTCCAGGAAGCCATAGTCATTGGTGCGCGCGTAAACCGCCAACGAGTTGATCAAACCGATGTTTGGACCTTCCGGCGTTTCGATTGGGCAAACACGACCGTAATGGGTCGGATGCACGTCACGCACTTCAAAGCCTGCCCGCTCACGGGTCAAGCCACCCGGCCCCAATGCAGAAATACGGCGCTTATGGGTCACTTCAGACAGCGGGTTGTTCTGATCCATAAACTGGGACAACTGGCTGGAACCGAAGAATTCCTTGATGGCAGCAGACACGGGCTTGGAATTAACCAGCTCCTGCGGCATCAAGCCTTCACTTTCCGCCATAGTCAGGCGTTCCTTGACAGCACGCTCAACACGTACCAAGCCAACGCGGAAGGCATTTTCCGCCATCTCACCAACGCTACGCACGCGGCGGTTGCCGAGGTGGTCAATGTCATCCACATCATCTCGGCCATCGCGGATGTCGATCAATTTATACAACACCGCCAGAATATCAGCCTGATCCAGCACACCGGAACCAGTGGCTTCTTCACGACCCAAACGGCGATTGAATTTCATGCGGCCAACCGCTGACAAATCGTAACGGTCATCTGTAAAAAATAAATTGCCAAACAGATTTTCAGCAGCTTCTTTGGTTGGTGGCTCACCTGGACGCATCATCCGGTAGATTTCGATCTGTGCTTCCAACTGACTGGTTGTGGAATCAATACGCAACGTATTGGAAATGAATGGGCCACGATCCAGATCATTGGTGTACAGCACATTGAACGCCGTCACGCCATTGTCACGCAGCTTTTCCAGCAGCTCCACAGTCATTTCACCATTGGCGCTTGCCAGCAACTCCCCGGTAGAGGAGTCAATTACATTGCCAGCCAGAATCTTGCCATTCATGTATTCAGGCGGCACAACCAGCTTGCTGAGGCCAGCCTTTTCCAGTTGACGGATATGCTTGGCGGTAATGCGGCGACCGGTTTCTACCAATACTGCGCCATCCAGCATAATGTCGAAGGAAGCCAGCTCACCACGCAGGCGGGTTGGCTCCATTTCCATTTCAACACTGTCATCACTCAGATGTACCGGGATCTTGTCGAAGAAGTAATCAAGGATTTGTTCATTATTCATGCCCAATGCACGTAGCAGGATGCTCGCAGGCAACTTGCGACGACGGTCGATTCGCACAAAGATGGAATCTTTCGGGTCGAATTCGAAATCCAGCCATGAGCCACGATAAGGAATCACGCGCGCGCTGTGCAGCAACTTGCCTGCGCTATTGGACTTGCCCTTGTCGTGCTCGAAAAACACACCAGGAGAACGGTGCAACTGGGAAACGATAACACGCTCGGTACCATTGATAATAAAGGTACCCTTGTCGGTCATCAGCGGCAGCTCACCAAGGTAAACATCCTGTTCCTTGATGGACTTGACAACCTTGGCATCCGCCGGAGCATCCTTGTCATAAATGACCAGACGCAACTTTACGCGCAGGGACGTTGCATACGTCAACCCACGCAACTGGCATTCCTGCACATCAAAGACAGGCTCTGCCAAACGGTAATCTGCATATTCCAGCGCAACATAATTGTTGTAGCTAATAATCGGGAATACAGAGGAAAACGCCGCATGAAGACCAACACTACTACGTTCTTCGACAGGTTTTTCCACTTGCAAAAATTGTCGATAGGACTCTACCTGGATTGTGAGCAGGTTCGGCACTCCAAGAATCTGGGGTCGCTTCCCAAAGTCTTTACGGATTCGTTTCTTTTCAGTGTAACTAAGTCCCATCGTTTTTCCTCTTTAGGAATTCCGGCTTCAGCTGAGCCGGTTTTCGCCAAGCTTAACAAGCGACAAAAGGCCGACAGCGCCAAATGCACTGTCAGCCTGCAAGGTTTGCAAGAACTACTTGCCGTACAACACGCCTAACCTCAATCTTATTTGAGTTCGACGGTTGCGCCAGCGTCTTCCAGTTCTTTCTTCAGCTTCGCTGCATCATCCTTGCTTGCGCCTTCTTTTACTACAGAAGGAACGCCCTCAACCATGTCTTTCGCTTCTTTCAGACCCAGGCCGGTTGAAGCACGAACAACCTTGATAACGTTGATCTTGTTAGCACCAAAGCTGGTCATCACAACATTGAACTCGGTTTGCTCTTCGACGACAGGAGCAGCTTCGCCAGCAGCAGGGCCAGCAGCAACTGCAACAGCAGCCGTAACGCCAAATTTTTCTTCGATAGCTGAAATCAGGTCAACGATTTCAGTCACGGTCATGTTGGCAAATGTTTCCAACATATCTTCTTTAGTACAGGCCATTTTGTTTCTCCAAAACCTAAATCAGTAATCAATCCAAGCTAATGCCAGCGGCTTCAGCTTTTTGGTCACGCAATGCAGCAAGGGTGCGTGCGAACTTGTCGAGCGGCGCGCGCAGTACAGCAGCCAAAGTGGCCAGTGCCTGGTCGCGAGTCGGCAGTTTCGCCAGACGCTCCAACTCTTCAGCAGGAAGCATTTGCCCGTCGATAGCGACGAACTTGACTTCCATCTTGTCGTTGGCTTTGTCTTTCTTGAAGTCCTTAATCAAGCGCGCCGCAGAGCCTGGGTCTTCCTGGGAAAACACCAACAACAACGGACCGACCAAACTGTCTTGTACACATTCGAAAGCAGTGTCCTTGACAGCGATACGTGCCAGATTATTCTTCACAACCCGCAGGTACACCCCACCTTTACGTGCGCTTTGACGCAGTGTGGTGAGTTGAGCTACGGTCAAACCACGGTACTCAGCGGCAACCATGGAATGAGCACTTGCAGCAACAGCGGCCACTTCAGAGACAATCTCTTTTTTCTCTTGCAGTGTTAATGCCACGTTTTCTACTCCTGGTTTGGCGGATAAACCACCATTTATCAATCACTCCGAATTAAATCCGGCAGCGAAGGAAACAGCGTCCCAAACCATCTTACTGACTCGGGTTACGCCATCTACGCAGGTTCTCTACAACAGGTGCAGAACCATTAAGCTTCCAGAGAAGCACCTGCGATCTTTGACGACATACGTCCTGTATATCTTCTTGTCTTGCGACAGCCCCCATCCATGGAGGCGGGAGAATGGGGCAAGTCCGCCCCAATTCCATTAGTAAGACAGTGATGCACCATCAACTGTCAAACCTGTACCCATGGTGGTGGATACAGAAACTTTTTTCAGGTAAACACCTTTGGAGGTAGATGGTTTCATCTTCACCAAATCAGCTACCAGCGCATTGATATTGCCTACCAGCTTGTCGGTATCGAAATCAACATTGCCGACGGAGCAATGGATGATACCAGCCTTGTCAGTACGGTAGCGCACCTGGCCAGCCTTGGCATTGCGGACAGCACCCGCAACATCAGGCGTAACGGTACCAACTTTCGGGTTTGGCATCAGGCCACGTGGACCAAGGATCTGACCCAACTGACCAACCACGCGCATGGCGTCAGGACTGGCGATAACCACATCGAAATCCATGTTGCCAGCCTTGATGGAAGCAGCCAGATCATCAAAGCCTACGATGTCGGCACCAGCTTCTTTTGCAGCTTCTGCATTAGGACCCTGTGCAAATACAGCAACGCGGACAGTTTTGCCGTTACCGTTTGGCAGCACAGTAGAACCACGCACAACCTGATCAGATTTACGCGGATCAACACCCAGATTGAAGCTGACATCCACACTCTCAACAAACTTTGCGCGGGGCAGGGATTTCAGGGTATCCAGCGCATCAGCAACAGCATATGCCTTGGTACGATCAATTTTTTCAGCAATCGCTTTTTGACGTTTGGTCAACTTTGCCATGTTACACCCCCTCCACTTCAAGACCCATGCTACGGGCGGTACCCGCAATAGTGCGCACGGCTGCATCCATACTTGCGGCAGTCAAGTCCGGAGTTTTTGCCTTGGCAATTTCTTCCAGTTGCTCGCGGGTCACTTTACCGACCTTATTGCTATTGGGACGGGCGCTACCAGACTGGATACCAACAGCTTTCTTCAGCAGAACCGCAGCTGGAGTGGTTTTCATTACAAAGGTAAAGCTCTTGTCGCTGTACGCAGTAATGACAACCGGAGTTGGCAAACCAACCTCAAGATTCTGCGTAGCGGCATTGAATGCCTTGCAGAATTCCATAATATTCAAACCACGCTGACCCAAAGCAGGACCGATTGGTGGACTGGGGTTTGCTTTACCAGCCGGAACTTGCAGCTTGATAAAGGCGATGACTTTCTTTGCCATGATATTTTCCTACAAATATGGGTAATAGCGCCTTACGGCTCCCCTTGACTATCGGATCAAGCTTTTTCGACCTGATAGAACTCAAGCTCAACGGGCGTTGAGCGACCAAAAATTTGCACTGCAACCAACAGGCGATTTTTTTCATAGTTGACTTCTTCGACAACGCCGTTGAAATCTTTAAAGGGCCCATCAGTAACACGCACCACTTCGCCTGCATCGAAAAGAACCTTGGGACGTGGCTTTTCCGCCCCCTCTTCGACTCGACGCATGATGTTATCGACTTCTTTCTGGGTAATAGGAGCTGGCTTGTCAGCCTTGCCACCAATAAAACCAAGCACTTTTGGTGTTTCTTTCACCATATGCCAGGTTTCATCATTCATCTCCATTTCCACCAGCACATAGCCAGGAAAGAATTTACGTTCACTACGGCGCTTTTGGCCGTCACGCATTTCGATGACTTCTTCAGTTGGCACCAAAGCCTGACCAAAAGAGTCTTCCATCCCAAAACGCACAATGCGCTCTTCAAGAGAACGCTTCACCTGATTCTCAAAACCGGAATAAGCCTGCACGACATACCAACGCTTAGCCATCAGGCACTACCTCCAAGCAGGCTTTTGACCCCCCACCCCAACAGGGAATCAACACCCCAAAGGAAAATAGAGAGGATCAGAACGATAACCATAACCATAAGGGTTGTCTGAAGTGTTTCAGCACGAGTAGGCCATACCATTTTACGGACTTCCAGACGGGAATCCTTCATGAAGCCCAACAACCGCTTACCAGAATGACTGGAAAGGGCAACAACCGCCCCAATACCACCAACGATGAGCAAGCCCAAAACACGCAGCAGCACTGAGACAGGCTCACCTTGCCAGGTTTCAAAATAGTAAAATCCCGCGATCCCTGCCATCAGCAGCGCGAGAGCAATGACGAGCTTTACCGTATCAAGCGATGAGCCCTGTTCTTCGGTATGTACTGACATTTTATTTTTCACCAAACCTGACAGTCGAATGACTTTGGGCAGCAAACTGACTTTTTAAAATCTGCTTTCATGCTGCAATCTGCTATCCAAAGCCATCTTAAAAAGATGGCAGGCCAAGAGGGAATCGAACCCCCAACCTGCGGTTTTGGAGACCGCCGCTCTGCCAATTGAGCTATTGGCCTGTAAACATAACAAGGAACGGGAGAGGATAACTCCCGCCCCTTGAAAACACAAGCAGTTGTTACTCGATAATTTTTGCAACAACACCGGCACCGACAGTACGGCCACCTTCACGGATTGCGAAACGCAGGCCATCTTCCATCGCAATCGGGTTGATCAGGCTGACAACCAGCTTGACGTTATCACCCGGCATGACCATTTC
>JAHJJD010000036.1 GCA_018822845.1 Gammaproteobacteria bacterium | reverse complement strand
TGGCGAAAGAAGTGGGGCAAAGGGCTTGGTCTACAAAACAAGGTCTATGCCTTAAGGAGCCTGTCAAGCTCACTTTGCCTCATATGATGGTAGCTAACCACCATAGGGAATAAGATACAAGGAGCCTGCCATGCAGGCGATAAAATCAGGGGGTAATTTTAATCGTCTAGCACGAAAGTGACTTTCAGGCGCACCAGATATTCACTGATTTCCCCGTTATCGACCTTTACCTGATGGTCGGCAATCCAGGCTCCCTTGATGTTTTTCAGGGTCTTGTTGGCGCGGCGGATGCCTTCAGCAACGGCGTCGTCAAAGCTGTTGCTGGAAGACGAGGTAAGTTCAACGGTTTTGGCAACTGTCATGGTGATCTCCTTATCGGCGGTTATAGAAAATATTATTAGAAATAATAGGTTAGTTTAAGTTTAGTGTAGTTCGGCGAGAGGGGGAGAGTATCGCTGGTGGATGTAAGGGTACTTGGGGTAGATCAGAGGGTGGACAGCTGTTTACCCGATCATAAGTTTGGCTTACATGAAACGTTTCCCTGATTAAGCTAAGATAACCGTAAGTAATTCAGCTTGATAGGGTTGGGAGCAGGTGATGGAAGCGCGAAAGTTTGAAACAGTTGATGATTTGCTATCGGCTGATACAACCGACGGACGCATTGAGCTGATTAACGGTGAAATCGTGAAACGCCCAATGGCACGGTTTGCCCATGCACGGGTGCAATCCGGGCTTTCTGATGAGGTTTCCCCCTTCAAACGCCGCAAAGGCGCAGATGGCTGGTGGATTGTGACGGAAATCAGCGTGCATTACAGCGAACACCACTGCCCAACCCATGACCTAGCCGGGTGGCGCAAAGAACGAATGCCTAATCCGCCGGAAGGTGTGGTGGATATTCTGCCTGATTGGGTGTGTGAAATTACCTCGCCAGGGCATGAAAGCAAGGATTTGGTGATGCACCTGATGCGCTTGCAGGTGTATCAAGTGCCGTACTATTGGGTGATTTCCCCGGAGACTAAAACCCTGATTGCCTATGAGCTGGCGGGGGAGCATTACCGGGTGGTGTTTTCCAAGGAGTGTGTTACGGCAGAGGATTGCCAGCGGGTGTTTATTCCGCCGTTTGCCGAGCAGGGGATTGATTTGGGGTATGTGTTTGGGGTGGAGGGGTAATTAGCGGTAACAGCAGTGGTGTGTTGTTACCCAAATGCTCCGGACAACCTTTTGTTTGCTAGTTCCGGCAGGCTCTGGATGGTGGAAAGCCTGCGTTCGGCAGCATTTTCAGAAAATGTAAACTTTCGTGGTAAATTGCTGGACTTTACATCAAGTCTTTTCGTAGTATTCACCATTCATTCATCTTATTCTCTCTGCCTCATTCGGCTAAACAGGTAAGTTTCTGACTACCTGTTTTCCAGTAATCTTTTGTTTTTAGGGGCTTTGATGTCATTTGCCGATTCGTTTGAACGCAAGTTTTTGTTCGTGCTTACCCGTGGGCTGGCATTGCTGCTTATCTTTGGCTTATTGGCTGCGATCGTGATCGGGGGAATCATCGTTAGTGATAAGTTGATGCCGAAGGAGTCAACAAGCGTTTCAGCGCAGGAAGTCGTTGAGGCTATTACACCACCACAGCCAGAGACACCAGCAACGGCTGATACGGCTGCGGTAGCTTCACCGCAGCCAGACCCCATGATCTTACCCGGTATCAAACTCCCCTTTATTTTGCAGAAACATTTCAGTGCGCCCGAACGTATCAAGGTGTTACGTGACTGGTTATCAGGGTTGGATACCAGTCAACGGCAAGTTTTTCTGGAGGAAATGGCAGCAGCCGTTACGGAAGCGGAAAGTCGGGGTGTTGATGCGCTGGAAGCTATCGACAAATACAAGGAAATCAAGTTTGACAAGCTGAAGCAGGAAGAGTTTGCAGCGGCTAAATTGGCAACGCAACGGATGACTTATGCAGGTGTGGCGTTTGGAGCCGTTCTGTTGATTGGCTTGTTCAGCTTGATTCTAGTGTTGCTGGCGATTGAGCGTAATACCCGCCGGGGGCAAGCATGAAACGGATCGTGATGGGCTTGTTGTTGGGCACGGTATTGGCTGCCTGCAACGAATCAGCCGAAAACAAGCAAGCAAGTTCAACCGAGCGTTTTCCCGGTTTTACCCAAGTTGGCACGGATGGGGCGAGTGCTCGTTTGTATATCGACTTGAGCAGTGTCAAGCAAACCGACAATCTGGTGCAACTCAAACTGGTGAAGGCACTGGATGCTGGGTATGTGATTCAGGATGCGATCACCAACTGTCACGACAGTTTCAAGGCGTTGGAAGGTGTCCAGTATCGGGATGATGGCACCAGCGACAAGCAATATCCGGGTGATGAACAGCCGCTACCATTTGCGAGTAAACCGGATATCGCCGCTTTGGTGAAAAAAGCGTGTGATAAGGCAGGTGTGGCGCAACAGGTGGCAACGCCTGCGGCTGAAAAGCCAAGGTCTGACGACAAGCCAAAGACTGCGGAAAGTGCTTTGCCCGAAGAAACACCCGATAAGCTGAAAACCCGTGCCGGATTGCTGGAAATAGCACGTAGTGACTTTAATTCACCGCCTGATTCGTTGGCGTTGAATGGGAAGGTGATCTTCAGAGATGAAGACTCTTATCTGTCGTTATACCGCGTGTTTAGTTTCGCCGACCATGATGCGGTGTTGTTTGCATCCAACTGTGGTGGTTCGGGATGCCCAATGAATGATTTTGCTTTCATGGTAGTTAAGCAAGGGGCTGAACCAATGGTCATCAAGGCAGATGATTTTTATGCGTATCCGAGTGCGGTTAAAACGGTGCAGGACGGTAATACGGTCAAGTTGGATTTGGGCTTTTCTGGGGGGAAACGCAAGCGGGCTACATTGGAAGGGGAGCAAGTCACGGTTCGGTTGGAAAACGTTCCCCCGCAGCCGTTGGAGGAAGCGCAATGCAAGTGGTTGTATACCGATATTATGCCCGCCTGTGTGGAGGCGCGAAGCAGTAATCCTGATTGTGCTGAGCCACAGGGGAGTTTTGGCGGGTTTGCAATGCGGGGCGTGGCAGCAGCATCCGATTATCCGGGGTTTGTGCAGAGTGGGTTTGATCAGCAGTGCCAGCAAACCTGTCGGGATGGCAAAGCCAGTGATTACGCCGTGTTTGGCGGCGAAGTGTGTTCCAAGCCTAAACCAGCAGGCGCAATACCTGCACCCTCTACCAGCCCAGCTTCAGCCGATAAGGTCGATGCTTTAAAAGGTTGCGAGAACCTGATGAATACGGCGGGGCAGGCGTTGGAGTGCATCAAAGGCAATTTGCAGCCGGAAAAAGATCGGCTGAATGCAGCCTACAAAATCCTGTTTGATACGCTCCCTGTGGAAAAGCAGGCGCAACTCGAAGTCGAGCAAAAAGCATGGTTGGCAAAGCGTGATAGTGAATGCGGCAAGCTGACCGATGAAACGCCAGCCTCGGATGGCATGGGTATGGCGGAATGTATTTTCAAATCCGTGAGTACACGGGCGGATGAACTGGCAAAGATTCCTGTACCTGCGGCTAGTGCTGCTAAGAATGACGGATTGCCCCGTGTTAAAGAAGGTGATGATTATGCCAATGTCCGCAAAGCCTTATTAGCGGATGGCTGGCAACCGTATCACGCGCCCAATGCTGATACTTGTATGGATGGTGATACACGTTGCCAAGGCAGACCTGAAATGGAAGTCTGTGCGGGAACGGGCATGGCAAATTGCAACTTCCTCTGGAAAAAAGACGGCAAAACCATCGCGGTTCACACCATTGGTGAAGACGAACCCGGCGTGACGGGTTTATCCCTTGTGCCATCTGAAGAAAAACCAACGGCTGCCAATACGCAAGGCGAGTGGTATGTCAGCACTGCCAAGCCTGTTTTGGTGGTGCGCAGTACTCCCGATGTCACGGGCGAAAAGATTGGGACTGTGCCTGAAGGTGGCAAAGTCAAAGTGCTGGAAAAAAATATCAAACCGGATTCTATCGGTGGTCGTTCGGGTTCGTGGGTGAAGATCGAGTGGCAGGGTAAAATTGGATATGTTTTTGATACGTATTTGATGTTTGTTAAGTAGATGCTTGTATGTCTTTATTTGTTTTATCTGGAAAGGATGTAGTATGTCACGCATATTCTTGTCTCATAGTAGTTTCGATAAAGACTTTGTGGGAAGTGTTTTTGAAAAGTTAGGGGCTGGTGTTTGTGAGTATGATATTAAAACCTTTGAAAGAAATGCAGATTTGACGATTCAGTTGAGAGAAGGTTTAGAAGGATGTGATATTTATGTTCTATTCTTATCTAAAGCAGCAATTAGCTCTGGGTGGGTTAATGCTGAGTTGGATTTGGCAAATGAATTTAAAATGCAATGGAAAGTAAAAAAATTCTTTGTATTTCAGTTGGATGATACGAAGTGGAGTGAGCTTCCTGTATGGGTTGGACGGTATGTTGTTTCATGTCCACCCTCACCGCAACATGTCGCCCTTAGGCTATTGGATGAAATTAATCCATTGGACGAAGCTGATGTAAAATGTTACGGAAGAGAAGAAGATGTTAAAAGAATTTTGACGGATATTCAAGATCAAGATAATATTCCTGCATTTCTTTATTTGTCAGGGCCATCAGGAATTGGAAGGAGGACTTTGGCGGGCGAGGTTTATGCTGCATATTATGGTGGTATAGCTCATCTCCTTATACACAACTCACCCCATCCCCAGCTCACCAGCCATCTGAATCCCAAGAATACAATCCTGTACCCGCATAAAACCAATCCAGATGCTTTTAGCTCCCGGTTCACCGTCTCCTTTTCTGCCCAGAAAGCCTC
>JAHJJD010000035.1 GCA_018822845.1 Gammaproteobacteria bacterium | reverse complement strand
TGGCGAAAGAAGTGGGGCAAAGGGCTTGGTCTACAAAACAAGGTCTATGCCTTAAGGAGCCTGTCAAGCTCACTTTGCCTCATATGATGGTAGCTAACCACCATAGGGAATAAGATACAAGGAGCCTGCCATGCAGGCGATCAGCGGGCAGGTTTACGCCGCATTACCGCCAGCATCAGCCTCGGCTGAACCCATCGCTTCCTTGACCATCTTCTGCAATTCACCATTCTGGTACATTTCCAGCGTGATGTCGCAGCCGCCAATCAGCTCGCCGTTGATGTAGACTTGCGGGAAGGTAGGCCAGTTGGCGTACTGTGGCAGATCCTGGAAGATTTCCGGATCACTCAATACGTTGACATACGCAAACTGCTCTCCGCAGGCCATCAGCGCTTGTGCCGCACGGCTGGAAAAGCCGCATTGCGGCATCTGTGGGGTGCCTTTCATGAAAATGATGACCGGGTTGCCCTTGACAGCCTGATCAATTCTTTCTAATGCGCTCATTCGTTTGTTCCTCAAAGTTCAGAAATCGGAATGATTACATTCTACCTGCCCCACGAAATAAATAAACGTCAGATTCCATGCGGAATAGTCCGTCAGGCCAGATTCAACGGTGGTTGCGGCTGGCTGCGCGCTGTTTCATGGCGTCAAATTCCGCCCGGCTGATGTAGCCATCCAGATTCCGGTCTACGTTGTCAAAAATGCGGCGTGGGTTGAGCCTGCCGGAAACAGGGTTGCGTGCTGCGTATTCCTGCCAGGAAACACGCCCGTCCCGGTTGCCGTCCAGTCTGGTGAAATCCGGGTGTGCGGGTGGGGTTGCAGCATTGGCGCTTGCGCTAAAAAGCAGGATTGCCATCAAGGGCAGTGCGGAGTGTTGTGTTGTTATGGCTTTCATGTCATGCCCCCAGCATGTTTGTTAATCAGAGCTATTATTCATATTGCTTATAACGCATTCACTTATGTGATGTTGACATTCATTTGTCTGATTTGCGTATTTTATTTATCCATAAAAAGCATATACCCCGCCCCATGACGGGGAGATTAACAATCCATCGTGCCGTTTGCTGAGGCTATTTGCTACTGGCTAATGTGGTAGTTGTGGTGGTGGTAGCATCCGGGTTGGCAGGCTGGGGTTCTGCGGGCTGTTCTGTTGAAGCAGTTTTTTTGAGCTTCCTGAGTTCGTCAGCCAGGGACTCTGAATCAACAGCAAATGCTGACTGGCCGCTCATCAGAAGCAGTAGCAGACCGGTGTGGAAAAGTGTTTTTGCAGGTTTCATCAGTTTATCCATTTTAAAAAGCCTATTTTGTAAGCTCATGCGTAGAGCTTTTCCTTGAAGAAGCGCAGCAGTAGTTCGCTGGTGCAAATGGAATATTCCCCGGTGCCGGGTTTGTCGGAACCTTCCCATTGCACCACCATCAGGCCGAAATAATCAGCCAGCAGCGGGCGGATATTGTTACGTATCTGATTGCTCCAGTACTGGTTGAGTGCCTGGATTTCACGCTGTTCCTCGCGGGAAATACCTTCCCGGTTGGGGTTGCCACCCAGCAGGCGTACAAATTCTCCCTGTGACATGGCCGCTTTTCCGGTCAGCGCACGAAATACCAGTACCTGTGCTATGGTCAGGCGTTCGGTATTCAGCAACCAGCGCTTGTTTTTGGCGTAGGTCGCAGGTGATTTCCTGCGTTTTTCAAGCAATTCATCCGAATTCTGTTCCAGAAAAGGGATAATCCCTGCCCACTGCGCCTGTCGCTGGAGGTCGGCAATAACCCGGCGTAACATTTCACCGCCGCAATCCGCTTGCATCTTGCTTCCTCTCCAATTACTTCCATGAATCTGTAACGCAGTAAAGTATGAAAATGATGACACGAAAGTCTAATTATTAACCCGCTCAGTTATTACAGGGGGCAAATCCTCGCATCTGCCGCTGCTGTTGGTCAGCGATTAATCTAATTTTGCCGATCACAAATCGGCTTGATAGTAAAGGCAATTAATCAACCCCTTGCGAGGAGTATTTTTATGAAAACATTCATGCTTGCGAAAATTATGCTGACTGGCGCTGCACTGGCCCTGACAGCAACCCCATCCACTGCGACTGATACCATTTCCCTCGGTTCGCCCAGCTACGGTGGTAGCGGTTGCCCCAGTGGTAGTGCGGCTACCAGTGTCAGTCCTGATGGCAAGTCCCTGAGTATCCTGTTTGACGATTATGTGGTGGAAGCCGGGGGCAGCAATCCCCGTGTTGCACGGAAAAGCTGTAATCTCTCCATTCCCGTGCATGTGCCTAATGGTTTCAGTATTTCCCTGATCGGTGCTGATTACCGTGGGTTTGTGGATGTCCCACGTGGTGGCAGTGCCCGACTTGATGCGGAGTATTTCTTCGCAGGCCAGCGTGGCCCGGCTTTCCGCCACAACTTTAACAGCGGCTACAGCAATACTTACACCCGTACCCATAATCTGGCTGCAACTGCCAATGTTTGGTCGCGTTGCGGGCAGGATGTCAACCTGCGTGCCAATACCGGCATGATGGTACGTGCACCGCGTGGTGAAGGGCTGGCGACGGTGGATTCCGCTGATTTCAAGGCCGGTATCGTTTACCACATCCGTTATCGCGCCTGCCGCTAATCCATACGTCAACAACAAGATCAGGGAGACAGTCTCATGAAAGAACAGGCACTAACCATGAATACATCTCAAAGCATACGTCTGGCTGGATTCGGTTTACTGGCACTGGCAGCGCTGGGTTTTGCCAACCCCTCCCACGCTGCCAGCATATCACTTGGCCAGCCCGGCTATGGCGGAAGTGGTTGTCCGGCAGGTTCTGCCTCAGTCTCGGTTAGTCCGGATGGTAGTTCGCTCAGCATCCTGTTTGACAGCTATACGGTGGAAGCGGGCGGTAGCAATCCGCAGGTTGCGCGTAAAAGCTGTAACCTGTCGATACCGGTGAAGGTGCCGAATGGCATGAGTGTTTCCCTGATTAGTGCGGATTATCGCGGTTTTGCCGATCTGCCAGCAGGGGCGGAAGCGCGGCTGGATACCGAATATTTCTTTGGAGGCTCACGCGGGCCAGCCTATTCCCAGCGCTTTAACGGGCGTTTCAGCAACACCTATCTGAAACGCCATCAGATGGCTGCTGGTGCGAATGTCTGGTCAGCGTGCGGGGCGGATGTGAATCTGCGGGTCAATTCTGGCATGACCGTGCGTTCTAGCGGTGAGGCTGCGCTGGCGACGGTTGATTCCGCCGACTTCAACGCAGGCATCCTGTATCACTTGCAGTACCGCAGTTGTAACAGCAACAGTACGCCGCACAATAACAGGCCGCCAGCCAGTAATCCGGCTCAGCCGCCGCCACGTAACAACAATGTTTTGCCGGGGCATCCGCACTACCAGCCGGATCCGCGTCGCCCTGAGCGGTGGGATCGACGCTGGGAACCCCGTCGCCCGCCAGTTGATTTGCGTTGGGCGCGCCCAGGGCACCCATAGACTGGAAGATGCCTTGTGTATTTGCAAGGCATCGTCTATTTCGGGTTTATGTTGTTCGTTTTCCCTGTTTTTGTCTCATTATTTACTGTGCCGGTGGCAGGGATTCATTAATGCTATCCAGCGGGACTTCCATAAGCCCTGGGACATCAGGGGTGAAACTGCCACCGCTATTGTTGCCGGGGTTGGCGGGAATTTCGAAAACCAGTGCCGCTGGTGCAGGTTCGGGCTGAACCGTTACCGGAGCAATGGGGTCAGGCAATGGCGGCTGAACAGTGGTTGGCTCGGGTGCGGGCGCAGCAGGTGGTGGTACCATTGGAATATCGATCTGCACTGGTGGCAAGTCGTCTGAAACAGGTTCCGCACTGCCGGGAGGTGGGAATGCTTCTGATACCGGTACATCCGGCGGTACTGTAACTTCTACCGGCGTGTTGTTGTCGGGGGGAATCATGGCAGGTGCGCCAGGTTCCGGTTGGGTTGTCACGACAGGTTCGGGTTCGGCAGACCTGGTTTCTGCGGCAGGCGCTGGTTCTGGCTGGTTATGTGGCGGTGGGGTTGGGTGGTTCGTTGCTTGGGGCCTGTTTTCCGGCTTGTTTTCGGTGGTGGCCGCAGGCTCTCCGGCAGACGGGAATATGCCCATCTTTTCAGCGTCGCGGTAACGGGTTTCCAGTGCCAGTTGCCGTTCCACCATGTCGTCCAGCATATATTTGCCGATCAGTTGCTGGCTGCCGTCCAGCAGTTTGCGGGCGTCACCGATGTTGTTCTTGCGCATGGAGCTGAGGGCTTGCTCCTGCTGGCTTTGGACTACTTCCTTGAGCAGTTTCCTGCCTTCGGCATTATCGGGATATTCGTCCAGCAGGGTGTTGATGTAGGCTGCGGCACTTTCACTGCGTTCGTCACCTTCGGTCAGGTTGCCGAGTCTGATGGCGCTACGTGCGCTGGTGATGTATTCCTGGAGCTTCTGCTGCTCACGGTTGCCCTGCTCGTTTTGGGCTTCGAGTTTGACCTGACGTTGCAGGCTGTCGGTGAGGGCAAATTCGGTGATCAGCTTGTCAGCTTGCGCCAGGATTTCACGGGCAGAGTCATTGTCGCCGGAATCCAGCAGTTTGCTGGCTTCTGTGTGTTTGTTATCCACTATGGTGGTGGCGAGTTTTTTTACTTCGGCGTTTTCGGCGTCCAGTTCCAGCACCTTGCTGAGGTAGTCAGCTGCCGAGTTTCCATTGGAACCAGTACTGAGCAGCTTGCCTTGCTGGATGGCGTCTTCTGCATTTTTCAGCAGTTTGCTGATTTCCTGCTGGCGGGTTTCAGCATTGGCGGCTTCGGCAGCAGCGGCTTGGGCCTGCGCATCGGCGGCACGCTTTTTGGCATCTTCCGCAGCCAGTTGTTCGGCTTCTGCCTTGGCAGCGGCTTCCGTTGCGGCGCGGGCTTTGTCTTCAGCAGCGAGGCGGGCGACTTCGGCGTCTACGCTTTCCTGATCAAGCTGGGCCGGAGCGGTGTTTTCATCGACCAGCGCGGGATTGGCTCCGGGAACGGCAGGATCCAGCGGGCTGTTTGTCAGGGCTGGTTCGCTGAGTTGCATTGCCTGCGGTTTTTCCTCTTCTTGCGATAGACCGCTAAGCACATGATAGCTGGCGTAGGCGACGACGCTGGCAATGGTGATGACAGCGGCAGGCAACAGCATGCGTGAGCGCGGCTTTGGATGCAGGGCGGTCAGCAGGCTGGTGGGGGTGTTTTGGCGTTCGCTACGTTTCAGACTCAAACCTTGTTGCAGGGCGACCCAGGTTTCCGGCTTGAGTTTCTTGATGCTGGCTGGTGCGGCGTTGCGCACGGCAGCTTCCAGGGTGGTCTGGTGGCCGTAGGGAGCGTTGCCTTGCAACAGGTTGTAAGCGATGCAGGCCAGTGAAAATGTGTCATCCGCAGAAGTCGGCGGGTCACCGAGGGCCACTTCCGGGCTGACGTAGCCAGACTGGAAGCTTAAGTGTCTGCCAGTGTATGAAATGATGCCATTGGTGGCAAGGCGCAAGGCAACGGCGACAGGTGCGTTGAGCAGGCGGCAGCCGCCTTCGCCGAACAGGACTGCGCCAGGTTCGAGGAAGCCAAAAACACCTTCAGGGCGCTGGTTACTGATCGCGTCGGAAAGCTCTTCAAGGATGCCGAGTGCCTGTGCTTGCGGCATGCCACGGTCGTCGAGTTCCTGCATGCGTTCCGCCAGCAGCATGCCTGGGATGTTCTGAATCGCCAGCCAGCGGGTTCCATCTGTTTCCTTGCCATTGTCGGTGACATGCGGTTGGGAGGGGGCAGCTTTTTGGTAGGAAGGGAGCACCTGCCGCAGCGCCTGTTCAAACACGGTATTTTGGGCGAGGGCGGGCAGGACGGTGAAAATCAGCACATTGGCCGTTTCGCCTTCGGCTTGTTCCTGTTGCTGGTCCTGTGACCACCAGAGTTGGCCGAGGGCAGTTTCAGCCATGCAGCGGCGCAGGGTGTAGCGCCCGTCGCCAATGGTGGTTGCAGATAAGGTCGTGGTTTCCATGTCGCTACTTTCGGAGGTGTGTGCAAAAGGCATACGTGCAAAAACTCCCGCAATCATTGCCGGTGATCGAAACGGCAATGATTATAGAGGATTCGGCAGATTAACGCAGACTAATGTGGATGGGTGGGGGAATGTACTTGTCTGAACTGGGATTACGCTGATTTACATGATTAACTGTGATTTTGGGCGTGGTTCTACCGACCATCAGACTTTTTGATCAAGCGTTTGAATTGCAGGCTTTTTGCGCCGAAGTTGATGAGGAGTCCGACTTCGAGTTTGTAGGCTTCGAGGTAGTTGATGGCTTGCGCGAGGTGGACATCTTCCAGTTGGGTCAGGGCTTTCAGTTCTACGGAAATGGTTTTTTCGACCAGGAAATCTACCCGGCGGGAGCCGATCTGCCGTTCTTTGTAGTAAATGGGCATTTCGTATTCGCGTTCGAATGATAGACCAGCGTCCGCCATTTCTATGGTGAGGGCGCGCTGGTAGATGACTTCCTGAAAGCCGTTGCCGAGGGTTTTGTGCACTTGCATGGCACAGCCAATGATTTTGCCAGTTAGGTCAGAGTGTTTGTATGGTTGCATTTGTCTGGACAGGTGTTGAGCGTGATCTGACAGAGTAGTGGGTGTTGGGGGATGTGTCATTGAAGGGCGGATGGGTGGTTGTCTGAACTGGGATTACGCTGATTTTTTTGATTAACTGTGATTTTGGTGGTGCCGGTATCAGGGTTAGTCATGTAAATCAGTGTGATCCCGGTTCAGATAATATCGTTAAGAAATCGTCAAAAACGTTATTGAGCAAATCAGCGTAAACAGTTAGGCTATTAGGTATTCTAATTTGCTGGTGCTGCGCCATGGCTGACAACAAACTCACTGCTTCTCAAACCCGTCGTTTATTGCCACGTTTGGAAAGTGAACTGGGTAATGCCGACCGGCAACGGCTTGCCCAGTTACTTGATACACTGGAAGGCGACACGCTCAATTATGCAAGCGTACTCACTACCTTGTTTCCGGATCAGGATCAGCAAAAAGCACAAAACAGTTTGCGTTCGTTCCGCAACCGCATCAATGCGGCGGCGGAAGAAGCAGGTGTGCAATTCAGTTTTGAGGTGGATAGCCAGAAACGTAGTGCGGCGGAGGAGCGGGAATGCTGGTTTGCGGGCGAAGACAGCAAGGTGACGAATATTGAGCGGTATTCGGCGGAAGAGGCATCCGATGGCGACAGCGCGAATATTGTGCCAGCGCGGGGCAAGCCGTTGGATGGCAAGCGTACCATCAAGCTGTTTGTGAGTTATGCGCGGAAAGACAACAAGGATAAGCCGCAGGTTGACAAGTTTCTGGAGGAACTCAAACAGCATTTCAGTGCATCGAAGAAATATCGCTATGAGTTGTGGGCAGACTGGGAAGTGCTACTGGGCGAAGACTGGGATGCCGAAATTCAGGGAGCATTGGCGGCTTGTGATTTCGGTTTGATGCTGGTTAGCTTGCCCTTCATTAACAGCGATTACATCAGCGAACACGAACTGCCCAAACTCTTGGAGCGGGCTTTACCCGTTGGTTTCCAGCATTTCGAGTGGAAGCATTACGACATGAAAGGCTTGGGGGAAAAGCAGATATTCCGGCACAAACATGCTTGCTATGACCGTTGTAAAGGAGATAAACGCAAGGATTTTATTGCGGAATTGTTTTTACGAATTGAGAAGCTGATTGATAAAGTGCCGCCGAGAAATCCCCCCCAGCCCCCCTTTTGCAAAGGGGGGAGTGAAGAGGTGGAGTGTGTTGATTATGTGGAACGGATTTCGCAGCGGATGTGGGTGGAAGCTGAAAAGGGTTTTGACCGGAATCACACGCACAGCAAGGCGCGGGCAACTAGCATTCAAAATGTGCAAAGCCTGATTGATAAAGGTGAGGAGCATCAGGGCGATGAGGGCATTATTGCTACGGAATATTTGCTGGAATGGTTACGCGGTAAAGATTCACCCGCGTTTTGTGCATTGTTGGGTGAGTATGGCATGGGTAAAACCACAACTTGCAAAGCCTTGACCCGCGAGTTGCTGGAGCGGCGCAAGACCGACAAGACTCTGCCATTGCCTATTTACGTGGATTTGCGCGAATACACTTGGGATAAGCGCGTCGATTTCACCTTGGTGGATATTCTCGACCACATCCTGAAAAAAAGCTGGAAGGGCGGGCAACTGGATGTCGGGGTGAAACCCGAAGACATTATCCAGCAGGTGCAAACCAACCGCGCCCTGATGATCTGGGATGGTTTGGATGAAGTCATCAACCACATGAGCAGCAAGCTGGCGAATGATTTTATCCGGCAGCTTTGGCGCGTGTTGCCGCCGTTAAAACAGGACAAAACCCAACACCCGGATGCGGGAAAAATGCTGATTTCCTGCCGTTCGCATTATTTCCGTAATGTGCAGGAACAAAACGCGATGCTCACCAGCGAACACCGTGATGGTATCAAGGGGCAGGATTATCAGGCGTTGATCTTGTTGCCATTTGGTGAGGAGCAGATTGAAACCTACTTGAGCAAAAGCCTGCGTCTGGATAAAGACAAATTGCAGGACGTATTGGAATTGATCCGTTCGGTACACAATTTGCCGGAAATGGCGGAACGCCCCTACACGCTGTCGTTGATTGCCCAGCATATTCCGCAGATTGAGCAATTGTCCCTGCGCGGTGAAACCATTCAGGGTGTCACGCTTTACCAAAGCATGGTGGATAGCTGGCTGTCCCGCGACACGGGCAAGCACCAATTCTCACCGCAGCACAAAAAGCAGTTGATGGAATATCTGGCAGCGGCCTTGTGGAAAAGCGGGCAACGCCAATGGAATGTCGATGATCTTGACGAATGGCTGGATGATTTCCTCTACGAAAACCCCAAACTTGCCTCCGCTTACCTGAACCTTGATCGCAATGTGCTGAAAGAGGATTTGCGCACGGCCACTTTTATTGTGCGCCCCGATGATGAGCATTTCCGCTTTGCGCATACCTCCTTGCAGGAATTCTTTCTGGCTTCGTACCTGCATCGGGCATTACAGAATGGTGAGCGGGCAGGTTGGAGACTGGAGGTAATGCCTTCACTTGAAACCCTCGACTTCCTCGCCCAACTTTTCATCGGCGACCGCAGCAAGCGCATCCGTTGCGAACAGCACCTGTCCGCATGGTTAGCCGAAAACGACCCGCAAAGCAGCAAACTCGTCTTCCACCTCTGGCTCTTGTTGGCGAAGCGCGGTGAAGTCGTGCCTTACCAGCGCATGGCGTTGGCGGGCGAAGATCTGTTCCAGTGGGAAATCAAAGGCACGAAAGACCAGCCGCTACCACTGCATGATGTCGATTGGCAAGGCGCACGGCTGGAACAAGTCGCCTTCGATTATGTCGAGTTCTGCCACTGCAACTTCCAGCAGGCGCGGTTGTGGCAAGCTGAATTCCAGCATTGCCGCTTTAGCGGGTGTGTGATGGAAAATGCTGACCTCACCGCCAGCGTGTGGCGGCTCAATCACCTCAATGCGCTGGATGTCAGCACTTGTCAACTTGCGCATTCGCAATGGGTGCGTAATCAGGGGCAGGCATGGGGGGCGCAACTTGCTCACAATCAGCGCACCGACCAGAGGATTCCCGCCAAGGTGTGGGCGCAACTCAATGCCGGGCATGGTGGACAAGTCAACTGTGTTGCGTTCAGCCCGGATGGCGGCAAGCTGGCTTCCGGCTCGTCTGACAGGACTGTGAAACTGTGGGACGTGGCGAGCGGCGAGTGCCTGAAAACCTTCGACCAGCATCAGGGAGAAGTCCTGTCAGTGACGTTCAGCCCGGATGGCAGCAAACTGGCGTCTGGCTCGGGTGACCAGACCGTGAAACTGTGGGACGTGGCGAGCGGCGAGTGCCTGAAAACCTTCGACAGACATACGGGGGGGGTAAACTCAGTGGATTTCAGTCCAGATGGTGGAAAACTGGCATCAGGTGCTGCCGATCAAACTATAAGATTATGGGATGCGGCTAATGGTACTCATGTGAGAACTTTCGCCGGACACGGCGGCACAGTTAAATCTGTAAGATTTAGCCCAGACGGTAAAAAGTTGGCATCTGCTTCCAATGATAGGAGCATAAAATTATGGGATACGGAAACAGGAGCTTGTTTAAGGGTACTGGTAGGACACGCTGATGCAGTAACTTCAGTGGTATTTAGTCCTGATGGTCGTCATTTGGCAAGTGGTTCTAATGATCGTACAGTAAGATTATGGTCTGTATCGCTTGGAGAATATCTAAAAACTTTTATTGGTCATAAGAATGGCGTTCTATCAATAGCATTTAGTCCCGATGGTTATTATTTGGTAAGTAGCTCTAGAGGTGGGGCAATAAAATTGTGGTCGGTACGGTCTGGTAGATTATCAGTAAAAGATTTTAATAATAATTATAATGAAAGCAAATCAGTGATATTTAGTCCAGATGGCAGGATGTTAGCATCTGCTTTTGATGACGGCAGTATAAAAATATGGGATTTGGAACGTACAACGTGTTTAAATGTTCTTATGGGGTATCGTGGAGCAGTAACTTCCGTGATATTTAGCCCAAATGGGCATGATATGGTTTCTAACTCTTTGGATAATACGGTGAAACTGTGGGATGTGGTCAGCGGCGAGTGTCTGAAAACCTTTGGCCTGCATCAGGGGGAGATATTGTCGGTGGTGTTCATCCCCGATAGCGGCAAGCTGGTTTCAAGCTCTTTGGACAATACGGTGAAACTATGGGATGTAGCCACTGGCAAGTGCCTGAAAATTTTTGACCAACATAGCTACTGGGCAAGGCTAGTGACATTCAGCTCGGATGGGCGCATGCTGGCTTCCGGCTCGTATGACAATACTTTGAAACTGTGGGATGTGTTGAGCGGTGAGTGCCTGAAAACCTTCGACCAGCATACGGATTGGGTACGTTCAGTGACGTTCAACCCGGATGGCGGGCAGCTAGCTTCCGGCTCATCTGACAATACTTTGAAACTGTGGGATGTGTTGAGCGGCGAGTGCCTGCAAACCTTCGACCAGCATCAAGGTGGAGTGAATTCAGTGACGTTCAGCCCGGATGGTGGGCAGCTGGCATCCGGTTCGGATGACAAGACCGTGAAACTGTGGGATGTGTTGAGTGGCGAGTGCCTGAAAACCTTCGACCAGCATACGGATTGGGTACGTTCAGTGACATTCAGCCCGGATGGCGGGCAACTGGCATCCGGTTCGGATGACAAGACCGTGAAACTGTGGGATGTGTTGAGCGGTGAGTGCCTGAACACCTTCGACCAGCATCAAGGTTATGTGAATTCAGTGACGTTTAGCCCGGATGGCAGGCAGCTGGCATCCGGCTCGGAAGACAAGACTGTGAAACTGTGGGATGTGTTGAGCGGCGAGTGCCTGAAAACCTGTTACCATTTGCCCGATAACAATGCGGTTACAATAGATGAGGCAACCGGGCGGATTGTGTATGGCTCTGCAGAAGCATGGCGTTGGCTGCGTTACCGTGAGGTGCTGGATTCCGGCGAAACCATCCTCCACCCCGCCGAAATCTTCGGCCCCTTACCCGGCTCCGAATAATCTGAACCGGGATTACACTGATTCACATGATTAACCCTGATACCGGCACCACCAAAATCACAGTTAATCAAAAAAATCAGCGTAATCCCAGTTCAGACAAAAAGAAGCTGAGAGCCTTTACCTCTTCCGCAACACATCCTCATGAAACAACTGCCCCACCGCCTCCAGCGCAATCAGCTCATCCGCATCCCCCCGGATGGTCGTCACCATATGCGGCGGTACAAACGCCCCATCCCCCTGCGCCTTCGGTGCCACGATTTGATGCGCTGACTGTAATTCCGGCACAATCGCTGCACGGAATTCCTGATACGAGTTGTAATTGCGCCGTACCTTCGCCACCAGCGTATCGAACAGCATCACCAGCGGCGGCGGTGGCGGATTGCTGCGGCTGAACCCCATCGAATGGAAAATGCCCGGCTTCAACCACAGTAGCAATTCAGCCTGCGCATTCGAGACATCCCAGGTTTCGCGCCCCTCGCGCGGAATCGCGGTCTTGATGAAATGGTCGATCATGTCGGCGGTATCCCACGGGCGGAACACCAGCCCGCCGCCCGCCAACTGCCTGCCCGGCAAGCGCTCTTTCAGCGGCAGCAGCCAGTCGGGAGCTTCCTCCATTTCCACCAGCCGGTTCTGCTCGGAATTCTGCATATAGCCGTCATTGCCGTTGCCGTAATAATCCGGGTGCATTCCGTTACGCCAGAAATTGCTTCCTTCATTCAGCATCAGTTGTACTTTTGCCCATTTGTCCGCGCCAAACAGGGCGCTGACGCTGGCCTGGTTGAGTGGCGCATTCAGGCCGAGGTTGAGGGCAAGGTGCATCCCCGATTCGGAGCAATACACCTGCTCGGCCTGACTGTGCAGGGCCGCCAGTGCGCTGCGGCTACCCAGCACGGCGTTCAGCACATTGCCGCCGAACTCAATGACTTTGGCGTGGGTATTGGTCATCAGGTTGTCATTGCCGTTGTAATCAGGTGGGAACTTGGTCACTTTCTGCAACAGCATCGCCCAGGTACGGATGTTGTTGATGTAGGCACGCTGTTCACCCGGCCCGATGTCACCCAGGAATCTCACCCGCCAGATCAGGGAAGGGTAGTCTTTCGGGTTCACATGCCCCGCTGAATGCTGGTTGGAGTAGCTGCGCGGGCTGTCGGTGGCGACCATGCCATCCGCTACGCCGACGTAGTTACGGATGTGGGTAATGCTGAACTTGAGCATTTCCAGCCCTTTTTCCTCGTCATGGAAAACGGTTTGGGTAATGGCACGGTTGCCAGGGTTGTGGTGTGAGGAGCCGATATACCATTCGCCCGGCTGGATGAAGCGCAACAGATCGCGCTGCTTGGTTTTCCACACATTCTGGTAGGCGATCAGACGCAAGTCCTTGTCGCTATGGATGTGGGTCGGCACTTCCTCCCACTTGCCGCCAACTTCGATCAGCTTGGTGACGAGCGCGCGGTTGGTCTTGAGGCTGGGGTCTTTCCACAACGCCTGCGCGGCGGCAGGGTTGATGTCGTAGGCGGAAGGCGGCAGTGGTCGGTCGTAACGCAATTGCGGATTCTGGGTGTAATACGCATTGGCCTGATCAAGGCCAAGGTCTGCAAGTCGTGAAGCCATGAAATATCCCTCGTTATCATTATTACCTCCTATTGCTATAGACGCTTTCCATAGATTTCGCCAGTCGAAAGGCCAGCAAAAAATAGATTTATGGTCTAGATTCATGGCTCAAAGGTTGTCAGAAAGTTATTCACAATAATATTTCCATCAACAGTACCGTCGAGGGCAGCATATGAGCACACTGGATACCCAAAAAATTCAGGAACACCTTCAGGCGTTCCGCGCCAACCCTGTTGAAATGATGCAACAGATTCCCCCAAAACTTGATCAGGAGGGCAATGAAGTCGCCGTAGCCAGCCCGATTGGCGCGGAAGATGCACAAACGGCTACTTATAGCAGCGGGCGCGACCAGTTACGCACCGGCATGATCGAGCAGGAAAAGACCCGTGCGGCTTACGCAGCCAATGACAATCCGCGCAATCTGGTCGATACCTTTACCCACGAAACGCTGGCGTCAATCGAGAGTGCTGGCCTGAAATCCGCCCGGCTGGATGAGCAGCCGTGGAGCGGTGATTATTGGGCGACTGCGCAGGGTGGCCTGAGCAACCGTTACGCAGGCTGTATGGCGTATGGCTGGAAGGAGGGTTTCGACTACATCCGCAATCACCCGTCCAAAGTGATTCTGGGCAGTGGTAGTGAGGTTTGGGTGAACGAGCTTTCACCTGCCGAAAAATACGATGCGCTGGTGGGTGACGCCAGTGAAGGTCTGACCCGCGCTTCCTGGCTGAAAGGCAAGGCGTATTTCGAGCAGCATGGCGAAGTGCCCGGCTGGTTTGGCATTTGCCACGGCTGGTCACCAGCTTCCTATATGCTGCCACGGGCAAAGAAAAGCGTAAAAGTAGTGACGCCCGGCAATGTTTCCCTGACGTTCTTTCCGTGCGAAATCAAGGCGCTGGCTTCTTTGCTGTGGGCAGAATCGCGCCCTGTCACCAGGTTCATCGGCGGGCGCTGCAATACCGAGAAACCGGCTTTCGACCCTGAAACCGGGCGGGTGGTGACCATGGTCAACCCTCTCATCGCTGCCGACTACCCGCCGGAAGAGCCGCTTGACCCTGAAATGCCTCCACCAGGGACGGAAGAAATCTCGCTTTCCAGCGAACACTGGAATGAGGAAACCGGTGAGGTGGATGGCAGGACTGGAGGTCGCCCCACCGAGGCCAACTGTTTCGACACCAACCCCGGTTCCTGGCATCTGGCGATGGTCAACCAGATTGGCGTTTCCCGCCGCAGCATGATCATGGATGCCAGTTTTGACTATCAGGTCTGGAACCAACCGTTGCTGGGCTACACCTACACCTATTTCAACCCCCAGACCCTGCAAGCGACCGAGGTGTTACAGGAAGCGACCGTGACGCGCGCCGCCTTCACCAGCGATATTTTCAAAAAGTACCGCAGCCCCAGGATGGCTTCAGTCGTAGGGGTGATCATGAAAGCCACCTACATGGGCGAAAACGGCAACGAGCAAGTCCATGAAGACGTGCCGGAAAATGATTCCATCATAGACGTGTACTATTACTATGACCTGGAACTGGATGCCAGTGGCAAGATTATCGGCGGGGAGTGGTATACCAACGCGCACCCCGATTTCCTCTGGACGCCGCCCAAGGGTGGCCGGGCAGTAAGCCGCTATGAACAGATGGTGACTGGCGCGTGGGAGGCAGGCAAACCGATGCCCGCAAGTTGGCAGGCTGCGGCGAAAAAGGCTTCAGCGGAATTGACGCCACTGGCGGCAGTGGTCGAACATCTGCTCAAACTGGCGAATAATTAATCCCCCTCACCCCAACCCCTCTCCCTCAAGGGGAGAGGGGCTAAGAGGCAATCTTTCTTACTCCCCCTCGCCCCTTGAGGGAGAGGGGGCTGGGGGGTGAGGGGTAAAACAAACAAGAGGATCAGCATGGAACCGATCAAGGTCAGTGGCAAGGAAACGGGGAAAAACATTGCCCTGAAAACCGGTGCAGGTCTGGAGAATATCCTGACCATCACCTGCCGTCGGGAAATACAGCTCGAAGCCTTTTCCCGCAGCGAAAACAACGCTGTTGAACTGAAGGGTGTCGAGCCCGATACGCTGGTGGAGCTGGAATTCGACGGTGGCTACAAGCGCTGGGTGCGGGCGGGCGATCTGGCAGCCCAGACGGTGCAGGAAAAGAAACGTTCCGGCGGTTCCGGCATACTGCTTTCGCCTGGCAGTTTCGATACGGCCCGCAACCGGGGGGCGGTGGGTCTGGTGCTAAAATTCCTGCGCATCCTCGACATTGATCCGGTGGAGGATCTGAGCGATGTCATTGCCAGCAAGCTGGTGGAAAAGCTCGAAACCCGCCGGATCGCCAAGCCTGGCCTGTTCCGCTGCGCCGATGTCAACGGGCTGGGTGTGCAGGAAGTCACCAGCAGCGATGAAGTCGATGCCAGCAAACCGATCCTGCTGTTCCTGCATGGTACGTTTTCCAGTACAGACGGCAGTTTCGGCGATCTGTGGGAATCGCGCCAGGGCTTCAATGCACCTGCCTGGCTGCAACGCCTGTTTGCGCCCTATGGCAATCAGGTGTTTACGCTGGAACACCATACCCTGAGCGTCAGCCCGGTGTGGAACGCCTTGCAGGTGGCGCGTTTGCTGCCACCCAAGGCGCGTTTGCATATCATCAGCCATTCGCGCGGTGGGCTGGTGGGTGAGTTGCTGTGTCAGGGCAAGCTGGTGCGGCGTACCCGCGAATCGGGCGGGCAGTTTCTGCCATCGGATGAGCTGTTCAGCGCGGATGAACTGCAAGCCTTCAACGTACCCGAACGCCAGAGCGATTATGCTGCTTTGCAGGAGCTGGAATGTCTGCTCAAGGACAAACAGGTCACAGTGGAACGCTTTGCCCGCGTGGCCTGCCCCAGTCGTGGCACGGTGCTGGCATCGGCGCGGCTGGAAGACAACCTTTCGATCGTTTTCAATATCCTTAACTTTATTCCTGCACCGCGCTTCCAGATGCTGGCGGAATTCGTGCGCATGGTGCTGATGGCGGTGGCGAAGAAGCGTACCAAACCGGAAGAATTACCGGGGCTGGAAGCGATGATGCCCAACTCCCCGCTGATTCGCCTGCTGAACCGCCCGAACGTGCAACTGGAATCAGGGCTGGCCGTCGTCGCTGGCAATGTGCAGGCATCCTCGCTGCTGGGGCATTTCAAGGAGTGGGCGTCGGAACGCTTTTTCGGCGAGGAAAACGATTACGTGGTCAACACCGCCGGGATGTACGGCGGGACGCAGCGCTTGCAGGGCATGCGTTTCTACCTCGACCAGCGTGACGATAGCAGCCATTTCGGCTACTTCCGTGACGGGCAGGTGCTGGACCGGCTGATCAACGCGCTGCAACGCCCGGATGGCGATATGCGTCTGTTGCCACTGCGCCCGCTGGTCGAGGAAAACCGGAGCCGTTCCGCCATGCCTGCTGCGACCGGTGAGAAAAAGAGCACGGTGTATTTCATCCCCGGTTTCATGGGTTCCACGCTGCTGTCGAATGGCAGCCCGGTATGGCTGGACATGGGCGCGTTATCGTGGGGGGATTTCACCTACCTGAACATGGAACAGACCGGCATCAAGCCGGGCGGGGTACTGGAAAGTGCGTTCCGCCTGCTGCTGGATGCGCTGGAAGCCAGCCACAAGGTCGTCGCCTTCGGCTGGGACTGGCGGCGTTCGGTGCTGGATGCAGGCCGTCGGTTGGGCGAAAAGCTGGAGCAGGAACTGGACGCAGCCAAAGCTGACAACCGCAAGCCAGTGCTACGGGTACTGGCGCATTCCGCAGGTGGCATGGTCATGCAGGGCATGATGCTGGAAATGCCGGGTGTGTGGAAGCGGCTGCAAAACGAGGCCGATTTCCGCTGCGTGCTGCTGGCAATGCCGACGCAGGGCATGTATTCCGCTGTGCAGATACTGTTGGGTGAACACCGCCTGATCCGCCTGCTGGACATGGCGGACGGGCAGGCGCGCGAAAGCGATTTGCTGGCGGCGCAATTTGCCACTTATCCCGGCTTGCTGGAGCAACTGCCAACTACTTATCTGGAGGAAAGCCGCTGGCAGCAACCGCTGGGTGAGCGTTTCGACGACTGGCCTGCGCGCAGCCTGTTGTCTGCCGCCAAACGGGTGCGCGAGCAGTTGCAGACGGTGACGCTGGATGCGGCGCGTTTCCTGTACGTCCACGGGCGCGCCCGCCTGACGCCGGATGCGCTGGAAGCAGACGGCGGGGAATGGTGGTTCCGCGCCAGTGGCGAAGGTGATGGCGTGATCCTGTGGGAAAGCCTGAAAGCCAGCCTGCCGCAGTGGTACATGCCGGTCGAGCATGGGCGCATGGCCAGCCACCCCGATTATATTTCTGCGCTGCTCAACCTGCTGGATGACGGCGCGACCCGCAAGCTGGATCAATTACCGCCGCAGACCGGCAATGCCGGTTCGCAGTGGCTGCCGAAAATCAGCGCGGAACTGTTTCCCGACGAAACCGAATTGCTGGCAGCATCTCTCGGCTACCACACCCGTCAGACACAGGAGGAAGTGCGCCCGCAAATCGAAGTCCGCGTGCTGCACGGCAATCTGGAAAACGTCGCTTACCCGGTAGTGGTCGGGCATTACGAGGGCGATTCCATCCTTAGCGCCGAAGCGGTGCTGGACAAGCGCCTCAATGGCCGCATGAGCGAACTGTCACGGCTGGGCATGTACCCCGGTTCGTTGGGTACTTCAGAAATTTTCCTCAACAGCATCGGGCGCAAACCGGGTGGTGCGATCGTGGTCGGGCTGGGCGAGGTCGGCAAGCTGACGGTCGGCCAACTGACCGACACTTTCATGCGGGCGCTGATGAATTACGCGCTGGAAATGCGTGGTACGCTGGATAAGCAGGTGCAGGAACAGCAGGATGAAACCGGTTTCATCCCGATCCGCGTTGCTACCCTGCTGGTCGGTACGGTGGGTGGTGGCAGCATCGGGCTGGCGGATTCGATTGCTGCCATGTTCCGTGCTGTCACTAAAGCCAACAACGCGCTCAGCAAGACTGACAACGGTGTGCGTATGCGCATCAGCGTGATGGAAATCATTGAGCTGTTTGAAGACCGCGCGGTGGAAGCCGCCCGCATGGTGCAGGACATGGTATTGCACCCGGAATTCCGCAACGACTTCAGCCTCAAGACCCTGATGAAAGTGTTGCCGGGCAGCCGTCGGCGCGTCATGTATCAGGAACCGGCTGGCTGGTGGCGGCGCTTGCAGATTGAAGCCGATGATAGTGGCATCAAATACACGGCGCTGACCGACAAGGCACGGGCGGAATTGTCCTTGCAGGCGACCCAGCGCAAACTGGTTGACCAGTTCATCGACAAGGCAGTGTCATCCAGTAGCGATGACCCGGAAATCGGCAAAATCCTGTTTGAACTGCTGCTGCCGCAGGCAATGAAGGAACAGGCACCCAATAACGAAGATATGGTGCTGGTGCTGAATCCGGCAGCTTCTGGCTACCCGTGGGAACTGCTCTACAACCGGCTGGATCTGGAGTCACAGCCGCTGGCGGTGCGTTCCGGCATCCTGCGCCAGTTGACGGTTGGGCAATACCGGGGGAATGTGATCAACCCGACGGAGCGTTCTGCGCTGGTGATTGGCGACCCGCCGACTGACGGGCGCTTCGTGCGGCTGGCGGCGGCCCGCAAGGAAGCCGAAACTGTTGCCAATCTGCTGGAAGAGGGTGGTTTTTCCAGCGTGGTGCGCGAAATCGGCAGCGATGCGCAAGCCATCCTCACGTCGTTGCACACGGCTGATTACCGGGTGCTGCATCTGGCCGGGCACGGTGTGTACCAGTACCAGCCAGATGAACACAACGCGCAACGCTACAGCGGTATGGTGCTGGGCAACGGCATTTTCCTGACCTCGGTGGAAATCGGCCAGATGCGCAAAGTACCAGAACTCGTCTTCATCAATTGCTGCCATCTGGGGAACATGGATCTGGTGGAAGCCACTGTGCGTAACGCCGTGGTCAATGACCGCAGCAAACTGGCAGCAAGTTTCGCCGAGGAAGTGATCCGCATGGGTGTGCGTGCCGTCATTGCAGCCGGTTGGGCAATCAACGACGACGCAGCCAGGGTGTTTTCCGAAACCTGTTACAACGCGCTGCTCAAGGGGCATCCCTTCGGCAAGGCGGTGCTGATGGCGCGGCGCGAAACCTGGCTGCAATTCCCCAACAGCAACACATGGGGAGCCTACCAGTGCTACGGTGACCCGGATTACAAGCTGCTCAGCCGCAAACCAGCGGCTACCGACGCTGACAAGCTGGCCGATAGCTGGCGTTTCGTGGCGGAAGTGGAAGTGGTGGCGGAGCTGCAAAACCTGATCAGCATGGCTGATACCGCGCAGGCCAATGATTTCCCCTGGTTGCAGGAAACCTTGCAGCAGTTACACCGCGCGATTCCTGCCGAATGGATGAACCACGCCGACATCCTCTACGCGCTGGGTCGCGCCTACGGCAAGCTGGAAATGTTTGGCAAGGCGCTGGAAGCCTACCATGCCGCGCTTGATTCCCCCGATGCCAATTACCCGGTGGTGCTGCTGGAAGACAAGGTAAGCCTGCAAACCGCGTGGGCGCTGGCCTGGGCGCAGGGCAGGGTGGAAGCGCCCGACCCGGTTGTGGCAGGTTCCCCTCGGGAATTCATGGAAGACAGCCTGAAAATCCTCAAACTGCTGGATGGCTTGGGTAACAGCCTGCACCGGCTGGAAGCGGAAGGTAAATACTGGAAGCGGCAGGCCATGATGTTGACGGGCGAAGACCGCGCCCGTGCCCTGCAAATGATGGAAATCGCCTATCGCCGGGCGCACGAATTTGCGGTGGGGGAAACCGGCAATATCGCCGGTTACCCGCTGATCAACTGGCTGAGTAGCCGGGTGATCCGCCATTTGCGCGGCCATCTCAAACAGATAGACCGGCAGGAAATGAAGGGTTGGCTGGATCAGGCCAGCCAGCATTCCGACCTGGCCGACCGTATGGCACCAAGCTTCCTGACGGGCATTACCCGTGCGGAATGTACCCTGCTGAATTATCTGCTGAGTGCACGACTGGAGGAGACTTCACAAATCCAGCGGGTCGTCAAACTGTATGAGGAGGCGCTTGAGCGAGGGGCAGCGCCACGGCAGGTCAGATACATGTCGGAGCATGTTAGCTTCCTGAAAATAATGCTGGAAGAACACCTCGAAGGAGATGCTTCCCCTCTGGGGCCGGTGGTGATAGCTTTGTCAGAGGTGGAGGGGCAGCTAAGCGCCTGATACCGCACGCAGTTTGCAAAAATGAACAAGAAGGAGAGTCTGATGAAGCGCAGGAGCTTGCCGAAAATCATGTGGTGGCTGGGATACGGTGGCCTGATACCGTTTTTCGGCATGACATTTGCGTTGTTGACGGATGCAAGCATCCCCTTCCTGGAAACTTTCCACACAGGTCTGGTGCTGGCGGTTTATACGGCGATTGTGCTGACCTTCATCGGCGCAATGCACTGGTGGGTTTCGCTGGATATTCAGGCTGCGCTGAATGGTACAGACTTTAGCAAACTGCTGGCCCTGAGCCTCGTTCCGAGCATGGTTGCGTGGTTTTCATTGTTGTTACCATTCAATATTGCACTGTTCGTGCTGGGTGTGTTGATAATCGTGGCCTACGTGGCGGATTCCGTGTTGCTGTTCGACAAGATTGATGCAGGGTATGCAAAAATGCGTTTGCATCTGAGCGTCATCGTCACGCTGCTGCTGTTCGCTGCCGGGGTCGTTACGAGCTGAATACGGCTTACACGAGCAGCAGCATCAGCAGGCCAGCCAGAACGTAATAGCCAGCGAACGGGAACGAGAGCGGTTTCTTGAATTCCTGCGGGATGTATTCCTCAACGAACGGGAAGAAGTGGCGCACGCTGCCAATGATCAGCGTGGTAATGCCAAACAGAATCAGAAATGCTCCTATTGAACCCAGCAAGGCCATCACTCAGTTCCCCTGTCTTTGTTGATGCTGCGTATTTTAACATGTGCCGTAATGGAAAGGGCGAGTTGCATCCGGATAGCGTATAAATGCGTATATCCAGTCTGAATCACTTGCAGGGAGTATCGCCATGCTGAATTGGAACCGGGTCATTCATCTTGCCCGCACAGGTAATCTGCAACCGGATCAGGTAGTCCGCAAGACACCTGAGGAATGGCGCGCCCAATTGAGCGATGAGCAATACCGGGTGACCCGCCAGCAGGGAACTGAACGGCCTTTCAGTTCGGAACTGTGCCATCTGTTCGAGCCGGGTTTGTATGCCTGCGTGTGCTGCGGAACCCTGCTGTTCGACGCCAGCCAGAAATTTGATTCCGGCACCGGCTGGCCTTCCTTCACCCAGCCGGTCAGCGAAAACGCCATCGCCTATCATAGCGACCATTCGCACGGCATGGTTAGGGTGGAAACGACCTGTAACACCTGCGGCGCGCACCTCGGGCATGTTTTCCCCGATGGCCCCGCACCCAGCGGCCTGCGTTACTGCATGAATGCAATCGCCCTGCAAAAGGTCAAGCCGGAACCCGCGTGATCACAACCACAGGCTGAACAGACGCGCACGCAGAGGCGGGCTAACGTGCAGACCATTGTCCTGATGAGGACAGGCAGGGACGAAGATGAAATCTGGTTATGTCATTGTTGCAGTGGGATTGCTGCTGTCTTTCATGGGGGCGTTCATACGCTTTCTGGACTATACGTATTATCTGGATGCCTGGTTGATGACGGCGGGCATGCTTCCGTACCTTTTCTACTACATGATCGTAGCGCTGCATGACGATCGGCTGACGAATTGGTCGGGTGCATCGTTGCTGCTGACGCATGGCGGAGCGATGCTATGGGCAAGGTTTGTGGCAGGTATGCCGGATGTGGCATGGCTGTATTACGCGCCATTGCTGCTGACGGTGTTGCTGGTTCCGCTATTCGTGCGGGCATTGCACAAAACCCGCATCGGTTAATCGGGTTGTCTGTCACCGGTTTTTACAGAATTAGTCAGAAATTTTAGACAGTAATTGTACGTTCAGAACAGTTTCAACTGCGATGACGGATCTTCAGACGCAGCCAGTTGGTGTTTGGGTTGTTTTTTGCGGCTGCCATGTTTCTCGTTCAACGCCTGCGCCTGTTCGCGGAGTTCCGGATGATGGCGGCGCAGTTCGCTGAATTTCGCACGCGCCTGCCGTACTGCCGCCATGTGGTCAACGATGGGTTCCGGGTAGTCGACACCAATCACACAGCCATACTGTTTTTGCACGGAATAGGGCATGAGCCACGGTGTGTGGATGTATTCGGCGGGCGTGTCAGCCAGTTCCGGCAGCCAATGGCGGATGAACACGCCTTGCGGGTCCTGATCGTGTGACTGTTTGATCGGGTTGTACAGGCGTAGCGCATTGATGCCGGTCGTGCCGGATTGCATTTGCACCTGCGGGTAGTGGATGCCTGGCTCGTAATCGGTGAAACATTGGGCCAGATGCCATGCCGGTTTTGTCCAGTGCAGCCAGAGCTGATGGGCGGCGAACGACATCAGCATGGCGCGCATGCGGAAATTGATCCAGCCGGTTTGCCGCAACGAACGCATGCTGGCGTCGATGAGCGGGAAGCCCGTCGTGCCATTCCTCCATGCCTCGAAATACGCCGGGTTGAAATCGTTTTCGCGCAGCCCGTCGAATACTGCCAGCATATTGTCCGTCTCGAAACGCGGCCCGGTTTCCAGCTTCTGGATGAAATGACAGTGCCAGTGCAAGCGGGTGTCGAAGGCGCGCAGTGAACGTTTCCTGTTGGCGTCCAGTTCGGCAGATTCCAGCGTGTTGCGCAGCTTGTGGGTTACTTCGCGCAGGGAAAGCGTGCCGTAAGCCAGGTGGGGGCTTAGCCGCGAAGACATTTCCTGCGGGTAATGCTGCCCGCGTTCGCGCATGAAGCTGCCCAGCAGCATGAGCGCCTGGTTGCGGCCTCCGCTCTGGCAGTGACGGTTTTCTTCGTTTTCCAGCACGCTGCCGAGACTGTCGGGCAGGCCGCTTTGTGCAATACGGGTTTGCAGTGGGGCAAACCGGGCAGGTGCAGGCAGGCGTTCCTGCGTCATGAAATGTTCCCGTTTGTCCGCCCAGCTACCTTGATCTTGCAGGTGGCGGAACACACCGTAGGGCTGGAACTCCTGCCATTCGACGCCGTGTTGGGCGCACCACTGTGCTACCTGGCGGTCGCGGGCGAAGGTCCACAGATTGCCGCTTTCCTGATGCGAATACAGCCCGGCAATGTCGAAACGTTCTCGCAGGGTATCAAGCGCTGTCAGCATATCGCCTTGCATTTTCACCAGCGGTTGGCCGAGGCGGGAAAGGGTGGTATTGAGTTCATGCAGGGACTGGCGGATGAAACGCCAGTGGCGGGCAGACGCATCCGGCAGTTGCCAGTAATCCGCCTCCACCACGTACAGCGGCAGCACCTTGCCACGTCTGGCTGCGACATGCAGCGGCGCGTGGTCATGGATGCGCAGGTCGCGTTTGAACCAGACGATGTGGATGCGTTCTTTCATGGCCGGGATTGTATAGGATGTACACCTGGTAGTAATCCTGCCCGTCAAACAGCCCGCAATCAGAATGCATGATAGCTGGAATACATCCACTCCCTGCAAGCCTATTTGCGGGTTAGCATCTGCCCACCTATATTCCTTACTAAATTACTCAACTATTATTGTGAGGTGACACGAATGGATGCAGCGCAACGGCAGATTGAACAGATGCACCGAGCGGGCTACGAGGCCGGATTCATTACCACAATTGAGTCCGACACCATACCGCCGGGGCTGGATGAGGATGTCATCCGCTTCATTTCCGCCAAGAAGGACGAGCCTGCCTACATGCTGGAATGGCGTCTGCAAGCCTGGCGTAAATGGCTGGAAATGACCGAGCCGGTATGGGCGCATGTGCATTACCCCAAAATCGACTATCAGGCAATTTCCTATTTTTCCGCCCCTAAATCCTCCAAGAATGCGCCGCAAAGCCTGGATGAGGTCGATCCGGAACTGCTGCGTACTTACGAAAAACTCGGCATCCCCTTGCAGGAACAGAAAATCCTCGCAGGCGTGGCGGTCGATGCAGTATTCGACAGCGTGTCGGTCGCTACCACTTTCCGCAAACAACTGGCGGAGGCGGGCGTGGTGTTCTGTTCCATCTCGGAAGCAGTGCGCGAATACCCTGAACTGGTGCAGAAATACCTCGGCAGTGTGGTGCCGCAGGGCGACAACTATTTCGCAGCCCTCAACGCAGCGGCGTTTACCGACGGCACCTTTGTCTACATACCGGAAGGCGTGCGCTGCCCGATGGAGCTTTCCACCTATTTCCGCATCAACGAACGCAACACCGGCCAGTTTGAACGCACCCTGATCATTGCCGACAAGGGCAGCTACGTCAGCTATCTGGAAGGTTGCACCGCGCCGCAACGCGATGAAAACCAGTTGCACGCCGCTGTGGTCGAGCTGATCGCGCTGGAAGATGCACGCATCAAGTATTCCACCGTGCAGAACTGGTATCCCGGCGATGAAAACGGTAAGGGCGGCATCTACAACTTCGTCACCAAGCGCGGCCTGTGCGCTGGTGACCGTTCACACATTTCTTGGACACAGGTAGAAACCGGTTCGGCCATCACCTGGAAATACCCAAGCTGCATCCTCAAAGGCGATGATTCGGTTGGCGAATTCTATTCCGTCGCCGTTACCCGTGGTGCGCAACAGGCCGACACTGGCACCAAGATGTACCACATCGGCAAGAACACCCGCAGCACGATCGTTTCCAAAGGCATCTCCGCCGACCGGGGGCAAAACGCCTATCGTGGCCTGGTACGCATGAACAAGGGCGCGGAAAACGGGCGCAACCACACCCAGTGCGACTCGCTGCTGATCGGTGACAAGTGCGGGGCGCACACTTTCCCCTACATTGAAGTCGCCAACCCGACCGCGAAAGTGGAACACGAAGCCACTACTTCCAAGATCGGCGAAGACCAGTTGTTCTACTGCCGCCAGCGCGGCCTGTCACAGGAAGATGCCGTGTCGATGATCGTCAATGGTTTCTGCAAGGAAGTGTTCAAGGAACTGCCGATGGAGTTCGCGGTGGAAGCGCGCAAGCTGCTGGCGATCAGTCTGGAAGGGGCAGTCGGGTAGCTTCGACTCCGCTCAGCTACCGGGGACAACTCCGCTCAGGGAACATAAACAGAGAGAAAACAAAATGCTATCAGTCAAAGATCTACACGTATCCATCAACGGCAAAGAAATCCTCAAGGGCCTGAACCTGGAAATCAAGGCAGGCGAAGTCCACGCCATCATGGGGCCGAATGGTTCCGGCAAGAGCACGCTTTCCAAAGCGCTGGCCGGGCGTGAGGAATACGAAATCACTGGGGGCACCATAAGCTGGAAGGGCGAAGACCTGCTGGAACTGGAGCCTGAAGAGCGCGCCCACCGGGGCATCTTCATGGCCTTCCAGTATCCGGTAGAGTTGCCCGGCGTCAACAACACCTATTTCATGCACATGTCGCTGAATGCCATCCGCAAGGCACGCGGCGAGCCTGAGCTGAATTCGGTCGAATTCATGCGGCTAGTCCGCAGCAAGCTGAAAGCGCTGAACATCGACGAAGGCTTGCTCAAACGCTACGTCAATACCGGCTTTTCCGGTGGCGAAATGAAGCGTAATGAAATCCTGCAAATGAGCCTGCTGGAACCGAGCCTTGCAATACTGGATGAAACCGATTCCGGCCTCGACATTGACGCGCTCAAAATCGTTGCCAACGGGATCAATAACCTGCGCAGCCCGGAACGCTCCATGCTGGTGATTACCCACTATCAACGTCTGCTGGAATACATTGAGCCGGATGTGGTGCATGTGCTCAGCGATGGCAAGATCATCCGCAGTGGTGACAAGTCACTGGCGCTGGAGCTGGAAGCCAGGGGTTACGGCTGGATTCAGGAACAGCGGGAGGCAGCATGAACACAGCAACCAGCACCTTGCAGCATTACCGGCAAATGGCTGCCAACCAGACGACTGCCACGCATGACTGGCACAACCGGAGGCAGCTCCATGCCGTCATGCAGGTGCAGGAATTACCCTTGCCTGACCTGCGTAGTGAAAGCTGGCGTTACACCCCGTTACCCCCATTGCTGGAGCAGCAGTTCAAACCCGCTGAACCTGAAGAGGATTTGCTGTTTGCCGAGGACATCCGGCAATTGCGCCTGACGGGTGATGACAGCCCGCGCATCGTGTTGCTCAACGGGTTTTTCGTGCAGGAGTTATCCAGCCTGCCGGAGGATGGCCCGTTGTCGGTTCAGCCCTTACGCTCTGCACTGGCGAATGGCAACAAGGCCGTGTTTGAACATCTGGGCGAACTCAGCGGAGAAGGCGCGCACCTGTTCACCGCCCTGAATACAGCTTCGCTGGGCGAGGGTGTATTCATCCGCGTTGCTGCTGGTGCGGTGCTGGAGCAACCGGTTGAAATACTGCATGTAACCATCAGTTTCGACAACGAATACATTACCCAGCCACGCCTGCTGGTGCTGCTGGAAGAGGGCGCGCAAGCCACCCTGATTGAACATTACACACACCTCGCCGATACCTTGTGCCTGAACAATATCGTTGCGGAAGTATTTCTGGAAAAGGGCGCGCAACTGCATCATCCGCGCCTGCAAAACGAAAGCCTGCGCACCCGTCACCTGTACAGCCTGTACGTGCGGCAGGCGGAAAACAGTCAGTACCATGGCACGACGCTGGCTCTGGGTGGGGCATGGTCGCGTACCGAATTCCACGTTGATTTCAGCGGCTCTGATGCCGATTGCCAGCTCAACGGCTTTTACCTGGCAGGCGGCAAACAGTCGCACGACATGCATCTGGACGTGATTCACAATCAGCCTGGTTGCACCAGCCGCGAACGCTTCAAGGGCATTCTGTTTGACCACGGCAAGGCGGTGTTCGATGGCAATGTCGAAGTGAGGCCGGATGCGCAGAAAACCGACGCACGCCTCAGCAACGACAATCTGCTGCTGTCGCGTGACGCCGAAATCGACACCAAGCCACGGCTGGAGATCTACGCCGACGATGTGCTGTGCAGTCACGGAACAACGGTTGGGCAGATTGACGATGAAATGCTGTTTTACCTGCGTTCACGCGGCATTGTCCGTGAGCAGGCGGTCAACATGATTTGCACCGGGTTTGCCGATGAGATCATCGCAATGTGTCAGTGGGAGGCGTTGGAAAACCGCGCCCGTGAGGCCGTTTCCCGAATTATTCAAAACAGCGTGTAAATGAACGGTGCGACAGCGGAACCCTGGGCAAATACCAGCAGTGCCCCAAACAGGATCAGGACGATGATAATAGGTAGCAGCCAGAATTTTTTGCGTTCCAGCATGAAATGCCACAGTTCTTTTAGTAAATCAAGCATCAGAAAAGTCTCTTGAAATGGTTGTTTGGGCGCTTGTGGCTGGGCTGACGCAGGGAGTCGCCAGTGGCGCGGTTGATTTCCTGGATGCGCCCCTGGCGCAACATACGCATCAGCAAGCCGACAGGAACAAGCAGCAGAAAAAACAGCAGCCCAAGAATGATCCGGGTATTGATCCAGCCAAGTATATGGCCGATTTTCATCCAGATGGAATACACTGGCTGTAATATCCGGGGGTAAAGCAGGGCGGGTGCGCAGAAAGCTGCCATCACGACCCACGGCCACACAGGGATGGCGCGTTCACCCAGCCAGGGAAACAACAGGCCAAACAGGCTGGCGAAAATGGTACCGGTCAGCAGGC
The DNA here is from genome assembly GCA_018822845.1 of Gammaproteobacteria bacterium. Taxonomy (GTDB): domain Bacteria; phylum Pseudomonadota; class Gammaproteobacteria; order Thiotrichales; family Thiotrichaceae; genus Thiothrix. The sequence continues at coordinate 61,756 of JAHJJD010000035.1, read as the reverse complement.
CAAAGCGGCGTAATTCTGTTGGCGTCAGGGTGGTGTCAGTCGAGGGCGAATGCATTACGCCAGTCCTCCTTGTCTTGCCATTCGGGCTGTAGTGTCTTGGCGAGCAGGAAATTTTCCATTACCAGATAATCCATCCCGGTGCGCATAAAGCAGCGGTAGGCATCTTCCGGTGTGCACACAATGGGTTCGCCACGCACGTTGAAGGATGTGTTGACCAGCACCGGGCAGCCAGTACGCTGTTCAAAGACATCAAGCAGTTTGTAAAAACGCGGGTTGGTTTCCGGGTGAATGGTTTGCAAACGGGCGGAATAGTCTACGTGGGTGACGGCGGGTATTTGCGAACGTGCCACTTTCAGTTTGTCGATACCGAAATGCTGTTGCTGTTCGGCGGATACCGGCAGGCGTTTTTCATACTGTACGTTGGCCACGATCAGCATGTAAGGGCTGCTGCGGCCATGCTGAAACCATTCTTTCACCTTGTCATGCTTGATGACCGGGGCAAACGGGCGGAACGATTCGCGGAACTTGATTTTCAGGTTCATCACCGATTGCATGTCACGGTTGCGGGCATCACCGATGATGGAGCGGGCGCACAGGGCACGGGGGCCAAACTCCATGCGCCCCTGGAACCAGCCTACGACATTGCCTTTTTCCAGTATTTCGCCGAGGCCGTGCAGTAATTGCTCTTCTTCCAGTTCGAGGTAAGGGATTTGTTGCTCATCCAGCCATGTGCGGATTTTTACAGGGCTGAAGGCAGGGCCGAGATATGCGCCCTGCATTTGGTCTGTGCCATTGGTTTCCCGTGGGTTGTCGAGGTATTCATGCCACACGGACAGGGCGGCTCCCAGTGCTCCGCCTGCATCCCCGGCGGCAGGCTGTATCCAGATGTCCCTGAATTTGCTTTCCCGCAGCAAGCGACCATTGGCGACGCAGTTGAGGGCGACACCGCCTGCCAGACACAGGTAGTCATTACCGGTTTCCTTGTGTACGGTCTGCGCCAGACGCAGCACCACCGTTTCGGTAACGGCCTGGATTGAGGCGGCGATATCCATTTCTTTCTGGGTCAACGGGCTTTCCGGCTTGCGGGGCGGTGAACCGAACAGGTCGGCAAAGCGCTGGTTGGTCATGGTCAGCCCGGTGGTGTAGCTGAAATATTCCATGTTCAGGCGGAAGGTGCCGTCATCACGCAACTCCAGTAGATTGTTGAGGATCAGGTCGACATATTTGGGTTCGCCATAAGGCGCGAGGCCCATCAGTTTGTATTCCCCGGAATTGACCTTGAAGCCGGTGTAATAGGTGAAAGCCGAATAGAGCAGCCCTAGCGAGTGGGGGAAATCGATTTCCCACAGTGGTTGCAGGCGGTTGCCGTCGCCTTGCCAGACGGAAGTGGTCGCCCATTCACCCACACCATCCAGACACATGACGGCGGCTTGCTGGAAAGGGCTGGGGAAAAAGGCGGAGGCTGCATGCGCCTGGTGGTGTTCCGTGAACAGCAGGGGGGCCTTGCCTTTCAGCCCGCCAAGTGCGTTCAGTTCCCGGTTGAGCGTATCCTTGATGAACAGCTTTTCCTTCAGCCAGATGGGCATGGCGGTGACAAACGAACGGAAGCCTCTGGGCGCGTAGTGCAGATAGGTTTCCAGCAGCCGTTCGAATTTCAGCAGCGGTTTGTCATAGAACACAATGTGGGCGATGTCTTCCAGCCCGATTCCAGCATGTTCAAGGCAATAGAGGATGGCATTGGCGGGGAATGACGGGTCATGTTTCTTGCGGGTGAAACGTTCTTCCTGGGCAGCAGCAATAATCACCCCCTCCCGGATCAGGGCGGCAGCGCTGTCGTGATAATAGGCAGAAATACCCAGGATGTAGGTTCCCATTCGTTGTTGTTCCGCTGGTTATCGGTTAAATGTTTGTTGGTAGACCCGTGTTTGCCGGATGGCGTCTGCTACCAGCATGTGACCGAGCGAATTCCAGTGCCAGTCTTTCGGGATGAAGTCCACTGTTTGCCCGGCCTGCTGCGCCTGCTGGAAAACAGGATGCAAGTCGACAAGCTCGTACCCCCGTTGGCGGGCTGCCTGCATGAAATAATTCCGCATCCGGCCAAAATAGCTTTGTTCGGCTTCCTGCCACTGGGCTTCAGTGCGGACTTCGCGGATACCATCAACCACAAACAGGATTTTGTCTGGTGTCAGGCCGGTCTTTTCTGGCAGGTGCTGGAAGAACAGCTCCACTGCCCGCTGCGAGTCAGCCAGTTTTTCCTCGCTGAAACCGGGTTCAATACCGCCAAAATGAACCGGGGGAGCTGTTGCTTCAGCTGCTGAAAACCATGCCTGCACCTGTTTCGGATTGAGTCCCGCATTAGCGTACAGGTAGCGCAACAAGGCCGAGTGCTTGAGCAATCCACGTATCCCGGAACGTTCGCTGCCTGCATAGTCGATCATTTCCAGACGTGCCTGATCGCTGGTGTCGGAAAACATGTACATGCCGCGCAGGAATTCCCCGCCGTATTTCATCAGACTCTGGTCAAAGTCATTGGAAATAATGGTGAAAACCATGCTATCTGACTGGTATGCCTGCCGCGCGTGTTCGGCAAAAACCAGATACTGGCTAAGTGGAGCGCCCTGAATACCGAAGCCGTAAACCCGCCCAATGTTGTTCAGTCCGGCCTGAAGCCGTGCCTGTACGGTATCCTTGTTGGGAATCTGTTCAGCTTCGATGAAGCTGTCCCCGATGACGGCCATCAGCGGTTTGGTAGTCTGTACGTAATCGTAGTCGCTGTAATAACCATCATTGTTGGCCCACTTCTTCTGCGCAAGGGCAAAGTTCCAGCCACTGCTGTACTGGTGGGTGGAATGGGGAGGATAACGCATCAGGGGATTCCGCGCATTAACGGGTAAGGCCGCATAAGCGTCACTGACGGGCAGGAAGCGCATGACGATTTCCAGCCCGGCAAATACGATTACCAACCCGAACAATATGGCGATGATACGGAATAGCCATTCCTTTGGCCTGGAAAGTTGCTTTTGCATGTTCACTTCACTGTGCTGTACCGGTTTAGTTTGCAATTGTACGGAACTTGCCCTTAAAAGCCGTGGGTAGATTTGATGGGTGGCGGTAAAAACAGGATGGCTGTCAGGAATTGCGCTATCGAATACGGGCTTATTTGCAGCGCAGCCCTGCTGCCATTATATTTCCAACTAAAATACTCAACTATTGGGATGATGGAGTTTCAAATCATGTTCAAGCTGTCACGTTTAAACCTCGCCAAAATGGCGGAACAGCACGATGATCCGCAACAGGTACGGCGTGAATGGCTGAAAAATGAAGTCATCGCTGCCATCAGCCAGGTGTATGACCCGGAAATTCCGGTCAACATCTACGATCTCGGCCTGATTTACGGGTTGGAGGTGGATGACGGCAACAATGTGCATGTGCGCATGACGCTGACCAGTCCCGCTTGCCCGGTCGCGGGTAGTCTGCCGGGGAATGTCGAGGCAGTTGTGCGTTCCATCGTGCAGGTTAATGAGGTTGAGGTTGAACTGGAATGGGATCCGCCATGGGATCCATCACTCATGAGCGAAGCAGCCCGTTTGCAACTGGACATGCTGTAGGAACAAGCCATGAGTGAACTTGATGTCATTGCCACTGATTTTGAGTTTCTGGAGGACTGGGATCAACGTTACCAATACCTGACCGAATTGGGCGACGCTCTGGAACCGATGCCGGAGTCTGAAAAGACCGACGGCAACCGGGTAAAAGCCTGCATGAGCAAGGTGTGGGTGAAAGCCCTGCCTGACCCGCAACGCGCCGGAAGAATCATTTTTCACGGTGACTGCGATACCGCCATCATCAAGGGGGTGGTTGCCTTGCTGGTGAACCTGTTCCATGGGAAAAGCCCTGAGCAAATCGTCGACATGGATGTTGACGCTCTTTTTGATCGAATCCGTTTGGCGGAAAACCTGAGCCCCACCCGCCACGTTGGCGTTTATGCCATCGTGGAACAGATGAGGCAACAGGCTGTGGTGCTTGCGTCTACAGGTGGGTCAGTGAGTCTGGATGGCCTTATGCAGCCGTCCTGAACTGGCAGGATTGTGGATGGGCTTTCTGCCAGGATTGCAGGGCGAGATGGAGAGCATCCCGGTTATTCTGGATTTGCGGATAGCCTTGCAAGTCCAGCAGGAAGTCGACAGCGTTGTCATTTTCCTTCACCAGTTTATGGATGAGCGCCAGTTGCTTTTTGTTTTGGTCAGCCATGACAGTTTTCTCCTTGGGGTTGAAATTGTTTTACCCGGCTATTTTAGGTGGGGTGAAAAACAATGCAATTGGGGGGTATTCCGTACTTATGCTGTGTTAGTTCAGGGTTATCCCGCAGGTAAGGCGGGAAGATTGTATTGCCCTTGCCTGGGTGCAAGTATTCCAGTCACGGTAGCCAGGGGTGAGATAATGCCCCGCTCATCATCGGGAGTTTGATCCATGAAAGTCGGCATTATTGGAGGAACCGGTTTCGTCGGCTCCTACATCATTGATGCCTTGCTGGAAGCAGGGCATGTGCCTCGAGTGCTGGTGCGTCCGGGCAGCGAAGGCAAACTGGTTCAGGCGGAGCGTTGTGAAAGCGTTGCAGGCGATGTCTCCAGCCCCGTAGCGCTGGAACGTTGCCTGCAAGGGGCGGATGCCGTCATTTATCTGATTGGTATCCTGCGCGAATTCCCGGCCAGGGGTATTACCTTCGAGGACTCGCAGTACAACGGGGTGGAACGAACCGTGGCAGCGGCGCAAAAACAGGGCGTGAAACATTTCGTCCTGATGAGTGCCAACGGCGTCAAACCAGGCGGTACACGCTATCAGGATAGCAAGTACCGCGCAGAGGCATGTGTGAAAGCATCTGGACTGGAGTGGACGATATTTCGCCCCTCGGTCATTTTCGGCGATCCGCGTGGCAAGATGGAATTCTGCACCCAATTGCAGCATGAACTGGTAAAGCCACCGATTCCCGCACCCCTGTTTTTCGCAGGTCTGAACGTGACCCAGGCGGGCAAATTCCACATGGCTCCGGTGCATGTGAAGGATGTCGCAACTGCGTTTGTAACCGCGCTGGTGAATCCTTCAGCCAATGGTCAGACCTACACCTTGTGTGGGCCAGACGCACTTAGCTGGAAAGCCATTATCCAGACCCTTGCGGAAGCATCCGGGCGTAGCGGTAAACTGATGCTGCCAGCCCCGGCTGATATCATCAAGCTGGTGGCTGGCGTGCTGGATGGGCATGCCTGGTTCCCCATTACCCGCGACCAGATCGTGATGTTGCTGGAAGGCAATACTTGCCGCGATATGTCGGCGTGGGCTGCCTTGCAGATTCAGCCCCAAGCGTTTGCGCTGAAAAATCTGGGCTATTTGCGGGAGTAGCGGGTAGCCTGCGCCTTTCCTAGTTGGTGGCAGGCGGCATGCTGCCGACGGGTGCACTGTCTGCATCGCTTCCCGATGTGGCCGAACCGTTACCTGTTGCACCAGCTTCACCGGTACTGCCAGCCTTGCCACCGCTGAGTGAAAGGCTTTCTGTCCCGCTTGAATCATCCTTGCCTGCTATGGCCTCCGTTCCGCTGGTTTGATGCTCAGGTGTGCTGCCAAACATTTCCGGATTGCACATGCTTTCGATATTCTTCTCGATTTCCTGCATTTTTTTGCTTTTTTCTTCCGCTGTGAGGAAACGTTCGCCTTGTGCATCTTTCCATTTGATCAGGGAATTGGCGGTCATCTGCTTGTAAGCGTCGGATTGTTGCTGGCAGAAATCACGGTGCTTTTCCTCGCTTTTTTCACCATCCTCGCGGGCTTTTTCCATTTCATCTGTGGGGGCTTGTGCAGCTTCAGCCTGTGCAGGCGTGTTGCCCAGCTTGCCGGTAGACAGCCTGATGTCGTCTTCGATGTCTTTGCCTTTGGCGTCTGCGGGGGGCGGGGTCGCGGTGTAGTGGGTTTTACCACTCTTGTCAGTCCACTTGTACATCTCGGCGTGGGCACTGGCTGAGGCGAATAATGCGCCCATCAGCAGAATTGGTATGCAAATTGCCTGTTTCATTGGTCTGTCACCTTGTTTTGTTATATTCAAGCTATATATTAGTATTTTCTAATATTCTTTGTTAGGATAGGTTAAATTCTAATTTTGCTTTTAGGTAAGTATGCCATGAAACAATTAAAACTGTGGGTACTGGTTGTCGGAATGTCTGTGTTGTCTGCTTGCGGTAGCCAGATGGAAGAAACGCAGCAAGTCGCTGAACAACAGCAGGCCGCAACCAGTTTGCAGACCGTCAAGGCAGAGGCCAGTACGGCACCAGCCTTGCATTATCTGGATGGGCATGTGGAAGCTGTCAATCAAAGCACCATTTCTGCGCAAACCAGTGGGGTCATCGAGAAACTGTTCTACGATGTGGATGATTTCGTCGAGCAGGGCAGCACCATTGCCCGCATCAAGTCCAAAACCCAGGAAGCGGGCATGCAGCAGGCACGGGCTTCACTGGATGAGGCGCAGGCGCGCTACAAGGAAGCACAGACTGATTTCCAGCGTATCAGTGAAATTTACGCCAGGAAACTGGTGCCAAAAGCTGATTACGATGCTGCGGAAGCCGGTTTGAAAGCAGCGGAAGCGCGTCTGGCGGCGGCAAAGGCACAAGTGACCCAGGCTGGCGAACAACTTGGTTACACCACACTGGTTGCGCCATACGGCGGCATCGTCACCAAGCGTCATGTGGAACTGGGTGAAACCGTGAATCCGGGCACGCCAATCATGACTGGCATTTCCCTCAATGAAATGCGCGTTATTGTGGAAGTGCCGCAGCGCCTGATTACCCAGGTGCGCAAGGAAAAGAAAGCCTTCGTTTTCCAGGACGGTTCCTACAAGTCATTACCGGTCAGGACCCTGACATTCTTCCCTTACGCCGACCCCAAAACCAACGCATTCAAGGTGCGGATCGATCTTGCTGAAGGTACTAAAGACCTGTTTCCCGGCATGTTCGTGAAGGTTGCGTTTGTCATGGGGCAGCAGGAAGGCGTCGTCAGTGTGCCGGAAAGCGCCGTAGTGGTGCGCAGCGAGGTCATTGGCGTATACGTGATCAATGCCGATGGCCTGCCATCCCTGCGTCAGATTCGTCTGGGGCGCAAGCTGGATGAGAACAACATCAGCGTGCTGGCTGGTCTGGATGCTGGTGAAACCATCGCGCTCGACCCGGTACAGGCAGCCATATTCCTGAAACAGCAGACAGCGGGGGTCAAACACGATGAATGAGCCAAAGCTGGGCATTTCCGGCGGGATTGCGAAAAAATTCCTGACCACGGAAATCACACCACTGCTGGCACTGGTCGGTTTGCTGCTGGGGCTGTTTGCCGTGATGGTGACGCCGCGTGAGGAAGACCCGCAGATCAACGTGACCTTTGCCAACGTTTTCATAGCATTTCCCGGCGCAAGTGCGGAACAGGTGGAAAGTCTGGTCAGTACCCCCGCCGAACAGGTGCTGTCTGAAATCGAGGGGCTGGAACACATCTATTCCACCTCGATGCCCGGTATGTCCGTGTTGACTGTGCAGTACAAAGTTGGCGAAGACCGTACTGCGGCGCTGGTGCGTCTGTATAACAAGGTCGCTTCCAATCAGGACTGGTTGCCGCAGAGCCTTGGCGTCGGTACGCCGCTGATCAAGCCGAAGGGCATTGACGATGTGCCGATTGTGGCGCTGACCCTGTGGACGGAAGACGACAAACGGGGGGCTTATGAGCTTAATCAGGTAGCGCACGCGATCGAATCAGAACTCAAGCGCGTGCCCGGTTCGCGCGATATTTACACCATTGGCGGGCCGCAGCAGGTGGTGCATGTGTTGTTGGATGCGGAGAAACTCGCTGGCCACGGCATTTCCCTGTCCGATTTACGCAATGCATTGCAAGCCAGCAATTCTGCCCGCGATGCGGTTTCACTGGTCAGCAACAATGAGGAAATCCAGGTGCAGGCCGGGACGTTCCTGATGGATGCATCCGAAGTCGGCGAGTTGATGGTCGGGGTTTTTGACGGTAAACCGGTGTTCCTCAGCGATGTGGCGGAAGTGAAACGCACTGCGGATTCGCCGCAAGCATACGTTAGTTATGGCACCGGTGCAGGCGCGGAACACAAGGGGCTGACTGCTGGTGTGCGTACTCCTGCGGTAACCATCGCAGTCGCCAAACAGCCGGGTACCAATGCGGTGGACATCGCCAATAGCGTGATCGACCGTTTTGAGAAACTGCGCGGAACCTTTGTGCCGGAAGGTGTGAATGTCACCGTCACGCGCAACTATGGTGCAACCGCGCAAGCCAAGTCCGAAAAGCTGATCCACAAACTGATCATCGAAACCATTGCGGTTGCCCTGCTGATCTGGTGGGCATTGGGCTGGCGGGAAGCCCTGATCGTGGGCGCGGCAGTGGTTATTACCCTGGCGGTGACGCTGTTTGCGTCGTGGGCATATGGTTTTACCCTCAACCGGGTGTCGCTGTTCGCGCTGATTTTCTCCATCGGCATTCTGGTCGACGATGCGATCGTGGTGGTGGAAAACATTCACCGGCATATGCAACAGGGCGGCAAGAAACTGCTGGAAGTTATTCCGCTGGCGGTGGATGAAGTCGGTGGGCCGACCATTCTGGCGACCTTTACCGTTATTGCGGCCTTGCTGCCAATGGCGTTTGTTTCCGGCCTGATGGGGCCGTACATGTCGCCGATTCCGATCAATGCGAGTATGGGGATGCTGATTTCACTGGCAGTGGCCTACGTGGTGACGCCGTGGATGACTGGCAAGATGCTGGGCAAGGTCGATTTCAGCCACCATGCGCACCAGGCTGGAAAAGACAACAAGCTGAACAACTTTTTCACGCGCATCATGTCGCCGTTCCTGGATGAAGAAAAAGGTGGCAAGCGCCGTACTACGCTGTTTGCGGTGATTACTTTGCTGATCGTCCTGTCGGCTTCGCTGGCAGTGGTCAAGCTGGTGGTGCTGAAAATGCTGCCATTCGACAACAAGTCGGAATTTCAGGTGGTGCTGGACATGCCGGAAGGCACCACACTGGAGCAGACTTCCCGTGTCCTCAACGAGATGGCGGATTATCTGGGCAAGGTGGATGAGGTTAGCGACTACCAGATTTACGCAGGAACAGCCGCGCCGATCAACTTCAACGGTCTGGTGCGCCAGTACTATCTGCGCGAAGGCTCGAATGTCGGTGACATCCAGGTCAACCTGACCGATTCACATGGTCGTGAGCGCCAAAGCCATGCGATTGCGCTGGATGTGCGCCCGCACTTGCAGGAAATTGCCAAAAAGCATGACGCCAATGTGAAAGTCGTGGAAGTGCCGCCTGGCCCACCGGTCATGTCGCCCATTGTGGCGGAAGTCTATGGGCTGGATTATCCGGGGCAGATTGCCGTGGCGAAACAGATTCGCGGCGTATTCGAGCAAACGGCTGACATCGTGGACATCGACGACAGCGTGGAATACCCGCAAAAGCGCCTGGTGGTACAGGTTGACCGTCGCAAGGCTGCTTTGCTGGGCGTATCACAGGATGTCATCGCTTCGGCAGTGGATACCGTGCTGAAAGGTGAAGATGTCGTGTTCCTGCATGGCAAAGGCATCAAGTATGCAGTACCGATCCGTGTTGAATTTCCGCTTGAGCTGAAAGACAAGATGGATTCCGTGCTTGCCCTGCGGGTACGCAGCCAGTCAGGTGAACTGGTGCCGATGTCTGAATTGGTGAGTGTGCAGGAAACCACCCGTGAACATTCCATCTATCACAAGGATTTGCTGCCGGTTGTTTATGTCACGGGTGACATGGCGGGTGCTACTGACAGCCCGCTGTATGGGATGTTCGGCATTTTCTCTGGCATCAAACAGCTATCGGTGTATGACAACCCGGTCAACCAGCATTTCATTGCCCAGCCGGATGACCCGTACCTGTACGGCATGAAGTGGGATGGTGAATGGCAGGTAACTTACGAAACCTTCCGCGACATGGGTATTGCCTACGGGGTGGGGATGATCCTGATCTTCCTGCTGATTGTGGCGCAGTTCAGGTCGTATATGGTTCCACTGGTCATAATGTCGCCAATTCCGCTGACCATCATTGGCGTGATGCCAGGGCATGCCTTGCTGGGGGCGCAATTCACCGCGACTTCCATGATCGGCATGATTGCGCTGGCGGGGATTATCGTGCGTAACTCGATCCTGCTGGTGGATTTCATCAATGAGCAGGTAAGGGCCGGGATGGCGTTGAAAGAGGCCGTGATTAATTCCAGCGCAGTACGTGCCAAGCCGATTGCCTTGACCGCATTGGCGGCCATGGTTGGCGCATTCTTTATCATTGATGACCCGATCTTTGGTGGATTGGCGGTATCGCTGATCTTCGGGATACTGGTATCAACCGTTTTGACGCTGGTGCTGATTCCGTTGATGTACTATATGTATGCACGGGGTCGCTTGCACAGCATCACAGGCAGAACCTGATTACGGGGTTCCGCCTTTCTACCTCGTTCAATCTGACGGAACCTCTGGCTCTGCATGGAGCAGACCAGAGGTTTTCGTTCAGTTCTTGCGGGTCAGATACACGACCATTCCGAGCCGGTTCTCGCGAATCTTTTGCAGAAACGCTTGCAAGCTATCGAAAAGATTCAGGCAAGACGTCAGAGCCGTTTCTTCTTCCCAAACCTGAGGGTAAATATCGTAATCAAGCATCAGGTTTGAATCAAAATTACGGATAAGGTCACGCCGGGTTTTCTGTAGCAGGGATTCGGCGATTTCTTCCGCTTCTTCTGCTGTGAAAACACGGGCAGGCCCGTAGCCAATATCCACGTCCCCAACAAATGTCCCCCCGTCGACCAGGAATGCGTCCGGTAGTGCCCCACTCCAGACTTTCCTGCACAACAGGTAGTGAATTCCGTGCCAATATTTGCCCAGCGATGTCTTGAGGACATGTGCTTCAGGTTCAAAGGCACGTAATGCAAATGGTTCAGCTGGAGGAGGTAACGCTGCTAGCGAATGCTCACTCCGAGTTGTGAGGATATTTGCATGCTGTGGAGAAATAATATTCCATATAAGTCGCGGGTGATCAATTAATACTCCCACGTTTGAATCGCTAATACTAGAGATGTCCAGACACACGCCCATGTGAAGACCTTCTAAGAAAAACCCAAGTTGACAGACTACCCAAATGACAAATGAGCCGACCAAAAAGTAAGCTCGAACCCATTATCGCATGCGAATAAAAAAAAACCACAAATAAATATATTAAATATTTTAATAAGCATATCTAATCAAATTATGAATAAATGCTTATATCCTTCTACCGGATTTTCTCCATGATCTGCGCCAGAATCTGGCTACAACCTGCTGCTTTGGCGGGCTGGATAATTTGCCCTTCTGGACGGCTTTGTTATTATGCGCCCCATTCATCACAACAATGAGTTTCGTATGCAAAGTATTCTGTCACGTATTGCTGCCGAACTGTCAGTCAGGGAAACGCAGGTGGTAGCCGCTGTCGAACTGCTGGACGAAGGTTCCACCGTTCCCTTCATCGCCCGTTACCGCAAGGAAAAAACCGGTGGGCTGGACGACACGCAACTACGTTATCTGGAAACCCGTCTGGGTAGCCTGCGAGAACTGGAGAAGCGCCGCGAAACCGTGCTCAATTCCATCCGGGAGCAGGGCAAGCTGACTGTGGAACTGGAACAGCAAGTATTGCAGGCGGAAACCCGTACCGAACTCGAAGACATTTACCTGCCCTACAAACCCAAGCGCCGCACCAAGGCAATGATTGCGCGCGAAGCCGGTATCCAGCCGCTGGCGGAAGCCTTGCTTGCTGACCCGCAGCTTGACCCGGCAACCGAAGCAGCGAAGTACCTGAACCCCGAGATGGAATTTGCAGACGCCAAGGCTGTGCTGGATGGCGCACGACAAATCCTGATGGAGGATTTCGCCGAAAATGCCGAACTCAGCGGACAACTACGCGAATACCTGTGGGAGCAGGGTGGTTTTACATCCAGTGTCATTCCGGGTAAGGAGCAGGAAGGTCAAAAATTTGCCGATTACTTCGCCTATGCAGAAGCCATTGGCAAGATTCCTTCCCACCGGGCGCTGGCGCTATTCCGTGGTCGCAATGAAGGCATCCTCGACATCAAGCTGGATGTCAATGTTGCGGAAGGGCAAATCCATCCTTGTGAAGACAAGATTGCTGCTGCGTTCAGCATCCGTGATCAGGGCAGGGCGGCAGACCGCTGGCTGCTTGACACCGTGCGCTGGACGTGGAAAGTCAAACTGCACAGCCGCCTGAGCGTGGATCTCAACCTGCGCTTGCGTGAGCAGGCGGAAGCCGAAGCGATCCGGGTATTCGCTGCCAATCTCAAGGATTTGCTGCTGGCCGCTCCGGCAGGGCCACGTGCCACCATGGGGCTTGACCCTGGTTTGCGTACCGGGGTGAAGGTTGCGGTGGTCGATTCCACTGGCAAACTGCTGGATACCGCCACCATTTACCCGCATGTGCCGAAAAAGCAGTGGGATCAGTCTATTGCTGTATTGGCTGATATGTGCCGTAAACTTCAGGTTGACCTGATCAGCATTGGCAATGGCACAGCTTCGCGGGAAACTGACCAGTTGGCTGCTGATCTGATCAAACGTCATCCGGAACTCAATCTGACCAAACTGGTGGTGTCGGAAGCAGGCGCATCCGTTTATTCCGCTTCCGAACTGGCGGCGAAAGAATTCCCCGGTCTGGATGTATCCTTGCGTGGTGCGGTTTCCATTGCCCGCCGCCTGCAAGACCCACTGGCGGAACTGGTGAAGATTGATCCCAAATCCATCGGCGTTGGCCAATACCAGCATGACGTGAACCAGCCGGAACTGGCACGAACCCTGGATGCGGTGGTGGAGGACTGCGTAAATGCGGTCGGGGTAGATGTGAATATGGCGTCGGCTCCACTGCTGGCGCGGGTTTCCGGCCTCAACAATGGTTTGGCGGAAAACATCGTGCAGTTCCGCAATGACAACGGCGCTTTCCGTAACCGTGAACAGTTGAAGAAAGTGCCGCGTCTGGGAGCCAAAACCTTCGAACAGGCAGCAGGTTTTCTGCGTATCCGTGATGGGGAACATCCGCTGGACGCTTCCTCCGTTCACCCGGAAGCCTATACGCTGGTGGAACAGATTGCCGCAGTCAACCGGCAGCCACTGCCGGTTCTGCTGGGGAACAGTGAGTTTGTGCGCAACCTCAAGCCAACAGATTACGTGACCGAACAATTTGGTTTGCCCACGATCCGCGACATTCTGACTGAACTGGAAAAGCCGGGGCGTGACCCGCGTCCTGAATTCGTTACAGCGACTTTCTGCGAAGGCGTCAATGCCATCAGTGACCTGCAACCCGGCATGATCCTGGAAGGTGTTGTCACCAATGTTGCCAACTTTGGCGCATTCGTTGACATCGGCGTGCATCAGGATGGTCTGGTACACATCTCGCAACTCACCAGCAAGTTCGTCAAGGATCCGCGTGAAGTCGTGCGTACCGGCGATGTAGTCAAGGTACGGGTGGAAGAGGTCGACGTACAGCGTAAACGCATTGCCCTGACCATGCGTCTGGAACCGATTAGCCATAAACCAGTCCAATCCACTGAAAGAAAAACCACGGGCAGTCAAAAACCTGCCAAACCGGCCAGGGAGACAGTTACAGCAGTCAACCCGGCAATGGCGGCGGCATTTGCCCGTGCCCGCAAATAATCTGTGAGGTGAATGATGAAAAACTGGTACTGGCTTGTGCTTGGGGTCTTGTTACTGACGGGCTGCGCCCCTGAATACGAAACCCGTTATGAACTCACTCCCCCGGCCAGTACCGGTGGCCTTTCCTGTTTGAATCAGTGTGAGGGCAAGAGTCGTATGTGCAACCTGCAATGCACACGGCAATACGACCAATGCAGTGTCAGGGCAGAGCAGCAGGCCAGGCTCGAACTTCCCGAGCGCCTCAGGGAATACGACGCAAAACTGGCTGACTGGAAACGTGAAATGGATCGCTACGAAACCGACCAGCGCTTTTACGAAATGGAACTGCATCAGCGCCAATTGCAGCGGGAACTGCTCCACCTCACTTGCGAGCGTGATGGCCAAAAGGCAGAAAGCTGTTTTCACCAACATTCGAAGTATGACAGCTTGCCCTCAATGAATCCTCCTACATCGCCGGGTGCCTCACCGGAACAGCCGACCCTGTCGGGTGAAACTGCCCGTATCCGTGACCTTACGTGCAGCAAGGAATGTAAATGTGACGATCAGTACCGTCAGTGCTACAGTAGTTGTGGCGGTGCGGTCAAGCCATACCAGTTCTGTGTGAAGAATTGCTCTTGATAGTCGGCTATAATCCTCCATTCGGTGTGCAAGCTGCTGGCGTATTGCCAGCAAGCTTTGTATGCTTCGCACCTTTGGGATAAGTCATTAAAGCAGTTTGTTATGAGCTCAATGCAGGAACAGTACAATCACAAGGCCCTGGAGCCGGAAGTCCAGCAGTTTTGGGAACAGAACCGCACCTTTGAGGTAACGGAAGATCCGGACAGGGAAAAGTACTACTGTCTCTCCATGTTCCCTTACCCCAGCGGCGTACTGCACATGGGGCATGTGCGCAACTACACCATCGGCGACGTGATTGCCCGCTTCCAGCGCATGCAAGGCAAGAATGTCCTGCAACCGATGGGGTGGGATGCTTTCGGTCTGCCTGCTGAAAATGCAGCCATCAAGAATAACACCGCCCCGGCTGCGTGGACTTACAAAAACATCGACTACATGCGCACCCAGCTCAAGTCCATGGGACTGGGCATCGACTGGTCGCGTGAAATCGCTACCTGCAAACCTGAGTACTATCGCTGGGAACAATGGTTTTTCACCCAGTTATATGAAAAAGGGCTGGTTTACCGCAAGAAATCTATCGTCAACTGGGATCCGGTCGATCAGACTGTGCTGGCTAATGAACAGGTTATTGATGGGCGTGGCTGGCGTTCAGGGGCGTTGATTGAGCAGCGTGAAATCGACCAGTGGTTCCTCAAGATTACCGCCTATGCTGATGAATTGCTGGAAGAAATTGGCAAGATGCCGGGCTGGCCGCAACAGGTTCGCACCATGCAGGAAAACTGGATCGGGCGTTCCGAAGGTGTTGAGCTCGAATTCGGACTGGCGGGTTCAGAGAGCAAGCTGACGGTTTTCACTACCCGCCCGGATACCCTGATGGGTGTGACTTACGTCGCAGTTGCCGCACAACATCCGGTGGCTCTGAAAGCCGCCAAAAGCAATCCTGATCTGGCCACATTTATCGAGGAATGCAAGCAGGTCAAGGTTGCTGAAGCCGATATGGCTACCATGGAAAAGAAAGGCATGGCGACCGGTGAAATGGCAGTCCACCCGGTTACAGGCGATACTGTGCCGGTCATGGTCGCCAATTTCGTGCTGATGTCTTACGGTTCCGGCGCAGTCATGGCAGTTCCGGCGCATGACCAACGTGATTGGGAGTTCGCCAGGGTTTATGACTTGCCGATCAGACAGGTTATTGCTCCGGCAGATGACCAGGGCGTAGACCTGGAACAGGCAGCTTTCACCCAAAAAGGCGTACTGGTCGAGTCTGGCGAATTTACCGGCCTGACTTCAGAAAATGCGTTTAACGCCATTGCCAACTGGCTGTCAAAAAATGGTAAAGGCCGCCGTCGGGTAAACTTCCGCCTGCGTGACTGGGGCGTTTCCCGCCAGCGCTATTGGGGCTGCCCGATTCCAATCATTTACTGCGATGATTGTGGTGCTGTGCCAGTGCCGGAACAGGATTTACCAGTCGTATTGCCGGAAGATGTCACCTTTGACGAAACTGGCGGTTCCCCGATCAAGAAAATGCCAGCGTTTTACCAGACTACCTGCCCGTGCTGCGGCAAACCGGCTACTCGTGAAACCGATACTTTCGACACATTCTTTGAGTCTTCCTGGTATTACGCACGCTACACCTGCCCGAACCATGATGCAGGGATGCTGGATACAAACGCGGCCAATTACTGGTTGCCGGTCGACCAGTATATCGGTGGGATTGAGCACGCCATCCTGCACCTGCTGTATTCGCGTTTCTTCCATAAACTGATGCGTGACAACGGTCTGGTGGAATCGGATGAGCCATTCAACAATCTGCTGACCCAGGGCATGGTGCTGGCGGATACCTTCTATCGTGAAAAGGCCAGTGGTGGGCAGGAGTGGTTCCCGCCCAATGCGGTCAGCGTAGAGCGGGACGAAAAAGGCCGTGTCTTTGGTGCAGCCCTGCTGGCGGATGGTCAGCCGGTCATTCCCGGTGGTGTTACCAAAATGTCCAAGTCCAAAAACAACGGGGTTGATCCGCAGGAAATGATTGAGCGCTACGGGGCGGATACCCTGCGTCTGTTCTCCATGTTTGCCGCGCCGCCAGACCAGAGTATGGAATGGTCGGATTCCGGTGTGGAAGGCGCGCAACGTTTCCTGAGACGCCTTTGGAAACAGGTATTTGAGCACACTTCTTCAGGTGCCGTAGGAGCGCTGGATATTGCCTCCTTGAGTGATACCCAGAAAGCCCTGCGCCGTAAAGTATACCAGACCCTGCAAAAGGTCGGTGATGACATGGCGCGCCGCCACACCTTCAATACGGCAGTCGCAGCCAATATGGAACTGTTGAACGAGATTGCCCGCGTTGCTGATAACAGTGCAGGGGGGCGTGCCGTTCAGCAGGAGGCGCTGGAAATGGTGGTGCTGATGCTGGCTCCGGTTACGCCGCACATCACTCATGTGCTCTGGCAGGCATTGGGTCATGCTGATGCAATCGTTGATGCCGAGTGGCCGCCAGTGGATGAGGCCGCGCTGGTACAGAATACGCTGGAACTGATCGTGCAGGTCAATGGCAAGGTGCGTGGCAAGGTACAGGTAAGCGCCAGTGCAGCTGATGAAGAGATTCAGGTGGCAGCGTTGGCAAATGAAAACGTACAGAAATTCCTTGAAGGCGTAACTGTCCGCAAGGTCATTGTCGTCAAGGGGCGTCTGGTCAACATAGTGGCTAACTGATGAAACATCTGCTTGTAGTTATGGGTTTGCTGGTATGGCTCGCCGGGTGTGGCGGCGAGCCATTTCATCTGCGTGGCAGCAAACCCCTGCCAGCGGTCATTCAGCAGGGTGTCTATCTGCAAGGCGTTGATCAGCACAGTGCTTTTGGTATTACCTTACAGGCTGGCCTGGAAGATGCCGGTGCCACCATCTGGCAGGATCAGCAAAAAGCCACCACCATCCTGAACATCATTAATGTGAGCGAAAGCCGTTCAGTCTCTGGATATTCTTCCACCCGGCAGGTGCGCGAATTCATTCATAGCATCAATGTGGTTTTCCGGGTCAAAACCCGGGGGCTGGATGAAGCTGGGGAATATTCCGTGCGCGCTGAGCGTTCCCAGGTTTACGACGGCCAATATGTACTGGGTACTGCTGACGAAGGGGCTGACATCAAGGATCAACTCCGCCACGAAGCCGTCCGCTTGATCATTCTGCGTTTGCAGGCCATCAAGCCGCAATCCTGAGCGGCAAATGCTGGACTACCCGCTATCGGTTGGGTAGTCCACAGTTTTGATTTCTATCATCACGCTTTAAATATTTCCCGGTATCCTGTCCAGATGCATGGATTGGCCTGCATGATGCATCTGTTCACACGGATTATTAAAAGGGGATACCATACTCCATGTCTTACACTGAGAGTGAACGACAACAATTGCTGTACATCGCACGCGAAAGCATTCGCTCTGGTCTGACGGAAGGTCGGCCACTGGAGATTGTGCAGGAGAAGCTGTCCGAGAGTTTGCAGGAAAAGCGGGCGACTTTTGTGACCCTGAATGAAGATGGCAAGCTGCGTGGCTGTGTAGGCACGATTACACCCTGCTTGTCGCTGGCACAGGATGTAGCGCAACGGGCATATTCGGCAGCATTTGGCGACCCCCGCTTTCCCAGGGTGCAGCCAGACGAAGTGGATTCGCTCGTCATCGGTATTGCGGTGCTGACGCCACTGGAGGCCATTCACTTTGCAAATGAGGCTGAATTGCTGGAACAGATCCAGCCCAATATCGATGGCCTGATCCTGCATGCAGGTAGTACCCACCGGGGCTTGTTTCTACCGAATGCTTGGGAAACCTTGCCTGACAAGCAACAACTTCTACAACAACTCAAGCTGAGAGCGGGGCTGCCGAAAGATTACTGGTCGGATGAACTCAAGGTTTCCCGCTTTCATGCCGAGTATATGCAGGCTTAGGATTTGGTTTGCAGTGCCGGTGCAGCAAAATGAATACCTGCCCAGCCGTGGCGCATGAAAGTGCGGATGTTGGCGTGATCTGTTTCGTCTGGCGTCGCTAGTACCTTGCGGTAATGTTCGCCGAAACACGCCAGGGTTTGCTGTTCAGAAAGCCCTTGCAGTTGCCCAAACGCGAACACTTTGCACGAGCCTGCATTGATTCCGGCTGGGCTGACGACGCAATCTTCACCAACGCCGTTGCTGAAGGCTTGCGGGGTGTAGGCGTAGTGCGCTTCGATGGTAGCAATGACCGTGGCGAAGTCGATTGATGCCGGTTGGGTGTTGAGTTGGATTAGCAGGTCGTTGAGGTTCATGGTGTCGTCTTATTCCTTGGATCAGTCGCGAAGTATACGCAACTTCAATGGGGCGGGGTTATTGTTTGCGTGAGTATTTGCCTGTGCTATGTTCAGCAGTAGTGATCTAAGGAAATGAGCCATGACAGCGCAACCTGCTTATCTGTTGAGCGAAGCCGAGTACCTCCAGCGTGAACGCCAAGCCGAGTTCAAAAGCGAGTATTTGAACGGTGAAGTCTATGCGATGGCGGGAGCAAGCCGCGAACATAACCAGATTTCTACCAATCTGGTGGTTTCATTGGGGGCGCAATTGCTGGAAAAACCTTGTGGGGTGTACTCCAGCGATATGAAGGTCAGGACACGCACCGATAAAACCAACAAATTCAGCTACCCCGATGTGGTGGTGACTTGTGGCGATGAGCAATTTGAGGATGAAAACGGCGATGTGTTGCTGAATCCGCTGGTGATTATCGAAGTCCTGTCTGCATCTACCGAAGCCTATGATCGTGGGCTGAAATTCTTCCATTACCAACTGATCCCGTCCTTGCAGGAATACTTATTGGTCGCGCAGGATTATTGCCGCGTGGAAAAATACCAGCGGCAGGCAGATAAACAATGGGTCTATTCCGAGTTTCATGAGATGCAGGATGTGGTGGAAATCAGTACGCTGCAATGTCGGGTGACGGTGGCGGATATTTATCGGCGGGTGTTGTAGGAGAATGTTATGCCTTTAGCGCGTCAAATGTCGGGGCAATACCTTAGCGAGGCTGAGTATCTGGAAGGTGAAAAACTTGCTGTCGAACGTCACGAATACGTGGATGGGCAAACTTACCTGATGGCAGGTGCAAGCAAGCGGCACAATCGTATTGCTAGAAACTTCATTAATCGAATGGAGGATGCAGCCAACCGCAAAGGCTGTGAGGTGTTTTTCTCTGACGTAAAGGTGCGGGTAGCAAAATACAAAACCTATTATTACCCTGATGTGGTGGTGAGTTGTTCGGCAGAGGATGAGGCTGATGAATACTACTTGGAAAAGCCTTGCTTGATTGTAGAGGTTGCTTCTGATTCCACCATTCGTAAAGACTATATGGAAAAATCTTTGGCTTATCAGAGTATTGCTTCTTTGCAAGCCTACTTGGTGGTTGCACAGGATAAAGCACAGGTGGATATGCTGGTACGCTTGCCTGATGGTAGTTGGGGATTGCAGCAGTTTGATCGGTTGGATGATGAAATTGCGTTGCCTTGTTTGGATATGGTGTTGAGTGTGGCGGCGATTTATCAGGGTGTGCTGTAAATATTTTCGTTACTCACCCGCTAATTCCAACGCATGTTTCACCACCCGATCACTCAAATACACACCGGAACGCTGAATAGCCGCAACATGCGGCTTGATGGCTGGAATCAAGCCTCTTTCTTTGGCGCGTAGTAAAATGCCAACGCTGCCAATAGTGCTTATCCCATTCAGATTGGCGACTTTCTTGGCACGTTGATCATCGACCAGAAATCTATCGGCGTGTAAGTATCGGTAAAGTGCCATTGCGTGCAGTTCGCCACGTCCCAAGCCATTGATCGAAAAGATATAAGACGAAAGATCAATGTCGATGGTTTTATCGGCGAGGTATGCAGCCAAACGGCTGGCATGTGGCTTACCGGGAAATGTGCATTCCTCAAACACCGGGTGTGGAACACGAACTTCCTGAAAAAGCACGTCCAATAAGTGCAACATATCGCATTCGGCGAGTGCTACCAGCGCGGATGAATCGGCAATAATCAGCATCAGGCGATCTTCCGCAAGTCTTCGAGTTCCGCATCCAGTTCTTCCGGTGAGAAATCAACCAGCGGAATATTGCGTTTCTGGCATTCAGCGATGAAGGTGAAGCGATCAACTCCCGCAAACTCGGATGCAGCACCAGCGGACATGCTGCCTGACTGGAACATGACCAATGCGGCATACAGCTTGATACGCTTGCCAAACTCAATAGGAGACTGGTCGATCAAGTATTGTTCAGGTATATCTAACGTTATTTGCATACTAGCGCACCTTGTTTAAATTTTAGTTTAAATATTCGGCTACCAATCATTATCCTCTATGTTTTGTACCGCATCAGATATTTCTCTTGATGAATAGTTAGCCATTAATGAGGTTAAATAAGCATCTAAAACGGTATCTCTATCATAACCTTGTTCAATTTTTCTTTTTATATCTGATTTTGTTTCTTCATAAATTTGTCTGGCATATTCCTCTTGTGGTGTCGGTATTCCTTCCATTTCTCTTAGCTTTTTTAGAGTTTTGTTACTCTTAAATTGACTTGGCTCATTTGGGCCGTAGACATAAATATTGTCAAAGTCTATGCCAGAAATTCTTTTGGATAGCCGATCAATTAGATCTCCTACTGTGGCATCTTCTTTCTGAAGTTTTCCAAACGAAATCCAACGACAGACTTTATCTGATCTGACTCGTCGACCATTGTTTTCAAATCGTATGTCTGTTCCGTAAGGTAACTCTTGTCGTGTTACGATTTCTTGAATGATGTCTTGCAACATACGGGGCTGAGAGCGAGGACGTGTTTTAAGCATATTTTAGAACCCACCGTTTAAAATAAAGTATGGCACTTATTTTAAACGGTGGGGTGATAATGTCAATAGTTGTAGTTATGCCTAGCAAAAATAAATTTACAACGCCCGTATCTTCTCTAACTGCCCCACCAACTGCCCCAACGCCGCCCGCTGCTCATCCGCCTGCTTGCGCGTTTGTTCCAGCACTGCCGCTGGCGCTTTGTCCGCAAACGCCGGATTATTCAGCCGACCTTCCAGCCCGCCGAGGTTCTTTTGCAGCTTCTCGATTTCCTTGCTCAGACGCGCAATTTCTGCGTCTTTGTCGATCAGCCCCGCCAGCGGGATGAGGATTTGCATCTCGCCGACCAGCGCGGTAGCCGATTCCGGCGCATCCGCACCTGCTTCCAGCCACGTCACGTTGCCGACTTTCGCCAGCGTCCGCGCAAACGCTTCGCTGGTGGTGAACAGTGCCTTGTCGGTGTCGCTCCAGTTTTGCAGCAGCACGTCGAGGACTTGCCCCGGCTTGATGTCCATCTCGGAGCGGATGCGGCGGATGCCCATGATGAAGGCTTTCACCCATTCGATTTCCGCCAGTGCTGCTTGATCAATCAGCGCAGTGTCGGCGACGGGGTAGGGTTGCAGCATGATGGAGTCACCGGACACGCCCGCCAAGCCCTTGATGTTCTGCCAGATTTCTTCGGTAATGAACGGCATGATTGGGTGCATCAGGCGCAACGCCGCTTCCAGCACACGCACTAAGGTACGGCGTGTGCCACGTTTGGCGGCTTCCCGGTTGCTGAGCGAAGCCGAAGCATCGTTGTTCCCTTCGACTCCGCTCAGGGAACTGTTACTGAGAATCGGCTTGGTCAGTTCCAGATACCAGTCGCAGTATTCGTGCCAGGCAAATTCGTACATCGCTTTGGCGGCAAGGTCGAAACGGTAGTTGTCGATGTGGTCAGCGACTTCAGCCTCGGTCTGTTGCAGCAAGGAAATGATCCAGCGATCCGCCGCTGAGAACTCCACTTCGCCCATGTTCCCTTCGACTCCACTTCGACTTCGCTCAGTGCGAGCGCTCAGGGAACGGTTCGGTGTTTCGTTCGGAGACTGATCCGAGGGCTGAGCGGAGTCGAAGCCCGGTCGGTCGCTGAGCGGAGTCGAAGCGTCGCACTGCATCAGCACATACCGCGCCGCGTTCCACAGTTTGTTGCAGAAATTGCGGTAGCCTTCCAGCCGTTGCATGTCGAAACGGATGTCGCGCCCGGCGGTGGCGAACGAGGCAAAGGTCATGCGCAGCGCATCCGTGCCGTGCGGGGTAATGCCGTCGGGGAATTGCTTGCGGGTGGCTTTGTCGATTTTTGCGGCGAGTTGCGGTTGCATCATGCCGCTGGTGCGTTTGGCAACCAGCGATTCGAGGTCGATACCGTCGATAATATCCAGCGGGTCGAGCACGTTGCCCTTGGATTTGGACATTTTCTGCCCGTCCGCATCCTTCACCAGCCCGTGGATGTACACGTCGCGGAACGGCACATCGCCCATGAATTTCTTGCCGAACATGATCATCCGCGCCACCCAGAAGAAGATGATGTCGAAGCCGGTCATCAGCATCTGCGTGGGGTAGAAGGCTTTCAGTGCTTCATCGTCCACATTCGGCCAGCCGAGGGTAGAAAACGGCCACAGCGCGGACGAGAACCACGTATCCAGCACGTCCTCATCCTGACGCAACGCAAGGTCGGCAGGCAGGCTGTATTTGCTGCGTACCTCAGCTTCGGAACGCGCCACGTAGACATTACCCGCGTCGTCATACCACGCCGGAATGCGATGCCCCCACCACAATTGGCGTGAAATACACCAGTCGTCGAGGTTGTTCATCCAGTGGTTGTAGGTGTTCACCCAGTTGCCCGGAATGAAGCGCACTTCGCCGTTTGCCACCACGTCAATCGCGGGTTGCGCAATCGCGGTTTTACCGCCGGGTCGTCCGTCATCCAGCGTTTCACGGGTCAAATCCACGTACCACTGATCCGTCAGGTACGGCTCAATCACCGTGCCGGAACGGTCGCCACGCGGAACCATAAGCTTATGGTCTTCGATTTTATCCAGCAAGCCGAGCGCATCCATGTCCGCGACGATTTGCTTACGCGCCGCAAAGCGTTCCAGCCCTTGATACTTTTCAGGTGAAACATCGTTGATGCAGGCATCAATCGTGAAAATATTGATCAGCGGCAAGTTGTGACGCTTGCCTACCTGATAGTCGTTGAAATCGTGCGCCGGGGTAATCTTCACACAACCCGTGCCTTTTTCCGGGTCAGCGTAATCGTCGCCCACCACCGGAATCAAGCGGCCTACCAGCGGCAGCACCACGTTTTTGCCGATCAAATGCTGGTAACGCTCATCTTTCGGGTTCACGGCAACGGCGGAGTCACCCAGCATGGTTTCCGGGCGCGTAGTCGCAACAATCAGGAATTCGTCGGTGGCATTGCCCGCCGCATCCGCCAGCGGGTAGCGGAAGTGCCACATATTGCCATTTTCTTCTTCAGACACAACTTCAAGGTCGGAAACAGCAGTGTGCAGCACGGTATCCCAGTTCACCAAGCGTTTGCCGCGATAGATCAAGCCTTCTTCATGCAGGCGCACGAACACTTCGCGTACCGCTTCCGACAAGCCTTCGTCCATGGTAAAACGTTCGCGTGACCAGTCGGGGGTTGTGCCCAAACGGCGCAATTGGCGGTTGATGGTGTCGCCGGATTGGCCTTTCCATTCCCAGACTTTTTCGAGGAAAGCCTCACGCCCCAGATCGTGACGGGTCACACCTTGCGCGAGCAATTGGCGTTCCACCACCATTTGCGTGGCGATGCCCGCGTGGTCAGTGCCGGGTTGGTAGAGGGTTTTGTCGCCCTTCATGCGGTGGTAGCGGATCAGGGTGTCGATCACCATCTGGTTGAAACCGTGCCCCATGTGCAGCGTGCCGGTGATGTTCGGCGGCGGGATCATGATGCAATACGGCTTACCGTCGCCTTTCGGAGCGAAATAGCCGCTTTGCTCCCAGTGCTGATACCAGCGTTGTTCGATGTCTTGAGGTTGGTAGGTCTTGTCCATGTGCCGCTACTTTCATTAAATACGAAAAAGAGCGGCATTATAGCGCGAAAATCTTACTTTAGCAGGTTGGCAAGTTCGCGGATGAGTTCATGGCGGGCTGCGTCGATGTGCTTTTCAACGGAAGGGTCGAGGCGTGACTGGTTGGTTGGTGCGCCCTGGTTTGCTCCGGTTTGCTGACCTTCAGAGCGGATGGCGTGGGCACGTGCCAAACCGGAGTATTCATCTTGGCCGGTGGCGGACTGGAGTTCAGCAATGCGTTCCTTCAGGCGTTGTTCAAAAACCTGCTTGCGTTGCTGCTTGGCCTGCGGGTTTTTGGTCTGACCGACAACCTCGGAATTGCCTGCCCGTACTACGTCAGTAATGACTGGAATGCGGATGGTTTTGTCAAAATCCAGATTCATCATATCGCCGCTTTATTTAGCTGTTGAGTTGGTGATATTCCAGATTATAGCCCCTATCCCGATAAAACTGGTATCTTTTGCGACCAGCGAGTATTACAGGTTGTTCCTGATCCAGAATTTCGGCAAGACGTTCAAAACGTGAGAAAAAATCAGGTACTTCATTAGAAAGATTGATTAACAAACCGCAGTTTTCCATGGGCTCATAATCATGCCCGATGAGCACGCGGATTTCTTCCCGGCTGGGGGCAAGCGCATGTGGAATGAAGGAAATATCCTGAAATGTCCACAGCAAATCGTCCAGTTTTGCACTGGTTGCGGCGTTGTCCGTGTGTATGTAGGTATGGAGCTGCTGCTGGTGCGCCTTCATGACGATCTTGCAGGCAAGCAGCAGCCTGGCTTGCAGACTGCTGGTCTTGCCAACATAAAAATCAATCCGGGTCATGCGCCAGCGCGGTTGATCAGCAATTGGCAGAGCAGGGGAACCGGACGCCCGGTTGAACCTTTGGCAGCACCGCCTTTCCATGCTGTTCCCGCAATGTCCAGATGCGCCCACGGGTAGTTTTCAGTAAAGCGCGAGAGGAAACAGGCGGCAGTGATGGTTCCTGCCGGTGGCCCACCGATATTGGCCATGTCGGCGAAATTGCTTTTGAGCTGATCTTGGTATTTTTCGCCCATTGGCAAGCGCCACGCTTCATCGCTGGCCTGTTTGCCTGCGGTCAGCACTTCCTCTGCCAGTGAATTGTTGTTGCTCAGCAGGCCAGAGGTGTGGTGCCCCAGGGCGGTGATGCAGGCACCGGTCAGGGTGGCGATGTCGACTACAGCGGCAGGGTTGAAACGTTCCGCATAGGTAAGCGCATCGCACAGCACCAGACGGCCTTCCGCGTCGGTGTTGAGGATTTCGATAGTCTTGCCGGACATACTGGTCACGATGTCGCCGGGTTTGCTGGCTTTGCCACCGGGCATGTTTTCGGCTGCGGCAATAATGGCGATCACGTTCATGGGTAACTGCATGGCTACACAGGCCGTCAGTGTACCGATGACGCTGGCAGCGCCAGTCATGTCGAATTTCATTTCATCCATGGCGTTGCCGGGCTTGAGTGAGATGCCGCCAGTATCGAAGGTAATGCCTTTGCCAACCAGCACGAAGGGCGCTTCACCGGCCTTGCCACCGTGGTATTGCAGGATGATCATCTTGCCATCCTGCTCACTGCCTTTGGAAACCGACAGGAATGAACCCATGCCGAGTGCTTCCATATCGCCTTCTTCGAGGATGTTGATGTCTACCTTGTTGGAAGAGTTGGCGAGTTCCTGGGCAACTTCCGCCAGATAGGTCGGGGTGCAGACATTGCCGGGGCTGTTGGCCAGATCGCGGCTGACACACATCCCTTCGGCGATGGCTGTTCCCTGGGAAACGGCAGTGCTGAAATCACCCGCGATGGTGTGGGCAACAGTCCAGCCTTCCAGTTGGGTGCGTGGCGTTTCGTCCCGTTTGCTCTTGAAGGAGTCGAATGTGTACAGGGAATCAGCGACCGCAGTGATGGACTGGCGCACGGCGGCTTGCATGAATTCGGAGGATATTTCATCCGTCAGGAAGGAAATCGCGTTGTTGGCCTTGCTGGATTTCAGCAGGTTGACGGCGGCTTGTGTGATCTGGGCAAGGGATTCCTGTGTCAGTTTGTCCTTTTCACCCATTCCGACCAGTAATACCCGCTTGCTGGTGACGCCGGGCAGGCTGTACAGCATGCTGGTGCGGCCCTTTTCACCGGAGAAATCCCCGAATTCGAGATGTGTGGTGATGGCTCCCTGGCTGGCTGTATCCAGTTGGGCGGCGGCTGATGACAGTTTTCCGTGTTTGTAAATACCTGCAACAACACAGTCGGTATGCAGGTTGGCAGCATTCGTGGATGGCTCGAAATGGTAATTCATGGGTATCCTTTACCTCGCAGCTATTTTCTTGTTGAGTGTACACGAATCAGGCGGGTACGGGAAAATCGGTCATGCCATGTGAGCCTTTGCGGGTCGATCAGGGAAATCAGATAACCAACGCCCAAGGCAGCCCAGCTGAGTATCGCCCAGAAAAAGCGTAATGTGGCTTGTTGCCGACTGACAGGCTGCCCGTCTTCTGTTACCACGCGCACTTTCCATGCCCGCATACCCAGCGTCTGCCCGCCATGTGTCCAGAACCAGATGAAAAAGCCCCAGGCCATTACGGCATAAAGCAATACCATCAGCGCTTCAGGTGGTTTGATGCCGGTCAATGCAGTAAATGCTACCGACAGGATGCCAGCAACGATGATGATGCTGAAGCCTGCGAGTACGGTGTCGTAAATGATCGCGCCGAGGCGGCGCAGCAGGGTGGCGTTATCTTCCATCCAGAAAATTCCTCAGCATGTCGTGCCCGTACTGGGTGAGGATGGATTCCGGGTGGAACTGTACCCCCTCCACCGGCAGGGTCTTGTGGCGCACGCCCATGATTTCATCCAGCCTGCCGTCTTCGGTTTCTGTCCAGGCGGTAATTTCCAGGCAGTCAGGAATTGTTTCCTGCTCAATCACTAGCGAATGGTAACGGGTGGCTTCCAGCGGGCTAGGCAAGTTGGTGAATACACCCACACCCTTGTGATGGATCATCGAAGTCTTGCCATGCATGATTTCCTTGGCGCGAATGATTTTACCGCCAAATGCCTGGCCAATGGACTGATGCCCAAGACAGACGCCCAGAATCGGGATTTTACCTGCGAAACGCAGCAGGGTGGGGATGGATATGCCTGCTTCCGTCGGTGTACAAGGGCCGGGGGAAAGCACGATCTTGTCAGGAGCGATTTCATCAATCGCTTCTACCGGGATTTCATCGTTGCGCACCACTTGCACATCCGCACCCAGTTCACCGAAGTATTGCACGAGGTTGTAGGTGAAGCTGTCGTAGTTGTCGACCATTAAGAGTTTCATAGCGTTTTCTTCATCCTGCTAATCCTTCCATCCTGAAAATCCCAGTTCAGACATCACTTATGTTTGCCGTTGAGGCCGGACAGGGCAGCGCTGGCTGCACGGAACACTGCACGACCCTTGTTCATGGTTTCTTTCCATTCCAGATCAGGGATGGAGTCGTAAACCACGCCCGCGCCTGCCTGAATATGCAATACGTCGTCCTTGATCACGGCGGTGCGGATAGCGATGGCGGTATCCATGTTGCCGTTCCAGGCCAGATAGCCGACCGCGCCGGAGTAGACGCCGCGTTTGACCGGCTCGAATTCGTCGATGATTTCCATCGCGCGGATTTTGGGCGCGCCGCTGACGGTTCCGGCAGGGAAGGTGGCGCGTAACACGTCCATCGCATCCAGCCCCGGCAGCAGTTTGCCGGTGACGTTGGAAACGATGTGCATGACGTGCGAATAGCGTTCCACGATCATCTTGTCGGTGAGCCTGACCGAGCCGATTTCGCTGACTCGTCCGGCATCATTGCGCCCGAGGTCAATCAGCATCAGGTGTTCGGCGATTTCCTTGGGGTCGTTGAGCAGTTCGGATTCCAGTTCCAGATCGCGCTGTTCGGTTTCGCCGCGCTTGCGGGTTCCGGCAATCGGACGCACGGTGATTACATCGTCTTCCAGCCGCACCAGAATTTCCGGCGAGGAACCGACGATGTGGAAATCGCCCAGATTGAGGAAATACATGTATGGCGAAGGGTTGAGGCGGCGCAAGGCGCGGTACAAGTCCAGCGGTGGCGCTTCAAACGGAATGCTCATGCGCTGCGATAGCACCACCTGCATGATGTCGCCCGCCTTGATGTATTCCTTGGCGGCGATTACTGCATCCTTGAAGCCCTGTTCGGTGAAGCCGGAAACGAAATCGCTTTCGTCAATGTGCCTGGCTTTCGGTGCGGGTTGGTAGAGGCGACGGGCTTCCTGCAATTGGTGTTCCAGCGCATCCAGCCGTTGCTGTGCTTGTTGGAAACCATTGGCTTCAGCCAGTACGATCAGGTGTAGTTCGCCGCGCAGGTTGTCAAAAACTACCACTTCATCCGACACCATCAGCAGGATGTCAGGCGTCCCAATCGGGTCGGGCTTGTCGCGTCCCCGGCTGAGCTTTTTCTCGATGTAACGGATGGTTTCGTAGCCGAAATAGCCTACCAGTCCACCGTTGAAACGCGGAAAGCCTTCAATATCAGGCACTTTGTATTGCTGCTGGAAACCCCTGACCCATGCCAGCGGATCAGCAACGTCAAAGGCTTCGACAGGCTGATGGGCACGATGCAGTTCCACCCGTAAGCCAAACACCTTGATGATGGTTTTGGCTGGCAGGCCGAGCATGGAATAACGCCCCCATTTTTCCCCACCCTGTACGGACTCGAACAGGTAGGAATAGGGTGCGTCGGCAAGTTTGAGATAGGCACTTAACGGAGTATCAAGATCCGCCAGAATGGTGCGGCGGACGGGAACGCGGTTATAGCCTTGGGATATATAGGTATCAAAGATGTCCTGATTCATGAGGATTTCCAGATAAAACGGTCAATGAAACACTTCCTGCTGGGGTTAGCGGGAACGCCATCGCCACGTTTTATTCGGAAAATGTTTCATCATGAGTAGCTAATCAGGTTGCTTAATTCTGCCATGGAGTCTATCACAGCATCTGGTTCATAGTTACGAATATCTTCCCCATGATTATAGCCGTATGTCATGCAGATAATCTGGAAACCCGCCGCCCGCGCGGCTTTTACATCCGATTTGGAGTCACCGATCATGACAGACTCTTCCGGCTTCACTCCCAGGGCTTCGGCGGCGTGGAGCAGGGGTAGTGGATGCGGCTTCTTTTCCGGCAGGGTATCGCCACTGACGACGATTTCGAAACGGTCGAAAATACCCAGGTCTTTCAGCAGCGGATGGGTGAACTGCTCTGCCTTGTTGGTCACGCAACCGACTTTCAGGCCAGCGCAGCTTTGCAGGAAATCCAGACCTTCCACCACACCGTCATACAGGCGGCTGCGCTTGGAGGTGTTTTCCGCATACAGCTCCATGAAAACGGGCATGGCACGTTCAAACAGCAGGGTTTCCGGATAACCGTCAAGGTCATTGGTCAGGGCGCGTTCCACCAGACGCTGTACGCCATTACCAACCCACTGACGCACGGCAGCTTCGCCACGTACCGGCATATCCAGTTGCTTCATCATTTCATCGACGCAAAAGGCAAGGTCAGGAACACTGTCGACCAGCGTGCCATCCACGTCGATCAATACCATTTTGGGTTTGAACATAAGATCCATCCGTAGGGGCGACCGGCGGTCGCCCTTGATTCATCGTTATGATAACAATAAGGAACAGGCATTGGGCGACCGCCGGTCGCCCCTACGATTTATACCTTGGCTTCCGCCAGTTGCGCACGGAACTCAGCCAGAATGCTGTTGTAATGCTGCGGATCTGCCATATTGGCAACGTTGAAAATCGCTGAACCGGCAACGAAGGTATCCGCGCCTGCTTCCTTGATTTCACGGATATTGCCAGGTTTTACCCCACCGTCAATTTCCAGACGGATATCAAGGCCAGAATCATCAATCATCTTGCGTGCCTGACGCAGCTTGGCCAAGGTTGCCGGGATGAAGCTTTGGCCACCGAAACCAGGGTTGACCGACATCAGCAGGATCATGTCCACCTTGTCCATCACGTATTCCAGCACCGACAGTGGGGTAGCAGGGTTGAATACCAAGCCTGCCTTGCAACCTTCATTACGGATCAGTTGCAGGGTGCGGTCAACGTGTTCGGAAGCTTCTGGGTGGAAGGTGATGTAGGTGGCCCCCGCCGCTGCGAAATCAGGGATGATGCGGTCAACCGGCTTGACCATCAGATGTACGTCGATCGGTGCAGTTACGCCGTGCTTGCGCAACGCTTCACAAACCAGTGGGCCAATGGTCAGGTTGGGTACATAGTGGTTGTCCATGACATCGAAATGCACGATGTCAGCGCCGGAAGTCAGTACGTTTACGACTTCCTCACCCAAGCGGGCAAAGTCGGCAGACAGGATGGATGGTGCGATGAAATCAGCTTGACGTGCCATTTACATTCTCCTCAAAACGCGGCAATCAAAAACGCCACCACTCTACCGGAAAGGCTGGGTGAATACAGCCCTTCCGGGGGAGATAGTATTTCAGAGTGTGGAGTACATCAAGCCAACAGAATAAAGGTCAACATCGGTTTCATAACTGGAGTCAGCGCCTACGTTGAACATGTGTTCCCACTCGCCGCGCAGGTGCAGGTTGTCGTTCAGCCGGTATTGGGCACCGCCGCCCAGTATTGGGCTTGTGCCGTCATCCTCACTGTTTGTGTTGGTCCCATTGGATGTCTGGGTGGTTTCCCTATCCCAGAAAATCACGCCCGCCTTACCGAAGGCTTCAATTTGTGAGGTAACCGGAAAATAGCCAACGCCAGCAGCACTGATTCCTGTCAGCGAGTTTTCCAGCCCTGCCGAACTGCCGCCTGTTGTGCCAGTAGCGCTGGTCTGGCCCAGTTTGTTGTACGCAACTTCCGCACCCCACATCGGGTTGATGCGCGCTCCGCCGAAAACTTTCCAGGCAACATCCTTGTCATCACAGGAGCCGTTGAAAAACGGATCGTTGCAAATATCGCCCTGTGTCCCGGCTCCGACGCTGCCTCCGGCATACAGTTTGGTTCCGTTCATGAAACCCTGTTCTGAAGTAAATGATGACGGATTGCTGTATTCATCTGCCTGGACACTGCCGCCAAGGCAGATTAGCAGGGTTGCCAGTAGTTGCTTTTTCATGATTTTTAGTGTTTTTATAACGTTGAAAAAACTGCCCCAACACTCAGCAGGCTTGGCTCCTCTTCCGTGTTGTCCTTGCCTGCGCCGAATGCCTGTTCGTATTCACCACGGATGGAAAGGTTGTCACTAACCTTGTACTGCGCACCAGCACCGAGAATAGTGCCGAAGCCACTTTCAGAAGAAGAGGTGTTCTGGGTAGGGTCATCGGGTGACTCAACCTTGCCATCCTGGTTCCAGTACATGAAACCGGCCTTGCCGATAAGTTCGGTGCGGGGGGCAACCGGCATGTAACCAACGCCAGAAACATAAACGCCCGAAGTTTCACTGGTGGCTTGGGTGGTACCCATTGCTATGCCGCGCGTCGACAGAAGTATGCCATCTGCGCTACTCTCGCCAAAACTGATATAACCGGCTTCCAGCCCCAGGGTGGGAAGGGTATCCTGCTGCTGCGTCGGTGAGATCCGCACACCGCCAAAAGCTTTGTAGCCGGTACTCGTGTCGTCACAGGAAGTCGCGTTGATTACAGCATTGCATGCCCCATCTGTACTGGTCATGCCCGCGCTGGCCCCGCCGTAGAAATCCATGTTGGATGGAACGCCGACGCCTTCCAGCCCACCACCTGCGTATGCAGCATTTAGCAATAGCGTAAGACCCGCCAATGAGCAGGAAATAAATGTTTTCATACAAGCCCTCGTTCCCCTATCCAGGGTTTTTATAATGAAGAGAAAGTCAAACCTACGCTCAGCAAATCAATATCAGCCTTGTTTACTGAGCTGCCAACATCCTTGAAGCGTTCCCATTCCGCACGGATGCCCATGTTATCGCCCAGATCGTAATTGGCTCCGGCTCCAACCAGTATGTCAGTGCCCGAACTGTCAGTTTTTGTTCCGGCATTGACCTGTTCCTGGCTCCAACGGGCAGCGCCAGCCTTGCCGAACAGTTCGATCTGTTCATTCATGGTAAAACCAGCTACCCCAGTAAGGGTGAAGGCAGTAGCCGTTTGGGAAACCTCATTACCTGCATCCTTGCCGGTCAGTTCGCCGAAATTGACGTAGCCACCTTCCAGTACAATGTTTTCATTCATGCGCACGCCAGCAAACAGTTTCCAGCTTTTATCAGTGTCTTCGCAGTTTTGCAGGGATGTACAGAAGCTATCGGCAGAGGATTTGCCAATGCTGGCACCAAGATAGTTCTCAGGCTTTTCTGATTGGCCATTGGCAGCGGAAATGGGTTTGAATGGCGATGTTCCCGCAGCAAATGCATTGCTGGCGAACGCCAATACCAACAGGGTAGCCCCCCGTAAAATATCTGGTGAAATCATTTTGTGCAAAGCCCCGTGGTTATTCTTGTGCTTGGGTCAAGCCACTTATACTTTTTTGAGTATTGCTTATACTGTAAATTATTGGCTGGTATTTGTAATAATTGTTCCGATAAACGGCGGCTGGAAGAGCGCAATCACGTTTTCCAGCCGGGTTTTGATCACTAACGCATTTTTGCTTTCAGTGCAGCGGCGCGTTGCGGGGAGTTCAGCTCCAGCACCCGCATACTGTCTGCGGCCAGATCAGGTTTGCCCAGATTGCTGGCGGCCAGAATCTTGATTTCCAGCGCATCGATCACAGCAGGGGAGCCTTGATAATGCTTGATGGCGTATTCAGCACGATTGAATGCCGCCAGCCATGCGCCACGTACCATGTAATATTGCGCCACGTTGACTTCGGACTGGGCCAGGCTGTTGCGCAAATGCTGGATGCGTGCCTTGGCATCTGGCGCATATTTGCTGTCCGGGTAGCGGGTCAGCAGGCGGGAAAAGTCCTGGAATGACTCTTTCTGCCGTACTGTGTCCAGATCGGCGATGCTGCGCGGGAATACCTTGTCGACGATACTGCTGCCCCGGTTGAAATTGACCAGGCCACGCAGGTACAGGGCGTAATCCACGTTGTCACTGCCAGGGTTCATGCGCAGGAAACGGTCGATTTCATCCAGCGCAGAATCAGCCTCATCGTATTTGTAGTAAGCGAAAGCCTTTTCCAGTTGTGCCTGCTGGGCGAAACGGCCAAGCGGGTAACGGGCTTCCAGCGACTCGTACAGGCTGATGGCGCGTTCGTAATCGCCAGCGTTCAGCGCTTCCTTGGCGGTTACATAAATCTTGTTGGCAGACCAGCCTTCAGTAGGGTCCTTTTCGGTCTGTGAGAAGATGGAAGTAGCCTGTGAAAAGACGGAACAGCCACTGAATCCCGCCGTAATCGCCAGCATACCGGCCAGATAAACACTGGCTTTGAGTCTTTTTGTGGTTATCGACATTTGCTTAACAACACATGATGATAGAATGAGTTTGCAAGTATAGCGTATTCAACCGGATTAAGAATGCTTCAAAATCAACAGATCGTCAGTACCGTACCGCCCGAAATGGACGGCCAACGCCTCGACCAGGTTGTCGCCAGCCTGTGCCCCCAGTACTCCCGTAGCCAGCTCCAGAAATGGATCAAGGCCGGGCATATCCTTGTGGATGATAAAGTCCTCAAACCCAAGGATCGCTTAACCGGGGGCGAGGCCATCATAATCAATGCCGTACATGAGGTGCAAACAGAATTCGAGCCGGAATCCATCGAGCTCGACATTGTTTACGAAGATGATGCCATCATGGTCATCAACAAACCCACTGGATTGGTCGTGCACCCGGCAGCAGGAAACTGGTCAGGAACCCTGGTCAATGCCCTGTTACACCATAATCCATCGCTGGAAATGTTGCCCCGTGCCGGGATAGTTCATCGTCTCGACAAGGAAACCACCGGCCTGATGGTGGTTGCCAAAACCCTGGAAGCCCACACCAAACTGGTTGCCTTGCTTCAGGATCGTGATGTCAGCCGCGAATATCTGGCTCTGGTTTTCGGCAAAGTAGTGGCGGGTTCCACCATTGAAGCCAATATTGGCCGCCACCACGTCGACCGCAAGAAGCAGGCTGTCACTGATAGTGGCAAGGAAGCCATTACCCATTACCGGGTGGAAGAGCGCTTCCCGCATCACACCCTGTTGCGTGTTTCGCTGGAAACCGGGCGCACCCATCAAATCCGCGTGCATCTGAGCTGGAAGCACATGCCGATTGTGGGCGACCCGACTTACGGCGGGCGTCCGCGTGTGCCTGCGGGAATCAGTGATGAGTTGCGAGAGGCACTTCAGTCCTTCCCGCGTCAGGCATTGCACGCGACCAAACTTGGGTTGGTGCATCCTGAAAGCGGGGAATATATGGAGTGGGAAGTCCCTGTTCCAGAAGACATGGTAGAATTGCTGGATTCGTTACGAAAGGAAGCAGCATGAACCCAAGCTGGATTATCCCCGGTTGGCCTGCCCCTGCCAACATCCGTGCGGTTTGCACCACCCGCCACGGCGGTGTCAGCGAAGCGCCTTTCGATGGCCTCAATCTCGGCGACCACGTAGGCGACAACCCCTATGCTGTTGCCCGTAACCGCATGATTGTCGGCGATACCCTGCAATTACCTAGCGAACCTCTATGGCTCAAGCAGGTACATGGCGTTGACGTTTGTGGCATGGATGCAGGTGAATGCTATCCGACTGGTGACGCATCCACCGCGCTCAACAAGGGGCAGGTGTGCGTCATCATGACGGCTGATTGCCTGCCAGTGCTGTTTTGCGACAAGGCAGGAACCCGTGTGGCGGCTGCCCATGCCGGTTGGCGTGGGCTGGAAGCTGGCGTGCTGGAACGCACCATCGAATCCCTCCAGTGTAATCCCGTCGATCTGCTGGTATGGCTGGGGCCTGCCATCGGCCCGGATGCGTTTGAAGTCGGCGCGGAAGTGCGCGCCGCTTTCATGCAACATGACCCGTTGGTGGAAAAGGCTTTC
Source organism: Gammaproteobacteria bacterium (assembly GCA_018822845.1). Taxonomy (GTDB): domain Bacteria; phylum Pseudomonadota; class Gammaproteobacteria; order Thiotrichales; family Thiotrichaceae; genus Thiothrix. The sequence goes on along the minus strand of JAHJJD010000035.1, from coordinate 26,452 downwards.
AAACCCTCCAGCAACGAGGGCAAATGGATGGCTGACATCTACACCCTTGCCCGTCAACGTCTGAATGCTGCCGGAGTCACCCATATTTACGGCGGCGACCTCTGCACCTACAGCGACGCTGAACGCTTTTTCTCCTACCGCCGTGATGGGCAAACCGGGCGCATGGCTGCGCTGATCTGGATGGTTTAATGGCTGCTCCGCTGCTTTCCGTTGACAAACTCAGTGTGCGTTTTCGCCTCAAAACCGGGCAGGCATTGCAGGCGCTGACTGATGTTTCCTTTACCCTGCAAGCAGGGGAAACGCTGGGTATTGTGGGTGAATCCGGGTGTGGAAAATCCACGCTTGCCCGCGCCATTCTGCAATTGGTAACGCCGACGCAGGGTGAAATTTACTGGCAGGGCAAGCCACTGAATCCGCACGATAAAGCCGGGATGAAAGTTTTCCGCCGCGCGGTGCAATGCATCTTTCAGGATCCGCTGGACGCACTCAACCCGCGCATGACGGTAGGAGGCATCTTGCAGGAGCCGATGCTGGCCTTACGCCCTGACTTAAGCAAAGCCGCGATCCGCCAACGTGCTGACGAACTGTTGCAGGCGGTCGGGCTGGAAAGCGGGATGCAGAACCGTTACCCGCACGAATTTTCCGGCGGCCAGTGCCAACGCATTGGTATTGCGCGCGCCCTGAGTGTGGAACCACAACTGATTCTGTGCGACGAGCCGGTCAGCGCGCTGGATGTATCGATTCAGGGGCAGATCGTGAAATTGCTGGCTGATTTGCAGCGCGACCACAAGCTGACGTTGCTGTTCATTTCCCACGATCTGGGTGTGGTGCGTGAACTCAGTGACCGGGTGCTGGTGCTGTATCTGGGGCGCATCATGGAAATCGCGCCAGCGGAAAGCCTGTACCAGAACCCCCTGCACCCATACACGCGCATGTTGCTGGATGCCATTCCACTGCCAGACCCGCAGCAGGAACGGGCGCGGTTGGCGAAGATTACGCAGGGGATTGGCGATTTGCCTTCGCCACTGAATCCGCCACCGGGCTGTGTGTTCCACACCCGTTGCCCACAGACGCAGCCCGTGTGCCGTGAACAGCTGCCGGAATTGCGTGAAATAAGCGGGCGGCAGGTGGCCTGCCATTTTGCGTAAGTAATGCTACTATCGTTGCCATAGTCATGATTTTGGGGAGAACACCATGCCTTCCTTGGCTGAAAAATTCGATTACATTAGCGTCGAAGACTACCTTGCTGGTGAGCGCGACAGCGAGGTCAAGCACGAATACGTGGATGGGCAGGTGTATGCCATGGCGGGCGCAAGCGTCAGGCATAACCTGATCGCGGGTAATCTGTATGCCCTGCTATGGAACCATTTGCGGGATGCCAGCTGTTTTCCCCTCACCAGTGATATGCTGCTGAAAACCAACAAAACCAAATTCCGTTATCCTGATCTGATGGTCGTTTGTGAGGGTGATTCTTCTGACGATGACTATATCCGTGAGCAGCCTGTCCTGGTGGTCGAAGTGCTGTCCCGCAGTACCCGGCGCAAGGACAAGACTGAAAAACGCACGGAGTACCTTGCCTTGCCGAGTGTGCAGGAATATGTATTGGTCGAGCAGGAATATGCCGAGGTTGAAGTCCAGCGCCGTCGCAGCCATTGGCAGCCGGAATATTTCTATCTGGGGCAGGAGTTGATGCTGGAATCGGTCAATGTCAGCCTCAGTATCGAAGAATTGTACCGGCGTGTCGATAATGCAGATGTAAAAGCTTATCTGGAAGAAAAGCAGCTTCAATCTGGGGGGTGATAACCCAACTGTGCCGAAACCGCTTTCCCGGCCTCCTGCAAGTCCTTCACCCACTCCATCTTCCTCCGCTCAATCGGGGCGGAAACTGACAAGCCTGCCGCCACGCTGCCAGTGCTGTCGTAGATCAACACGCCAATACAGCCGACATCAATTTCCGCTTCCTCGTTGTCCAGCGAATAGCCCCGTTTGACCGCTGCCTCGCAGTCTTCCAGCAATGAGGGGAGATTGGAAAGCGTATTGCGGGTGTAGGCGGGCAGGTTGGTGCGTTGCGCATACCCATGGATTTCCCCTTCGCCCGCCACGCCCAGCATCAGTTTGCCGACGGCGGTGACATGCAGGGGAGCGCGGCTGCCGACGATCTGTTGCACATGCATCATGCGGTTGGGAGTCGCTTTTTCGATGTAAACCACCACGTCGCCTTCGCGGATGGTCAGGTTGATTGACTCATTCAGCTTGTCGCGCAGTTTTTCCATGTAGGGCAGGGCGATGGAGCGCAGGTCGATGTTGCGGTGCAGGCGCACGCCCAGTTGCAGCAGGCGGATTCCCAGCCGGTAACGGCCTGCCGGGTCGCGTTCCACAAAGCGGTTGTCGATCAGCGAGCTGAGGATGCGGTGTGCAGTGGAAGAATGCAGCCCGGTTTCAGCGCTGAGGATTTTCAGGCTGACCGGTTCAGGGTAGCGGGCGATGGCGTCCAGCAACGCGGCGACCCGGTCAATGACCTGTATACGGGTAGTGTCGGCAGTTTCTTTCATGCTTTTCAGTATAACAATAAATTTTTCACAATGTGAAATCTAAAGGAAAAAATATTCATAATGTGGAAAATTGTTGATATCACAATAACTTAGCGGATTGGTCTGATTAAACATGGATGATTTCCCGCATTGTGAAATACATCCTGTATTGCGGTAAATAAAGCTATCTCCTATTGTGATTCCAGGGCGGCGCAAACGCTGCAAACCGGAATCTAGATAGCAGGAGAGAAGAACATGACCGCAGTTAGCCACAATACAGCCACTTACCCAGCCTTCTGTGAAGGCATCCTTCATTTCGGCGACACACCGTCTGGTTTCGGTGAGCTGGGGAAAAGCCCGGTGATTGCCGAAGGGCAGACAGCGATTGCTGACATCGACGACAGGGCTGTTTTCCAGTGCCGCATGATCGTTGATGCATTACGTTATGCGACCTTGCAACTGTGCGCTTCCAAGGAATCCGGTCATCCCGGCGGTTTCGCCAGTTCCGCCGATGCTTATGCGGCGCTGGTGATGTTGGGGCATACCAATATCGTCACTGAAGTGGGGCATCACGCACCGGGCTTCTACAGCGCGATGTTCCTGGATGGGTCGCTGGAAGACATGGGCATTAACACCATGACCAACCTTCAGGAACGTTTCCGTGAACGTGATGGCTTGCTGGGGCATTTGTCGGGGGCGATTCCGGGTCTGCTGGCTCCGGCGGGGCCGTTGGGGCAGGGGCAGCACTTTGCGATGGCGGGTGCCTATCTCAACAGTGACAAGCTGTTCCCTTGCACGATTGGCGATGGTGGCCTGGGGGAACCGTACATTTTGTCCGCGTTCAAGCACTTCCACACCAGCTACCCGGATGTCACCAACTTCCTGCCGGTACTGGTCTGGAACGGTTTCAGCCAGGAACATCATTCGATGGTGTCGCTGATGGATAACCAGCAAATGACCAACTACTGGGCGGCGCATGATTTCGCAAAGGTTGTGCTGATCGATGCGAAAGATTTCGACGACGCCGGGCAGGCTGGTGCTTATGTCGACAGCACCCTGTTCAGCGACGCTGCCCGCACCGCTTTCACCCGCGCCGTTCTGGAAGGGGCGCAACAGGCGGCGGATTCCGCGATGAATGGCTGCATGTCTGTCCTCATCATCAAGCAGCTCAAGGGCGCGGGCGTCCATGCCAGCGGCGCGAAATCACACAATCTCTACCCCGGCGACAATCCACAGAAGGACAACATAGCCGCAGCATTGCAACGGGGCGCACTGGCTCCAGCAGCCTGGGAACTGGTACGTGCCAACATGCAACGCGCCGGAGGTGGTTCCGCCAGCCGTACCGTCGTTACCGAATTCGGGCGCACAGGTGCGGACATAGGCGCATTGCCAAAGCAGGATTTCGCCGTCGGTGAGAAAGCGGTTCCTGCGACTGCAATGGGGCAAATGGTGGCTGAACTGGGCAAGCGTGACCCGCATTTTGTGGTCACCAATGCCGATGGCAATGAAGCTTCCAACATGAAGGTCATCAATGACGTACTGAAAATTCGCCACCCGACCGAAGACCCGCTGTACAACCAAAGCCCCACCGGGCAGGTGTACGAGCCGCTCAACGAAGACGCCTGCGCTGGTTTCGCAGCGGGTTTGGCTTTATTCGGCGGGCGTTCGTTGTGGTTGTCGTATGAAAGTTTCGCCATCAACGGCTGGCCGATCATCCAGACCGTCGGGCAGGCAATGGCTGAATTGCGTCGCAAGACCCCGGCGATGGTCTCCATGTTCACCGCCGGGGCGCTGGAACAGGGTCGCAACGGCTGGACGCACCAGCGCCCTGAAATCGAGAACTACATCGGCGGGCAGGTACGTAACGGCAATGTTTACCTGCTGTACCCGGCGGACGCCAACATGATCCAGGCGGCCTACGGCTGGGCAGTGGAGCAGTACAACAAGAACATCAGCATCATTGCTTCCAAGTCTGCGCTGCCGGTCTACACCACTCCGGCGCAGGCGAAAGCCGCCATTGAGCAGGGGGCTGTCACCCTGTACGAATCACGCGACGGGGGCTGGGAAACCATCGTGTTTGCCGTTACCGGCGACCTGATCTACCTGCCGGTGTTCGAAGCCAAAGACCGGCTGGAAGCGGCGGGTTACAAGGTACGCATCGTCTGTGTCGCTAATCCGCGCAGGCTCTACCGCCCGCGTGACGTTGCCTGGCAGCATTCTTCCGAAGCGGATGGCAAATTTATGAACGACGCCGATTTCAACCGTCTGTTCGACGGCGATGCGCTGATCTGCGTCAGCGGTGGTGGCACGATTGCGCTGGAGCCGGTGATGCTGCGTAGCCGTGCGCCGGTACGCGAACTGTTTGGCTGGCAGCGGGGCGAAACCACCGCAACCCCGGCAGAAATCATGGCCTATAACGGCATTACCGCCGACCAGCTGGCGGAGACCGCGCAGGCCATGCTCGACAACAACAACCACTCCGAACTGAGTGAAGCCGCATGAAGGAGTTTAGCCATGAGCGACAAGGTACTGCCATTTTCCGCGCTTTTCCCCCACGTTGGGGGCGGGCGTAACCAGGTGCAAACCAAGATCATTGCCATTGATGATGACCCGACCGGCTCGCAGACGGTGCATTCCTGCCTGCTGCTGACCCGCTGGGATGTTGCCACACTGCTGGAGGCGCTGTACGACCAATCCCCGCTGTTTTTCGTCCTCAGCAACACCCGTGGCATGGATGCCACCAGCGCAGCGGCAGTCACGCGGGAAATTTGCGTCAACCTGCGCGCAGCATTGTCACAGGCTGCCGATCAGGGCATGAACATCCAGCCGGTGATTGTCAGCCGTTCCGATTCCACCCTGCGCGGTCATTACCCGGTGGAAACCGATGTGATCGCGGCAGAACTGGGGCCGTTTGACGCGCATTTCCTGGTTCCTGCCTTTTTCGAGGGTGGGCGCGTTACCCGCGATGGTACGCACTACCTGATGGTGGATGGCAAACCGGTAGCGGTGCATGAAACCGAGTTCGCCCGCGATTCGGTATTCGGTTTCAAGACCGCTTTCCTGCCGGATTATGTGCAGGAAAAGACTGCTGGGCGTATTCCGGCCAGCGCTGTGCAGCGTTTCACTCTGGCGGATGCGCGCGGGGATATTGGCGACCGCTTGTGGCAACTGCGCGACAATGCCTGTTGCGTGGTGGATGCGGAACAGCAGTCCGACCTCGACAGTTTCACCCGTCAGGTGCTGTCGGCGGCGCAAACCGGCAAGCGCTTTCTGTTCCGTAGCGCCGCCAGCCTGCTGACTTCGTTGGCCGGATTGGCAGCGCAGCCGGTCGCGCCACAGGACATGTCCCGCTTCGTGCGTAACGGCAGGCCGGGCGTGATCCTGATGGGGTCACACGTTGACAAGTCGACCCGCCAGTTGCACTACGTGAAGGAGTTTACCAATGTGATGCCGGTACATATCGACCTTGACCGGATGCTGGAAAACGAGGATGCGCTGCTGGCTGACATTACGCAGAAAGTCCGTCAGGCGGGGGAGTACGGTCGCGGTGCGGCGCTGTATACCAGCCGGGGTGAACGGGGTTTTCCCAGCAAGGAAAAGCGGCTGGCCTTCGGTGATCAGGTCGCGGCATTTCTGGTAAGGATCGTGCAGAACCTGCCGGAAGATATCGGTTTCCTGATCAGCAAGGGCGGTATTACATCCAACGATACGCTCAGTAAAGGGCTGGCTTTGCGTACTGCCAGGGTTTTGGGGCAGGTTCATCCGGGTTGTTCAGTCGTTCGCTGCCCGGATGACCACCCCCGTTTTCCCAGTTTGCCGGTGGTGATTTTTCCCGGCAATGTGGGCAGTGACACCGCTTTGGGTGACGTATATCAGATCATGAGCCGGTAACGGGCCTCAATGCTCCGGTGTACAGATTTTGCCTTTATAAGCTGCCATTGCAGTCCGCACAAACAGCGCAGTTACCAGTACGCTCAGGATGGTCAGCAGGCCGGTTCCCAGCCACAGGTAGAATGCCTTGCCCAGCTTTTCGTACATCACGAAGCTGGCAATGGTAATGGCTGCCGTCGGGAACGAATACGCCCACCATGACAACGCAAACTGCAATTTGGCAAAGCGGTTGAACTGGCTGAACAGCAACAGGGTCAGGAACAATCCGCTGAAATACAGGAAGCGCGCAAACGAATCCAGCTCGCCCCCGGTCAGTTTCGTGTAGGCAATGAAACCCACCGCAGGCGGTGCAATCAGGATGAACAGGGTCGGCAGCAGGCGCGCATCAAGCGGTGTGTGGAACAGGATGCGGTAGAAAATGATGGTCATCAGGATTCCCCAGAACAGCATCCCCACGCTGAAAAAGAACCACGACACATCGGTAAAACCCAGCGGCATACCCGCTATTGGCACCAGCACATTGCCCACTGCCGGAATGAACCACGCCGGGTTGATGTGCTGAATCTGGAAATGTTCATGATGCATCCAGGTATTGATCACAAACAGGGTGAAGAACAGGTGCAGACCTGCGCCCAGCATCCACAAAATCCGGCTTAGCCCCATGTCGAATTCCATAAAGGCAACCGCCAGCAGCAACAGGCTGATGGAAATGGTCGGAAAAAAGCTCAGCTTGACCGGATGCCCTATCTCTTTCCGCACCGATTCGCGGTACATCAGCGCCTTGGTGGCATAGGCAATGGCGAAAGCAATGAATATTGTGGCTGTCAGCCCAACCAGCAAGGGGTTTATGCCCAGATCCATGTTGAACACATGCTGGGCTTTTTCCCATGCAATCGTCAGGCCCGAAAGCCCCATGACCATGGCAAAAAAGGAAATCGGGAAAAAAGCCAGGCGGCTATTGGGTTGGGTTAGTACGTTTTCCATTGTTGTGTTACCTGCTGATTGTCAATGTATTACGCTGTTTTGGACCCGGTTTTTCCGGCTCGACGATACTGGCAAAGTACTTGTCAGCAGTTTCCTGTGGAACCCTGTTGCCGTTGGCAAACACCAGCGGCAGTTCATAATCATTCCAGCCGCGCAGACCGGTTTTGAGGGAATAAACGTGTTTGAAGCCCATCAGTTGCATGGTGTGGGCAGCGAGGATGCTGCGGTTACCGGAGCGGCACACCACCAGGATTTCGCGCTCGCGGGCTTCCACCAGCGCGGGTTCGGTTTCTTCGTAGCCCCAGTCACAAGCAACTTCCAGAATCCCGCGTGGCACATCCAGCGAGCCATCAATGTGCATGACCTGGAATTCGGAAGGGCAGCGCACGTCCACGATCATGAATTCCTTGCCTGCTTCCTGCATTTCTTCGACATCCCAGGGGAACAGTTCCTTGACATGCGGCATGACGGTAGCCACCAGGCTTTTGTAGGTTTCTCGTTGCATCTTGCTCATTCCTGCAATCATTCGTCAGTTAAGACATGTGTGGAGTTTACCTATTAATGTTTCAGTGGTGTTGATGTTCATGATGGTGGTCATGTTCATGGGGTGCGGCGGCTGCCAGTGTGCCCGCCAGCCATGCCTTGACGGCTGTAACCGGGTCGGTTTCGGAGGTGGCACGAACCTGCACGCCCCGGCTACCCATCTTGCGGATAAAACCATCGCCACAACTGGCGGTAATCAACATGTCGAGTTCAAACAGCGGGTGCTCGCCCTGGCCGTTCCATTCGTGCAGGGACATTTCCTTGGGCAAATCAATACGCCCCGCTTCCTGCACTTCCATGCCGTCGAAGGTTTCAAACACCATAAAGCGCCGCCCTTTACCTGCGTGGCCGGTGACGGTGCGGAAGTTCTGGCTGCTGACGCCGATTTTCAGTGGACCGATTTTCATCTGTGTTACCTCGTGATTATGCTGTGGAGCCTACGACTTATAGTAGAGTAAACTACTGGGTTAAAACCATCCGTGCATTGAGAAACAGCAAATCGCCAGATGGCTGTTGCTATTTCATATTTGTGAACTGATTTTTCAGCCCTGTGCGCCAACACCAAAACAAGGCTGGCAGAGAATTTCTGAAATTTTTCAAGAATTTCTTGATGTAAGTCAGGGAAACCGGCTGTTGCGTTTGCGCACTATCAAGGCTGCTCTCCTCCTACCGGCAGCACAATACTTAAAACAAAATTGTCTGGTATTTCGCTAGGAGTTCAAAAAGATGCGCCATCCCGCTCAACCGGGTAGTGCTTCCCGTCGTGGCTTTCTGAAAAGCTTGGCGGGCGCTGCTGCATTATCCGCTACAACCCTCATCACTGACGCCCATGCGCGCATCAACGTCCCCCACGATCTCGAAGAGCTGAAAGACTACGAGGAACACTGGGGCTTCTGCGACATGTGCTACTGGCGCTGCGGGCTGAAAGTCCGCTCACGCGCTGGCAAAGCCTTCAAGATCGACGGCAACCCGGAACACCCGCTCAACCGTGGCGTAGTGTGCGGCAAGGGCAATTCCGGCATCCAGGTCGCGTTTGCCCCCAACCGTCTCAAGCAGCCGCAGGAACGGGTAGGCGCACGCGGTGAAAACAACTGGCGTCCAATTCCGTGGGACGAAGCGCTCGACAAGGTGGCGCACGAACTCAACAAGGTGAAGGAAAAATACGGCGCGCAAGCACTGGTGATGATCGGTCACGGCACTTGGGAAAAGCCTTACCACCGCCTTGCGCACGCTTTCGGTACGCCCAACACCACCAGCCCGGTCTTCGGCCTGTGCTGCGGCCCACGCGGTGTTTCCAACATGCTGGTTGCAGGCAAAAACCTTACCGGCAACGAAACCATCGACCTGGAAAACTGCAAATACTTCCTGATGATGGGGCGTAACATCACCGAATCGCTGCACAACGGCGAAACCCTCGGCTGGATTGACGGGGTGGCGAATGGCGCGAAAGTGGTTTACGCCGACCCGCGCTACACCATCACCGCCTCCAAGGCTGACGAATGGCTGCCGATCCGCCCGCTGACCGACCACGCTTTCCTGCTGGCGCTGATCAATGTGGTGATTAAAGGTGGCCTGTACGACAGGAAGTTTGTCGAAGAATATGTCACGGGGCTGGATGAACTGGCTGCCAAAGTCGAAAAATACACCCCGGAATGGCAGGAAGAAATCACCACCATCCCGGCAAATACGGTACGCCGCATTGCCCTCGAAATGGCGCAGAAAGCACCTGCCGTATTCGTCTACAGCCCGCGCCGCCTGACCCGCAGTTCCAACGACCTCGGCACTGGCATGAGCATCTCCATCCTCAACTCGCTGTTCGGCGTGTGGGATCGCAAGGGCGGTATTTTCACCCCGCAAACCATCAAGGTGCCGGAAATCGACCTGCCGGAGTTCCCGCACGCGCATGTCAGCCGTGAAGAAGCGCATGGCGATTTTGACTTTGCCCACAATCCGTTTGCCGTGAATGAGGAAGGCAAGGTGCAACGTGCTGACGGTGCTGGCGTACCCGGTCGCTGGCCGCTGGCCAACCCGCAATACGGCCTTACCAACGAAATGTGGCGGGCGATGGCAGGGCAAGACCCGTATCCGCTGAAAGCGCTGCTGACCGCTGGTGGCAACGGTTTCACCAACAGCACCGACTACGACACCGTGCGCAAAGCGCTGATGAACATGGATTTCTACGTCGCTACCGACGTGATGCCCAACGAAATGAACAGCTATGCCGACATCCTGCTGCCGGAAGCCAGCTATCTGGAACGTTACGATGACCTGCAAACCGGCGGTGCACGCGAGGGTTTCATTGCCCTGCGTGAACCGGCCATGCAGCCGCTGCACGATACCAAAGGCTCGTGGGACATCTGCAAGGAACTCTCCAAGCGCATGGGGTTGGAAACCTACTTCCCCCACGAAACAGTCGCCGACATGCTGGATGACCGCCTGAAAAAGGCCGGTTATTCGCTGGAGGAACTGAAGAAAACCGGCATCATCAAGTTGGCTGCCGATGACAAGGTGAATTTCCCTCGTGAATTCGGTGGCAAGTCGGTGTTCCCGACCCCCAGCGGCAAGATCGAGCTGATTCCCAGCCAGTTGACCGCGCTGGGCATGGAAGACGCGATTGAGTGGGAACCACAGCCAACCCCCAATGACGGCGAGTTCCATTTCACCTTCGGGCGCGTCGGTTTCCACACCCATGCGCGTACCCAGGACAACATCTGGTTGAACTATTTCATGCCGGAAAATGAGTTGTGGCTGCACCCCATCCCGGCGGAAAAGCTGGGCATTGCCAATGGCGACACGGTGGAAGTACGCGACCGCAAGGGGCGTGGCGGCACCATCAAGGCCAAGGTCACGCACCGCATCCGCCCGGATACCGTGTTCACCGTGCATGGTTATGGGCACTGGGACATGCGCATGACCACGGCGGCAGGCAAGGGCTTGGCGGATTCCGAACTGGCATCCGACACCCGCGAAAAACACATCGGCAGCATATCCATGGGCACCTCCATGGTCACTGTGAAAAAGGTTTGAGGAGGTAAGCCATGGTGGCCAAATATGTGATGCTGGCGGACACCACCCGCTGTATCGACTGCAAGGCGTGCGAAGTCGCCTGCCGCGCTGAATGGGACACACCGCTGGGTCATTCCCGCGATTGGGTCAAACAGGTCGAATACCTGAACAGCAAAGGTATGCCGGAAGTGCAACTGTTCCCCGGACGTTGCCAGCACTGCGATGATGCCCCGTGCGTAGAGGCGTGCCCCTCCGGGGCGTCGTGGAAGCGCGAGGACGGCATTGTGCTGGTGGACGACAGCACCTGTTCCGGCTGCGAACTGTGTGTTCCGGCCTGCCCGTATGATGCCCGCTGGTTGAATCCTGTTACCAATACCATCAGCAAGTGTACTTTCTGCCAGCCGCGCATTGACCAGGGCTTGCAACCTGCCTGCGTGGCAACCTGCGTGGGGCGGGCGCTGATTTTTGGTGACGCCAACGACCCGAATTCCGAAGTCTCCAGACTGCTGGGGGAAAAGGAATGGCAGCGGCTGATTACCGATGAGGTCAATATCGGCCCTAACCATTACTATTTCACCGCTGGCAAGGCGATCCCGCAGGAGGTCATGCCCAAGCTGCATGAACGCCATCTGGCAGGCAAAACGATTGAAAACATTGTGAATCCGCTCGGCGCTATTGGCATCGGCGGGATGATGGCGGTATTCCTCGGCGCAGGTATCAAGAAACTGGTCGACCGCCGCAAAGACGTGAGCGAAAAGGAGGGCAGCCATGAACAGCACTAAACCGACCATCAAGGTACGTAGCAAAGATGTGATTTTCATCCACTGGTTTAACGCCTTTTTCTGGCTAACGCTGGTGCTGACCGGGTTCGGGATTATTTCCGGCGACTTCGTGCGGCTGGCTCCGGCGTTCTGGCCGACTTTCATGCAGAACCTGTTCGGCGGCAATGACAGTCTGGCGTTGATGCACGCACTTGGCGGCATGCTGTGGGCAGGCGTGATTGCGGTGTACGCAGTGCTGAATTTCAAGCGGGTGGTGTTGCCATTCCTGAAGAATGTGCTGGTGCTGACGCCGAAAGCGGCGCTTGCTGACCTGAGTTCCATGACCATTACGCTGGCGCATTTGTTTGGCTTGCTGAAGGGTAAGAAAGTGCCGCCGCAGGGGCGTTACAACGGGGCACAACGGCTGTTGGGGACAATGATTATTGCCTGTTCGGTGGCGATCGCCGTGACCGGGCTGTATCTGTTTCTGGCGCCGATTATGTTTGAATTCTCGGCTTCAGCACTGTTCGGGCTGGCGTTCCGCTGGGCGTTGGTGATCCATGTGGCGGCAGTATTGCTGGTGTTGCTGGGGCTGGTGGCGCATATCTACTTCGCCGTGGTTGAGGAGCCGGAATCGCTGGAAACCATGAAGTCCGGGAATGCGGAAGTAGCTTTCATCAAGCATCATAATCCATTGTGGTATGAGGAGTTGCAGCGCGAAGGGAAGGTCTGAACCGGGATTTTTCGGATTTTGGGGATTTAGCCGGATTGGGGCGGTGCTTCGATCCGGAAAATCAGGGGTGGATGCGTTGCAACAGGTGTTCTGCCGCTTCGGCCAGCCTGACGCCGCAGCCACGCTGAGCCTGCTGGCTGAGCAGGGTTTGGGGAGAAAGCCCGTTTTCCCCGAGTTTCTGCGCGATGCATTTCAGGGTGAGGTAATCGTAGGTGCTGATCTCGGCAGGTGCATCGTTGATGAATACCTGCTTGCCTAGATTATGTACGCGAATGGAGCCGAATTCAGCGTTGAGCCTGAGTTCCCGTGGCTGCCGCGTCGCATTGTTGTGCAACAGTTTATCCAGCTTGTACAAAAGGCTGGAGGTGGCGAAGGGTTCCTGAATGAAATCGTCTGCACCGTTGACCAGCAAATCGGAAAGGTGTGACCAGCACTCGCAACGGCTGACAGCAATCAATGGAAACCACAGGCTTTGCGCCCGCAAGCCTTGAATCATGTCGGTTTCATCAGCAGGAGAAGTGCCGGGGCCAATAATGGCGGCATCAACGGTACGCGCCAGAGCAATACCAACAGCATCGGCGAGGTTGGCGGCTTCACTGACGTCATGACCCGCATCTCGCAGGATGTTGACACTATGGGTTCTAACGCTATCCAGACTACATATAATCAGTATGTGCATAAGGGCTGTTCGTTGTTGGTATTTTACTCCCGGAAATATAGCCGTGAAACCAGCCAATGGCTACCACTTCTTACCATCCGGCTTTTTGATTTTCTCGAACATCAGCAGTGCCCGTTCGCGGCTGTACCTGAAATCCACTACCGGCAAGGGGTAATCCGCCCCGCTATCCCCCGGTTCGCGCGGCAGGTGAACCTGTTGCTTGTCACGCCCTTGCAGCTCAGGAACCCAGCGGCGAATGTAGTCGCCATCCGGGTCAAATTTCCGGCTTTGCAGGATCGGGTTGAAAATGCGGAAGTAGGGTGCTGCATCCGCCCCGCAGCCAGCCGTCCACTGCCAGCCGAGTACGTTGCTGGCCAGATCGGCATCCACCAGCGTATCGCGGAACCAGTGTTCGCCTTCCTGCCACGGAACCAGCAGGTTTTTGCTCAGCATGGAGGCCACGATCATGCGCACCCGGTTGTGCATCCAGCCGGTTTGCCACAGTTCGCGCATCCCGGCGTCAATGATGGGGTAGCCGGTCTGGCCTCGTTGCCAGCGTTGCAGCGTTTCGCTGTAATCCTCGGCCCAGGGGAAGTGGTGGAAACGTTCATCCAGCGCCTGATCAACCGTGTGCGGGAAGTGGTAAAGCAGGTACCAGGCAAATTCCCGCCAGCCGATTTCGCGGATGAAATGGTGCAAACCGCTTTCTGCCGCCGGGTTTTCCGCCAGCCAGTGTTTTGTCTGCCACACCGCCTGACGTGGGCTGATTTCGCCGAAATGCAGGTGCGGGGAAAGTTTCGATGTGCCGGGGTGAGCGGGGATGTTACGTGCATCCATGTAATCCATTCCGCCAGTGGGCAGGAATTCCAGCAGCTTTTGCAGCGCAGCCGTTTCACCGACTTGCCAGTGTTCCATCATGCCGCTATCCCAGCGGATGTTGGGCAGGAAACCAAGGGCATCCAGTGGCAGGCTTTGCGGTTTGTGCGTGGGGGCGGGAATGCGCTCGGGTGCAGGCAAGGGCAGGTGTTGGATGCCGTGCTTGAGCATGGCTTTCCAGTATGGGGTGAACACCTTGTAGGGCGTTCCATCCGCTTTCAGCACTTCCCACGGTTCGTTGAGCAGGCAGGCGTTGAAACTGCGTACTTCGCAGCTTGCGCGCAGGGTTTCCTTGATGTGTTTGTCGCGTGCAAGGCTGGCGGGGTCATAAACGCGGTTCCAGTAAATACGGGTTGCGCCGGTTTCTTTCAGCAGTTGTTGCAGCACGGGCAGGGCAGAACCTTGCCGCAGGATCAGGCGGTTGCCGTTTGCCCGCAAGTCGTGGTCGAGCGCTTGCAGGCTGTGATGCAGCCAGACACGGCTGGCTGAACCCAGACGGCTGACCGAGGCGGGCAGCGGGTCATCAATGAAAACGGGGATGACTTCGCCGTTACGGCAGGCGTGATACAGGGCAGGGTTGTCGGCAAGGCGTAAATCCTGCCGGAACCAGACAAGGGCAGTCATGCGGTCGCTGGTTCCCCTGACAATACTTGATCGACGGCTTGTGAAACCTCACCCAGCTCCATCGGTAGCCAGTGGATGGGCAGGTTTTCCGGTGGAGCAGACGTGTATTCATCCTGATAGCCGCACAGGAACACGGTGGCGCGGGTCATTTCCACCAGCGTCTGCAATTCTGCGGAAACAGGGTGGCTGTCAGTCAGCAGCAGGCCGTCGAAGGCAGCACGTTCCAGGATCAGTGGCAGATGATCCAGCGTGGTTTGCGTTCCCAGCAGGCTGATCTGGTAGCCGTGGTTACTGAGGATATTGGCCAGCAACAGCGCATCAATTTGCGCGCAAACGGCGGATTTCTCGCTGCCCGCGATCAGCAGGCGTTTGCCATTCGCACGCCCGTTGTGTTGCAAATAGCGCGAGCCGAGTTTGGCGCAGAGGAATTCGTGCAGGAAGGCATGATCGGCGCTGGTAGACGGCAATACTTCGCGCTGCTGCTGTAGCTGTTTGTACAGTGGCAGCACCAGCTTGTTGGCGACCATTTCCAGTGGATAAAGGGAAATGGCTTCGTTGAAAGCGTGTTCCAGCGAGCGGGCATCCAGCTTGCGGATCCAGCGCTGGAACAGGGCGCGGTAATGTCGCCACGGGTCGTCAGTTTGCACGTCTTGTGCCGGTTGCAGCAGTTGCGGGCGTGCCTTGTTGCTGTCGAGCACGTCGCGCACGCGGCTGACCGGAATGCCCTGTTCCAGCAGCAATAGCACCTGTTTGACCCGTTCCACATCCTGTGGGCTGTACAGGCGGTGACCTTTGGGGGTGCGGCGCGGTTTCAACAGGCCGTAGCGCCTTTCCCAGGCTCGCAGGGTGACGGTATTGACGCCGGTTTGTTCGGAAACAGTGCCGATGGGAAAGAGAGCGGTTTCGTCAGTCATGGGTTGCGCGGCTGCATTCATAAGGTTTGTAACGGTCTTGTATAGTAGTCGCTTAACTATAGGTAAGATTTTATTGGCAGGATAGTACGCACAGGAAATTTGCGGTTTACTGGGAAAGGGGGAGGCGGGATACTAGGCAAATCTTGTGTCTGTCATCTGGAATGTTGTTTTGGCGAATAAACCTTTGAAGAAACACCTTTTCGGCGTTGGAAAGAAACCCCTCCCGGCCTCCCCTTATCAGGGGAGGAGGAAGAGCAGCCGCACGCTGTTGCCGGTGTTGGGGTTATTGGCAGGGGTTGCTGGTGGCTTTGGCTTGCTGGTGGAAAGCCCGTTACCGGCGTGGGTGTTTTTTGCGCTGGCGGCGCTGCTGTTACTGGTGGCGTGGTGGCAAACCGGCTGCGTCAAAGCCGACCTCCCTGTAGGAGCCTGCCATGCAGGCGATTCCCCCAAGGTGGCTGAATCAGAAGAATCGCCTGCATGGCAGGCTCCTACGTGTGGGTGGAAATATTGGCTGGTGCGGGTGGGGGTGTTTTTATCGACAGCCGTGTTGGGCTTTGGCGGCTTGGTCGGCTGGTGGTGGGTACAGGATGACAAGCCGCTGTGGCGGTTAGGGTTTGTGCCACTGCCTGAGATGGTCAGGATACCGGCGGGTGAGTTTCAGATGGGGGGCGAAAATTCTGCATGGGCGCAACCTGTCCACACCGTCACGATCAAACAGCCATTTTACATTAGCAAATACGAAATCACCTTTGCCGAATACGATTACTATCGCTGGTTGATGGCACGAAACGCTATTGAGTTTGATGCCCCTGATGATGCAGGTTGGGGGCGCGATACCCGCCCGGTGATCAATGTCTCGTGGGATGATGCGCAAGGCTATGTGAACTGGTTATCAAAAGAAACCGGGGCCAGTTGTCGTTTGCCGACGGAAGCGGAATGGGAGTATGCCGCACGGGCGGGAACGACAACGGATTACCCTTGGGGGGACGAAGCCAGCCATGATTACGCCAACTATGGCAAGGATGAATGCTGTGATGGTTTGGCGGAAGGTAAGGATCAGTGGGTGAATACTGCGCCTGTCGGCAGTTTTCCCTCCAACCCGTTTGGCTTGCACGACATGCGCGGCAACGTTTACGAATGGGTGCAGGACTGTTGGCATGAAGATTATCAGGGTGCTCCTGCTGATGGCACGGCCTGGGAGTCTGGCGGCGACTGTGGTCGCCGTGTGTTGCGGGGCGGCTCGTGGAACCTCGATCCGTACTACTTGCGTTCGTCCAACCGTTTCTACTTCGCGCCCGACCACCGTGACGACAACCTCGGTTTTCGTGTTGTGTGCGTCCTCCCATTAACAGGTCGCTGAAATACTGGCCACTGGAACACTGTCCTTCCCTCTCCCCAGCAGGGGGAGAGGGCTAGGGTGAGGGGGTTCCGCCGCGTAGCGGCGGCGATTTTTAATTCAGGCGTTTGCTGCTTTCTGTTTCAGCCAGCCAGTGCTCAACGGCGGCAAGGTCAGCAAAACCTAGTACAGCAGTAGCCAGGCTTTCCAGTTGCCCGATAGTCAGGTTTGCCAAGCGCTGCCGGACAGTTTCCGGCAATTCGCCCAACTGTTGTTTGAGCTGGAGTGACAGCAGTAGCAGGATGCCTTCTTTCTGGCCTTCCTCGCGGCCTTCGCGCAGGCCATCTTCCCGGCCCCATTGGTAGGAGGCGAATTTGGTCACATCCACTTGTGTTAGCATGTCTTTGGCCTCTTTGATGTGTTGCTGGAGACTGCGGTTTTCCGCCAACCGTTCCAGCATGGAAAAATACTCGCCGAAGCGCCGCTCGTCTTCGTACAGCAAAGCTTTCAGGCGGCCTGCAATGTAGTTTACCACGTCCTGTACCGGGCGCTCGCGGAAATCACACAGGATGGCCATCACCAAAGCATCTGGAGTATCACGCGCCAACAGCAGGCTGCAATCGACCGTGTGCATGTCAAGAATGTGGTAACGGTAGCTGGACAACGCCGGGTCAGGCAAGGTTGCCGCCATGTGTAATGGTTGTTTGCCGATATAGATGAGGTATTGGTGCAATGCGCCGTCACGGTACTGGAAACGGATGTCGGTATAGTAACGCAGCATCCGCAAGCTCATGTCAGGGTCATTGCTGTTTTGTATCTCGATGTGCAGGATGCCGCTATCAGCCTGCCCCCGGCGGGTGGCGCGGACAACCAGGTCGGCGCGGCGTTCCTCCACCCGCTGGTGCTGGGTTTCGAGCAGTTCTACGCTGTTGGGGTCGATGTCGAGTTCCAGCAACAAGTTGGCAAGGTCTGCCGCCATGCGCTTGAGGAGGTGTTTACTGGTGATGTCTTTGTGCATGGGGCAAGTATAGCAGGCAGGCGCAAGCTATCTGCGGCCACCCGATGAACTGGCAATGCAATGTTTACCAGCGGAACGGCTTCAGTACATGCTTGCGCAATCCCCAGGAATCCGCATAACGCACGTAATTGATCCAGCCTTTCACGCTGGCGTCAAAGCTGGCGAAACTGATTTCACCTCGCTGCCATTCGTCAAACCGCTGGTTCATGCGCCGGGTAGCATTCACTACCTTGCGCTGCTTCACCCGCCGATACGTGGGGTACACCACAAACCCCAGCCACGGGATTCCCTGCGTTACCGGTGTGACTTGTGCGCTATGCTCATGGAAGCGTAGGCGCAGGCTGGCGAGCTTTTCCCTGATGGCCTGTTTCCACTCCCACAATTGCGTTTTGGCGTCGGCGAACAGCGCGAAATCATCCACATAGCGGAGATAAGCCTTGCAGCCCGGTCACGGAACGGTGCGGCACTGATGCGGCGGCGCTTGGGTTCGTGGATGTAGAAATGCGTGTAGCCGCCCGGTCGCCAGCTACCCGCCAGCAATTCCTGTTGCAGCTCCAGCAGGTTGTCCGCCAGATGGTATTCAAACGCAGCGGCTGGCCTGCCGCCGCGCTTGCCCCTGGCGGCCTTGCGCTCTGCCAGCAGCAGGTTCGACCAGTCACAGACGTATACAAATGAAGCAGCGGAAGGAGCCGATATGCAGGAAGAAATGGTCATTCAGGTACGCACCTTTGATTTGCTGACGTGGCTGTTGCCCAAGGCAGAGAAATTCCCGCGCATTTATCGCCACACACTGACCCAGCGGATGATGAATGTGGCACTGATCTTTCAGGAAACGTTGATTCTTGCGCAGTCGTATCGCGGACGGGAACGCCTGAAACAATTGCGCGAGTGTGATGCATTGCTCAACCAGCTACGCCTGTATTTGCGGCTGGTGCACCACTGGCATTGGCTCAGCGATGGCCAGTATCAGCATGTCAGCCTGATTGTGGCGGAAATCGGGCGTTTGCTCGGTGGCTGGCTGAAGCAGGAACTGGGGGAAAAGGGCATCCCGGCCTTGCGGTAGGGGATGCCCGGCTTCAGTATGCGCCTGACGGCGAACCGTGCAGGCCGGATGTTCCCGCGCCATTAATACGCTTTCGCCGCGCTGTGCAAACCGTGGTCGGCACAGCCTGTCGGAATGAAAGCGTCACGCAATGTGAGGACGCACACAACACGAAAACCGAGGTTGTTGTTACGGTTGTCGGGCGTGTTGTTGTTACGGTTGGACGAACGCAAGTTGTTCGGATTGTTGATCCACGAGCCGCCCCGCAACACACGGCGACCACGAACCGGGAAACCCGGCGGATGTTGCCACCCGCTATCTGAGTATAGCGCAAAAAAATTTCGCCGCCGCTGCGCGGCGGAACCCCCTCACCCTAGCCCTCTCCCCCTGCTGGGGAGAGGGAAGGACAGTGTTCCAGTGGTCGGTATTTCAGCGCTCTGTTAATGGGAGGACGCACACAACACGAAAACCGAGGTCGTCGTCACGGTTGCCGGGCGCGTAGCCGTAACGGCTGGACGAACGCAAGAGGTCCGGACCGCTGAGCCACGAGCCGCCCCGCAACACACGGCGACCACAGTCGCCGCCAGACTCCCAGGCCGTGCCATCAGCAGGAGCACCCTGATAATCATCATGCCAGCAGTCCTGCACCCATTCCCAAACATTGCCGTGCATATCCTGCAAACCCCAACCATTAGCCTTGAAACTACCCACAGGCGCAGTTTGTTTGTTATCCCATTGACTGCCACAACCATCACAGTTGGCATTGTTCTTGCCGATGTCGTCGCCCCAAAAATACTCTGTTGTCGTACCCGCCCGCGCGGCATATTCCCATTCCGCTTCCGTCGGCAGACGACAGCTTAAGCCCTGCCCATTGTAATCTGTCAGCCACTTCACATAACCTTGGGCATCGTCCCACGATACGCGCATCACCGGGCGGGTATCACGTCCCCAGCCCGAGTCATCCGGCTTTTCTTTACCCTTTGTCGCTTCCACATAAGCATCGTATTGGGCAAACGTGACTTCGGTAGCACTCATCCAGAAATCGTGGTTGATGTTAACGGGGTGAACTGGTTTTTCGTTGTCATACGTTTCGCTTCCCATCTTGAAACTGCCACGCGGGATTGGCAGCAGCTTCATGTCGTGCGGCAGCTCAAGCATTTCCATATCCGGCGCAAAGCCGATCAGGCGCGGATTGCCTCTGACTTTTGCTCCCGTTTGCAGGCTATCCGCTTCATGTACCCCTGGTTTTTCCAGCTTCGCCAGCAATTCCGCTGGTGTCAGCTTGAAGTGGGCAATATGCTCATGCCCTGCGTAGGGTGGTGGTTCAGCATTGACGTACACCCATTGCATACCGGGTAAGCCTTGCCACTGTTGCATGATGTCAGCCTGATGCTTGCGCCATTTCTCGCCGATCAGCACTTGATCCGCCGTGCCGTTATCCAGAAGCTTCGCCGCCAGCCGCTGTGCATCCGGGTCATCCGGCGACGCTGCAATCACAGCCACCGATACAACCGGCCAGTCTGCCACATTCGGGCGTTCCGGTTTGCCATTCTCCCCCGCGAACCACAACTCCACCCGATCTTCTTTCCCCCCCTTTGCAAAAGGGGGGTTAGGGGGGATTTCCCGCGCCAAGCGGGTCTTCCGCTCCCACTTTACCCACACGATTTGGTCGTTGTGTTCACTTGTTTCCAGTGGCTCAAGCGCCCCGGCTTTGGCAGTGCCAATAAACCATTGTCTGGCATCTTCGGGGCGGGGCAGTTGTTCGGCGGGGTCTGCCGAATTCAGCAGCGGTTTGATCTGTACCGGAACCGGCATCAGCCCGTACACACTCCCCACCAACCCGCTGAGCGCCAACCCCGCCAATACCCCCAGCAGCACCCCGGTCGTTTTATCCCACCCCAGCTTCAGATTTTCCGCCTTGCCACCAAACCCCGCCGCCAGCAACTGCTTGCGTGTCTTGGCAGAGAGTTCCACCCAGCGGTACGGCAACCGAATCCACCCATCGCCTGTAGGAGCCTGCCCCGCAGGCGATTCCCCCGCCGCAGGCCAGTCCAGACACGCATACTGCCCCAGTTTACGCTCGACTTCCTTGCGCAAATCTACGTGTTCGTGCAGGTCGTAGAGGGTTTCGGCGGAAGAAGAAATCCCCCTCAATCCCCCTTTTTCAAAGGGGGAGGCTGGATCGTGCGCTGCCTCTTGTTCCCCCCTTTGCAAAAGGGGGGTTAGGGGGGATTTGCTCCCTTCCCCCCTTGCGGGGGAAGGGCTGGGGATGGGGGGTAATGCGGAGCATCCCCACAACCCCACCAGAGCTTTATCCACCTCCAGCAACCGCTGCCTCTTCGACTCCTGCCACGGCCTGCGCTCTGTCTCCCGTTCCCCCAACTCTCGGTCAATCTCAGCATAGCGCTGTAACCAAAATGTCACCGCCCGCTGCACATCCCGATTCCCCGCCCGCGCCAGCCGCGCAAAGTCCTGCATCAGCGCATGACGCTGCCCCGCAAAATCAAACCCCATGCCCGACTCACGCGCATAACGCTTGAGGTTGTGGTACTGCCACGCGCAATCCAGCCCCAGCGCTTCATGTAGGGCACGGATTTCAGCCTCCATCAGCGGGCGTTCCGGCAGGGCGCAGGCAATCGCCCAGCGGTGCAACTCATCCAGCGGGCACACGCTGCTGGCGGTTTCACGCTGCCCGCCCTGGCGCGCCAGCCAGCCGGACACATCCTGCGGCAATAGGCATTCCAGCGGGTAGGGCTTGAGCTGTTGGCACAGGCTTCCCGATGGCTGGCTGCAATCCACCATGCACACATTCGCCCAATGTCCCAACTGGCGGAAGGTGGCGTGTTTCTCATCGCTGTGCGCCGCTTCCATCTGCGCCAGACTGTCGCCATCGCCCAGTACGACCACCAACGGCTGGTTTTCCGGGTATTCGTGGCGGTTTGACCACAGCACTTCGCCCTGCGGGCTGACTACCCGTGACGGCAAACCGTGGAAATAGCCGGGTTGCACGAAAATGTTCACAGCCATCAGGGTCGCGGTGATTTCCCCCGCCAGCCGCGTGAGATCGGGGTTGTTGCTGGCCTGATCCTGCCACAGCCACACTTCGCGCTCACGGCTGGCAGTGCGGAAATGGATGCTGGGCAAGCCGCTACGTGCAGTCGCCTCCACACTGCGCGGAATATCCAGTTGATTAAGCGGCTGTTCGCTCAGGTAATGGCTGATGCCCCAACCCATTTCGCGCCGCGCGTCACTGCCCAGCAGGTGAAAATCCGGCAGGTCTTGCAGCGCTGGCAGGAAGGATTTGCCCTTGCTGCGGATGCGCGGTGGTTCCGGCTGGCGCACGCGGGTACGCAGGATGGCCTGATGCAGTAGCCAGACGAAGCCGAGTCCTGCACCCAGAAAAATAGCGAGGGCTGGCAGGATACGCTCCCATACCAAAATCGTCTCAGGTCTGACAATAACGGGTTGCCAGGTTTCGATGGTGTCGACCAGTTTCAGGCCATGCTCGGGCTTTTTTTCTTCCTTGGGGATTTCTGGCGGTGGTGGGGGCGTTGTTGGGCCGATTTCGCTATGCAGTTCAGTGTTTTTCTCGTTTTCTTCATACGCCAAGCCGACAAGTGTCAGGACGATGATGGCGAGAATACTGAGGCCAATAGCCAGCACGTTCAGCGGTTTGCGCGGTTTTTTTCTGGGGGTTTCGGCGGAAGAATCGCCAGCGGGGCTGGCTCCTACAGGGGATGAGGTTGCTGTAGGAGCCTGCCATGCAGGCGATTCCCCCAACATTTCCTCCCCCTCAAACGGCACCAGCGTCTCAAATAACCGCTCAATACTACGCCGCTGGCCTTCATCCTTTGCCAGCACGGTTTGCAGCAGGTTGAGAAACTCCACCCGCGACAGGCGGGGCGCGCGGCTGAACACTGCTTGCAGGCGCTGTAATTCCGCCGTGCCAACCGGGATGCCGCGCAGGCGGATGTGGTCGAGCAGGGTGTCGAGGGAGAGCTTGCCTTGCATTAATTACAAATACCCATAATCCCCATGATCCTTGATCAAACACATCAGCGCGGGCAGCTCCTTCAGCGTCACGGTTTCCGCCAGCGCTTCAGCTTTCACGCCTTGTGCCGACAACACGCTCAGCCACAGCAGCAGTTCTGCCGCGCCCGGTTTCTTGCTCAAACGGTTGATGTCGCGGATATCGTTGAAACGTTTCAGCGCAGCCTGCCGGGTTGGCTCATCCAGACGCGGGAACTGGCTTTGCCATGCCTGCATGATCTCGCTCAGCAAGGTTTTGTCCAGGGTGATGTGATGCACCATGCAACGGCGCAGGAAGGCATCCGGCAAGCGCCGCTCGCCGTTACTGGTGACGATGATGATCGGTGGTGCGCCCTTGCGGCTGACGTATTCGCCTTGATGGAACGGATGCTCAAAGCGATTCTGATCCAGCTCCTGCAACAAGTCGTTGGGAAAATCACGCGGAGCCTTGTCGATCTCGTCGATCAGCAGCACGGATTCCTCCGCAGATTCATACGCCTGCCACAATGCCCCCGGCTTCAAATAGCGTTTTTGCGCTCTGGGGTCGGGGGAAGAATCGCCTGCATGGCAGGCTCCTACAAAAACCGCCGATTCCCCCGGCATTTCCCCATGCCGTGCCACATACGCATCCCGCAAATACGCCACCGCATCAAAGTCATAACGCATGTCCGCCGCCTGACTGTTGGAATGCACCTGATAGGCGAACAGCGGAATCCTGAAAAAGCGCTTGATGAACCACGCTACCTGCGTCTTGCCCGTACCCGGCTCGCCGGTCAGCAGCAATGGCACCCGCGCCGCCAGCGCTGCATTGATGGCATTCAGCAAAGCTGGAGATGGGCGGAAACGTTCCGCCGAAGTATCCAGATTGCGTTCATCGGCAATCGGCGCGGTGGCTGCCAGCGCCTGCCGTTTGGCTGGCAGGTGTTCGGCATCGTGTTGTTGCCAGTCGCCGGGTTTGGTGATGATGTGGAAAGCGTCATTCATTGGTTGAGGTATTCCTGATAATCGCGTTGATACTGTTTCCAGATCAGGGTTACGGTGTCTTCAAACAGCCCGCCAGTTTGTTCTGCTACCCATTCGGCAAATTCCCACGGGTCGATGTGGTATTGCGCCAGCTTCAGTTCGTTGTACCAGTAGCGCTGGCTGGTTTCGAGGAAGTCGTTGATTTCGTCGGCTTCCAGCTTGCCCAGCGGTTCTTTGTGGATGATGGGTTGCATGGCGCAGCCGGGCAGGTTGCGGAAATTGCGCAGTTCCTTGTTGGTGGCGGCTTGCACACTGGCAGCGCTGGTTTCGTGCGGCACTTCCATGCACACCGCATTGACCAGAATGGCGCGTTCCAGACGGATGCCGCCGAAATATTCGCATACCAGTTTTCCCCAGGTGTCCAGCCAGCCGGGAACTTCAGTTTCCAGCCCGCTGCCGACCCGGAACAGCCAGTTGAGGGCAATGCAACATTCCTGCTGTTGCAAGCCACGCCGCTCCAGTTCGCGGGTGAGGATGTGTTCCATGTCATCGCTGCCATGCAGGATGCCTTCGCTGATCGACATATCCAGCAGTTCTTCGATGTCGTCGCTGGGTTCGATAGTGATGTGGAAATAGAACTGCACTACCGGCAGGCTGCGTTCCGGGTCATCCCATTGCAGGCGCTGCTTGATCTGTTCCGGCACGTCATGCGGGCAGGCTTTGGCATCGCCGGTCATCGCGTAGGTGGTGAGCGGAATGCGCTGGTTGAGGTGGCGGTAGATGCCGCCTGCCATACGATCCTTGAGGTCGCCCCGCCCCAGCATCACTTTCAGCAGGGCGGCGCGTAACTGCTGCGCCCGTTTGTGGGTGCTGCCGGTATTCAGGCTGGGTGTTTGGCCGTTGAGCCATAGCAGGTTTTGCATTCCCAGATGACAATGCGCGGCCTGTTGCATGATCAGGCTGCTGAGGTCGGGGTTGCGGGCAGAATGTTCCAGCACCTGTGCCAGATTACGTTCCAGGTCGTTGAGCTTTCTGATTCGGGAAGTGGCTTGAATCCATACCAGTCTGGCGGGTTTTACCAGGGCTTGCGGATAGTGTTCCAGCGTGCCGCCAATCAGGTTGATGACGATGACAGGGTGGATGTCGGCGGCGCTGATCCATGCACCGAGGGTTTGCAGGGAAACGCTGTCTTCGCCGTCAATGCCACTGTCGAGTTGCAGGCGTTGGCCATCAAAACGGGCGTAAATGTAGAGCAAATCCGGCTGGTGCAGGCGTAGTTCGCGCTGCAATGCTTGCGGGTTGGTGACACGCGGGATCAGCCCGTGAATATCCAGATAGGCATCCAGATAGCTTTGTACCAGCCCGTAATGCTTGTCACCTGCGATTTCATGCTGGTGGTGCGAAGGAATGACCAGCAGCGGCGTGTGCGGGGCAATGTCAGTGAAACCGCTGCGGTAGCTGCGCCCCTGTACCGGGCCGGTTTCCACCATGCAGCCGCAATCCAGCAGTGACTGGCCTGTTTGGGGGTGTGGCAGACGCTGCCACGGCAGCATGGCAAGCTGCGGGTCGTCGGTCATAATACGCAGACGCAGTTTCTGGCCATCCAGTTGCAGGCTGTGCCAATCCCTGTCGAGTAACAGTCGGGTTAGCGGGGTCAGTTTCGCAGCGGGGGAATCCATTTCCGGTAATTCGGCAAGGGGTAGGGTGCTGATGTTTCCGTTATCGTCTTCTGCCTGGATGTTCTCGCCTTGCCGGGTGAGTACGAATGACAGCCAGCGATCGTATCCATCCTGCTGCTTCCGTGTAGGAGCCTGCCCCGCAGGCGATTCTTCATGACCGGCGGAAATATCGCCAGCAGGGCTGGCTCCTACAGGGAGATTTAACCCAAGAGCATCCGCGATGATGGCGTCGATTTTTTGCAGGTCATCATCGACAAATTCCCGGTAATTGAAGGTGCGGATGTTTTCGGGAAGCTCGACCCGCCCAGTGCGTGCTCCGGGATAAATGGGCAGGATCGGAAAGCGTTTGCCCGCATTCTGGTCATTCAGGTGGCGGTCAAGTGCGATGTTGATTTCATACTGGACATAGGCGCGTATGGCTTCGCGCGGCATGAACAGCACAAAAGCACAGGTGTCCGGGTGGTTGATGTTTGCTGCGAATTGATTGGTGTACTGGACGCCGTGCTGGAGGTTGTTTTTATCCAGCCAGACCTTGAGCTTGTGTGCTTTGGCGAGCGGGCGATTTTCCAGTGTTTCAGCAAAACGCTCAACACCCGGTTTATCGGTGCTGTTATGGCTCAGAAACAGGTAACGGACAGGGGCAATAGATTCCGGCATGGCCTCGTCATCGTGCGTAAAAGTCGGGTTACAGGGTGATTGTTTTGCATTATAGCGACTTGAAAACGCACAGGGAAAAATTATTCCCGGCTCATTATGTGTTTCGGGGTCTTGCCGCGTGAACATTGAAACTGCTGTTTGAATCCCCAACTGATAACCATCCGACAAACCAGGAAGGGGGCCAGATGGGCAGTTTGATTAGCATAG
>JAHJJD010000034.1 GCA_018822845.1 Gammaproteobacteria bacterium | reverse complement strand
GTATGCTTTTGCTTCACCACCAAACTTGCGTGACTGACACACCGTCAGCGCTGCTGTCAGCGTCGTCTTGCCATGGTCTACGTGGCCAATTGTACCTACGTTTACGTGCGGCTTCGTGCGCTCAAATTTACCTTTTGCCATTTTCGATAACTTCCCGTTAAAGTTTTCAATAACTGGTGCTCTCGGGCAGAATCGAACTGCCGACCTCACCCTTACCAAGGGTGCGCTCTACCATCTGAGCTACGAGAGCGATAACTATCTAACGACTCAGCCAATAGTTGGAGCGGGTGATGGGAATCGAACCCACACCATCAGCTTGGAAGGCTGAGGTTCTACCATTGAACTACACCCGCCTGAAGCCGTTTACCCACACCGCACCGCGTGACGATATGAATCAAGCTGAACGTGTAAACCAATAAAATATGGTGGAGGGGGAAGGATTCGAACCTTCGAAGGCAGAGCCAACAGATTTACAGTCTGTCCCCTTTGACCGCTCGGGAACCCCTCCGACTGGAAAGGCAGGCATTTTGAGTGAATCACCTGCCGATGTCAACCAGGTAAAAGCAGAAATCTGACATTAATTTTCGACGGGCAAACTGCTACACTCGTCAGCCTATTCGTCACGAAAATGAAGCACAACAATTATACTTTGCATCCAATGTAAAAATTCAGTTATTTATCCGGAAAACATTCATGAAAGTTACGATTTATGGCTCAGGCTATGTTGGCTTGGTAACGGGCGCATGTCTCGCCCAGGTTGGTAATGACGTCTTGTGCGTCGATGTCGATGAACGCAAAATCAACATGTTACTGAATGGGGAAATCCCCATCCATGAACCTGGCCTCGACAAGATGGTGAAAGAAAATATCGCCGCTGGCCGCCTGAATTTCACCCTGTCTGCTGCGGAAGGCGTAGCGCACGGCCTGTTCCAGTTCATCGCAGTTGGCACTCCACCGGATGAAGACGGCTCTGCCGACCTGCGCTATGTGCTCACTGTCGCCCGCTCCATCGCCGAACATATGGACGGCTACCGCATTGTAGTCGACAAATCCACAGTGCCTGTTGGAACCGCCGACAAAGTGCGTGCAAGCATGCATGAAGTCCTGGAAAAGCGCGCTGCCAATATCGAATTCGATGTCGTTTCCAACCCTGAATTCCTCAAGGAAGGTGCCGCACTGGAAGACTTCATGAAACCTGACCGTATCGTCATCGGCACTGACAACCCGCGCACCACTGAACTGATGCGCGAGCTGTACGCCCCGTTCAACCGTAGCCATGACCGCCTCGTTGTGATGGACATCCGCTCTGCTGAACTGACCAAATACGCCGCCAACGCCATGCTTGCCACCAAGATCAGTTTCATGAATGAACTGGCCAATATGGCGGAATTGCTAGGCGCTGATATTGAGAACGTGCGTATCGGCATCGGCTCCGACCCACGTATTGGCTACCACTTCATCTACCCTGGCTGCGGTTACGGTGGTTCCTGCTTCCCCAAGGACGTACAGGCCCTGGAGCGTACCGCCCGTGAAATCGGCTACAATGCCGAACTGCTATCTGCTGTTGAAGCAGTCAACTACCGCCAAAAGGAAAAGCCGTTTGAGAAACTGCAAAAGCATTACGGACAAAAGCTGGCGGGTAAAACCATCGCCCTGTGGGGTTTGGCTTTCAAACCCAATACCGATGACATGCGCGAAGCGTCCAGCCGCAACCTGATGGAAGCCCTGTGGGGGCACGGCTGCAAAGTTCAGGCATTTGACCCGGTTGCCATGGAGGAATGTGGCCGCATTTACGGTGAACGCGCCGACCTGCAACTGTGCAAATCCGCCGACGAAGCCCTTGAGGGAGCAGACTGCCTGGTAATCGTCACTGAATGGCAACAGTTCCGTAGCCCTGATTTTGAAGCACTCAAATCAAAGCTGAAGGATCCTGTCATCGTCGACGGTCGCAATCTTTACCAGCCGGAACAAATGGAAAAGAAAGGGATCACCTATTACGCCATCGGTCGCGGCTGCTAACAGCTAAGGCCCCAACGGCCCCTTGCTGGTGTCGACCTTGTAAATGAGGTCGACACCCTGATAAATGCCTGCTTCCGCCTGCAACTGCAAACGCTTGTTGATCTGGTAAGTAATCGCCACCCGTTGCAGGGAATCAAACAGGCTCACGATGTAGCGCACATACAAACGTGGCCCAAGCCGCTTGCCGAGTGACAGCTCACTTTGGTCGAAACTGCCGTTTCTGGCCTTCAGCCCCACCTCATCCAGACCGAAATTGCCGCCGATTTGCTGCGCCAGACTTTCGCCGCCCGCAATCCCCAAACCGGTAATTGCATCCATCAACAAGGATGACTGGTCGCCGCTAACTGTCGACATCGCCCTGCCCGTCAGTAGATAACTGAGCGTATCGCTCTGGGTTTGCTGCGGACTTGAAAACAGGGTGGATTCGGGGTGTTTCACCGTACCCGCCAATTCGATGCCCACCTCAATGTCGCCATCATCCACTTCCCGCACAGCGCGCACGTCCAGCCCCGGATTGTCGATCGGGCCATTGAACAGCAGCCTGCCCCGTTCAATTTTCAGGTTTTGCCCATACGCCTTGTAGACGCCATCAACCACATTCAACACGCCCTGCGCCACAATGTCCTGCCGGGTACGCAATACCCGCAACTTGCCGGTGAGACGCGCATCCAGCCCGAAACCGGTGAATTTCACCTTGTTACCCAGCTCAATCGTCACATTCGGGTTGATATTGAGCGGCGCTTCCCGCACCAACACACCCGACACACCACGCTGCGGCGCACGACGCCCAACGATAATCACATCATCGGAACGCACATTGGCAGTGGCAGGAAACTCACGCAGGCTCACAGTCGTTTCAGGAACCAGCACCGTCCCGGTAATCGTGACATCCCCTGGACTCGCCTGAACCCGCAAGTTGGGCGAAACCAGGGCCTGCACCTCATGGGTATCCATCAGCTTCAGATTATTGCCAGCAAGCGTCACATCTGCCTGCCACTGCGGCAGATTTGCCAGTAACAGCGTACCATTGGCATTAAGGATTCCTTGCCCTGCCCGCATGGAACCGTTAATCGTCATCCGGTCAGCACCTGCGGCCTGCATATTGAGGCTGATGGCATTCAGCATGACGCCTGCTTCCGGTAAATACACCTGTCCGTTGCTCAAGCTCGCAACCCCGCTAACAGAGGGCTTAGCCAGCAAACCGGAAACCTGAATATCACCAGCCACTTGCCCTTTCAGCCGCTGAATCTGGGTAGAAAACTTTTCCAGCCAGCCAATTTCGGGCACATTCACCTTGATTCCTGCATCAATCCGATGACGCCCATCCTGCGGGGAAAAGTCGATACGGCCATCGGCGCGCAGGGTTCCCCGATTGACAATATCCAGTTGCACCTGCGCATTCGCCCGCCTATCGTTCAACTCCAGGTCTGCGCGGGCATTGGTGTATTGCAGTGTCTCCACCCGCCCCTTGCTATCGCGTACACTCACGGCATTGTCCGGCAGACGCAGGCTGGCCTGCCCAACCGGTTTACCACCACGCTGCTCAAAACGGTAATCGGCATCGGCCTTGCCCGACATGCTGACATTCTCCGGCAGCCACGGGCGCAACATTACCAGCGGAATTTGCCGCAGCGTCCCGGCAATATTGAAACCACTGCGTTGCGACCAGGCTGGTTTCCCGCACGCGCGTGCACTTTGGTTGGCAAGGCAGATTTCGGAACTGCTGAATTCACTGGCGGAAGCACTGAGATTGGCAGCATCAGCCATGCTCCAGTCTCCAGCAGGCGTGTCACGCAAGGAAAGGCTCTGCACGCTGCCTTTCCACTGTTCATTTTTCCAGCCACCGGTAGCGGAGAAATCAGCCCTGCCTTCGTCGTGGACAATCTGCGCGGTGACACGATGGTTTTCGATGCTACCTTGCCCGTCGACTTTGGCGGATTTGATTTCGGTATCGCCGCTGGTGAAAGATTGCATGATACCCTTGATGTCGTAACGCTCACCTTCCTGACTGGCCTGCAAATCCAGCGAGCCGAGGCGGTATTCCTGATAGCGCAGTTTGTTGCCTTTCAGATTGGCCTGAATCTCGGGTTTGTCGAGCGTGCCCTTAAGCATGCCTTCACCCCGCAAACTGCCTTCCAACCCTTTCCACGCCTTGGCAAGGTTGTTGGCATCCACCTTCCAGCGCAGATCGAACGGCTCGGTGGCCTGACCGGACACTTCCAGCCGGTTATTGCCGGATTGCACCACTACATCCTGCGCCGCCAGCTTCTCATTACCCCAGCCGAGAACACCCTTGGCACTCAGGTCGTAACCTTCCACCTTGCCGGAAAGGGCCTCCACCGCCAATTGCAGCTGTGAACCGTCGGGCAGGCCATTCAATGTCCCCTGCCCCTTTGCATTCCCTTTGACCTTGGGGTAAAGCTGGGCGAGATCAGGCGCATCAAGCTGCCATTCCACTGCCAGCTTGTCGGCTGCCTTGCCGCTTGCCTGCAAACGGTTATCGCCAACCCTGGCATCCAGCACTTGCAGGGAAAGCAGCTTGCCGTTCCAGTCACCCTTGCCAGTCACATCCACCGGGTAATCGCGCAGTTTGCCCTGCAACTTGCCGACGTCCAGCTTGATGTCGGTTTTCCCACCGGACAGGGTTCCGCTGGAAACCAGCATCACATCCAGACTGGCTGGCACATCCTTCACAAAGGGTTCCGGGTTTACTTCAGAACCGGTCAAGTCGGCTGTCCAGCTAAAACCATCCTGCCAGCTTATGGCTCCATGACCGTTAACCTTTCCGGCCTTGCCATCCAGTTGCAGGTCGTTGATTGTCAGGCTGTCGAAAGTGCCTTTGCCCTGTAATTTGCCCTGGTAACGCGGGTATTCGGCATACTGCCAGTCGGCTTCCACCACCAGCTCGTATTGTTGCAACTCACCACCAAGCTGGATATTGCCCGTGCCGATGCCCCAGACCGGGTTTTTGGAATCCACCGTCAGCTGGGCATCCAGCTCATGCGGCTGACCCAGCCCCATTTCCCCATGCAGCGCCAACGCAGCGGTGCCTTGTGTATCAGCAGCCTGCGTTTGCAAACGCTCGATCTGCAAGCGCCCGTCACGGGTATGTCCTTTGAATGACGCATCACGCAAAACCAGCAGTTGTTCATCAGCCTGCCAGATTTCAATCTGGCCAACACTGACCTGCTCGGCATCCACATTGAATGGCAATAGGGTGTCTGGTAACTCAAACGGCGTGGAATCTGCCTCATCCGCATCCAGCAGGCGCACTACCACATGATCGACATGCAGCTTTTCCACCCGCAGCGTGGTGGGCGTGCCAACATCCAGTTCATTTTTCAGGGTAACGCCGTTGGCGACTACCTGGGTACTGTCATCCTGCCATTGCAGACGCTTGAGGCTAATGCCATGGATCAGTGCGCCATCCACCCCTTCCAGCTCCAGCTCCGGCACGAAGCGCTGGGCATTGTCCGCCAGAATGCGCGTTCCCGTACTGGAAGTCGCCAGCAAAGCTACGCCAGCCAGCAACAGCAACATGGCAATCAGCAGCACATAAAGCGGGTGAACCAGCAGGTAATGCAGCAGTCTCTTCACAAATCAGGCCCCAGACTGAAGTAGAAATGTGGATCACGGGTATTGTCTGTCGGCACGGCAATATCGGCACGCACCGGCCCGAGTGGAGACCTCCAGCGTACCCCAACGCCAGTTCCCACTTTCAAATCAATACTGGAAGGATTGTCGAAAGCATTCCCGGCATCGACAAAGGCAGCACTACTCCACTTGCCACCCAACGGATGTTCGTATTCCACACTGCCCGTCAGCAGGTGCTTGCCACCAATCACATCACCGTTAGCATCGGTTTCACCCAGAGACTCGAAGTTGTAGCCGCGCACCGAGTTTTGCCCGCCCGCAAAAAAGCGCAGGGATTTGGGCATATCGGCAAGATCGCTAATGGCGGTTGTGCCTGCCGCAGCTTGCAGGATCAGCTTACCCCCGCTGTTGATGGTTTGCAGGTATTTGCCTTGCACCCTGCCCTGTAACAGGCTCTGGTCACTGAATACCTTGTCATGTGAGCCCTGCACCTCCGCTGCCAGCAACCAGCCCTTGGCAGGAAACAGCGGGTCATCACTTTTGGTCTTTTTCACCCGCACACCCAGCAGCGTCAACTGGGCATTAGTCGCCGGAGCACCATTCACCTGTGTTGTTTCATCCAGGAAATTGATGAAAACAGTTTGTTGCCAGTCATTGTCGTTGCGCCGGTTATAGTCGATGCCGAGTTTTAAACCTTCACTTTTGATGTCGTTGTTGTCACTTTTCTGCCAACCGGCGGAGGCACTGGCGTATTCGTGTTCCGGTTCCCATAACGGCACTTTGTAAGTTGCTTCGACAGACTGTTCCTTGCTGCCTGCCACGCCTTTGGTTGAAAACTTGTGGCCCTTATTGTTGACCCAGTGAATATCCATACCCGTTTCCGCCCGCACGCCGGTATCAGAACCATAGCCCAGCTTGCCTGTGTAACTGTAACGCTTGCGCCGCACCGCTTCGATTTCGACCGGAACCTTGCCATCCTGCGCCCGCTGGTAATCGCTGCTGACCTGCACATCGCTATAATAGCCACTGCCTTCAAGGATGCGCTGCTGCTTGAGGACATCCGCCACATCATAGGCTCCGCCCTCATCAACGCGCACATAACGGTTCAAATATTTCTGGTCGAGCACATCCTGCTTCACCGTGACCTTGCCAATCTGGTAGCGCTGGCCAGTATCGAAATGCAGGCTCACCTGCGCCTGCCGGGTATCCGGGTTAACCAGAATCTCGCGGGTGAGATATTCCGCATCGAAAAAGCCCAGGCTGTTGGCGGTACGGCTCAGGCTGGTTTTGAAATCCTCGTATTGCTGATGCACCAGTACATCGCCAGGCTTGTAAGGTGGCGTGGCAACAATTTCACGAAAAGCTGGCAAGCCCTTGCCTGCCCCCGTCACCTGCACATCGACCTGAGAGACCTTGACCGGCTCACCCGGCTGAACGGCAACATTCAATGCCAGGCAGTTAGCCTGACGAGCCGGGGTAATATTGAAACGGGCATCGTAATAGCCCATGGCTTCCGCACCTTCCAGCATCTTTTCTTCGGCGGATTCGATGAAACTATCCACACGATCCGCAGGCGAATCGCAGCGCAGGTAGCGCAATGACGGCATGAACGCCTTCAGGTTTTCCGCCAGCATTTCACTGGCACCCTGCACGTTCACCTTGACCGGAGATTCCCCTTTATCCTCTGCACCGTCTTCCGTCTGCTGGAAAAAGGCCGCTGTCCCCGGCGTAGCCATGCTCAGCAGGCATAACCCCCAGACCACTGTTCTCATGATGCGGCTCTACTCCTTGCTCATTATTACTGCTCGAATGCCCATTTCAGGATGGCATCCTGAAGCCGACGCCCGCCACCTTGCGCTTCCGCCCCATTATGCTGCAAGACCACGACCAGACGCTTGCCGCTACGGGTCAGCATGTAACCAGCGATGGCTGTAGCGTCCCTTAATGTGCCGGTTTTCATGTGGCTACGTCCGCGCAAATCCTCTTTGCTGAAACGTGATGCCAATGTGCCGTCTTCGCCCAGCAGCGGCATGGAAGCCATGAACTCGGGCATGTATGGATCACGCCACGCAGCCTCCAGCAACTGCCCCAACTGGCGGGCACTCAGGCGGGCATGGCGGGAAAGGCCGGAACCGTTTTCAACCACCATCCCCTTATAGTCTATTCCAGCCGCTTCCAGCACCCTGGCAATGGCAACCCGCCCCTTATCGGCAGTAGCTGGTTCGCCCATCACCTTGATGCCAGCGCTCAGCATCAAATGGCGTGCCATGACATTGTTGCTCCACTTGTTGACGAACCTTATCTGTTCGCCCAGCGTGCGTGACTCGTGGCTATGCAGCAAGGTATCGCCTGCCTGCACCTGCCCAGTCTGGAGTTTGCCGTTAAACACACCACCCTGCGAATGCCAGACATCACGGAAGGCATTAAATACATGCTCTTCCGGTGTGGACAACACCCGCATGATAAAGTTTTTACCGCATGCTGCCGAATAAGCACCCGTAACCTTCACCGTTTGCCCTTGCTGCGCAAATGTAGGCTGGTAATGCCACTTGCCGCACCCACCTTTCACCAGCGTCACCTGATTATCCAGTTGCAGGCCGGGGATAGCCGGAAACGGCGTAATATTTACCCGCTTATTGGCCTCATCCGCCTCGAACAGGAAACGATTGGCCTGAAAGTTGAACATCAACGCCGCAGGTTGGGCGTTATAGATCTTGGTCGGTTCACCATCGAACGCCGCTGGATCCTGCTTGCCCAGATGAAAATAACTGTTATCAATGATCAGGTTACCCCGGATGTCATGCACTCCTTTGAGTTGCAAGTCGTGCAGCATTTCGCGGAAGGATTCATCGGTCAGGAACGGGTCACCATAACCTTTCAGAATCAGGTCACCGTTGAGTACACCGTCCTTGAGTTCGCCACGCAGCCAACTTTCGGTTTTCCAGGTATAAGCCGGGCCAAGCAACTTGAGTGCCGCCCAGGTTGTCACCAGCTTCATGGTGGAGGCGGGGTTGCGCGCAACCTTGTCGTTGTGCAATACCAGCGGCGCATCTGCATTCAGGTCGCGGATATACACGCTCAAGTGGTCGGATGGGATACCGCTTTTCTCCATCATCGCCCTGATTTCATCGGGCAGATCAATCGGTTTCTGATAACGGATCAAGGTCAGTTCGGCAGGTTTGGGCGCAGGCAAAGGTTCTGCATCAGCAGCGAAAACGCCCATGACACATGCGCACAACGACAGCCCGATGATGTAGACGGTTTTTAGCATATTGGTTGGTGTCGCCTTGGTTGTAATGTTCCCTTCGACTCCGCTCAGGGAACGGAACCTCTATTGCTCCCCGAGCGGAACCTCTATTGCTCCCTGAGCGGAGTCGAAGGGTCAGCCAGTTCCAGCACTTCGATGCCCGATGCGGTGTAATGCCAGCACAAATCGAAATCGTACAGGCGCATGGCGTATACCCTTCCTTCCTGTTGCCCCTGTTGGTAGGAAGGCCGGGGATCCTGCTGCAAAATTTGCTCAATCAGGCGGCGCACATTGGCATTCCACTGTTGCTGCTTTTGCTCACATTGCAGACTGGCGGCGGCGGAAAAAGTTACCTTTATCTGTGCTTGTGGCGCGTCCGGCGCAAAGCCTCCATTAGCCTGACTAATCGCATCAGCATACGGAAGATAGGGCTTAATATCCAGCACGGGCGTGCCATCCAGCAGGTCTGCGCCCGCCAGTTCGAGGGAAACTTTGCCGCCCTCCACGTTAATGCTGATCAATTGCGCAACCGACAGGCCGATGGGGTTGGGGCGGAAGGTGGCACGGGTGGCGAACACACCCATGCGGGCATTGCCTCCGAGGCGCGGTGGGCGCACGGTGGGTTTCCAGCCTTGTGCTTGTGTGCCGTGGAAGACGAAGATGATCCAGACGTGGGAAAAGCCTTCGAGGCCGCGCACGGTTTCCGGCTGGTTGTAGGGGGGCAGCAGCGTCAGGGTGGCGCGGGCTTCCGTGACCAGGCCGGGCTGGCGGGGGATGCCGAATTTTTCCTTGTAGGGGGAGGATATTGTGCCAACAGGCTGAAAAATAAAAGTCATGGAAAACAACCTTACAGACGACCGCGCAGCTTTGCCCAAACAATTCCCATCCATTCATACGCCACCCTCTGTGCTTCGGTAAAACCATCCGTGCTGGGGAAAATATCGGTGGGGCTGAAGGTACTGTTGCTCTGCGCTAGATAGTGCGCCGGGGCGGGCAGCACTTGCACGCCTGCCTTGCGGAACAAGCCAGTGGCACGGCTCATGTGCGAGGCGGAAGTCACCAGCAGTACCGGATCACTTCCCACCATCTGCCGGACGATTACGGCCTGCGTTTCGGTATCCTGCGATTCCACATCCAGAACCATGTCTGCCGGATTCACGCCCAACTGCAACGCCAGATTGTGCATGGACTCGGCATCCGAACCAAAACCGAAAACCTTCCCGCCTGACAGGAGCAATTTTGCCCCCGGTATCTGCCGGTACAGGCGCACACCTTCTACCAGTCGTGCCAGCGAATCTTTGCCCAGCCGGGAGTGCAGAGGAATTTCCTTGTCCGAATACGTGCCACCGCCCAGCACTACCACCCAGCGATAACCCGCATCCGCTGGCACTGTCACGACCGGCGGAATTTCCCGCTCCAGCGACTTGAGTGCTGGCTCAAAACCCCAGCCGTAAACCTGCGCCAGCAACAGCAGCATACCCGCCGTCACCAGCACCTTGCCGGTTTTCTGCCTGCGCGTGAACCAGAGGAGCAACAGCCCGAACAGAAACAACAGCAAAGTCAGCGACAGCGGCATGACCATGCTGGAAAACAGCTTTTTAAACAAAAACATTCATTACCCTTTTTGTAATTGATCCGGCCCGATGTGCCCAAATTCGCGCAGCCCTTCGCCCGCCAGCACAAACGCCTGGCCGAAGCCCATCACAAACCGCCCCGACACCGGTTTCAGCCGGAACAGCACGAAATCCCCCAGCCCGCGCAGCAGGCCGACCACATTGCCAAAGCGTTCCTCCAACGCATCCAGCATTTGCGGGAATACGCCATCATCCCGCCCCACCACCACTGCCTCGCAGTGATAGGTAGCACGGGTACGGGCGAAAATCTGCCGGGCATCCTGCTCATCTTCCACCAGTAGTACCGACACCCGTGGATGCTGGATGATTTCCTGTGTATGGCTGGAAAGCCCGCTGACAAAAATGTAGAAATTACCCCCACCATCCTGCACGAATGGCGCATAACTGATCGCCGGTTCCCCGGCTGCATCAAGGGTGGCAATTTGCAACGTTTTTGTGTTTGCCAGTAATTGCCCCAGTGTCTCCTGCGGGGATTTACTCATGACCTGTCTCCTGAATTCACGGCATCATACAGCTCGTCAGCCTGTTTTGCGTTACTCAGGCAAACAGGCGCATCATTGACGACCGGTTGCAACTTTTCAGCCGATCGTCACTCTATAAACATAACAATAAAGCATGAGGAGCGGTGTGTATGCTTAAAAAACTCCTGTCCTCCATTACAGGACAAATTCTGGCCGTGTTGCTCGGACTCGCCATCGTATCAGCGTGCACGCTTGATTCCAGCGCCAAAAACGCCCCCGGACTCAGTCTGGCCAACACCAACTGGGAACTGCAAAAGCTGGGTAAGGAAAGCGTCACATCGGATCGCCCGCTAACACTCAATTTTGACGACAGCCGTCTGACCGGCTATTCCGGCTGTAACCGCTACTTCGGCAGCTACACTGGCAGCGGTGATGGTGTTTTCAGCACAGGCCCGCTGGGTGCAACCAAAATGGCCTGCATGGGTGAGAAGAGCCTGCTGGAACAGCGCTTTATCGAACAACTGAAAAAAGCCAGCCAGTACGCCATCGCTCACAACCAGTTGCACCTGCTGGATGCCGAACGCAACATCCTGATGATGTTCAGCGCTACCAAACCGGAATCCGGCGTGACCAAATAGATAATTTTTATTGTGTATCAATCTGGGCATCCATCAGGTCGCTTCCAGCAAACGTCAGCAACACCCGCAACAGCTTCCTGCACATCCTGCAAAAACGGCAACGCCCGCAAAGCGGGCGCAGGTAAAGAGCTGTCGGCTGGCTTGCTGACTCAGGCTTCGGCCATCAGCTTTTCATATTTTAACTGCAACTGTTCTTTGCTCTCGACATGATCAGGGTCATGCGGAATGCAGTCTACCGGACAAACGGCCACACATTGTGGTTCGTCATAGTGACCCACACACTCCGTGCAACGATTCGGGTCAATCACATAAATTTCGTCACCGGCTGAAATGGCGTTGTTCGGGCACTCAGGCTCACAAACATCGCAGTTAATGCACTCATCGGTAATCATCAATGCCATAGTAAATTCCTCTTGTACTTCTGTCGCCGCGCAATCTTATCAGGCTGCCAAACAAGATAACATTAATATGTATCAAACTTACAATTCTCGGGTTTTTTCTAATCCAACCCACGATCCTTCCTGACCTGCCTGATTTTGTTCTGCAAAGCTTCCAATACATGCGGCGCGACAAAGCGGGATACATCGCCTTTCAGAATGGCGACTTCCTTTACCAGCGTGGATGAAATGAAGGAAAAGCTCTCACCTGGCATCAAAAAAACCGACTCGACCTCCGGCGCGAGGCTGCGGTTCATGCTCGCCAACTGGAACTCGAACTCGAAATCGGATACTGCCCGCATTCCCCGAATCAGCACCCGCGCATTCTGCTCACGGGCAAAATCCACCAGCAGCCCTTCAAACCCTTGCACAACCACCTGCTCATCCAGCTTTTGCTTGATCAGTTCACGCTGGATCATCGCAACCCGTTCCTCCAGTGAAAACAGGGGCTTCTTTTTCGGGTTGGAAGCCACCCCGACCACAACGCGGGTGCACAATTTGCTGGCACGCCTGATCAGATCAAGATGCCCTTTGGTGATCGGGTCGAAAGTTCCGGGGTAAACAGCGGTAATGTCCATGAATTCAAGCCACTCCAAGTAATGACGACACCATAGGGATAACCCTGGCCACCCACGTTTTAGCACGTTATTGTGCACCGCACAACCGCTTTTTACCTGTCAGCATCATTCAGGCGCTGCGCGGCATTAGCTGCGCCAGCACAAACAGCGCGCTGGCAGCCACAACAACGCTCGGCCCTGTCGGTGTATCCAGTTGCAGGGAAATACCGACCCCCGCCAACAATGCCAGCATACCCACCATGACCGCCAATACCGCCATTTGCTCCGGGGTCTTGGCGAAACGCCTTGCCGCCGCAGCGGGTATGATCAGCAACGCCGTCAACAACAGCACACCAACCACCTTCATCGCCACCGACACCATCAACGCAATCAGCAACATATAAACCGCGCTGACCCGCCAGACATTGACACCTTCCACCTGCGCCAGCTCCGCATGAACTGACAGGGAAAGCAATGGCCGCCAGATCCACGCCATCACCGCCATGACGAAAACGGCCAAGCCCCATGTCAGCGCAATATCTGTTCGGCTGACAGCCAGTATGTCGCCGAACAGATAAGCCATCAGATCAACCCTGACACCTGGCAGAAAAGTCAACGCCACTGTTCCCAATGCCAGCGCGCTATGGCCAATGATTCCCAACAAGGCGTCACTACCCAGCGCCGGATTGTGTTGCAGATACAGCATCAGCAAGGCGACCACCCCACACACCAGCATAATCCACACATTCAGGTTCGTCCCGGTCATCAAGCCCAAGGCAACGCCTAACAGGGCGGAATGCGACAGGGTATCGCCGAAATACGCCATGCGCCGCCACAACAAAAATACCCCCAGCAAACCACTCATCAGCACCACTGCCAAGCCGACCAACACGGCGCGCCAGATGAAATCATCCATGCTTGTGCTCCTCGCCTTCCTGTAGCGGAACCACGCAACCGTGCACATCATGCTGGTGATCATGATGATGGGTGTAAACTGCCAGCCCGGCAGTACGCGAATCCCCGAACAGGCGCAGATATTCCGGGTGGCGCGACACGGCTTCCGGCTGGCCGAAACAGCAGATGTGCCGGTTCAGGCACAGCACCTGATCGGTCGAAGCCATCACCAGATGCAGATCATGCGACACCATCAGTACGCCGTAACCATGTTGCTGTTTCAAGCGATTGATAAGTTGGTAAAGCTCGCTCAGGCCGCTCACATCCACCCCTTGGCCCGGCTCATCCAGCACTAGCAAATGTGGCTTGTTGAGCAGGGCACGTGCCAGCAAGACCCGCTGGAACTCACCACCGGAAAGCGACTGCACCGCCTGCGGCAACAGATCACTGACGCCCGTCTCGTGCGCACACTGGCGAATGGCTACGGCATCATGCCGCGACAGGTTCAGCCCGATGAAACGTTCCACCGTCAACGGCAGCAAGCGGTCAAAATGGAATTTCTGCGGCACGTAACCAACCCGCAAACCCGGCATCCGCCACACCTTGCCGCCATCCGCTTTCTGCAAACCCAGCATTACCCGCAACAAGGTTGATTTTCCGGCACCGTTCGGGCCAATCAGGGTCAATACACTTTCCGGGTACACTTTGAGGTCGACATCGTGCAAAATCACACGCTGCCCCATGCGCAGGCTGATATGTTCCAGTTTCGCCAAAAGAGTAGTGGACATGTCCCGCCGATATAATGAGAGTAAAAAATGCTTCGTATTCTAACGATTTTGCTGCTGCTGTGCTTACCCGTTTTATCATCATGCCAGCAGGAAAGCACTGCAAAACCGGTGATTGTCACCACCATCAAACCGGTTCAGGCGCTGGCGTATGCGGTGGCAGGCGGAGTCAACAGCCCGCTGGAAGTGCGTCAGTTGCTGCCGGATGGCGCATCGCCACACCACTATTCCCTCAAGCCTTCCGACATGCGCACACTGGGCAGCGCCCTCGCCGTATTTCGTATTGGCAGTGGCCTGGAAACGTTTCTCGACAAACCGCTGGCCAGTCTTGACCCACACACCCTCATCGTGACGCTGACCGACACCCCAGGCATCCAGCACCTGCCAGCCCGCTCACCACACAAACATGACGCAGAAGAAACAGCATCTGAACATGAACAGCACACGGCAGGGGACGCAGCGCCAACCGAAGACCTGCACCTGTGGCTGAACCCGCAGAACGCCATTGCCATGAGCCACGAAATCGCCCGCGTGCTGGCGCAGGTTGACCCCGACCACAAGGCTGATTACGCCAGGAATACCAGCAAACTGGTAGAACGCATCCTGGCAACTGACGAACACATCCGCCAGCAACTGGAGCCGTTACGCAAGCGACCTTACCTCAGTTTTCACGATGCATGGCAGCATTTCGACACGCATTACGGGCTGAACTTCGCCGGAGCCGTCACGCTGGATGCATCACGTCTCCCCGGTGCCCGCCACGTACAGGACATCCGCCACATTGTCGAACAGAAACAGGCCATCTGCCTGTTCCAGGAGCCACAATTCTCGCCGTCGTTAATCAAGACACTAATGGAGGGCAGCACTATCAGGATCGGAGAACTTGATCCCCTCGGGATGAAACTGCCGCTGGATGAAAATACTTATACTAACCTGATGCAAGCTGCCGCAGACAACTTCGAACGCTGCCTGCGCTAGCCACTGATTCCCAGACCCGCTGGCACGGGATCACGGTGGCTTTCACGCAATACGCCACCGACGTACTCGTAGCGCAACCCACCGCCATCAGTACGGCGCGGATGGTACAGCGTTATCCTGAACGAACAACCGCCCCGCAACATGACAATGTTACGGTCACGCATTTTCAGTTGCACATTAGCCCCTCGCACCGTGTGTACCACATCATCGCGATAGATGGTATCGCCCCGTTTGAGAATCCTCGCCTCCTGCCCTGTTCCTTTAGCCGTTACTTTGCCGCGCTTGGACAGGACTACACCTGCCTGCTCACGTCCTGTTGCTGTTGCTGGCATAAATCAACTCCGTGTAGATTTTAAATTTACCTCGCAAAACCCATCCTCTAAGCATAGACCAGTAACCCCCCGCTTTTGGAATTGACCTTTTTTATAGGGCCTGAACGCGCCAACAAAACCGCCGAATGGTATGAAATACATTCTATGGCATACTTGAAACATCATCGGTTGGGGGGGAGAAATCATGTTCAACGACATTCCGCTGTTCCAGAATCTGCCAGCAGGGCAATTTGATTACCTGCTCAAACTGGCCCACGAAATCAGCTATGACAAAAGCAGCATCATCATCACCCAGGGTGAACACAGCAACTCGCTTTACATCGTGATCGAGGGTCGCCTGAAAGTGTACGTCACCGACGCAGAAGGCAGGCAGGCGTTACTCGCCTTCCTCAACAAGGGGGATTTTTTCGGTGAACTCAGCCTGCTGGATGACCAGCCCCGCTCCGCCTCAGTCATGGCGGTGGCAAAAACCCGGCTGCTACGCCTGACTCAGGATGCTTTTCACCGCTTTATAGAAGCCCACCCCGAAAACCTGCTACCGATGCTGCGCATTCTCGCCAGCCGTTTGCGGGCGCAGGACGACACCATCCGCTCACTTTCCACGCAGGATGTGTACGGGCGGGTCGCGCGAGTACTGCTCAATGAAGCCGAGGAACGTGAAAAAGGCCACATCACGCCGCGCCTCACCCATCAGGAAATTGCCGAAATGGTAGGCTCATCACGGGAAATGGTCAGCCGCATCCTCGGCGATTTGCGCAAGGGCGGCTATATCAGAGTGGAAAACAAGCAGATTCACATCGAACGGAAACTGCCTTCACGCTGGTAGCGATGGAAACAACCATTTATCTGACAACCAACATTTAATACCACCAATTATCTGAAAATGTGCCACATTTATCAGATGATGTGGCGAAAGTACCAAGAACATACCCCTGAAATCCTGATCGGCTTGCTGTTCAGCGTATTGCTTGCCATGACGCTGATTTACCCGTCCAATACCGCCGGGAACCTGCTTGAGCGTGCCGAAATGGCGCTTTATGACCTGCGAATCCGGCTGGGAGAAAACTTTACGCCCACCGAAAACGCACCACCTATCATCATTATCGACATTGACGAACGCAGTCAGGTACAGGAAGGCCGCTGGCCATGGCCGCGTGACCGCGTTGCCGACCTGATCAACAAAATCGGGGCGCAGGAACCCGCCCTGATTGTGCTGGACATCCTGTTTGGCTCCACCGAACCGGTTCCTCAAACTGCCACCCCGGCAAGCTGCACGGCGGATTTATGTTCCATCCCGTTACGCGCCACCGCCTCCTCCACCGATGCAGACCGCCAGCTTGCAGCCGCCATTGCCCGGCATGATGTGGTGGCAGGCTTCCTGTTCCACGAGGAATACCTGATCAATGGCAAACTGCCCGACAGCCGCAAACACGTACCAGAAAACATCCTGCCAGCCTGGGAACCAACCGGCCATTCCACCAGCCTGCCACTGATCCAGCACGCCGCCAAAGCGCAAGGCTACATGAACACCCTGCTGGCGGGTGATGGCACAGCCCGGCGGCTGCCACTGTTCATGCAGTATGACGGCTACCTCTACCCTTCGCTGGCACTGGCGGCGGCGCAGCGCTACCTGCTGGAAGACGACTGGCAAGCGCAAATTGCCCGCATAGGCGAGCAGAAACTGTATGCCGGTCTGGGCCTGAGCGGACAATTCATCCCCACGGACATGTTCGGCAATATCCTGATCCCCTATTCCACCCGCAGCCTGCATTTCCCCGCGATTGCTGCCACCGACATCATGCGCGGCAACACGCCAGGCAATACGCTGGAAGGTGCCATTGTCATGATCGGCACCTCCGCGCTACTGCTGGGCGACCTGAAACCCACGCCGGTCAAGGCCGACCTGCCCGGCGTCGCAATCCAGGCATACACCCTGCAAGGCTTGTTGCACCCCGAAATCCTGCTAAGCGAACCCGCCTGGGGGTTGACCATCGAACTCATCGGCATGGTTGCACTCGCACTACTGATGCTGGTGCTTTACCCGCTATGCGGCCCGCGCACCCTGCTGCTGACCGGCATTACCCTGCTGCTGATCGCCAGCGGCGCAAACCTGTGGATGTGGCACGGCGAACACATCCGCCTCGACCTGATTCCCACCTTGTTGCTGATCATGTTCATCACCGGCCTGTTTGTGGTGTATGACATGCTGCGTGAAAACCGCGAGCGCCATCACCTGCAACGCCTGTTCGGCCAATACGTACCGCCGGAACACATCCAGCAGATCATGGCCACTCCCGAATCGGTCAATCTCGCTGGCGAAAAACGCGAAATGACCGTGCTATTTGCCGACCTGCATGATTTCACCTCATTAGCGGAACGGCTCGACACCCAGACCCTGAAAAACCTGCTCAACCGTTACCTGAATGCCGCCACCGCCATCATCTTTGAATACAGTGGCACCATCGACAAATACATCGGCGACATGGTGATGGCTTTCTGGAATGCCCCCCTGCGCGAACCCGACCACGCCCGTCAGGCCGTGCTGAGTGCCTTGGGCCTGCGCAAAATGTTGCGGGACAACGCCGCCGAGTACCGCGAATTCGGCATTACCCCGCTACAACTGGGCATCGGCATCAACACCGGGGAAATGAACGTGGGCGACATGGGTTCCAGTTACCGCCGTGCCTACACCGTACTGGGCG
Source organism: Gammaproteobacteria bacterium (assembly GCA_018822845.1). Taxonomy (GTDB): domain Bacteria; phylum Pseudomonadota; class Gammaproteobacteria; order Thiotrichales; family Thiotrichaceae; genus Thiothrix. The sequence continues at coordinate 18,015 of JAHJJD010000034.1, read as the reverse complement.
ATGCGGTCAATCTGGCAGCGCGGATCGAAACCCTTACCCGCTTCTACGGCGTAGATATACTGGTCAGCGAACATACCCGCAAGCAATGCCAAGGCATCATTTTCCGCAGCGTCGACCGGGTACGGGTCAAGGGCAAGCGCGAAGCCGTACTGCTGTTACACCCGCTGGGCCTCCACAGCGAACTTTCCCCACAGGCACTGCGCGCATGGAAAATGCATGAAACGGCCATGGATCACTACTGGAAACGCGACTGGCAACACGCCTCAAAACTGTTCGCCCACATCCTGATCGAATCGCCCGACGACCCGCTGGCTGGCATGTATTTGCAGCGTATCGCCACCCTGACACAAAAAACCCCGCCACCAGACTGGGACGGGGTTTATGAACACCGGAGGAAATAGGAAGAATTAATTGGGGAGAACCTGTTCACCCCGGATCAGATCGTCCAGCGTCTCACGCTGGCGGATCACATGCATTGCACCACCATCCACCATCACCTCCACCGCGCGCGGACGGGTGTTGTAATTGGATGACATGGTGAAACCATAAGCACCGGATGAACGTACCGCCAGCAAATCCCCCGGCTGGATATTGAGGTCGCGTTCCTTACCAAGGAAATCACCGGTTTCACACACCGGCCCGACAATGTCGTAGGTAGCGGTGTCGCCATCACGCGGCACGACCGGAATGATTTCCTGCCACGCGCTATACAAGGCGGGGCGGATCAGGTCGTTCATCGCCGCATCCACCACTGCGAAATTCTTGTATTCCGCCATTTTCAGGAACTCGACTTCCGTTACCAGAAGCCCGGCATTGGCGGCAATTGCCCGACCCGGCTCGACAAAAATTTCATACTGACGCAAACGTTCGTCGGTAAACAGTTGTGCCATGTAATCTGCCGGACTCGGGGCAACCTGATCATCCTTGTAACGCACGCCCAAGCCACCACCGATGTCGAGGTGATGTACCTTGACACCCTGTTCCGCCAGCCGTTCCGCCAGTGCCAGCACCCGTTGCAGCGCATCCATGAATGGTGTCAGCGTCAGCAATTGCGAACCGATATGGCAATCGATGCCGACCACTTGCAGGTTGGGCATGGCCGCCGCTTTCAGGTAAACCGCTTCCGCCCGCCCGATTTCGATACCAAACTTGTTTTCCTTCAGGCCGGTGGAAATGTAGGGGTGAGTTTGCGCATCCACATCCGGGTTCACGCGCAGGGAGACCGGCGCAACCTTGCCCATGTCGCCCGCAACAGCGTTGATGCGATCCAGCTCAGCTTCGGATTCGACGTTGAAACAGCGGATACCAACTTCCAGCGCCTTGCGGATTTCCACTGCCTTCTTGCCGACGCCGGAAAACACCACCTTGCCGGGGTCACCGCCTGCGCGCAGCACCCGCTCCAGCTCCCCACCCGATACGATGTCGAAACCGGAACCCAGCCGCGCAAACAGGTTGAGGATGGCAATATTGGAATTGGCTTTCACCGCGTAGCACACCAGATGCGGTTGCGTACCGAAGGCATCGTTGAAGGCGTGCCAGTGACGCTCCAGCGTGGCGCGGGAATAGATGTAGCAAGGCGTGCCGTGTTCGCGGGCAATATCGGTGACTGCCACGTCTTCGGCAAACAACTGGCCGTTGCGGTATTCAAAGTGATCCATGGTTTACGCCTTTATTTTGCCTGTTCCTGTTTTGCTTTCGCATCATCGGGCATGTAGAGCGGCCCCTTGTTGCCGCAGCCTGCCAGTAAAACCAAGATGATGGCCAACCCGAGCCAGTTTTTCATTTCACAAACCTCATCGACAAATCAACTGCGCGGACATGTTTGGTAATGCTGCCGATGGAAACAAAATCCACACCAGTTTCAGCAATCGCCACTACCGTTTCCGGGCTGACGCCACCGGAGGCTTCCAGTGGAATTTTTCCGGCAGTCATCCGCACTGCTTCACGCATGGTGGATAGATCATAATCGTCCAGCATAATAATGTCAGCTTGTGCGGCAGTCGCCTCTGCCAGTTCCTGCATGTTTTCGGTTTCGACTTCGACCAGAATACCGGGGTGCAGCTTGCGCGCCTGTTCAATTGCCGCCGTAATTGAGCCTGCCGCCATGATGTGGTTTTCCTTGATCAGCACGCGGTCATACAGGCCGATACGGTGGTTGGTTCCGCCCCCACACAGCACGGCGTATTTCTGCGCGGTGCGCAAACCGGGCAAGGTTTTGCGGGTATCCAGAATCCGGCAATGGGTATGCGCCACCAGATCGACATAGCGGCGGGTTGCCGTTGCCGTAGCCGACAGGGTTTGCAGGAAATTCAACGCCGCCCGCTCACCACTGAGGATGGAACGCGCACTGCCACGCAATGTGCATAGCAGACTATCGGCCTCCACCCGGTCGCCATCCTGATACTGCCATTCCACCCGCACTGACGGGTCAAGCTGACGGAACACGTCGTTGAACCACGCCACCCCGCACACGACCGCAGCTTCCCGGCAAATCACGGTTGCTTCAGCCTGTTTGTCGGCAGGAATCAGCCCTGCCGTTACGTCGCCGGTGCCGATGTCTTCGGCCAGTGCGCGGGCAACGGTTTGCTCAATATCGTTTGGTAAATTCATTCCCACCTCAAAATAAAAATGGGAGGCTGTTACACCTCCCATCACTTAGCCCCTGACTCCTCGTCAGATTCTCTAGATACGGGTAATACCCATCATCTTCAGGATAGACTTTTCGTAGAACGGCTCGGAACTGCCTTTTTTCATCTTGCGGATGAAGTACTTCTCGAACGCGATCTTGGCCATGTGTACCCACTTGCCTTTCTTGAACCAGGCAACGTTACGTGGCGGGATCTGTGGCAGTGCTACGAAGGCTGCACCAGTGTCGCCCATGTCTGCCAGGCAGATGGCGTTCCAGGTACCAGTGGTGTGTGGTTCCTTGCCAGCCAGTTCATCAGCAATGTTGTGCACCAGTGAAGTTACCATGGACTCGATCATGTAGCCGGTTTTCGGCGCGCCGGTTGGAACCGGAGTGGCTTCGACGGGCGGGATGGCGATACAAACACCAGCAGAGTAGATATTCTTGTACTTAGGGCTGCGGTGCAGTTCGTCAACGATGACGAAGCCACGTGGATTACACAGACCTTCTACCGCAGCAACGGCGTCAACACCCTTGAACGCTGGCAGCATCATGGCGAAATCGAACGCGATTTCGTGTTCCTTCTCCACTTCGCCCTTGCCGTTCAGTTCGGTGGTGAACAGCTTGCCTGCTTCGACCTTGGTGGTCTTGGCGTTGGTGACCCAGTTGATGTGGTGGTTACGCAGTTCGGATTCCAGCATGCCTTTGGAGTCGCCCACGCCACCCAGGCCCAGATGGCCGATGTATGGTTCGGAAGAAACATACGTCATCTTGAATTTGTTGCGCACGCCGCGCTTGCGCAGGTCGGCGTCAACGATGAAGGCGAATTCGTAAGCAGGGCCGAAACAGCTTGCAAACGGCATCGCGCCAACGACGATATGGCCGGAACCTTTCGCCAGCAGTTTCTGGTATTCTTCGTAAGCCATTTCTGCATGGGTTACATCACAGACAGACTGTGAATGACCGCCGTGCGGGCCTGCGCCTTCCACTTCCTGGAAGAACAGTTTGGGGCCAGTGGCAATCACGAGGTAGTCGTATTTGACGGCCTGACCATTATCGAGATGCAGGGTACTACCTTCAGCATCAATCTTGTCGCAACGGGCGGCGATGAAGTTGATACCTTTTTTGTTCAGGTATTTTTCAATCGGAAAAGTGATGTCGGAACGGGTCCGCCAGCCGACTGCAACCCACGGATTGGATGGGACAAACTGGAAATAATCACGTTCATTGATGACGGTGACTTCATGCTCTTTACCGAGCATTTCTTTCATTTCATAAGCGGCGGGCATTCCTCCTGTCCCGGCACCCAAAATTACGACGTGAGCCATTTGCGCGAACTCCTAACTATTGATAAACGTGGGCTTGCTTTTTATCGAAATAATAACTGCGAACAAGCATTATTCAGCATACAGAATAACACCACAAATCGACCCCGAGGTCAATGTTGGCCTTTATTATCAATAAATTATGATATTCTAATATTCCTGAAAAAAGATATACTTCCCCATACCTGCGAAGTCATAATTGGAACATGAGCGAAATGAAAACCTATCTGGTTGGGGGCGCTATCCGCGACCATCTGCTTGGCCTGCCCGTCAAGGATCGGGACTGGGTGGTAACTGGCGCGACTCCGGCAGACATGCTGAAACAGGGCTTCAGGCCAGTCGGCAAAGATTTCCCGGTATTCCTGCATCCGCAAACGGCAGAGGAATACGCATTGGCCCGCACCGAACGCAAAACGGCCAAGGGTTATCATGGTTTTCAGTTTCATGCCACGCCCGATGTCACGCTGGAAGATGACCTCGCGCGGCGCGACCTGACCATCAATGCCATGGCCGAGGACGAGAATGGCAGCATCATCGACCCCTACGGTGGGCAAGCCGACCTGCAAGCCCGCCTGTTGCGGCATGTCTCCCCTGCTTTCAGCGAAGACCCAGTGCGTATCCTGAGGGTTGCCCGTTTTGCCTCCCGTTTTGCCGCGCTGGGGTTCCGGGTGGCTGAGGAAACACAGCACCTGATGCGTGGCATGGTGGCAGCCGGTGAAGTGGATGCGCTGACGCCCGAACGGGTCTGGCAGGAAACCGTCCGCGCCCTGTCAGAGCCAGCCCCGGAACGCTTTTTCGAGGTATTGCGCGAATCTGGCGCGCTCAAGGTGCTGTTCCCTGAAATCGACCGGCTGTTTGGTGTGCCGCAACCGGCCAAACATCACCCCGAAATCGACTGCGGTATCCACACCATGATGGTGTTGCAACAGGCGGTAAAACTGAGTGATGCGCCGGAAGTGCGGTTCGCTGCCCTTACCCACGATCTTGGCAAAGGGCTGACGCCAGCGGAAATCCTGCCCAGCCATCATGGTCATGAACCAATCAGCCGCCAGTTGACGACAGAGTTATGCGAACGCTTGCGGATTCCCACCCGTTTCCGCCAACTGGCTGAACATGTGGCGGAGTTCCATGGTCATATACATAAGGCCAAGGAGTTACGCCCGCAGACCATGCTGAAAGTGCTGGAAGCGACTGACGCTTTCCGCAAGCCGGAGCGTTTCGCACAGTTGCTGCTGGCTTGCGAGGCAGATGCGCGCGGCAGGGCAGGTTTTGAAGACAGGGATTACCCGCAGGCGGACATTTTCCGCCAAGCCCTGTCTGCAAGCCAGCAAGTCGATGTGAGGGAAATCATCCAGCAGGGATTTCAGGGCGTACATATAAAAGAAGAAACCCATCGCCGCCGGGTGTATGCCATCAAGCAAATATTAGGTAATCTTGATATTGTTGACGGGGAGCCGCATATTGGGGATAAGTCATCATTATGAACAGCATTGAGGAATTCTCATGATGGAAGAAAAGTCAGCGTCATTTGGCATTGGTCAGGTCATTCACCACCGCCTGTTCAATTATCGTGGCGTCATCTTTGACGTTGACCCGGATTTTCAAGGCACGCAAGAGTGGTTCGAGAAAAATGTTGAAGCTGGCAGCCCCAGCAAGGATGAGCCATGGTATCACGTCCTGATTGACCAGGATGGCCGCGTTGCCTACGTCGCCGAATGTAACCTGGAAGCGGACGACCCCACTGATCCGGTTGAGCATCCACTGCTGGAAAACTTCTTCACTGGCTTTGACGGTGACCACTACCGGGCGCGGCAAACCCTTAACTGATGGAATGGAACCTGCTTGCCCATTCCGAATACCTTGCCGCATTTCTGGTCGGGTTGCTCGGTGGCGTGCATTGCCTTGGCATGTGCGGCGGCATCGTCAGTGCCCTGACGTTCAGCCTTCCACAAAACAAACGCAGTCATGTCGGCAGCCTGCTACCCATGCTGCTGGCCTACAATACCGGGCGCATCAGCGGCTACATGCTGGCGGGTGCGCTGGCGGGAGGGCTGGGTGCTGCGCTACTCGCCTTTGGCGGGCTGGAGGATTTCCGGTTTTTCCTGCAAATATTCGCTGCGCTGTTCATGGTCGCCCTGGGTCTGTACCTCGCTGGCGTGTGGATGGGTGTCGGCAAGATTGAAAATGCCGGGCGTACACTATGGCAATACGTGGAACCGCGAGGGCGGCGTTTCATCCCGCTGGATTCCGTAGGCAAGGCGCTACCCCTTGGCTTTATCTGGGGGTGGTTACCTTGTGGGCTGGTTTATAGCGTGCTGATCTGGTCGTTGTCGGCTGGCAGTATCCTCAAGGGCGCGTTGCTGATGCTGGCATTTGGGCTGGGCACCTTGCCCAACCTGCTACTGATGGGGGCTGCTGCTGCGTGGCTGGCGAAGTTTACCCGTCATCCTTTAGTCAAGCGCATTGCCGGGCTGCTGGTCGTGGGACTGGGTATGTTGCTGCTGTGGCGGGCAATTGGCGGATACTGACCACCACCTCAATCTGCCACCAGCAAATCCGCCAGCCACAGGCGGATACGCAACCCCCACCCCGAAGTGATACCCACCTCCCGGAAGCGGATCGAGCCTTCGGCGTCAATCACATAACTGGCTGGCACGCCCCGCACACCGTATTTTCCGGCCAGCTCGCCGCTTTCATCCACAATGGTAGTCCATCCGGTGATTTCCTTGCGCTCCATATAGCGCTCGACCTCATCCACTCCACCGGACTGGAATGCCACAGTAATCACTTTCCAGTCCTTGCTGATGGCGCTGATACTGCCCTGCTCCAGTTCGCACATCGGGCACCAGCTTGCCCAGAAATGCAGTAGCACGGGCTGCCCACGGTAGTTGTCAAGATGGATGGTTTCACCGTTGAGGGCAACGTATTCGAAGTCGGTCGCTTCGCCATCCAGCATGCCGTGCTGTTGCCACGCACGTGCAGCAAAAATGACAACCATAATGATGGCAATATCAATCAGCCAGCGAACCCAACGGCGCTTGCGTGGCTTCCCTTCGTTCCCCAATGTCTGTTGTTCCATGTATTCAATATACTTTTTTGTCGATGCGCGCATGATAGCACAGCATCAAACAGCAGAAACAAAACCGGATTTCAAGAACAAAATTTTGTTACCTTCCAGCGTTACCACACCCACTTATCTGCTATTTGTTGCCGCTGGTTATTTTTTACGTAACCATTGTGGCATTGTTTCGCAGAACCATCACGCGAACCTGTGCACACCGATTAATAACAATTATGAAAACCGGGGACCTCCTGATGAACGGTGCTAACCATACTCCATCACAAGCCATACTCACTACCAAACTTTCCACCCTGACCGCATGCATTCGTCTGGCATTAGGAATTGCAGTTACCAGTGCGGCATTTACTTCACCAGCTTTTGCAGAGGGCACCAAGCAGTGGGCTCCATCTTCCAGCCACTTCGCCGCATTAGGAGCAATGGAGAGCAATGGTGGTTCCGCCTACCCATTTGCCGGATATGAGCAACCAGAAGAGCGGCGTCTGCATATCCATATCGCTGATCCAGCGAACGAAATTGTTTACGTTGGACTCGGCAAACTCACCGGCAATGCAGGCAATGATATAGATTTCAACTTTTATTGGCGTATTGTGGCACCCGATGGTTCTGTCGTGCATGGCTCGTCGCTGGCGGGTGGGGCGCAAGCAAATATTACCAGCCATGCTCAGGCAGTTGCCGGGCCAAGCGCCTTGGATCCTGCTGGCTATTCAACGTCGGGGAACTGGACATTCGACCCCGCGATAGCAGGAAAAGGGGCAGGCGATTACTACATCGAGTTTGACCTCAACGATAATGCAGCCTCTGCTGGTTCGTATACCGAACCCGGTTATGCCCCAAGCAACGCAATGAATATCAAATGGTTTGATATTACTGTAGCGACGAAGGGAGGATCACCCCAGGCACTTGATGGACGTGTGTGGTCTAAATCCTGGGGGGTGCGGACGAATGACCCGGCGGTTTTCCCAAGTGCCCCTTTCGGCACACCATTCAACGGCAGTATGTATGCTTACGACAGCAACAACTTTGTCACCATGATTAACTTTCTAGGCTCTGGTCTGCGTCCACTGCAAGGCCAGTTCTCATTTAACAACACAGGTACCGGCTCAAGCGGCAATAAGGCAACAGACCGTAAATCTGTAAATGACGTCAATAGTGGCACCCCCCAACACAAGATATTCCTGAACCCGCCGGATACCAATATTTATCCATTAGGCGTAGATGGCTCATTACAGAACCTGCCACTCTCCATAAATGACACCAACAACGCCGACATCAAGGTGGAAGCTACCCAGCCCGGTTCAGTCGAAGTCGTACTGGATATCAACAAGGATGGCTCATATACCGCAGGCATTGACCGTCGTTTGATTGAGAATGTTGCCGCTGGTGTAGATTCCGTACCATGGGATGGTAAGGATGGCGCAGGAAATAAAGTAGCAAAATCCAGTTTCCCAATTGATGTCAAAATTGCCTATACCCAGGGTGAAACCCATTTTACTGCTTACGACGTTGAAGGGTTGGACAATGGTTTTGAGGTTTTCACTCAAACCAGTAGTGGCCCATCGGGTCCAAACCTGTTGTTCTGGGATGACTCAAACATTGCGGATGACCCCGGCAGTACGCCAGACAGAGGCCAGGTAAACGTTGACGCAGGTAACACCCTGCGCCGCACGTGGAGCAATAACTCCTATGGTGATTTGAACACCATCAACACCTGGTGGTTTGCCTACCGCGATTACCAAAGCACCGTCCTAAATCTTGCTCCATCAGTAGAACTCTCCGTAGTCACTGCTTCCGATGCCGAAGCAAGTGGTGGCAATCTGCCTGTCCTGGTAGTAAGCGGCAATCTGCTAACAGATGCAACGGTGGAAGTGGCACTCAGTGGTACCGCTGTGAGCGGCACAGACTACAATCCAGCAACTGGCCCCATTATCATCACCATTCCGGCAGGCAACTATGCCGACACCCAGATTCCCATCCCAGGTCTGAGCATTACGAATGAAAGTGTTGTGGAAAGCGATGACACCCTCATCCTGACACTGCAAAATCCTGCCAATATTGCCATCGATGATGCCAACGCTAACGGCACAACCATTGATCAAAGCACCTACACCATCGTCAACGATGATTTCAACACCCCGCCAGTGGCCACCAATGACAGCGGCACCACCCAGGAAGATATTCCGCTCAATGGCACTACCCTACTGGCCAATGATAGTGATATTGATAACGACACGCTGACCATTAACACAACACCAACGACCGGCCCAAACAACGGCTCGGTGGTTATCAATGCCAATGGCACATACACATACACGCCCAACCCGAACTTCAACGGTACTGACAGCTTTGAATACGAAGTTTCCGATGGTAATGGCGGCACAGCTACTGCGACTGTCACCATCACGGTTACCCCGGTCAATGACCCGCCAGTAGCCACCAATGACAATGGTACCACCCAGGAAGATATTCCATTCAATGGCTCCACCGTATTGACCAACGACAGCGATATTGATGGCGACACGGTGACTATCAACACCACGCCGGTGACCGACCCGACCAATGGCTCTGTGGTTATCAATCCGAATGGCAGTTACATCTATACGCCGGATCAGGATTTCCATGGCACAGACAGCTTTGAATACGAAGTTTCCGACGGTAATGGCGGAACAGATACCGCGACAGTCACCATCACGGTTACTCCGGTCAACGATAATCCAGTTGCCGTCAATGACAGCGCCACCACGGCGGAAGATGTTGTCCTGCATGGCTCGACCATCCTGGTCAACGATAGCGATGTGGACGGTGATACCCTAACGGCAACAACAACACCTGTCACGCTACCTGTGCACGGCATCCTGGCTCTGAACAGTAATGGCACTTATACCTATACTCCTGAACAGAATTACAACGGCACTGACAGTTTCGTTTACGCAATGACAGACGGAAACGGTGGCACAGCAACTGCAACCGTCGACATCACCATTACGCCTGTGGATGACCCACCGGTCATTACCTCCATCAACAACGTTACCTACCCTGAAAACGGCACTGGTACAGCACTGGATGTACAATCCACCGACCCTGATGGTGATACTGAAAACGCTGGCCTGACGTACAACCTGAAGCCTCTGTACGATGGTGGCCTGTTCACGATTAATCCGAATACCGGTGAAATCACTTTCAACACGCCGCCGGACTACGAAAACCCGCTGGATGCCAATGCTGACAACGCCTACATCATCATGACCGAGGTTTGTGACAGCACCAGCCTGTGCACCCAGCAGGTGGAAGTCATCGTGGTCACCAACGTGATGGAAACCAGCCCGCCCAGCATTATCAGCACCATTGCCCAGATTCCGGAAAATCAGGCATTTGTCACGGATATCGACGCAAACGACCCAGACCCGGATACCCTGACTTTCTCCATTACGGGTGGGGCTGATGCAGCACTCTTTAGCATTGACCCGGATAGCGGCGAACTGAGTTTCCTGAACGCACCGAACTTTGAAAGCCCGGTCGATGCCGATGGCAACAACAAGTACGAGCTGGTCATCACGGTGACGGACAACACCGCACCTGACCATACCGACAGCCAGTCGCTGCAAGTCGTCGTGACCAACACCAATGAAGCGCCTGTCATTTCTTCTGATGGTGCCAGTGACACTGCTGCCCTGACTCACGATGAAAACGCCACTGCTGTAACGACCGTGACCTCTGCTGACCCGGATGCTGGTGATACGATTACCTACACCATCAATGGCGGAAGTGATGCAAACCTGTTTAGCATTGACCCTGCCACAGGCGAACTGCGCTTCAAGACTGCGCCGGACTTTGAAAACCCGAGTGACAGTGATGGCAACAATACTTACGTTGTGCAGGTCATGGCCGATGACGCCAACAGCCTGTTCGACTTGCAAACACTGACCATCACCGTCAATGACATCAACGACGCACCGGTAATCACCTCCGATGGTGGTGCAGCCACCGCCAACGTACCCGTGGATGAGAACACCACCGCAGTAACCACCGCCACCAGTACGGACCAAGATGGCGACACACCTGTTTACAGCATTACTGGCGGTGCGGATGCCGCCCTGTTTACCATTGACCCTGCCACTGGGGCACTGACCTTTACCGCTGCGCCAGACTTCGAAAATCCAACAGATGTAGCAGGCGGCACATCTGCCGCTGGCGACAACGTGTATGAAGTCGAGGTCACCTCCGATGACGGCAATGGTGGCACTGATGTACAAACCCTGAGCGTCACAGTCGGTAACGTCAACGAACCCCCAGCCATTACCTCTGACGGTGGCGGCGATACCGCTGCCCTGAACGTGAATGAAAATACTATAGCCGTGACCACTGTAATCGGTGCTGACCAGGATACTGCCAATACCCTCACCTATAGCATTAGTGGCGGTGTAGATGCAGGCTTGTTTGCCATTGATCCAGCCACAGGCACGCTGACCTTTGTGACAGCCCCGGACTTCGAGAACCCGACCGATGTAGCAGGCGGCACAAGCACCGCTAGCGACAACGTGTATGAGATCGCCGTCACGGTATCCGACAGTAATGGTGGCACAGATGTGCAAGCCTTGTTGGTAACGGTGGTCGATGCCAACGAAGCGCCAACCATTACCTCCAACGGTGGCGGTGATACGGCTACGGTAGGAGCGGCTGAAAACCAGACCGCTGTCACCACCGTAACGGCTGACGATCAGGATGCAGGCGACACCCAGGGCTTCAGCATCAGCGGCGGTGCGGATGCTGCCCTGTTTACCATTGACCCGGCAACCGGAGCGCTGAGCTTTATCTCTGCACCGGACTTCGAAAATCCGCTGGATGCAAATACAGACAATAGCTACGAAGTCGCAGTCACCGTATCTGACGGCAAAGGCGGTACTGATGTGCAAACACTGTCAGTTACCGTTACCGACGTAAACGATGCCCCGACCATTACTTCCAATGCGGGTGGCGATACCTACGCCGTGGATGTGGATGAGAACAGCACGGCAATAACCACTGTCACCAGCACGGATCAGGATGGCGCTACACCAACCTACAGCATTGCCGGAGGTGCCGATGCAGCCCTGTTCACGGTTGACCCGACGACCGGTGTCTTGACATTCACCACTGCCCCGGACTTCGAAAACCCGAATGACGCCAACAGCGACGGCATTTACGAAGTGATCGTCAAGGTAGACGACAGCCAGGGTGGTACGGATGAGCAGGCACTTTCCATCACCGTATTGAACGTCAACGACCCGCCAGCAATCACCTCTGATGGCGCAGGCGATACCGCTGCCCTGTCCGTAGCTGAAAATCAGGTAGTCACCACAACAGTAGTGGCGGAAGATGATGACGCTGACGTGCTGGCTTATTCCATCAGCGGCGGCGTGGATGCAGCCCTGTTTGCGATCAACAACGTGACTGGCGCATTGGTATTCAAGGATGACCCGAACTTCGAAAACCCGCTGGATGTAGCCGGTGGTACCTCTGCTGCTGGCGACAACATCTACGAAGTGGAAATCACCGCCAACGATGGCAAGGGTGGCACTGACAAGCAGATGCTCAGCATCACTATCACGAACGTAAACGAAGCGCCGGTCATTTCCTCCAACGGCGGCACGACTGCAACAACCATCCACGTCGATGAGGAACAGCCTGCGGTCACAACCGTAGCCGCTTCCGATGAAGACAACAACCCGCTGGCCTACACCATCACTGGCGGACCAGATGACCACCTGTTCACAATCGACCCTGTCACTGGCGTACTGACCTTCGTGTCGGTACCGGACTTCGAAAGCCCGGCAGATGCCGATCATAACAACCAGTATGTGGTGGAAATCACGGTGACTGATGGTCTGGGCGGTTACGATGTCCAGACCATTACCGTAGCAGTGGACAACATCAATGATGCACCGGTCATTACCTCCAACGGTGCTGGCAATGCTGCCTCTCCGGCTCCTGAAGTAGCCGAAAACACCACGACAGTCACAACGGTTACCAGCACCGATGAAGATGGCGACACACCAGCCTACAGCATTAGTGGTGGCGTGGATGCAGCCCTGTTCACCATCGACCCGGTCAGTGGCGCACTGAGCTTTGTATCCGCACCGAACTTCGAGGCTCCGGCTGATGTAGCAGGCGGCACGTCAGCGGCTGGCGACAATATCTATGAAGTTGAAGTCACTGTGGCTGACGGCAACGGCGGTACTGACGTACAAACACTGCCTGTCACTGTCACCAACAGCAATGAAGCGCCGGTGATCAACAGCAATGGTGGTGGCGACACTGCGGGCATTACCCTGGGCGAAAATACCCCGGTTGCAACCACAGTCGCTGCCACTGATGACGACCCGGCGGATACCCCGACCTACAGCATCAGCGGCGGCTCCGATGCAGGACTGTTCAGCATCAACCCGGCCACCGGCGAGCTGACTTTCAATACCGCACCGGACTTTGAAAACCCGACCGATGGTAACGGCGATAACGTCTACGAAGTCGCAGTTACTGCGGATGACGGCAAAGGCAATACCGACACCCAGGTGTTGAGCATTACCATTACCGATAGCAACGAAGCACCTGTCATCACCTCTGATGGTGGCGGTGATGCAGCAACACCAGCCCCGCAAGTGGCCGAAAACAGCACTGCGGTGACGACGGCTAGCGCAACCGATGCGGATGCAGGCGATACCAAGGCATGGAGCATCAGTGGCGGAACAGATGCAGCCCTGTTCAGCATTGACCCGGCCACTGGCGTGCTGAGCTTCATTTCCGCCCCGGATTTCGAGAATCCGGCGGATGTAGCAGGCGGAACCTCTGCGGCTGGCGACAATGTGTATGAGGTCGAAATAACCGTGACCGATAACGGAAGCCTGACCGACGTACAGACCCTGGCTGTGAGCGTGACCAATGTGAACGAACTGCCCACAATCACCAGCGATGGCGGCGGCGATGTGGCAACACCTGCACCTGAAGTAACGGAAGGCACCACGGCGGTAACAACCGTAGCCAGTAACGATGCAGACGGTGATACCCCAACCTACAGCCTTGTCGGCGGGGCGGATCAGGACAAGTTCACCATTGATCCTGCAAGCGGGGCATTGAGCTTTGTGGCTGCACCAGACTTCGAAAACCCGACCGATGCTGACGACAACGGTATCTACGAAGTAATCGTCAAGGTGGATGACGGCAATGGTGGCACTGACGAACAAGCCCTGTCGATCAGCGTACTGAACGTCAATGACCCACCTGTCATCACCTCCAATGGCGCGGGTAACACTGCCGCCCTGACGGTCAACGAAAACCAGGTAGCAACCACTATCGTGAAAGCCACCGATGATGATAGCGACACGCTCACCTACTCCCTCAGTGGCGGGGTAGATGTGGCCTTGTTTGCGATCAACAACGTGACCGGCGAGCTGGTATTCGTGGATGAGCCGAATTTCGAGCATCCGCTGGATGCAGCAGGTGGCACTTCCGCTGCCAGTGACAACATTTATGAGGTGCAAATCAGCGTAGCTGATGGCAAGGGCGGCGTGGATACCCAGTTGCTGAGCATTTCCGTAGCTGACATCAATGAAGCGCCGGTAGTCACCTCTAATGGTGGCGGCACGACTACGACTACCCATGTACCTGAAGAACAGACTGCTGTCACAACCGTGGCAGCAACTGACGAAGACACGGCAGATACACAGCGCTACACCATTACCGGCGGCCCGGATGACCATCTGTTCGCAATCGACCCGGCAACCGGCGTACTGACCTTCAAGACAGCACCGGATTACGAAAGCCCGGTTGATGCCGATCACAACAACGCATACATCGTGGAAGTGACGGTGAATGACGGTAACGGCGGCTATGATGTGCAGACACTGACGGTGGTGGTTGATAACACCAACGATGCACCGGCCATTACCTCCAACGGTGCTGGCGACAGTGCTCACCTGACGGTGGATGAGAACAGCACACCAGCAACAATCGTGACAGCGACTGATGAGGATGCGGATACCCTGGCCTTCAGCATTGTGGGCGGGGATGATGCAAGCCAGTTCAGTATTGACCCGGCTACCGGCGCACTGACATTCGTGACCGCACCGGACGTGGAAAACCCCGCAGACACCAACGCTGACAACACCTATCTGGTCAATGTGATGGTGGAAGACGGTAACGGTGGCAGCGATACCCAGGCACTGGAAATCATGGTCAGCAATACCAACGAGTCACCTGAGATCACCTCTGGTGGTGCAGGTACTACTGCTGCATTAACCCAGATGGAAGGCATCCTGCCGGTAACCACTGTAAGCAGCACTGATCCAGATGGTGATACGCCAGCGTACGGCATCAGCGGCGGTACTGATGGCAGCCTGTTCACGATTGACCCTGCAAGTGGCGAACTGGGCTTCACGACTGCACCGGACTTCGAGAACCCGGCGGATAGTGATGGCAACAATGTTTACGAGGTAACGGTGGCCGTAACCGATGGTGGCGGCAAGCAGGATACCCAGGCACTGAGCATCACCATTACCGATGACCGTAAGGTAGTGCTGAATGTACGCGCCTTCCTGCAAGGAGCCTACGACAGCAATACCGGCCTGATGGCAGATAACCTGCATAGCCTGGGAATCCTGCCGATGGCACAACCGTATGCTCCGGCACCGATCAGTCACGCGGGTAGCGAAACCCTCAATCTGGATCTGGCGCTGGTAACAGGCAATGAAGCCATTGTTGACTGGATGCTGGTGGATCTGCGTGATGCCGCTGAGCCGAAAACCATCCTGAAAACACAGGCAGTCATGGTGCAACGTGATGGCGACCTGGTGAATGCCCAAACCGGCAGTGCCGACCTGATGTTTGCCGATACCCTGGCGGGCGACTACTTCGTCAGCGTGCGTCACCGCAACCATATGGGGGTGATGACGGCAACGCCAGTACACCTGAGCGACCTGACTTCCATGGTGGATTTCACCCAGACAGCGACACCGGCTTATGGCAACCATGCACGCATCGAGGCGGGTAACACTGCCTTGCTGTGGGCAGGTGATGCCAACCAGACCCAACAGATCATTGCCCACGGCCAGTTCAACGACGTGAACATGATCCTCGGCAACGTACTGGTCAAGGATGGCAAAAAC
The DNA here is from genome assembly GCA_018822845.1 of Gammaproteobacteria bacterium. Classification (GTDB taxonomy): domain Bacteria; phylum Pseudomonadota; class Gammaproteobacteria; order Thiotrichales; family Thiotrichaceae; genus Thiothrix. Next base: position 1,848 of record JAHJJD010000034.1, on the reverse strand, counting down.
CTCGACGCCAACGCCAACTACCGGCTGGCTGGCTATGAGGTGACCGACATCAACATGGACGGCATCACGCTGTATGCTGGCCCTGGCAACGACATTAACCTGTTACTGGGTAATGTCCTGCTCCACCCGGCCAATAGCACCTTCGCCGCCAACTACATTGTGAACGGGACTTTGCCCAAGTAAGGGCAACACCTGACACATTGCCAACCGAACGGCCTGACTTCGCAAGGATCAGGCCGTTTGTTTCTCGCAGTGCTGAATAATTGACCACTTAGCGACTTGCGTAATAAACAAGCCGCTTATCAGCAAAATATTTCCTCCGATCCAAAACTGTTTATGATTGAATGACAATAACACTGGGCTAACTCAACAGGAGACAACGAATGAAAACCAATAAGTCCTTCCGCCTGCTAAGCACCGTATTTGGGGGTATGGTACTGGCTGTGGCTGCGACATCTGCCTTCGCAGAAGCAACACTGGAATACAAACTGGCGCTGGCCGAAGACGGCAAGACCTATGAAGTCTGGATGAAACCTTCCAGCACACCCAAACCCGACATCAGCCTGACAGGCCAGGTTACCATCAAGGTTCCCAATACTGCCGGTTTCAAAGTCACCGACCTGAAAAGTGCCGTTGAAGGTGCCAACTGGGTTGAAGCTTCGCGCGTAGATGCGCCCAAGGAAGACGCTTCCAGCGACTATATTTCTTTCTCCTTTGTTGGCCTGCAAGGCACCAGCTCACGCAATTATGCGTGGACAGAAGGCAAGGAACAGCTGGTTTTCAGCTTTACCAATGAAGGTGGCTGCATTGATGGTGTTGCATTGATGGCTGATGATGATGCCTTCAATGCAGCAACCAACTCTGCCAATACTAACCCTGGTAACCAGTTCACCAATCTGGGTTGGGGAGCTGTGAGTGAAAATCACTACAAGGGCAATTACGGCGACGCTATTTCCTGTAAAAAATAAATACGCTTGGTGGTAGCTACCTGATCAGCAGGTGGCTGCCACACACTCACGACCAATTATTATAAAAATGATGCAAGAGAGTCCAACCATGCAGTCCAGAATCCTCCGAAAATACCTTGGCTTAAGTGCTTCGGTACTGTTGCTGGCAAGCAATAGCGCCTGGGCAGCCCAAACCCTGGAATACTCCATCCGTTGGGACACCAAAGACGACCGGTATCATGTTTTCATGAAACCGACTGTCACACCAACGCCTAAAGATATGAGCATGACGGGGCAAGTTACCATACTCGTTCCCCATGCCAGCGGAGCGGATTCCTTTGTCGTGGATGACCCCAGAAGCATGGTGACCAATACCACCTGGTCGAATGACTCTCGCGTTGATGCACCACCAGAAAAACCCATAGCCGACTATATTTCTTTCAGCCTGTCAGTCATCAAATCCGATGCTTTCGCGTGGAAAGCGGGCGAAGAAAAAGAAGTCCTGAACTTCCGCAATAGCGGAGCCTGTATCGGCCCAGTCAGCCTGATTGAGAATGCGACTGATCCGTTCAACGCCCCGGTTCTCACAGGCAGCAATAACTCGGCGACCACCAACCCTGGTAACCATTTCACCAATCTGGGCTGGGGTAGTGCAGATGAGAATAACTACAAAGGCAACTACGGCACCAACAGCGCCAACTGTAAAGACAGTCTGGACAGCGATGGTGACGGCCTGAAAGATGGTGATGAAACCACCCTTGGCACTAACCCTAACAACCCGGATTCCGACGGGGATGGCTTGCCGGATGGCGTTGAGGTCAATGACAGCAAAACCGATCCGATGAACCCGGATACTGACGGCGATGGCATCAATGACAAGACTGAAGTCGGTGCCACCCCC
>JAHJJD010000033.1 GCA_018822845.1 Gammaproteobacteria bacterium | reverse complement strand
AGTCTGCTGGCGCTGCTGCCGGCGACGCTGGCATGGGTGGCACTGGTCACGGCAGCGGCGCGCCCGGTGTGGATCGGTGATTCGGTTGCCTTGCCAGTCGCAGGACGTGACCTGATGATGGCGGTCGACCTTTCCGGCAGTATGCAGGAGCAGGATTTCATTCTCGATGGGCAGGTTGTCGACCGTCTGGTGGCAACCAAGGCAGTAGCGGGTGAATTCATTCGTAGCCGCAAGGGCGACCGCATCGGTCTGGTGTTGTTTGGTGATCAGGCGTATTTGCAGGCACCGCTCACTTTCGACCGCCAAACCGTGTTGCAGTTGTTGAACGAATCCGCGATTGGTCTGGCGGGGGAGCGCACCGCTATCGGCGACGCCATTGGCCTTGGCCTCAAGCGTTTGCAGGATAGCCCGGAAAAGAACCGCGTCATGATCCTGATGACTGACGGAGCCAATACCGCAGGCAGTGTCAGCCCGCTGGAAGCTGCCGATATGGCCGCCTCTGCCGGTCTGAAAATTTATACCGTGGGGATAGGTTCGGAAAGTGACCAGATGCGCAGCGTGTTCGGCTTCCAGTTGATGAATCCTGCTGCTGACCTGGATGAGCGTACCCTCAAGGCGATTGCGGAAAAAACCGGTGGGCTGTATTTCCGCGCCCGCGATACCGAAGAATTCCAGCACATCTACGCCGAACTTGACCGGCTGGAACCCGTCGAAAAGGAAGCGGAACACTGGCGTCCACAAACCGAGTTGTTTCGCTGGCCGTTGCTGGCGGCATTCGTGCTGACCCTGCTGGCGGCAGTCCTGCGCATCGAACCGGAGAAATAGGGTGGACGAATTACACTTTCTGCATCCCGAATGGTTCTGGTTGTTGCTGGCGATCCCCGTGATCTGGGTGATCCGCCTGTTGCGCAACAAAAACAGGGGCGACTGGGAACGCATCGTCGACAAGCATCTGATGCCGTTCGTATTGAGTGGCAAAGAGGGCGGGCTTGGCCTGATGCCCTTGGTGCTCATGTCGCTCTCCTTGCTGGTCGCAGTGGTAGCGATGGCTGGGCCTGCGTGGGAAAAGCGCGAAGTACCGGTTTTCCGTAACCAGCAGGCACTGGTGGTGGCCATGGATTTTTCTGCTTCGATGTATGCCGAAGATGAAAAGCCCAATCGCCTGACACTGGCGCGTTTCAAGCTGCTGGATTTGCTCAGGTCGCGTACCGACGGCCAAACCGGATTGGTGGTGTTTGCCGGGGACGCATTCGTGGTTTCACCGTTGACCGATGACACGGAAACCATCCAGGAACAGGTGAAAAACCTTTCCCCCGATATCATGCCTGCCCCCGGCAGCATGCTGACACCAGCCATTAAGCGTTCGGCGGAATTGCTCAAACAGGCAGGGATGACGCAAGGTCATATCTTGCTGATTACCGATGGCGCATCCGACCCGGACACCGCAGAGGATGCTGCGGAGAATGCCCGCAGCATGGGCTACCGCGTTTCCGTGCTGTCGGTTGGTACACGGGAAGGTGCACCGGTTCCCCGTCCAAATGGTGGTTTTCTGCTCGACAGGTCAGGTAAAACCGTGGTGGCAGAAACCAATTTTCCCGAACTCCAGAATATTGCCAATACGGGTGACGGTTTGTTCGTAAAAGCTGCCTTGGGTGATGCTGATTTGTCGGAACTGGGTGCGCAGTGGATAGCTGTTACGGATGAAAAATTTGTCGAAGGCGAAGGTCGTCAGGTCGATACCTGGATAAACGAAGGTTACTGGCTGGTTCTGGTATTGCTGCCGTTGGCTGCATTGGTATTCCGGCGTGGCTGGCTGGGCGCGGTACTGGTTTGCTTCCTGCTGCCCCAGCCCCAGCAGGCACACGCCTTTGCCTGGAACGATCTGTGGGAAACACCCGATCAGCAGGCCCAACAGGCCATGGATAATGGCCAGCCGGAAGAGGCTGCCAAACTGTTTCACAATCCGCAGTGGAAGGGAGCCGCAGCCTACAAAAGCCGCGACTATGAAACCGCTGCCAAACAGTTTGCCGAGAGTCAATCAGCGGCCAGCCAATACAACCAGGGCAATGCCCTGGCTCGCCAGGGTAAATTTGAAGAGGCTGTCGCCGCCTATGAAAAGGTGTTGGAAGCCGATCCGCAACACGAGGATGCACGCCATAATCTGGAAGTGCTGAAGCAGGCAATGTCCGGTCAGGATGAGCAGCAACAAGGCCAGCAGGGCGAGCAGCAACAGCCGCAACAAAACCAGGATGGCCAGCAACAACAGGATGGCCAGCAACAACAGGATGGTCAGCAGGGGCAACAAGGCGAACAGCAACAGCAAAATGCTCAGCAAGGCCAGCAAGGGCAACAGGAAAATCAGCCTGACGCTGAGCAGTACGGCCAACAGGGCGAAGAAAAAGAAGCCGAAAAACAGGCTGAACAGGAAAAAAAGCAAGGTCAGGATGGCGAGCAGGACAAACCTGACAATGCCGGTCAGCAGGCAGGCGATGAAGACCAGCAGCAGCGTGAGCAGCAACAGGCTACGGAACAGTGGTTGCGGCGCATTCCGGACGATCCTGCGGGATTGTGGCGGCGCAAATTCCAGTACCAGTACCAGCAGCGTGGCAATCAGGCAAGGGGTGAGGAATGGTAAGGTTTTTATTGATTGCTTTGTTGTGGTTTGTCCCGCTGTTGGCGCAGGCCGCAACCATCATTGCGCAGCTTGACCGCAATCCGGTGGCGCTGGGTGACCCTGTCATCATCCGCTTCACCGCGACCGGCGTGACCTCGGGTGAGCCTGATTTTTCACCGCTGCGCAAGGATTTTGAAATCCGTGGGCGTTCACAAAGCACCAGCTTCAGCTTCGTCAATGGCGTCAGCAACGCCACCACAAGCTGGGAGCTGACCCTGTTTCCACTCAAAACGGGAACCTTGAGTATTCCGCCCATTGCCTTTGGTTCTGACCAGAGCCAGCCGCTGGATTTGCAGGTGCTGGATCAGCCCCAGGCTGTTCCAGGTACTACCACAGACATCCTGATCGAGCTGGAGGCCGAGCCGAAACAACCTTACGTACAGCAGCAGACCATTGTTACCCAGCGCATGCTGCATATTTCCCCCTTGCAATCACAGGCAACCCTGTCGCACCCACCGGTTGAAACAGGCAAGGGCGACATCCGCCAGATTGGCAATACCCGCAATTACAACATGATGCGTGACGGGCACAATTATTACGTGATCGAACGCCGCTATGCGCTGGTTCCTCAGCAGAGTGGGGAGCTGAGGCTGGGGGGGACGGTATTCGAAGGCATTCTGGCTGAGCCGGGGCCGAACTCATTTGATCCATTCGGGATTTCGGGCAAACGTATCCGGCGTTTTTCCCAACCCCTGACCCTGCAAATTCAGGGACAACCAGCCAGTTATACCGGCAAGCAGTGGCTGCCAGCCAAAAGCGTAACCCTGAATGCCCACTGGCAGACGCCTGCCAACAAGCTCAAGGCCGGGGAACCCATCACCCTGACGCTTGCCATCGTTGCTGACGGGCTGGCAGCAGAACAGCTCCCCAAGCTGGAAATGCAGGTTCTCGCTGGCATCAAGGCATATACCGACCAACCGGAGTTACGCAACGAAGCCGGTAATGATGGCATCATCGGCGTGCGTCAGGAAAAGTGGGTGATCGTAGCGCCCTACAATGGCGAATACGATTTGCCCGCCATCAATCTCGACTGGTGGAACACGCTAGCGGGCAAGCAGGAAACAGCTACGGTTGATCCGGTCAAAATGCAGGTCAGTGGTGGGCAGGAAGCCCCGGCAGGGCAATTACCGCCTGCCAGCGTCCAGCAGCCCGTAGCGCCCGATAATGGCAAGCAACAGCAGTCGGCTGCGGCGACGCCTGAACCAGCGGCTCAGGGCAGTTTGCGTGATGGCCTGTTACAATGGTTTAGCTGGGAACGGGCTGCATTCAGCCTGTTATTGGTCTGGGTATTGCTGACACTGGCCTGGTTGCTGTGGCGCTGGTTCCGCAAGCCTGTGCATGCACCAACAGGGCAGATACCCCCAATGCCAGGCAGTAAACAGCCGGTCGAGGCGAAAAGTGTCTTGCGCCGTCTGCAACAGGCTTGCAAACAGAACCAGCCACAAGCCGCCCACGATGCGCTGGTGGAATGGGCGGGAGCTGTGCACGGCTTGCATCCTGCGCTGATCTCTTCCTTGCGCGAGCAGGCCGACCCGTTGCTGAAAGCTGAAATCGACAAGCTGCTGTCCAGCCTTTATGGGCGTGCTTCAGGCGCTTGGCAGGGGGCGGCTTTATGGCAAGCCGTCCAGGCTTTCAAACCCGGTAATGGCAAGCCGCAATCCAGCTCCGGCTTGGCTGAACTTTATCCTGATTAATGTACGCTGTTTTCGCTGCCATATTCCCGGTCTTCATCCTGCTGGTATTGGGGAATCTGGCACGGCGCAGCGGCTTTCTGGATGAAAATTTCTGGTTACAGGCGGAAAAGGCGACCTATTTCATCCTGTTTCCTGCCTTGCTGGTTGAGCGGCTGGCGCAAGCAGAAGTGGATCTGGCAGCAGCTGGCTGGCTGATTCTCGCAGCCTTGCTGGTTCCCCTGACGGCTGCGGCAGTGTGCTTGCTGCTGGCACCCGTGGTGCGTTTGAACGGGCCGGATTTCACCTCCTTTTTTCAGGGCGGTATTCGCTTCAACACCTACATCGGGCTGGCGATTGTGGCGGTGGCCTTGCCATCTCCGGCGCTGACACTGGCGGCCATTATCATTTCGGTCATGATTCCGCTGGTCAATGTGTTATGCATCGCGGTGTTTGCCCATTATACGCACGGGCAGGTACGGCCTGCCGTCATCCTGCTGTCGATTGTGCGTAATCCCCTGATTATGGCAAGCCTCACCGGTATTGCGTTGAATCTGTTGCCGTTTGAATTGCCTGAGGTGGTCTGGTCGGCGGTGGGCAAGCTGGGGCAGATGGCTTTGCCGCTGGGCTTGCTGGCGGTGGGGGCAGGGCTGCGGCTGAAGGCGCTGAGGGCTTCCGGTGTTTCCCTGTTGTGGGTGTCGGGGGTCAAGTTGTTGTTGTTGCCTGCGCTGGTATTCGTGCTGTGTGGCTGGTTGCAGATGGAGCCGCTGGAACGTGCCGTACTGGTGACATTTGCTGCCTTGCCGACGGCTTCTTCCGCCTACATTCTTGCCCGCCAACTGGGGGGTAATGCAACCATGATGGCTGTGCTGATTACCGGGGAAACGCTGTTCAGCATGCTGACCCTGCCATTGGTGTTGCTGGCTGTTATCTGAAACATTTATCCCTTTGTTTTGAACGAAATGGCTGATGCGGGTCTAAACTTGGGACTCAAACAAAAACCAAGTGAGGTGAAATCCATGCGTCTGCCGTTTAAATCCATGGCTTTGGTGGTAGGCTTTGGCTTGCTTGCTTTGGGAGCTGTAAGCTTTACCGTACCTAAGGGTTACGCCAAATTGCCGGTAACTTTTTCACCTGTTTCCAACATCAAAGTGACGGTGAAACAGCAGGGGAATAATGTCATCGCAGTATTGCCCGGTGGCAAGACCCAGGCCCTGGGCGAGTTGCCGGATGTGCCGGAAGGTGGCATGGAAATCGACAGCCTGATCATACAGGCTGATTTCAATTTCGACGGCATGGGCGATGTCGGTTTGCTGGAAGGGGTTGGTTATGGTGGCGTCAACATGTTCTACCGCTTGTATTTGTGGGACAAGACAACGAGCAAATTTCAGGATTTTGCCAAGGAAATCAGCAACCCAACCCTGACCACTGCGACCAAAACCCTCAATTCTGCGCAACGTTCAGGTCCTCGCTGGTATACAACAGACTACCGTTTCACAAATGGCAAACCGTACACCTGGATGGAAACGGTTGTGGTCAGCCCGGAAGGCGATCTTTACCACGCCAAAATCTACAAGCCTGACGGGAAGTTGCTCAAGACATTAGTGGCCGCTACTGAAGACCCGGCAGAAATCAACGAGAAAACCCCTCCTGCTATCCGCAAGATACTGCCTGCCAAGGCTCCCCTCTATGACAAGCCGGATGCAGATAGTAAAACCCGCATGTACGTGATCAAGGGTGACAAGGTGGAACTGCTGGATTATTCGGGGGATACCGGAGAGGAATGGTTCCGGATCCGCTACAAGGGAAGCCGGGTGGTGGAAAAATGGGTGGAGGCGTCTGCAATATTGGCGGGGGCGCAATGACCTGCGCCCCGCACGGCAAGGTTTAGCCAACCTTGGGTAAATGGTTCAGGGATTCCCTGATCGCTTCTTCCGGATAGTCGAAGTCGGTCAGGTCGCCTTGCAGGTAACGGTCATAAGAGGTCATGTCGAAATGCCCGTGGCCGGAAAGGTTGAATAGCAGGGTTTTGCTTTCACCGGTTTTGGCACAGTTCCGGGCTTCACGGATGACGGCGGCGACTGCGTGGCAGGATTCCGGTGCAGCAATGATGCCTTCGCTCTTGGCGAACATGATTCCGGCAGCAAAAGTTTCCAGTTGCGGTACGGCTACGGCGTCGATCAGCCCTTCATTGTAGAGCTGGCTGACCAGTGCGGAATCGCCGTGGTAGCGCAGGCCACCCGCGTGGATGCCCGGTGGCATGAAGTCGTGGCCGAGGGTGTACATTTTCATCAGCGGCGTATAGCCCGCCACGTCACCAAAGTCATAAGCATAAACACCCTTGGTCAGGGTCGGGCAGGAAGTCGGCTCAACCGCCACCAGTTTCACATCCTTGCCCGCCGCCTTGTCGGCGAAGAACGGGAAGGCAATCCCACCGAAGTTGGAGCCGCCGCCACAGGGGGCGAAAATCATGTCGGGGTATTCACCGACCATTTCCAGTTGCTTGCGCGCTTCCTGACCAATGATGGTCTGGTGCAGCAGTACGTGGTTGAGCACGGAACCCAGCGCGTAGTTGGTGTCAGCACGGCTGGCGGCTTCTTCCACCGCTTCGGAAATGGCGATGCCGAGGGAGCCTTGCGAGTTGGGGTCAGCAGCAAGGACAGCGCGGCCCGAGTTGGTCATGTCGGTCGGGCTGGCGAATACTTCTGCGCCCCAGGTTTGCATCATGGAACGGCGGTACGGCTTCTGCTGGTAACTGATTTTCACCATGTAGACACGCACATCGATACCAAACATTTGCCCTGCCAGCGCCAGTGAGCTGCCCCACTGGCCAGCGCCGGTTTCGGTGGCAAGGCGTTTGATGCCTGCCTGCTGGTTGTAATACGCCTGCGCTACGGCGGTGTTGGGCTTGTGTGAACCTGCCGGGCTGACGGCTTCATTCTTGTAATAGATTTTGGCCGGGGTATTGAGCATTTTTTCCAGCCGGTGGGCGCGGTAAAGCGGGGAAGGCCGCCACATGGTCAGGGCTTCGCGCACGGGATCGGGGATCGGAATCCAGCGTTCCGCACTGACTTCCTGCATCACCAGTGCTTCAGGGAAGATGGCAAGCATGGCTTCCGGCGGTACCGGGTTGCCGTCAGGCCCCAGATAGGGCGCAGGCTTGTTGGGCATGTCGGCAACGATGTTGTACCAGTGGGTAGGCATTTCGGCTTCGGGCAGGTATATTTTTGTGGTCATGTAATCCTCCGTTATTTCCATGCGGGACGAAGGGGTTATATTCCCACTTGCACCAAACGTGTGCAATGCAAAAAACTACCGGACTTGATGCCATGTATCTCGATTTCAGCCAAATGACCCCATCTGAGATTTATTTCGCCATGACGCAAACGATAGTGCCGCGCCCGATTGCGTGGGTGCTGTCGGAAAATGTCGATGGCAGCCTGAACCTTGCACCGTTTTCCTATTTCAACGCGGTCAATAGCGATCCGCCGTTAATCAGCCTGTCGGTGGGCAGCAAGCCGGATGGTTCTCACAAGGACACCCGCGCCAACATTCTGCAACGGAAACGGTTCGTGGTGCATATCGCGCATACCGAAATGCTGGAAGCCTTGAACGCCAGTGCGAAAATCCTGCCTGCGGGTGAGTCCGAAATCGACATGCTGGATCTGGAAATGTCTCCGTTTGAAGGATTCGATTTGCCGCGCCTGAAGGATTGCCGGGTGGCGTTGGCTTGCGAGCTGCACGCGGAAGTGCCGTTGGGCAAGGAAACCTATTCCTTGTTGCTGGGCAAAATCAGCGCACTGTATGTGGACAACACTATCGCCAGTATGAGTGACAAGGGGCGCTTGACGGTGGATGCCACCGCCCTGCAACCGCTGGCGCGGCTGGGGGCGGGGGAATACATGCTGTTCGGCGAAAAGATTGAGTTAAAATCGCCCGTCTGAGGGGTCAGACCCAGCGGTACCATTTTTCAATACCCAGATTACTGCCCCAGGAATCAATCAGCTGACGGTCAGTGGTGGCGTTGAATATCTGGTTCATACACGGTTCCAGCAGGATGGCTGCCGCAGCTTCCATGCCTACGCTACGGTATGGCTCGAAAATATCGGGTATTTCAAACAGCTCGGCGACCATCAAGGCTTGCGCCGCATTCATGACCTGATTGGCACGTACCAGGGTGCGGGGGAACATTTCCGGGGTTAATTGCAGGCAGGCTACGTGTTCCACCACCTGATTGATCAGGGACTGCTTTTGCGTGGCGTGCAGTTCGGGGTATTCACGGTGCAGGTGGATGTCGATCAGCATGCCGACCGGGACGGAGCGTAACTGCGTCAGGACGCCGCCAATCACGTGGTCGGTGAAGGGTTCGCGCTGGGCAAGCGGGATGCCAGGGTGCATTTCCAGCAACTCATTCTTGACGCTGGCGAGGTAGGCAGCATTCGGTTGCAGGTTGGTGCGTTCGGTTTCCGGCGTGCTGTACTGATGCAGGACGAAAGCTGCCTGCCATGCAATCAGGTAGTTGTTTTCATCGCTGGGCAGGCGCAGCACGATTTCGTGTCGCTCGCGGCCTTCCCGCCCGGCAATCCGCACGCTGGAGGCAACTGGCAAACTGGCGTCGAACACGATGTCAAAGCCGTGACCACTGAGCCTGGTGGCCTGGTCAATCAGGCTTTGGGTGCTGGCGGGATACTGGGACATGAGGCAAATCCTTGCTGGTAGGGGCAGAAATTATAGGCCAGCCTGCTTCCGGGCTTCAATCAACCAGCAGGTCTTTGAGGTTGGAAATGTAGGCACGGGCGGTTTCCTGTCGTTCCTCATCCGACACCACTTTCTTGTTTTCCCACTCCAGATGTTCTGGCGGCAATTCGTCGAGGAAGCGGCTGGGTTCGACGGTGGAAGACTCGCCGTAGCGCGAACGCACCTTGGCGTAGCTAATGGTGAGGTTTTTCTTGGCGCGGGTAATGCCGACGTAGGCTAGCCGCCGTTCTTCCTGAAGGCCGTGTTCGTCGATACTGTTGGCGTGGGGCAGGAGTTCTTCTTCCGCTCCTACCAGAAATACACTGGGGAATTCCAGCCCTTTGGCCGCATGCAGGGTCATCAGGGTGACGGCATCCTGTTCTTTTTCTTCGCTGTTGCGTTCCAGCATGTCGACCAGGCTCATGTGGGCGATGATGTCGGCAAGCGTCTCCTTGCGGGCACTGAGCGGAGTCGAAGTGTCGTCATGTAGTTTGCGAATCCACTCGACAATTTCCCACACGTTTTTCATGCGCGCTTCGGCCTGTTTGGGGGTGTTGCAGGTGTTTTTTGTCCAGTCTTCGTAGCCAATGTCGGTGATGACCTGCCGGGCAATTTTCACCGGGTCGGTGTTGTCGGCGGCGCGTACCATTTCGTGCAGCCAGAAGCTGAAGGTTTCCACCCGTTGCTGGGCTTTGGCGGAAACGCGCTGGGCGAAACCGAGTTCCTGCGCGGCAGTGAACAGGCTGGTGTGGCGTTCGTGAGCGTATTCGCCGAGTTTTTCCAGTGTGGAAGTGCCGATTTCACGCTTGGGGGTGTTGATGATGCGCAGGAAGGCGGCATCATCATCCGGGTTGGCGATCAGGCGCAGGTAGGCAAGGATGTCCTTGACTTCGGAGCGCTCAAAAAATGAAGTGCCGCCACTGATTTTGTAGGGGACGTTGTTTTCACGCAGGGCTTTTTCAAACAATCGGCTTTGGTGGTTGCCCCGGTAGAGGATAGCGAAATCCTTGAAGGCAGCGCGGTCGCGGAAGCGCTGTTTGAGGATTTCACCGATGACTTTTTCGGCTTCGTGCTCGGGAGTGCGGCAGGGCATGATGCGGATCGGGTCGCCTTCGCCGAGGGTGCTCCACAGGTTTTTGCTGAACAGGTGCGGATTGTTGCCGATCAGCTTGTTGGCGCTGTTGAGGATGCGACTGGTGGAGCGGTAATTCTGTTCCAGCATCACCACCTTGAGCATGGGGTAGTCTTTCTGGAGCTGGATGATGTTTTCCGGGCGTGCGCCACGCCAGGCGTAGATCGACTGGTCATCGTCGCCTACCACGGTGAGTGCGCCGCGCAGCCCGGATAGCAGGCGGATCAGGCGGTACTGGCAAGCGTTGGTGTCCTGATATTCGTCGACCAGCAAGTAACGCAGCTTGTTTTGCCAAAATTGCAGCGCATCAGGGTGTTGCTCGAACAGTTGCACCGGCAGCACGATCAGGTCGTCGAAATCGACAGCGTTGTATGCCTTGATTTGCCGCTGGTATTTCTCGTAGAGGATCGCGGCAAGTTTTTCGTCGGTGGTATTGGCCAGCAGGGCAGCTTGCTCGACCGAAATGAAGTCGTTTTTCCAGCGCGAAATGATCCAGCGCAGGCTGTCGGCTTCCTCGATTTCCTGCTTGTGGGCGAGTTCCTTGAGGATGGCACCGCTGTCCTGTGCGTCGAGGATACTGAAATTGTTCTTGTAGCCCAAACGTTTGGCTTCGCGCTTGATGATGTTCAAACCCAGCGTGTGGAAGGTGGAAACGGTTAGCCCTTTCGATTCCTCCTTGCTCAGGAGTTTGCTGGCGCGTTCGCGCATTTCACGCGCGGCCTTGTTGGTGAAGGTAATCGCGGCAATCTGGTCGGCGGAATGCACGCCCTTACGGATCATCCAGGCGATTTTCTGGGTGATGACGCGGGTTTTGCCGCTGCCAGCACCTGCCAGCACCAATAGTGGGGTGCCGAGGTGGGTGACCGCCTCTTGTTGTTCGGGGTTGAGTCCTTGCATATGGTTTTATTGGAATACTTTCTGGAGCCAGTGGGTGATGGCTGTGATGTTGGGATGGTCAGGGTTGAGCCAACCTTCTTTGAGGGCGCAGGCAGGGCTAAGTTGGCGGCAGCTTCTAGGTTTTTGCTGCCATGTCAGCCATGTGGTAAACCGGACTTTGGATAGGTGTTTTTCGTTGAAACGGATGTTTTCAAATATTTTACGCTGCGTGACCTCGTGAATGCTGGCATCTGTAAGTGCCAATAGTTCAGTACGTTCTGGGTCAGCAATACAGGGTAATAAGCAATCTTCCAACATTCCTTGTTCTTGGCAGTCAGGCATTATCCATAAGCCAATACGGATTTCAGGGGCATCATCCCGCTGAAAGATGCTTCCTTTAACCTCTTGTTGTGCTACCACTAAGGTAAAGTCGCTTTCCAATAGCGCACTGATGGCCTGGTGACGATTGGCAAAGCCAGCATCATCATCTTCACTGTCCGCATCGACGACAATACCCAGTTTCATGACTGAGCCGCGCTTGATTTCCTCTAGTTGTTTGGGAATGCCTTCTTTTACGAGAGCATTGATGCCTCTACCGCGAGTACCTGATTCTTTTGGGGGAAAGACTTCTACGTGAGTTAAGCCAGCTTTTTCTAGTAATAATTCAAAAAAGTATTTATCTGTTGTTCCTTCAACGAGCAAGACACTGCGGGTCATCAGCGAACCTCCATGCCGGTATCGAGGATGTATTGGAGGTCATTTTCGTCATGCACAATAGCGATGATTTTACCTTTATCTTCACCATAAGCACTTCTTCCTAGAGAAATTAGATGTCCTTCTTCAGGTGAATGTAGCGAAACCTTACAAAATGCTTTTACAGTATCTTCGCTGTGAGTTGTTGCAAACACCTGAATATCCAGTTCTTTCGCTAGCTTAAAAAGTTTTTCCCATACTTCTCCCTGAATCGAGTAGTGTAAGCCGTTCTCGAACTCGTCGATCAGCAGAAAGCCATTTTCCGCCTGTAGTGCAGCTAAAATAATTTGTAATAACCTTAATGTACCTTCTCCTAGTGATCGGAGAGGTACGGCTTGATCTTGATCGTCAAGTTTTACCATTGGTATTCTGATTAGCTTTTGATCTCTAGGAAAATCATTTTCATAAATTTCTTCTGGTATAAAAGCAAGATCATTAATGGATTTGTTTATTATTTTGAGTGCATTAATGACTAGTTTCTTTTTACTGTTTTTAAATGCTGCTGCCCATATCCTTTCTAACTCGCTCGTGTTTTCAAGATGAGTTCCAGAATAATAGTGTGGTATCGATGTTAAATTAATTAGGTTGTTTTTTAAGCTAATTATAACGAATTTATTATCTTTTCTAGCGCGCCTTCTAGAATATGAAGAAGATTCCTCCACAGGGAAGTCGGGAAATTTCTCTATTGCTATACTTTTAGGCATTATTGTAACATATTGAATTTTCCGAATATCCCCTATTTCCAGCATTAACTCTTGATTTTTGTGTGGGAGTAATTCGATTAATTGATCATCATCTGTAGAAGATGTAGAAGAATAAGAATCTCGAAATTCACGAAAAAAGTTAATGGTTTGACGGTCTGCTGCTGATGAGAAAATAGCGATTGCTTCTAGCAGTGTGCTTTTGCCAACGCTGTTCTTTCCCACGATCAAATTTACCTGTCCTAGAGAGGGGATGGTAAGGTCTTCAAAGCAGCGGAAGTTCTTGATGTGCAGGCTGTCGAGCATGGCGTTTGTCCTTCATTCCAGATTCCCTGACTATAGCAAGTTTCGGGCTGTAGCAGTACGAGTTGCCACAAGCCTGTTCAAGCAGCCGGGCAGGGCGCATATAATGCCTGCCATGACGAAAATCGCAAGACTTGACGACCTCAATTTCCATCATGTGCTGGCGGAAACGCCGGGGGCAGCGCTGGTATTTTTCACTGCGCCCAACTGTGGCGCGTGCCGCAGCCTCAAGCATGCGCTGGAAAAATATATGCATGAACACACGCCGCTGCCAGTATTTGAGATAGATGCCGTCCACAACGGTGGGTTGGTCAATGCGCTGGAAATTTTCCATCTGCCAGCCATTTTTCTGTACATGAACGGTTATTATCACCGCGAGCTGAAATGTGAGCCACTGCCAGCCCGTATCAACCATGCCATCCAGGCGGCCCTGAGCCTGCCCGCCGAGGACGAACCATGAATATCAATGTCGAAACCGGCCTGCTGGATGTCGCCCGTCAGTGTCCTTCACCCAACCACGATGAGCGCCCGGAAGATTGTACGCCCGACCTGATCGTATTACACAATATCAGCCTGCCCCCTTACGAATTCGGTGGGAACTGGATTGATCACCTGTTCACCAATCAGTTAGACCCTGCCGCTCATCCATTCTTTGCCGAAATCTGCCACCTGCGGGTTGCCAGTCATTTGCTCATTCGGCGTGACGGCGAAATTGTCCAGTACGTGCCATTCCACCTGCGGGCTTTCCATGCGGGCGTTTCCAGCTACCGGGGCAGGGAGCGTTGTAATGACTTTTCCATCGGCATTGAAATCGAAGGCACGGATTTCGAACCCTTCATGGATGTCCAGTATCAGCAGTTGGAAAAGCTGTTGCCCGCACTCGTGGAGGCTTACCCAAGCCTGAGCCTTGAACACGTCACTGGCCACGAACACATTGCACCCGGACGAAAAACCGACCCGGGCCCGTTTTTCGACTGGCAACGCCTGACTTGTGCACTGAGTGTGAATTTTCCATCACGTTAAGCCGGTTGCCTTGTGTCGTTGTAATAAAGCAACAAAGGTGTAAAAAATATTCAAGATGCAAAATTTCAAACCTGCCCTATACTCGTTGTTGTGGTTAAAAGAATACAGTCCGCCGGATGCGAGGAAGCGGGCTGTTCCTTTTATTAGTTACCGTGTCCATGCCGACCATTATGCGAAAAAGGGAGTATTGAGTTATGAGTAAGCCGTCACCCCGGTCTTTGATGCAAACCCGCAGAAATTTTTTATTGCTGCCATTGGCCCTGCTGGCTAGCAGATTGGCATCAGCAGAGTCGTCCACCACTCCAGCGTTGCCATCTGGAGCCTGTCCCCTGAACAGTGGTGGCCCTTCATTGCTGGGAAGTCGCTGGCGCTTGTTTTCCGTCTATGGCACTCAAGTTCCCGGAGAACTCGAAATCAGCATGGAAGTAGGTGAGAGTTCACTGAAAGGGTTTGGTGGCTGCAATGAGTATGTCGCCAACTTCCAGCGGGTCGGACATACCGGTTTCATGATCAATGATATTGCCAAAGGCAGGGCAGGTTGCCCTATCCTGCGTCCGGGCCCCGGAATGCCAAGCATCAATGTAGGCGACTGGGAAGGTAGCTATATCCGTACCCTGCAACGCGCAGGCAGTGTGGAGCAGCGCGGTAATACCCTGCATTTCTTCAATCGCAGTGGCGAGCCATCGGTCATCTTCGCCAAGAAATACGGCGATGGTGCAACTGACAATGGTATCGGGAGTGCACCGCCAGCCAGCGATAATCAGTCAGAAGTCGCAGATGCCCCGGCCACCGATAACCCTTTGAGCTCCTTGTTCAACGGTCTGGGCAAGTTGATTTCTGGTGGTGAATAGCTGTCCTGCACCATATGTTGTGGCTGAAAAGGGTGGTATGATACAACGCTTTTTTAGCTTCAAACGCGCAGGAGAAATGCGGCATGTTTTCCAGCCAGATGAAAATTGCAGGTTATGATGATGAACTGTGGAGCGCCATCCAGTCCGAGGTGCGTCGCCAGGAAGATCACATTGAACTGATTGCTTCCGAGAACTACGCCAGCCCGCGAGTGATGGAGGCGCAAGGTTCCGTGCTGACCAACAAGTATGCGGAAGGTTACCCTGCCAAGCGTTATTACGGCGGCTGCGAATATGTCGACAAGGCTGAGCAGCTTGCCATTGATCGCGTGAAGGAACTGTTCGGCGCGGACTACGCCAATGTGCAGCCGCATTCCGGCTCACAGGCCAACGCAGCCGTTTACATGGCCCTGCTGAATCCGGGCGATACCGTGCTGGGCATGAGCCTTGCGCACGGTGGCCATTTGACCCACGGGGCCAAGGTCAATTTCTCCGGGAAGATTTACCATGCCGTCCAGTACGGTATTACGGACGAAGGCTACATCGACTATGCTGAAGTCGAGCGTCTGGCGCTTGAACACCAGCCGAAAATGATCGTGGCTGGTTTCTCTGCCTATTCCCGCGTCATCGATTGGGGCAAATTCCGTGAAATCGCCGACAAGGTTGGCGCATACCTGATGGTCGACATGGCGCACGTTGCCGGTCTGGTTGCAGCTGGTGTCTATCCAAGCCCGGTGCAGATTGCTGACGTGACCACTTCCACTACCCACAAGACCCTGCGTGGTCCGCGTGGCGGCATCATTCTGGCCAAATCCAACCCTGATCTGGAAAAGAAATTCAACTCGCTGGTATTCCCCGGTATCCAGGGCGGCCCGCTGATGCATGTGATCGCTGCCAAGGCAGTTGCTTTCAAGGAGGCACTGGAACCTGAGTTCAAGACCTATCAGCAGCAGGTTGCGAAAAATGCGAAAGTCATGGCGGAAACCCTGATGGCGCGCGGTTACAAGATCGTCTCCGGTGGCACCGACAACCACCTGATGCTGGTCGACCTGATTGCGAAAGGCATCACCGGCAAGGCTGCGGATGCGGCGCTGGGTGCGGCCAACATCACGGTCAACAAGAACTCCGTGCCGAATGACCCGCAGTCGCCTTTCGTGACCAGCGGCATCCGTGTTGGTACGCCCGCCATCACTACCCGTGGTTTCAAGGAAGCCGAGTGTGAGCAACTGGCCAACTGGATGGCAGACGTGCTGGACAATATCGGGGATGCAGCGACCATCGAGCGTGTGAAAAATCAGGTGCTGGATATCTGTAGCCGTTTCCCGGTGTATCGCTCAACATCTTTCGGCGACCACCCGGCTTAAGGTCATGCGTTGCCCTTTTTGCGGAACTGATGATACGCGGGTCGTGGATTCACGACTCGCCAACGAGGGCGATCAGGTACGCCGTCGCCGTCGTTGCGTGGCATGTGACGAACGTTTCACCACTTATGAAGTGGCGGAACTGACCATGCCGCGAGTCATCAAGTCCAATGCAGCGCGTGAGCCGTTCAATGATGACAAATTGCGCGGGGGCATTATGCGTGCGCTGGAAAAACGCCCGGTCTCGATCGAAAAGATCGAAGCCGCGCTTAACCACATACGCAAGGAAATCCTTATCAGTGGCGAACGCGAAGTCGCTTCCTCCGTGATTGGCGAGCTGGTCATGAATGAGTTGCGCCAACTGGATGAAGTTGCCTACGTGCGTTTCGCCTCTGTCTACCGTCGTTTCAATGACATCGAAGAATTCCGTAGCATGATTGAGCGGCTGGAAAGCGACCCTGGTCCTGAACAGCGCAACCGGCAAATTGCCTTGCTGCCGCCCGTTCCCGGCAAATCATGAGTTTTTCTGCTGACGATCATCGCTATATGGCGCGTGCGCTACAATTGGCGCGGCGTGGCCTTTACACCACCCATCCCAATCCCCGCGTCGGCTGCGTCATCGTGCGTGACGGGCAAATCGTCGGCGAAGGCTGGCACGAACGGGCAGGTGAGCCACACGCTGAAGTCCATGCCCTGCGCATGGCTGGCGAAACCGCACGCGGCGCAACGGCTTACGTCACGCTGGAACCCTGTTCCCATCACGGGCGCACGCCCCCCTGCGCCAATGCCTTGGTGCAAGCTGGTGTAATGCGGGTGGTTGCCGCCATGGTCGACCCCAATCCACTGGTTGCCGGTAATGGCCTGAAGCTGTTGCAACAGGCAGGGATTGAAACCGCATCCGGCTTGCTGGAAAGTGAAGCCCGCACTCTCAACCCCGGTTTCATTTCCCGCATGGAGCGCCAGCGCCCGTACATACGCCTGAAAATGGCCATGAGCCTGGATGGGCGCACTGCGATGGAATCCGGTGAAAGTGTCTGGATAACCGGGGAAGCCGCGCGTCGTGATGTGCAGTTTTTGCGCGCGCAGGCTGATGCCATCCTGACCGGTATTGGTACTGTCCTGGCTGATGATCCATCCCTCAATGTACGCCTGACTGGCGAAGACCTCGGCATTACTGGCGAAGTCCGTCAGCCTGTCCGGGTAATCCTTGATTCGCGGCTACAGTTTCCACTGACGGCGAAATTACTCGGCATTCCCGGTGAAACCCTCATCTATACGTGCAGCACGGATACCCCCAAAATTACTCAACTTGAACAGGCGGGCGTCAGAATCCGCCGCTTCGGTGGGGCAAAACTTCACCTTCCGCAAGTCATGACTGCATTGGCGGAAGATGGCATCACCGAAGTGCACGTCGAAGCAGGCGCAACCCTGGCTGGTGCGCTGGTCGAACAGGGATGTGCCGATGAGCTGGTGATTTACCTGGCCCCCCACCTGATGGGTTCCAGCGCCCGCGCCCTGTTCAACCTCCCCCATATTGCCAGGATGCACCAACGGGTTGCCCTGACCATTCGGGATATTCGCGCAGTAGGGGGTGATTGGCGTATTATTGCCAGCCTGACTTGAAAGAGACCAACCCCAATGTTTACCGGAATCATCGAAGCCATCGGCACTGTCCGTGACATGCAGCCCAAGGGTGGCGACCTGCGCCTGACCATTGCTAGCGGCAAACTGGACATGAGTGATGTGGCTTTGGGTGACAGTATCGCTGTCAATGGCGTATGCCTGACGGCCATCGCATTCGACAGCAGCAGTTTCAGTGCGGACGTTTCGCGCGAAACCCTTTCCCTGACCAGTCTCGGCAACCTCAACCGGGGTTCCAGCGTGAATCTGGAAAAGGCGCTAACCCTGCAAACCCGGCTCGGTGGCCACTTGGTCAGTGGTCATGTGGACGGTCTGGGTGAAGTCGTCAGCCGCCATGACGATGCGCGTTCGGTGCGTTTCAGCATCCGTGCACCTGATAACCTTGCCAAATACATCGCCGCCAAAGGCTCGATTACGCTGGACGGAACCAGCCTGACGGTCAATAAAGTGGATGGTAGCGTTTTTGAACTCAACATCGTTCCGCACACCTTGCAGGAGACCATTATTGCCGACTACCGCAGCGGCTCGAAGGTGAACCTGGAGGTGGATGTGATCGCCCGTTACCTCGAACGCCTGTTACTCGGCGACAAGGCGGCGGAGCCAGCAACAGCCGGTAGCGGCATTACCGAAGCATTCCTTGCCGAACACGGCTTTATGAAGTGAGAACCCATGCAATTCAACACCACAGAAGAAATTCTTAAAGACCTTTCCGAAGGAAAAATGGTTGTCATCGTTGATGACGAAGACCGCGAAAACGAAGGCGACCTGCTGATGGTTGCATCCCTGACCCGCCCGGAAGACATCAATTTCATGGTCAAGGAAGGGCGTGGGCTGGTATGCCTGACCCTGACCCGTGAGCGTTGCAAGCAGTTGAACCTGCCGCTGATGATTTCTGCCACTGACGAAGAGCACCGCACCAATTTCACGATTTCGATCGAAGCGGCGGAAGGTGTCACCACTGGCATTTCGGCTTACGACCGCGCACACACCATCCGCACGGCGGTAGCACCGAATGCAATCCCTGCCGACATTGAGCAGCCCGGGCATATCTTTCCACTGATGGCGCAACCGGGCGGGGTGCTGACCCGCGCTGGCCATACTGAAGCGGGTTGTGATCTGGCGCGTCTGGCCGGTTTCGAGCCTGCCGCGACTATCGTGGAAATCCTCAACGAAGACGGCACCATGGCGCGCCGTGCCGATCTGGAAATTTTTGCCGAAAAACACGGCCTCAAAATGGGTACAATCGAAGACCTGATCCGTTACCGGGTGCACAACGAAAAGACCATTGAGCGTATTTTCGAGAAGGAAGTGCAGACCGGCTATGGTCAGTTCCATCTGGTCGCTTATCAGGAATTGGCCAAACACAACGTCCATCTGGCACTGGTCAAGGGTGAAATTGCTGTTGATGACGCTGTGATGGTGCGCGTCCATCTGGAAAACGAACTGTGCGACCTGTTGGCGTTAAAAGAGCCTGGTTGTGGCTGGCCGTTGCGTGACGCCATGCGCCGTATCAGTGAGGAAGGCAAGGGTGTAATTGTTATCCTGCGTGAGCAAATCCAGACCCGTAATCTGCTGGAACAGTTGAAAGGGTTTGAATATCGGCCAGAAGTACAGGACAATGCATCCTCTTCACCGGCTGAGCTAAAAACCTACGGCATTGGCGCGCAAATCCTGTCTGATCTTGGTGTCCACAAGATGCGGGTCATGAGTGCGCCCAAACGCTTCCAGGGTATTGGTGGCTTCGGGCTGGAAATTGTTGATTATGTTCATGATTAAATTCGGGTAGGCATATGGGTTTCAATGTTATCGAAGGTGATTTCACCCCACAGGAAGCACGTTACGGCATCGTCGTGGCGCGTTTTAACAGTTTTATTGTCGAAAGCCTGTTGGCGGGTGCAGTCGATGCACTCAAGCGTCATGGTGGCGTGAAGGAAGAAGACATTGATGTCGTGCGTGTACCGGGTGCTTATGAGTTGCCTTTGGTGGCGCAGGCCATGGCTGCCAATGGTGACTATGATGCCATCATTGCGCTGGGCGCGGTCATCCGTGGCAGTACGCCGCATTTCGACTACGTAGCGGGCGAAGCTTCCAAGGGTCTGGCGCAGGTTGGCCTGTCCCACGAGTTACCGGTTATTTTCGGTGTTTTGACCACTGACACCATTGAGCAGTCCATCGAACGCGCAGGCACCAAGGCTGGCAACAAGGGTGCGGAAGCTGCCCTTTCCGCCATCGAAATGGTTTCCCTGCTGCGCAAGATCAGGAAGTAAGCACAACATGGCAGGACGCAAACCTCTCACGGAAGCGCAACAACTCATTGCCCGTCGTCGTGTCGCACGGCGGCTGGCGATGCAGGGAACTTACCAATGGCTGATCACCGGCAATGGCTTTCAGGAAGTCTATCTGTACTTTCAGGAAGATATTGATCTGGCGGAAGATTTCCGCAAGTCTGACGCTGCCTTCTTTCACAAGCTGCTGCGCTGTGCAATTGAGGGTGGGGAAGATCTGGAAAACCGTATTTCCCCGTATCTTGACCGCAAACTGTCACAGGTTGACCCCATTGAGCACGCCGTATTGCGGGTTGCTACCTGCGAACTGCTTAACCACATCGAAACGCCTTACAAGGTTGTGGTAAACGAGTACGTTAACATCGCGAAAAAATTCGGGGCAGAACAGGCGCACAAGTTCGTCAATGGCGTCCTTGACAAGGTGGCGATGAATATCCGCTCCCTTGAAGTTACAGCACGTAACCGGAAATAATCCGGTTATCCACCACAAAAACCTTCCATCGGTTCTACACACTTTCTGCACATCTGCGCGTTATCCTAATTCTGCGTATATCAACAAAGACAAGCAGGAGTCAGGTGCACATGAACCCCGTAATGGAACAGCTCAAACATGACAACAAATTCTCCCTGCTACTGCGGCAGGGGATGCAAACCCGTCCGGTAGTTGGACATGTACCGCAGTTTCACCGTGAAGAGCGGATGCAGCGCTGGGAACGGCGGCTGGAGAAGCTGTTTGCACGGCAGGCGTATTAAATAAGCATTAGAAAATACCTTCGTTTGGCGACCAATGGGAACTGCATGTCCGAATTCGATCTCATCCGCGATTATTTTCATTGGCAAAATCCGCCCGATTCCGTGCGTGTCAGTGTCGGCGATGATGCCGCTGTACTGAGCATGCCAGCAGGGCGCGAACTGGTGGTGTCGGTTGATACCTTCAATGCCGGTATCCACTTTCCACGCGCAACACCGCCCCATGCAATTGGCTACAAGGCGCTGGCAGTCAACCTCAGTGACCTGGCTGCGATGGGCGCGGAACCTGCCTGGTTTACACTGGCCATTTCCTTACCGGAGGCTGACCGCGCATGGATCAGTGAATTTGCCCGTGGAATGCGTGAGCTGGCTCAGCAACATGGTATTTTTCTGATTGGTGGGGATACCACCCGTGGGCCGCTCAGCATTACGGTACAGGTGATGGGGTTTGTCAGGCCGGGCAGGGCGCTGTTGCGCAGCAATGCCAAACAGGGCGACCTGATTTGCGTTTCTGGTACATTGGGGGATGCAGCCGCTGGTCTGGCTGTTGTACAGCAAGGTTTGGAGCTGTCTGTGGATGCCGCTGAGTATTGTGTGCAAAGGCTTAATTATCCGACTCCCCGTAATGCGCTGACTGATATTCTGGGGGAGCATGCCAACGCCTGCATGGATATTTCTGATGGCTTGCTGGCAGATTTGGGGCATATCCTCAAGGCTTCACAGCTTGGGGCAAAACTGGAACATGCCCGTTTGCCGTTTTCCGCCGCCTTGTTGCAACTTCCGCTTGAACAACGCCTGGAATTTGCCCTGACAGGCGGGGATGATTACGAGGTGTTATTCACCCTGCCGCCAGCACGATTTGAAACAGTGAAAAATGCTGCTGCCGAACGGGGAGTTCTTTTTACAAACATCGGAAAAGTGAATGAAAATATTGGAGATTTGCAGCTGGATCATGGGTTGTCTGCAAAAAAACAGGGTTACGATCACTTTTCTGCAAATTGAGTCCTTGTTTGGGAACCTTTGGAAATATAAGATTGTCTATTAGAACGACAATTCACTCGGGGCATTAAGCTATGAAATACAAAACCAAACTGGGGGCAGCCAGCCTTACTCTGGCAGCATTCATCTCTGGCTGTGCGCCTATGGCAGGTACTACCGCGCCACAGACAACCAGTTCCATTCCGGCTGCTGGTAGCTACACAGCGCCTACCGGCAGTGCGTACAATACCGGCGCGACGACCTATGATTACAACACAGGAAGCACTGCGTCAAATGCAGGCGCGTCGTATTATGACTATGGTACGGGTGGCGCAACCACTACTGCTACCACTACCCCATCAAGTGGTTACGACAATTACTACGCAACTGGCAGCAATACCGGCACCACTTCCTCAACCTACTACGACTATAGTGCTGGCTCTACCGGTGCTGCCAGCAGTAATGGTTCGGTAAGCGGTTCCTACGCTGTACAAGTGGTTGCCAGCCCGAACCGCAGCACGGCAGAATCGATGCTGGGCCAGATGCAATCCATGGGCTTTACAGCCACGATTGATCAGGTAGGCGGTTTATACAAGGTACGGGTTCCTTACGCCAGCGAAAGTGAAGCGAAAGCCAACCTCAGCCGCATCCGCTCCAGCGTACCGGACGCTTTCTTCACAGTCCGCTAAGCAAAAAACCACCAGGGCGTGCCTGTCACGCCCTGGATTCTTATCTCCACCCCCATCGATATTGCGCTGGTAACGGAATCCACCCCGCTCTTCAGTCATGCACACGATTTCTTTCCTGTCTGTTGTTATAAATCAGGTGTATCAAGTCGATTAGAAAACCTGAAGCCATGAACAGATTTTTCAAGCTATTTCCGTTTGTTTTGCTGCTGCTTTTCACCCAGGCAGAAGCCGGTTTATATCGCTGGGTAGATGGAAACGGAGTGGTTCACTATGCCGATGTCGTGCCGCCGGAAGCATCCAGCGAGAGCCATAGCCAACTTAATGAACAGGGCATGGTGGTGAAAACGTGGCCACCAGCCCCCACCGAGGAAGAAATCGCAGCCCGGAAGCGGCGGGAAACCTTGCTGAAACTGCGCGCAGCGATGGATAGCCGCCAGAAAGAGCTGGATGACTACCTGTTGGCAAACTACACGGACGTGGGGCAGCTCGAAGCCGTATTCAGCACCAAACTGACCATGCTGGAGCACAATTCACAAAACATGCAGGAACGCCGCAGCAGTCTTGCGGAACGCCTCAGCGCCCTGAAGGTACAGGCTGAACGCCTGGAAGATGCAGCCAGCCGCAAGCAACTGGAGCCTTACATCAGCGAAGCGGAAAATACGCTGGAAACCTATGACTACGCCTTGCAGGAAAACCAGACCGAGCGGGATCGCCTGCGTCAGCATTATGAAAAGGACAAGGCGCGGCTAAGCGTATTGCTTAGCAAGTCACCATCGTTCCAACCCCCTGATCCGTCAACAGCTCCAGCAGCACCGCGTGCGCAACTCGCCCGTCAATGATGCTGGCATTTTTTGCTCCGCCAGCAATGGCATCCATGGCGCAGGCCAGCTTGGGTAACATGCCACCCTGAATAGTGCCGTCGTCAATCAGTCTGTGGATGTCGGCCTGGCTAAGGACATCCAGTAATTTGCCTGCCTTGTCGAGCACGCCGGGAGTATTGGTCAGCAGCAGCAAGCGGTCGGCATTTAGTACTTCGGCCATTTTGCCCGCCACGATGTCGGCATTGATATTGTAGCTGGTTCCATCCCTGCCTACGCCAATCGGGGCAATGACCGGAATGAAGCGGTCTTCTTCCAGCATTCTTACCACGCTCGCGTCAATATCGGTGACTTCGCCGACATGACCGAGGTCGATGATTTCGGAAGGCTGGTTTTCAGCGGCCTTGCGTTCCAGCACCATCTTTTTGGCGATGATCATGTTGCCGTCTTTGCCGGTCAGACCGATGGCGCGGCCACCTGCCTGATTGATCATGTTGACGATCTGCTTGTTGACCAGCCCACCCAGCACCATTTGCACCACATCCATGGTTTCGGCGTCAGTGACACGCATGCCGTCGATGAAATGGCTTTCCTTGCCAATCTGTTTCAGCAGGTTGCCGATTTGCGGGCCGCCGCCGTGAACGACTACCGGATTGATGCCAACCTGTTTCAGCAGCACGATGTCGCGGGCAAAACTTTGTTGCAGGGCTGGTTCGGTCATGGCGTTGCCGCCGTATTTGATCACGATGGTTTTGCCAGCGTATTTCTGGATGTAGGGAAGCGCCTCCATCAGGATGGCAGCAGTATTATTCGGGCTGTTCGTCGTCATGTTTGATATAGACCTTGTAGTTTTCCTTGAAGTCACGCAGGTTGTCGCCCAGCATGTGGCGG
The DNA here is from genome assembly GCA_018822845.1 of Gammaproteobacteria bacterium. Classification (GTDB taxonomy): domain Bacteria; phylum Pseudomonadota; class Gammaproteobacteria; order Thiotrichales; family Thiotrichaceae; genus Thiothrix. Next base: position 16,502 of record JAHJJD010000033.1, on the reverse strand, counting down.
AACTGCTTGCTGAGGTAGTCCATGGTTTCATCCATGTCTTCCATGAATTCCTTGCGGTCAACAGAGGCGGATGCAACCACGAAGGCATTAAAGCGGGTGGCTGCGTAGAGCATGGCAGCGCCAATCTTGCCAGGTTCACTGTTTTCCAGCGCACTGTTGGCCTGTTCGATGAACTGTTCGGCAAGATTCCAGAATTCCTGGTCATTATCCTGCGGACTACCGGTCTTTTTCCTGCTCATGTATGCAAATCCTTGGGTTAAGGGGAGCAAGATTAAAACGTCAGCGCCTCTGCGGTCAATTGCAGACGTTGAATATCGGCGCGGAACAGGTTGCGGATGGCCTCCAGCCGTTCCTGGGTGTCGGCTTCAAAGCGCAGGGTGATGCAGGGGCAGGTGTTGGAAGCGCGCGCCAGCCCCCAGCCATCGGGGTATTCGGCGCGGATGCCGTCCAGGGTAATGATGCGGGATGCCTGTAATTGCTGATGTTGCTTCCAGAATTCCACCGCAGCATGGGCAGCTTCGTAAGACTCGAAGCACTGTTTGAATTCCTGGGTACTGAAGCCTTCCGCGATACGGGCGAAGACTTTGGCAGGCGAGGCAGATTCGGTAGAAAGGGTTTCCAGCAAGCGGGCGGCGATGTACATGCCGTCATCACTTTCCATGCCCCGGTCGCGCAGCACGATGTGCCCACTGAATTCGCCGCCCAGCACAGCATCATGTTCCCGGATGAATTTTTTCAGCAGGGAATGGCCGCTGATGCACATGGCTGGAACGCCGCCTGCGGCACGGATGGTGTGATCCAGCCGGTAAGTGCATTTCACGTCATACGCCACCACGCGCCCCGGTTGCTCTGTTAGCACAGCCTGTGCCAGTAGTTGCAGGATGCGGTCGGGCCAGAGGATGTGTCCGTTGCCATCCACTGCAATCATGCGGTCGCCGTCACCATCGAAAGCAATGCCAATGTCCAGATGCTTTTCCCGCACCAGTGCCTGCAAGGCATGCAGATTGGCTGGTTGGGTCGGGTCGGGGGAATGGTTGGGGAACGTCCCATCGACTTCGCAATACAGCGGGTGGACTTCGCAGCCAATGTCGCGGAACAGCGCCGCTCCCAGCAAGGCGGTAGCGCCATTGCCGCAATCCAGCCCGATCCGCAGACGGCGTTGCAGGTGAACCTGCGCGCAAAATACCTGCTGGTAGGCGGGCAGGATGCTGGTCTGTTGCAGATTGCTGGCGCTTGGTTGATGCCAGAGTTCGCCACGGATAATGCGTTCGTATAAATGCTGGATGTGTTCGTTGTACAGGCTCTGGCCGTTGATGACAATCTTGATGCCGTTCTGGTCAGGCGGGTTGTGGCTGCCGGTAATCATGACGCCGTGCGGAGCAAGGCCGGATTGCACAGCGTAATACAGCACTGGCGTCGGCAGCATGCCCAAATCGATAACATGGCAACCGGCCTGCAACAGACCTTCCGCCGCAGCCTGTGCCAGCGAGGGGCTGGAAAGTCGCCCATCCCGCCCCAGCACCACCTGCTGTTCGCCCATATCGCGCAGTTGCGAACCGATGGCTTGCCCGATCAGACGGACACTGTGTTCGGTCAGGGTGTCCGCATATACGCCCCGCACATCGTAGGCGCGGAAAATGGAATGGGCGATGGGCTGGAGTATGGTCATGACAAGCTCAATGCCTGCCGGAGTGTCCGAAACCGCCGTCGCCACGATGGGTCAGGTCAAAATCTTCCACCCGTTGCAGACTTGCCTGTACGACCGGTACGAACACCAGTTGCGCAATACGTTCGCCCGGCTGGATGGTGAAGCTGTCGTTGCCCCGGTTCCAGCAGGAAATGAACAATTGCCCCTGATAGTCGGAATCAATCAGCCCGACCAAATTGCCCAGTACGATGCCGTGTTTGTGCCCCAGACCGGAACGCGGCAGGATGACAGCAGCCAGGCCGGGATCACCGATATGGATGGCAATTCCGCTCGGAATCAATTGGGTTTCACCTGGATTCAGGCTGAGGGGGGTATCCAGACAGGCGCGTAAATCCATGCCAGCAGAACCGCTGGTGGCATATTCCGGCAGGGGGAATTGCGTGCCAATACGAGAGTCGAGGATCTTGTATTCAATGCTTGTCATTAGCCTGTTTCCGTTTGTTATACTGAACTACTACGAGCTTCATCAGTTCTTCAGCGAGGCGTTGCTTATCCATTTCCGGAAATGAGCGGTGGCCATCCAGCCACACCACTTCCAGCGCATTGGTCGGCTGGTCGAAAGCCTTGCCATTAGCGACGGAATTGGCGGCAATCATGTCGATGCCCTTGCGCTCCAGTTTCCCGCGTGCGTAGGTCATCAGGTCGTGGGTTTCCGCTGCAAAGCCGACCGTGAACAGTTGCGGGTGAGTTTGCTTGATTGTAGCCAATATGTCAGTTGTACGCTTCATTTCCAGATGAAATGTTGCGGAGTTCTTTTTGATTTTGCGATCCGCTACGTCTACCGGAGTATAGTCGGCAACAGCGGCGGTTGCCACGAACAAGTCAGCTTGCCGGGCATATTCCTGGGTAGCCACCAGCATGTCGGCAGCAGATTCGGTAATCACGCGATTTACGCCGGGCGGGCATTCCAGGGCGACATGCCCGGAAACCAGCATGACTTCCGCGCCCATTTTCGCAGCAGCCAGTGCTACCGCATAGCCCATCTTGCCGGAACTTCGGTTGGTGAGGAAGCGTACCGGGTCAAGCGGTTCCCTGGTTGGGCCTGCGGTAATCAGTACCCGTTTACCTTGCAACAGGGTGCTGGTAGCGCAGCATTCTTCCAGTTTACGCAGCAATTCGGCAGGTTCCAGCATCCGCCCTGGCCCGGTATCGCCACAAGCCTGTTCGCCTTCTGCCGGGCCGAACACGTTGACGCCGCGTTCCACCAGGGTGCGGATGTTGTGTTGTGTCGCCGGGTTTTTCCACATTTGCTGGTTCATGGCAGGTGCCACCGCCAAACGTGCCTTGGATGCCAGGCAAACCGTGCCCAACAAATCATCTGCCAGCCCCCAGGTCAGCTTCGCCAGCGTGTTGGCAGTCGCCGGGGCAATCAGGATGTAATCTGCCCAGCGTGCCAGCTCGATATGCCCCATCCCGGCTTCAGCGGCAGGGTCGAGCAGTTCCGTATGCACCGGATTGCCGGAAAGTGCCTGCATGGTCAGCGGGGTGATGAATTGCCGGGCGGATGCCGTCATGCATACACGCACGTTTGCGCCCTGCTTACGCAGCAGACGTACCAGTTCAGCGGATTTGTAAGCTGCAATGCCGCCACTTATCCCTAAAAGAATGTTTTTGCCGGGGAGGAATGACATAAGATTTGCGATCCAGACCATTAATAAAAAAAGCGGAGTACCATGGCAATTACTGACTGGCCGGTCGATGAACGACCACGCGAAAAACTGTTGTTACGCGGGGCGCATGCCTTGTCCGACGCAGAATTGCTGGCAATCTTCCTGCGCGTCGGCATCAGGGGCAAAACGGCTGTCGACCTGGCGCGGGAATTGTTACAAACTTTCGGTAGTTTACGACAATTGTTTGATGCAGATGCACAAAATTTTTGTGCAGTGCAAGGTATGGGTGAAGCCAAGTTTGTGCAAATGCAAGCCGTGCTGGAAATGTCACGCCGCTATCTGGCGGAAAAGATGCGTCGGGGAGATCCATTGGCAGACCCTGATGCAGTGCGCTTTTATCTGACCTCCAAATTGCGCGATTACCGTTTCGAGGTGTTTTCCTGCCTGTTTCTGGATAACCGTCATCGGGTCATCCAGTACGAGGAATTGTTCCGGGGAACGATCGACGGGGCAAGCGTTCATCCGCGAGAGGTGGTACGGCGTGCACTGCACCACAATGCTGCCGCCGTGATTTTCGCCCATAATCACCCGTCCGGCGTTGCGGAACCCAGTCAGGCAGATGAACGCATCACCCAAAGGTTGAAAGATGCGTTGCATCTGATTGATGTGCGGGTCATTGACCACTTCGTCGTGGGTGATTCCGTCGTGTCGTTTGCGGAACGGGGAATGCTGTGAGCATTCACGCTCACCCTTTCACACTTTGCGGGTGACGGATCACGTTATCCGGGTCGAACTTGCGTTTGAGCGCCTGTAAGCGGGGGTAATTTTCCCCATAATAAGCGTGTTCCCAGTCGGTAATTTCCACATCCGGGTAATTGCGGTAATGAGCCGTAATACCGCTTTTGCTCAGCATGCCCTGAATGTCGCGCACGACCTGTTCGGCAGCCTTGCCCTGCGCTTCCCGGTCGTAATAGGTTTGCAGTTCACCGAGGAAGCCGAATTTGCGATGTGGGTAAGCTGCTGTTTTTTCCATGCCTGGCTTGTTGATGGCTCCGCCCATGGTGTTGATCTGTAGCAGGGTGGTTACGCGGGATGCCATGATTTTTTCGCAAATGACTGGAAGTGTTGATTTCAAATCATTGAAACTATTGTAATAGCCTGCCGACACATTCTTGAAGTACATCGGCTCGACACCACCCTTGAAGCGCTGGATGCCAGGCAGGAAGGCATCCTTGCGCGGCGTCATGACCTCGTTTGCACCTGTCTTCAGTTTGGCAAGTATGGTCTTCAGCGCCGCTGAGGGGGGAGCCGTATCCGTCACCAGTACCGTCAGGGTTTTACCATTCAGGATCCACGAACCGTAGGCGGTATTGGGCAGGGTAGCCATCAAGCCGAACCATTTCTCCGCCAGTTTGGTAGCACTGCTTGGCGTCAGGTTTTTGTATTTGTAACGGTAACTGCGGAAATACTGCGGGGTTGGGTGGGTAATGAATTCCAGTTCCGTAATGATGCCGAAATTGCCGTTGCCACCACCCTTGCATGCCCACAGCAATTCCGGGTCGCTGGCAGAATCATGCAGTTTGCCTTGCCCATCCACCATGCGCACCCGTTGCAGGCTGTCACAGGTAAGCCCGAACTGGCGGGCAAAAAAGCCGTAGCCGCCGCCCAGCGTCAAACCGGCAACACCAACGCCAGCGCAGGAACCTGCCGGAATCAAGCGCCCGTATTGCTTGAGGTATTCATAAACACCACCCAGTTTCGCCCCTGGCTGTATCAGCAAATGTTTGGAGGTGCGGTTGTAAACGGGCTTGTTCATGCTGGAAAGATCCAGCATCAAGCCGCCATCATTGGTGGAAAAGCCCTCAAAGCTATGCCCGCCACTTTTGACGGCAACCGGCAGTTTTGCCTGACGCGCATACAGGATGGCTTCCTGCACACCCTTTTCATTGGCTGCGACAGCAATCACTTTCGGCATGGCGGTAATGCGTTTGTTGAAAATCTGCCGGTGCTTGAGATAGGCGGCATCATTGCGCAGCAGAAAACGGACATTTCCACTGGATACAGGTGCGCTGCTGTCGGCTTCTGCGCTTAACGGGAAATAAAAGGCAGGAATGCTGGCGGCCAGAACCAGTGAATCCAGCAGGAACTGGCGGCGGGTCAGATCTGGTATTTCGTTACTCATGACGGTACTCCCTGGATGGTTTCCCAAGTGTAGAAGGAGCCAGGAAAAATTTATAGAATCCATTAAATTGGGGGCAAACGCTAGCTGGCTGGATACGGCTTGATTTTTATCAAGCTGAAAAAACATGGGAATGACTATCCTTGAATGAAAGTAGAAGTTTAATTTTTTTTTGCGCCATAGGGAGAAAGAGAATGATCTTGTTTGCTCAATTACACGAACAGAATGATAAAATTACCGAGCTTTCCAACGTACTCAGTTACTTGATTGATGATCGCTTGATTTGTGATACAACAGTGACTTGCGAGCTGTTTTTTCAGTACGTGGACAGGGTGCGTGAACATCTGGATATGGAAGAGCGCGAGCTGTATCAAACATTGCTGGCACACCGCGAAAACAAGGTACGCATTACCGCCAACATGTTTCTGGCCGGTTCTGGTGAAATCAAGCGGGTTTTTAGCCAGTATCTGAAACGCTGGTGCAAGGATAAAGAACTGCGCATCAAGGATCATGACCAGTTCGTCAAGGAAACCAGGGAAATGTTTGAGCTGGTCTTGCGCAGGATTGAGGACGAAGTAGAACATCTGTACCCGACCGTGCGTGAAGTGCGCATGCAGTTGGCAGCCTAAAGCGAACCACTCCGCTTGATGTCGAGGTAATGGTTAACCAGGTTAACTGACAGTTCGGGCGGGGGAACATCCAGACAATGGATACCAGCGGCGCGGATTCGATCCAGCGTCGCTTTTCGCGCTTGCAGGTAATGCTGGACGGCAGCCTTGTTGAGGGCATCTTCCAGATTGCCGACCGGTTCTTCCGCAGCCTTGTCCAGCGCTTGCTCACGCATACTCGCCAGCAGCACCAGATGGCGTTTACGCAGGATGTGCAAGGCTGGCAGCAGGTCATCCAGATCTTCATCACGCAGGTTGGTCAGCAGCACGATGAGTGCCCGTTTTTTCTGCCGTACCAGTAATTCAGTCGCGGCCTGTGCGTAATCCGGTGCTTGCGGCGTTGGTTGCAAGTCATACAGGGCGTTCAGCATGTGCTGCACATTGTGTTGCCCCTTGTGCGCAGGCAACCAGCGGCTGGCTCCGGCAAAACTGCCCAGCCCTACCGCATCCCCTTGGCGCAAGGCCACGTAGGTCAGCAGCAGGATGGCGTTGAGGGTATGGTCGAAATGCGACAGCGCATCATCTTTTGCCATCATGCGATGCCCGCAATCCAGCATGAAAATGATCTCCTGGTCACGTTCATCCTGATATTCGCGCGAAATCACCTTGTGCATCCGCGAGGTTGCTTTCCAGTCGATCTGGCGCAGACTATCGCCCTCACGGTATTCGCGTAACTGATGGAAATCCTGCCCTTCACCCCGACGGCGCTTTTTCATGATACCCATATGGCTGAGGTGGTTGTCGGTCGCCATCAGCGCGTATTGTGCGACTGCTGCGAAATTGGGGTAAACCTTCACCTCCGACACGACCGGCAGTTTCAGGTCGCGCCACCACAGTTTCAGCGGGGAAAGTACCCGGAGCTGTACGCAGGGGAAGGTCAGTTTGCCGCGTTCATTGGCGGTGACTTCGTACAGCGGTGCAGCAAATTCGCCCCCATTCAGCCCCAGACGCATGGGGAAGCCACTGGCACTCACTTCCAGCGGGAAATGGTCGAAGATTTCCAGATCGAGCGGGCGTTTGCCTTCGTTGTGGATGCGCAATTGCACGCTGCGCTTCACCCCGAGCGGCAGGGAATGGGGTACGGAACGTTCCGCGCGCGGAGCTGATTCCGTTGCTGCCAGCAGCATGTCCGCCAGTGCCGCCAGCAGGCTTAAGCCCACCGTGACATACCACATGGGTAGCAAATCGGGTGCGATGCTGGCCAGCAGGGCGACAACGGCATTCACCCCGAGTAGATAAAAGCTGCGGCGGGCGGGCAGGATCATGTGCGCGGTGCTTCGGTTTTTTCCAGTACGGCTTTCAGCAGGTGGTCGGCAGTATAGCCTTCCAGTTCCATTTCCGGTGCAAGCGAAACACGGTGGCGCAAGACTGGCAGGCACACTTGCTTGATGTCATCCGGGTGGACGAAATCGCGGCCTTCCAGCAGGGCGTTGGCGCGAGCTGCGCGGATCAGGGCAATGCTGCCACGTGGGCCAGCACCGAAACGTAAGCCCTGCCACTGGCGGGTAGCGCGGGTGATGCGCACGGCGTAATCCAGTACCGCTACATCCACTGCAATATTGGCAGCAGCTTTCTGCATTTCCATGATTTGTTCGGGGGCGGCGATGGCTTGCAGGCTGGCAAGGTTGAAACGGTCGCCGATCTGCTGGTCAGTGACGATGGTGACCATTTCAGCTTCTTCCTCCAGTGTCGGGTATTCGATGAATACTTTCAGCAGGAAACGGTCAAGCTGGGCTTCCGGCAGCGGGTAGGTGCCCTCCTGCTCCAGTGGGTTCTGGGTCGCCAGCGTCATGAACGGCAGGGGAACGGGGTACGCCCTGCCTTCGATGGTGACTTGCTGTTCCTGCATGACTTCCAGTAGGGCGGACTGGGTTTTGGCGGGTGCGCGGTTGATTTCATCCGCCAGCAGCAGATGGGTGAAAACCGGCCCCTTGCGCACGTTGAAGGTCTGGTTCTGCATGTCGAACAGCACATGCCCGCTGATGTCGGCTGGCATCAGGTCGGGGGTGAACTGGATGCGTGCAAACTGGCCGGAAATGGTATGCGCCAGCGCGCGTACCAGCAGGGTCTTGCCGAGGCCGGGCACGCCTTCGATCAGGACGTGGCCGCCCGCCAGCAGGGCAATCAGGGTTTCACGCACGACCTGTTGCTGGCCGATCAGTGCCTTGCCGATCTCAAGGCGGATGCGTTCAGCCAGTGTGCTGGCCTGTTCAAGCGTCAGGCTGCTTGTCGTCATGTTGTTTCCTTGTGCTTGGGTTGATGTGTTCGACGGATGCGGCGAAATCCCGGTAGTGGGCGTCACCGTGTTTGCTGTGGCGTTTCCACATGAAGCGGCCACTGGCATGGATATGTTCCAGAATGCGGCGGCGTCCCGGTTCCGGTTTGGGGATCAAGGGGCCGAAACGCGGGCTGAGGGCGAGGATGGTCAGCGGAACCAGCATCGCCAGTGTCAGCACCAGTGCCCAGGCGTGTTCCCAGATCAGCTTCCACAGCGGCGGCATGTCGTCCATGTGCAGCAGCCAGACAGAACGCGGTTCATCATGCTGGCTGTGTAGCATGTACCAGAAAAATTCGGCGTGGTCGTAATCCTGTAACGCATGGTTTTCGATGAAATCCAGATTGGCGGCCAGCGTTACCATGCCGTCGCCCCAGGGTTGTTCCAGCAACCAGGTGGCGTCCTTGTATTGCAGTACCCTGGCGTTTTCATTTGAACTTTCCAGCGCGTTGAAAAAGTCGGGGTCTACACCAAGTTCATCCGGCATTCCTGTAAGTTCGGCATCCAGCGGCAGATCATCGTCATCGGGGATAATGTGCTTGCCAACGGTAATGCCCAGCGCCTGTTGCAGGAAATCACGTTCCGTTGCGCTGTCGTCCTCCGTTTCTTCAGTTTCCTCAGAGTCATCCCCGTCATCGAAAATCGTTGCACTGCCGTTGCTGCGGGCGCGGGTAATGAGATGGCCACCCCGTTTTACCCAAGCGAGGATTTCGTCAATCTTCTGCCGGGACAAGGTGTAACGCTGGGTATTGATGAGCAGTACGGTGTCTGTATCGGGCAGGGTTACCAGCGTATCCTTGCGTTCAGCGGGCACGCCCATGCGCTTGAGGAACAGACGCGCGGCAAACAACTGGTTGGTTTTGGCCTCGCCGCGAAAGCCGACGTGTTCATCCACTTCCTTCAACTGGAAGGTGTTAACAAACCAGTACACCCCAGCAATCGCAACCAGCAAGGCAAACAGACCGATCAGTATTTGTTGCCGCGTCATGCCTGCATATCCCCTGCGCTTGTCGTTGGTTGAACGTCAGTCCCTGAGCGGAGTCGAAGGGCGAAGCCTATCCACCCCTCAAACAGCGGCTCAACCCGTTCACCGGGCGGAGTGCGGTGGGCATAGGCCACTTCCTGCCAGGCAAGGGTAACAGCCGTCAGCCATGCAATACGCTGGCCGCTACCAAGGTATTCCCGAGCCAGATGCAGGATGTCGCCTTCCGTATGGCTATCCTGCACCGGAACCCGATCGTGCCGTGTCAGGTGCATCAGTGCGCCACGGTACAGCAGGCTCAGGGCTTCGCGATGCTGCCCTGCCTCCCACAAGCGGCGGCTGGCGGTGGCAATGTCGTCAGGCAGGGATTCAGGGCGGATGTCCATACCGAACAGGGTGTCGGGAACTGCCTGCGGTTGCGGTTTGCGCTGCAAGGGTTTCAGCATCGCCAGCAGCCGTTCCCGGTAAACGAACAGCATTACCGCCAGTATGATGAGCGAAACCCACAGCAGGATTTTGGTGATATTGGCAAACAGCAGTTGCAAGGCTTCAGGAATGGTGAAGGATTTCCGTTCGTCTTCCTCCTCTTCAGGCTTGATCCGTTCCCAGCGCTTCACGGTGCGCATGTTGGAAAGCTCGTCCAGTTGCATGACAGCTTCGATCTGGTCGGCGGAATCTTCCGGGGGCAGGCGCTCTTCCGCCAGATACTCACCCTTGCTTTCAGCGGCGGAAACCGGGGAAGGGAACAATGCATGGCTGCCCGCCAACAGGAATACTGCCAGCAGGATGGCAAGGGGTGCTTGCGCCAGCGCCCGCAGGCGTTCGCCCATATTGCGGAAAGCCAGTTCGATGTCCCAGGCTTCCAGTTGGGTACGGCGGTTCAGGTACAGGCTGAAACTGGCGGCAATGTACAGCGGCTCTATCAACCAGGTCGCAGTGGTAGACAGGGCGATGTAAATGATTGACCCCCAATATCTGGTTTCCTCATCAAAGGTGTTGGTGAAGGCGCTGGAAAGGTAATCCCATGAGCCGTCAGTAGGGTCGAGCAGGACAATCAGCGCATACAGGCTGAAAATCACCACCAGTTCCAGCAGGATGCAGCCAATCGTCAGCCACACGGCGTGGGAATGCGCCTGCAAGTGCAACAGGTTCTGCCGCTCACTACGCGCCTTGCCGCGCAATTGTTCCAGTTGCCAGATAGGCAGGTTGAAACCACGCGAAAAGGACGGACGCCGCCACAGCAAAGCACCCGGCAACCCGGTGCGCAGGAACAAGCGCGGCATGGCGCTGAAAATGTCAGCCGTGGACAGCCGCTGGTCAAACATCTGGTGGCTGAGGATGTGCAGCAACACCCGGTCATACCACGGTTTCAGCCACCACACGACCCATGGGGTGTATTCCTGATAATCGGCGGGCAGGATCAGCCAGACAATCAGGGCGGTACTGAACAGCAGCAATGTCCATGCCGGGAAAATCCAGCGGGCGTTGTGTTGCACCATGGCGAAACCGAGGTCGGTTGCTTCCCATGGGGAGCGCAGGCGGATGTTGGCGGTGATGGAATCAAGATTCATGACTTCCCTTCGACTCCGCTCAGGGATCGCCGCTCAGCCACCGGGTTGCGCCCGGCAAGGGTGAAGTAGGCGATGAGCAGTACCCACAGGGTAATGCCGACTGCGTACTTGATCATCAGCGGAATCCATACCTGTGATGACCAGAAGGCTTCCACAAATGCGGCCATGATGAACAGGGTGGCGGAACCGTACACGATCTTGATGGCATCCTGACTGTTGTCGAACAGGGCCAGCAGGCGCGATTTCCTGCCCGGCATGATCAGCGCCTGCGCCAGCTTGAAACCGGCAGCCCCGGACAACACGATGGCGGTCAGCTCAAACGCGCTGTGCCCGGCCACAAACCCCCAGAAGGTTTCGATGTAACCAATCTGGGTCAGGTGCCCGGCCACTGCGCCAATCACCAGCCCGTTATACAGCAGGAAAAACAGTGCGCCCAACCCGTACAGCAAACCGCCTGCAAATACCTGAAAGCCAATGCCGGTGTTGTTGCGGATGTAATAACCGAACATCAGCACATCACTGTCGGCCTCACGTTCGCGCCCGAGGCGGGATTCACGTTCCGCCGGGTCATACATGGCTTCCATGCCTGCAACCTGTTCCCCGTCGATGACCGAATACACCAGTTCCGGCTGGTACTGGATGGCGATCATAATGGCGAAGAAACTGCCGAAAAACAGCAGGCAGGCCAGCATCAATGGCTTGATTTCCCGCCGTACCAGCCGGGGCAGGTCACGCAGGTAGAATGCCACGATATGGTGCAGGAAATGCAGCTGCGAGCCATACAGGCGGTTATGCCCGCGAATCACCAACTGGTTGAGCTGTTCGATCAGCAGCGGGCTGTACATGCGCGACTGCGCCAGCGCCAGATGGTGACAAAGCTGGCGGTAGGTGGCGGGGAAATCAATTTGCGGCTCTTGCAGCGCCATACGTTGGCGTTCGGCTTTACTGGTCTGCTGATAGTCCAGCCATGCCTCGAAATCATTCCACAATGACTGGTAGCGTTCGATGAACTGTTCCTGTTTCATGCTGCACGCCCTCCGGTTAACCAGTTGGCGATAGCGTGCAGGTAGCGGGCAGGGTTTTCCTGCTCCCCGGCAAGTGGGCCGGTCAGGCGCGCCAGCTCATCCTGACGTGAGCTGGTGAGGGTGTTGCTGCGCTGGGAGAACAGCATGATGGCCTGCTGTTCCGGCAGGGTCAGCGACATGGGTGGGCGTAGCGGCTCCGTTTCAACAGCAGTATGGCGGTTTTTATGATTGTTTTTATGCAAAACAACGGTATTGGCAGCCAGGTCGCCCAGTCGCTGGAAGCGCTTGTTCAGCATCATGCTGGCAAGGCCAAAGCCATACAGCAAGGGCAGGAAATCGACGACCCGCAGCAGGTTACGCACGATGGAGGCGGAAGGTGTCACCGGGCTGGCGTCGGCTTGCGCCACATACAGATCGAGCATTTTCTTGCCTGGCGTCTGGCCATGCTGGCGCAGCTCGAAATAAACCGGGTAAAACCACTCCAGCAGGAAAATCAGGATGGCAGCAATGCCCAGCCCCATTTTGCCCATATATGACAGGATAACGATCAGGGTGACACTGATGACGGAGCGCAGCAACAAATCCATCAGCCATGCCAGCAGGCGGGGCAAAGGCCCTGCGGGTGAAAGCTGCAAGGCGATGCCTTCAGGGGTGTTGACGGTATAGGTAGTATCCAGTCGCATCCGGGCAGGTTATCCTTATAGGCATATACTTTGGTCATTTTTCTGCACAGGATGCAATTCAACCAACCGGATGTCAACCGGGAAGCGATAGGGTGAAAATGTTTACACACGCAAAAGCCATTACCTCTACGGCCATTTATCCGCTCACAAACCAGGGCTGGGAAAACTTCCGCGCCAGCCTTACCGAAGCCGAGCGCAACTGGCTGCGTCTCAACCAGTTCAAGGGCAAGGCAGGGCAAAGCTGCCTGTTGCCGGATGCGCACGGTGGCCTCAGCAAGGTACTGGTGGTGTATGACGCCAGCGAGGGAACCCGTTGGGCGCTGGCCGGTTTGGCGGATACGCTGCCCGCCGGAGGCTACCATCTGGAATGCGGCTGGAACGCGGAAGAACGCAGCGAAGCGGCCATCGGCTGGGGGCTGGGTTGCTACAAATTCAATGCTTTCCGTCAGGCTGAAAACAAAACCCCGCCATCATTGTACGCAGGTGTCAATACTGCCCGCGCCGAGGCTTTCATTCAGGCAGTGGCACTGGTGCGCGATCTGGTCAACCAGCCCGCCAACCACATGATGCCGCAACATCTGGCAGCAGCGGCGGAACGGCTGGCCAACGAGCATTCCGCCGCTTTCAGCCAACTGGTTGGGGATGAATTGCTGCAACACCATTACCCCGCCGTCCATGCTGTCGGTCGCGCTAGCGCCCATGCACCACGTATGCTGGAAATCAACTGGGGGGAAAGCGCCCATCCGTTGCTGACGCTGGTGGGCAAGGGCGTGTGTTTCGATACTGGCGGCCTGGACATCAAGCCTTCCCAATACATGCGCCTGATGAAAAAGGACATGGGCGGGGCGGCGCACGTATTGGGGCTGGCGAAACTGATCATGCAACTGCAACTGCCGGTGCGCCTGCGGGTGCTGATTCCAGCAGTCGACAACGCCATTGCGGGGGATGCATTCCGCCCCGGTGACATCCTTGCTACCCGCGCGGGCAAGCAAGTCGAAGTGGACAACACCGATGCGGAAGGCCGTTTGATCCTGTGCGACGCATTGGCCGCCGCAGCCGAGCAGCAGCCGGATCTGATCGTCGATTTCGCCACCCTGACAGGAGCAGCGCGGGTTGCACTGGGGACTGAAATACCGGTTTTCTTCTCCAACAACAGGGGGGTGACGGCAAATCTCCAGTCGGTCGCGGAAACCAGTCATGAGCTGATCTGGAACCTGCCGCTGCACAAACCCTATTTCGAACAACTGAAAAGCCAGTTCGCCGATTTCACCAACAGCGGAGGAAGCTACGGTGGTGCCATTACCGCCGCCCTGTTCCTGAATGAATTTGTACCGGAAAGCATCCCCTGGGCACATTTCGACGTAATGGCATGGAATAACCGTTCACGGCCAGGGCGGCCAATCGGCGGCGAGGCGATGGGCTTATTTGCCGTTTATCGGTATTTTGAGTCCATATATCAATTTAAAGAATGAAAATTGAGCAAATTTTCATTCAGCTTGTGTTCAGACTTGTGATTGCGTTCTATAATTGAGCCTATTAGTAATTCAAATCAAGGTAGGTGAGTATGGAAACTCCGGACACGCGACATTCATCAGTCCGGCAACTGGTGTGGTTATCCTTACTCATTTACGCCCTGATAGCGCTTTTCCTGCTGTTTGCGGCCCCCAAGGCTGAAGCAGCAGTGGATCAGACCGAGCAGGCACAATTGCTGGATGGGCTACTGGGGCGGCTTGAGTACATGGATGCTGGCGTATTCGTTGCGGTTGACGATGTGAAACTGACTGAAGAACTGGCGCAACTGGTGATGAAATACAAACTGAACGGGCAGAATGGCTCTGCCTGGATTCGTGATTCAGGAACCGGAACATTTGTATGGAGTGCCTCCGATTCCCCGCTGGAGTTTGACACCAGCAAGCTGGGCGACGGCTATGAGATGCAATTCATGGCGAGTGGCGGCTTCAGTCTGGCGGTACAGAATTTCTGGCTGACCCGCGCTGATGACACGCGGGCGGAATTCAGGATGGTAGTGGCGCTGCCGCTGGACTGATTTACCGCTATACCGGCTGGCTAAAATCAACGAAAATGACAGGCTAGCCACTGCGGGTATCTTGATCATGGTCGACTTTTACGACGAATTCACTTATGAAACCAATCCGTTCCCGGAAACCCACCCCGGTAATCTGGCCTGTCTTGGCCGTCTGTTTGGCATCAACACTGCGCCAGCGCAACAGTGCCGGGTGCTGGAGCTGGGTTCCGCTACCGGTGGCAACCTCATTCCCATGGCGCAAAACCTGCCCGGCAGTGAATTTCTCGGGGTGGAATTGTCCGCACCGCAGGTAGTCATTGGTCAGGCCATTGTGCGTGAGGCCGGTCTGGAAAACATCCGTCTGGAAGTCGGTGACATCCTCGAACTCGACCCTGCGCGCATTGGCCAGTTTGATTACATCATCGCCCACGGGGTGTACTCCTGGGTTCCGGCTGTCGTGCGGGAAAAGATCCTGCAACTGGCGCGGGAATCCCTTACCCCCAACGGCATTGCCTACATCAGCTACAACGTGCTGCCCGGCTGGCGCATGCGCGGCAGTTTGCGTGACCTGCTGTTACTGGCTACCCGTGACGTGCAGGGCGCGCACGCCAAACACGCCGCTGCGATTGCGGCCCTGCAACGCCTGCAAAACGCCATGCAGGAAACGGATAGCGACAGCGGGCGCTATGTGCAAAAGGAAATCGGCTACCTGCTCAAGTCTCACCCCAGCTATTTGCTGCACGAATATCTGGCGGGCGAGAACAACCCGTTCCTGTTTGCGGAATTCCTCGCCGATGCAAACCGGCATGGCCTGCAATACGTGTGTGAAACCGACCTGAACACACTGTTTGATTCCACTTTGCCAGCTCCGGCACAGGCGGCACTGGCTGGTATTGAAGACCCCTTGCAGCATGAACAATGGATGGACTTTGTGCGGATGCGCGCTTTTCGCCGCAGCCTGCTGTGCCGTGCCGACCTGCCACTGGAGCGGGAAATCGACATCGACGTGTTCCAGACATTTTTCTTCAGCGCCAATCTGCGCACCAAGGGTAAAGTGGGGCTGAACAACAATAAAACTGCCGCATTCCTGCTGCCCGACAACACGGAACTGAGCATTGCCCACCCGCTGACCAAAGCGGCTTTGCTGTATTTGCAGGAGGTACACCCCTATACGCCGGATTTCGCCGAACTGCTGTCGGTGGCGGCAACACAGGTGCGTGATGCCGGTGGGGCGCGTTTCGCCGATGAAAGTGGCGAGTTACTCAGTGAACTGTTCAGCCTCTACAGCTACCGCGCCGTATTGGGGCATTTGCAAGCCTGCCTGATCCGGCCAGACCTGCCGGAACGCCCGCAGGCATTGCCACTGGCGCGTTTGCAGGCGGAACAGGGCTGGAGCAGCGTTGCCACCATTCACCATCTGGCGCTCAGCATTGACGCCTTCGCCAGCCGCTTGCTGGAACTGCTGGATGGAACCCGCACTGCCCCGGAACTTGCGCAAGTGTTGCTGGAAGAAGCTGCGGCTGGCGAACTGGCGATTCCGGGCGGTAAACAGGCCCAAACCAGCGGCAAGGGCATGGACAAGGAAATCACCGCCAATGTACAGCATCTGCTACAGGTGTTTGCCCGCCACGGTTTGCTGGCCTAGGTGTAACGGCTTGCAATCGAAAACGGTTGGGCTTGCAATCAGCGCGTTTTTCGGCTCACATTAGTTGCGAATGAAAACGGGGTTCGGCTCACATTAACTGCAACTGAGCTTGCAATCATCCGTTTGGGCT
>JAHJJD010000032.1 GCA_018822845.1 Gammaproteobacteria bacterium | reverse complement strand
CGGTGTTGAAGGACTGAACAACGGCAGACTCCGGGCAGGCGGGTTACGCTTGAGGTGGCTGTTTGCCTGGAAAAAAACCGTTGGACGGATCAGGCAGTCTGGACGGCGTAAGCGGGATTAGCTGCGACCGCGCCATGCTCGAATTCCGTACCGATAATGCCTTCGGTTTTCAGTCCCAGACCATCGCGATAGAAGCGCAGTGATTTTTCCAAATCATTAACCCCGATGGTGATCAGCGTGATTCTTGGTTTCATGAGACTCCTCTTTGATTCACCTTGAATTACCCTACCCTTATATCAGGCAATTACGCTGGCCGCACATAGCTGACGGTCAGCATTTCCCACTGATGCCCGTCAGGTTCGCGTATGTTCCTTATGATGCGGCAGGCACACGCCATATGGCAAAAACCCCAACAGGTGATGCAGGAACTTTAAGAGTGCCAACCCTTCGTCAATGTCTTCATGATTTGCTAAAGTGCTAATTCGTGTTGAACATCGAGATTGTGCAAACCTCCTGCGGCATGGCAGTCCCGTTGTTCGACTATCAGGGCGAACGTGAACTGTTACGTGATTGGGCGGAGAAAAAAGGGGAGGAAGGTATTCGGGCGTATTGGGCGGAGAAAAATCAGGTGACGCTGGATGGTAAGCCGACCGGGGTGTTATGCAAACCTACCTAGCCAGCAGCGACTACATCGACTGGCAACACCCGCACGTTTTGGCGCAAGCCCAATCCTTGGCGGCAGGTTGCACCACACCGGAAGCTATCGCCAAAGCCTGCTTCGAGTTTGTGCGTGACCACATCAAGCACAGTTGGGATTACCACCTGAATCCGGTGACGTGCAAAGCGTCGGAGGTGTTGCAACACGGCACGGGCTATTGCTACGCCAAAAGCCATTTGCTGGCAGCATTGTTGCGGGCGAATGGCATTCCGGCGGGCTTGTGTTACCAGCGCCTGACCATCACCGACCAACCGCCGTTTTGCCTGCACGGGCTGAACGCGCTCTACCTGCCTGATTACGGCTGGTATCGGGTCGATGCGCGAGGCAATAAACCGGGCGTGATTGCCGAATTCTGCCCACCCACCGAAAAACTGGCGTTTCCGCTGCTGAATTCATTGGAGCGGGATCTACCGGGGATTTTTTCCGAACCGCTACCCGCTGTGGTGAATGTGTTGGAAAGCAGCTCAACGGTGGAAGCGGTTTATACTAACCTTCCTGATGTTGAGTTGTAGCCGAGAGCTGTTATGTACCTCCCGAAACACTTTGAAGAGGCAGCACGGCAGATCAACACATATTATTCAAGCATTGCAGGCCAAAGGTGAAGATCATGCCGGTGAGGTGGCCACAATGATGACAAGAAATAACAGAGAAGATGATTCAAGGACTAACCATTCCAATCCATCCCTCCCCACCCGCTGACGCCCACCATCGCCGTGATGGTCGGCGAACTGTTACAGGAAATCATGCAAGCGATTGGCGAACAGGCGTTCAGTTTTTACCTTTTGGGGCTTGATGCTGTACCATCCACGCCTGACAAACCCCATCACCCAGCGAGTCACTATCATGAAAATCGGCGTTACCAGCCAGAATTTGCGTACCATCACTGGGCACGCCAGCAAAGCCCGCAGCTTTTTGATGTATGAATGGACTGCGGAGCAAGCGGTACAAACCGTCGAACCGCTGGAGTTGTCGATGGAAATGTCGATCCATGCGTGGGACAAGCGCGGTGATCACCCGCTGTTGGCACTGGATTATTTGATCACTGGCCCGTGTGGTAAAAGCTTCATCAATCAGATGAAACAATACGGTGTAAAGGTTAGAACCACTGACGAAACTGACCCATTGTTAGCCGTGCAACAGTTAGTGGCGGCAGTCGTACCTTGGGCGGCCAAGCCCGTGCGTGGGGCTTAGCCAGCGGGATTCATCCGGGCACACCACCACCCACCAACTGGTTTTTTTCCAGAATCCGGTAGATTTTCTTGCTCGATTTGGACAGCTTTTGAATATCACCAAGGTTGGGAATCTCGCCATTGTCCAGACGCTGCTCCCATGCGGTGATTTCCATATCCATGTACTCCAGCAACTTCATCGAGCAGCCATGGCTACAGGTTTCGGCACACAGCTCCTGCTCGGTCATGGCAAACGGGAAGTTTTCCCGGATCTGCTGAATGATATTGCGCATGACAACGCTTGTTTTGGGTTTCATGTCTACCGTTCCTCGTTGTACACATTCCACGGGAAAACCGCACCGATAAATATCGTCAAGCAAAAACGGCATTTCACCAAAATATCACGCAGACATGATAACTATATTATAATATAATGCGCAACTTACGCTCATTATAACAATATTTGCTTAGGCACATGTAGCCATAAACTCTTGCAAGGACGTACCATGACCACAGATATAGCAAGCCGGTTGATTGCCGATCTGACCAAAACCAGCGATGTCATAGAAGCTGCTGCCATTATTTCGACTGACGGATTGAGTATTTCCTCCACATTCTCGGCTTTCATTCCTGATGAGGATATAAGCAGCGCACTCAATGCCGCACTATTTTCCGTAGGACTGCGCACCAGCGAAGAGCTGACCCGAGGCCAGTTTGAAAGCATTTTGCTGGAAACCGGGCTTGGTTATGCCTTGTTGCTACCGGTCAACGCCGATATGTTTGCGGCCTTGCTGACCAGTAAAACACATGCACCGGAAGAGCTGTTTGCCAATGCGCAACAACTGGCAGAAAAAATCCGTCAGCACGAACAGACAGAACAAGCGCAGACGGGCAAACAGCCAAACTACACCATGACGGCATACGATTTGACCTCATTATTGGCTGATCTGGCTGAACAGATTGAAGTCCTGTTTGGTAAACGCGGTGCGACCAGCGTATTCCGTTACGCCGGGAAGCAAATGGGCAAACGGCTGGGCAAGGGTACCTCCGGTGATGTGGAAATCGCCCGCGATCTGGTAACCAACTTTTTCCGCTCGAAAGGCTTCATGGACTCCATTGGCATTGAAGAAAACCGTGCGGAACTTACAGGCTGCCAGATCGGGCTGGTATTGCGGGAGCGCGGCGTCATGGCAGGAAACCACCCGTTGTGCCATTTCGGATTTGGCTTGATCGAGGGCGTCAATGAAAGCGTCACGGGCAAGAAAATCATTACCTTGCATGTGTCGTCCGAATACCATGAGGAGGGTATTACATGCCACGAAACATGGTGATGTCAAGCAGGACTGTGTAACAGGTAATCATGCAAATCTGTGTAATCCCGGTTCAGACGACATGCTCAGCGGCGCACATCTTTGTGCGCGTCCGCTGGAGCTAATTGTTAGGATATTTTTCTACAAATACTGATTATAATTAGCTATTTTTGTACTTAATCTTTCCGCCAGAAACGGACTAGCTTCGCCGAGCTGCTCCAATATAAGCGCTGCTTCAATTTGGTATTCAGCTATTTTAGCTTTATCCCAATGTTTTGGCGGTGGTTGTAAGTTTGTAATTCGGTCACACAATTTGACCATCCAAACTTCCCTCGGCTGTTTTTTTATTCTACTAATGCTGTCTTTAATTTGCTCTGATTTCGATGGCAGCTCTGTATTTTTAGTTAGTGATAAAACTCCATTCGCAATTTCGATACCAAATTTTTTTTTAATGTCTTCGTATGTAACGGGAGTGTCTTCAATTGAGTCATGCAACAATGCACACAAAACAAGAACATCTGGATTCTTGATGTTTTCATGTGCAAAAGTTGCTATCGCCTCCATTGCAACTAGCCCAAGATGGTTTATGTAAGGAACATCACTTCCTGGTAATTTTTGTCCATTGTGAATATCAGAGGCAAAATTCCATGCTTCCAGATATTTGTCTTGATTCCATATTTTCATGGTTTACCTTTTTGTACAGCCAATGCAGCTTTAAAAGCCAGCATTTTACACGATATTGCGCTTGCCGGGTTTTTCCGCCACAGGGGAAAACCGTGTTGACGAATGGTTGAATATCCATGCATAACCAGTTGATAACGCCCCGGCAGCTCTCCTGCCATAACCCCAAGGAACAGGAGCTTTCCTGCCCCTCGCAGCCAGATTGCCTATACTGTCGACAACGCAAACTGACAGGGAGTCATCATGATCTTCAAACAGTTATTCGAGCAGGATTCCTCTACCTACACCTATCTGCTGGCTTGTGAGGAAACCGGCCAGTGCGTACTGATTGACCCGGTCATCGATACGGTGGAGCGTGATTTGCAGGTCTTGCAGGAACTGGGCTTACAACTTGCCTACACGCTCGAAACCCATATGCACGCTGACCACCTCACTGGTGCGCGCAAGTTGCGCGCCTACACTGGCAGCAAAATCGTGGTTCCGACCATGGATCAACTGGCCTGCGCCGATCTGGGCGTAACGGAAGGCCAGCCGTTCAGGGTTGGCAGTATTGAGTTGCATCCGCTGTTTACCCCCGGTCACACCAGCACCCACCACGCCTATCTGCTGGACAACGGCATGCAGCAAGTCCTGTTCAGTGGTGACGCGCTGCTGATCGAAGCCTGTGGCCGCACCGACTTCCAGTCAGGCGATGCCAGCACGCTGTACCAGAGCATCCACAGCAAATTTTTCAGTCTGCCGGATGAAACCCTGATTTACCCGGCGCACGACTACGAAGGCCGCCAACTGAGCAGCATCGGTCAGGAAAAGAACCGCAACCCGCGTCTCGGCAACGGCAAATCGCTGCAAGAATTCGTGCACATCATGAACACCATGAACCTGCCCTACCCGCGCAAGATCGACTTCGCCGTGCCCGGCAACCAGGCGTGCGGCGAATGCCCGGAAAATGTGCCCGAACAATACCGGGGGCCGTGCGAGATTACGGCCTTGCCGAAGGAATTGCAGCGGGTGGCGAAGGTTGGCGATCAGGGTTAGTAAACATCCCGCTGATAACGCCGCTCGCTGACCAGTTGCTCCAACCATGCAGACGCTTCTTCCTCTGCCTTACCACCATGCTGCACGGCAATCTGTAGCAGCGCCTGATGCACATCCTTCGCCATCCGGTTCATGTCGCCGCAGACGTAGATGTGCGCGCCTTGCTGCAACCATTGCCAGACATCAGCGCCGGATTCCTGCAAACGGTGCTGCACGTAAATCTTTTCCGCCTGATCGCGCGAAAACGCCACGCTCATACGCTCCAGCGCGCCACTGGCCAGCAGTTGCTGCCATTCAGTCTGGTAGAGGAAATCGGTGCGGAAATGCTGCTCGCCGAAGAACAGCCAGCTATTCCCTTTCACACCCTGCGCTTCACGTTCAAACAGGAAACTGCGGAATGGCGCTACCCCGGTTCCCGCCCCGATCATAATGACCTTCGCCTGTGGGTCTGTTGGCAGCTTGAAATTCGGGTTGGGTTTGACGTGTACGGACGCCGCTTCCCCAGCCTGCAAACGCGCCAGCCAGTTGGAGCCAGCACCCAGATGCTCACGCCCCTGGAAAGCGTACTCCACCCGCTTGACCAGCAGGTGCACTTCGTCAGGATGCGCCTCCGGGCTGGAAGCAATCGAATACTGGCGCGGCTGCAAGGGGCGCAGCACATCGACCAGTTGCTGGGCGGAAGGCTTGCCTGCAAATTCGCGCAGCACATCCGCCCAGTCGGCGGCGTACAGCCAGTCTTGCAGCACCGTTTTGTCTTGCGCCGCTGCCAGCAATTCCGGGTGAGTAATCAGTTCTGCATACGCCTTGAGCTGGCGGCGGGTCACGCTGGTCAGTTCGCGTTGATGACGCAAGGCACTGTAGAGGTCGGTTTCCACACCGCTCACCTGCACCCGTTCGCTGCCCGGCAGGCCAGCCAGATGCAGAACCTCATCCACCAATGCCGCTTCGTTGTCGAAGGATACTGCCAGAATGTCGCCCGGCTGATAGTGGATGCCGGAATCTTCCAGCGACAGTTCCAGATGCAGCACATCCTTGTCAGAGCCGGTATCCGTCAGCCCGATGCTGTTGAGCAGTTCGGCACGGAACGGATAGCTGGCGGTATATTCATTAGCCTGCGCGACCTGCGCCGCAACCGGGTTCACATGGAAATGGATGCCACCGCTTTCCAGCGCACTCGGCGTTTTCCCGGCCAGCTGCTGCTGCCAGTCGCTGGCGGGCGCGGCGAAATCGACATCGCAATCAACCCGCTCCAGCAGCCGTTGCGCGCCCAGTTCAGCCAGACGCTGATCCAGCGCTTGTCCGGTCTGGCAGAATTCCTCATAGCTGGAGTCGCCCAGCGCCAGCACGGCGTATTCCAGCGAATCCAGACGCGGCGCACGCTCGCCTTGCAGGAAGTTGAAAAAGGCGCGGGCGTCATCCGGCGGTTCGCCATTGCCATGGGTGCTGATGACGGCGACGATGCGCTGCTCCTTTTTCAGTTGCTGCGGGCGGTAATCCTTGAGGTTGGCCAAAACAGCTTCGGAGCCTTGCGCATGTAAACGCGCCAGCAGTTGTTCCGCGACCTTTTTACTGTTGCCGGTCTGACTACCGTAGAGGATGGTGGTTTTAAGGGTTGCGGCTCCGGCAACCGGGAAAGCAGCGGGCGCTACTGGCAGCGTTTCGTCAAACTGACGGGTAAGGCCGGACAGATAACCGCTCACCCAGGCGAGTTGCGCAGGCGTCAAACCGCGCACCGCACCGGAAACCTGCTGGAATTGTTGTGGACTTAGTAGCATGAGGCGGCTCCTTGAAAATCGTATCGGAGCAGTATCGCGGATAACAAAAAGCGAAAAAAACGATATATTTCGATAAATATATTCCCAAAAAAGATAACTGACCGCTCACGACAAAAAAGTGTCGACAATCAACCTATAAACTGGCTATTGTGACACACCTGTGAATCACCCTAGTCCATCCAAGTGGAATCCCCTAATCATGCAAAATCCGGCACAAATACCTGCACGCTCTGTCGACCCTGTCCTGCTGCAAACCAATATGACGACAGCCATGCTTCTGTGGCAACGCTTTGTCGCCAGATTGATGGTGGCTTCCAGCCAAAACCCGCAGGATGCTGGTGAGGACAACAGTTTCACCACCGCCATTGCCCGCTGGGGCGTCAATCTGTTCCTGCACCCCACTGCCGTCATGCAGGCCAATATGGAACTGTTTAAAAGCCAGGCCAACCTGTGGCAACACACCACTGCCCGGATGTTCGGGCTGGGGCATTTGTCACCCGGTATTCCTGCCATTACTGACCGACGTTTCAAGCACCCGGCATGGCAGGAACACCAGTTCACTGAAGTGCTGCTCCAGTCCTACCTGAACATGTCGACATACTGGCGGACACTGGCACAAACAGCCAACGGCCTGTCGGAACAAGACGCCAAAAAAGCAGAGTTCTTCATCAACAGCATGATTGACGCGCTGGCCCCCAACAACTATTCGCACACCAATCCGCAGGTATGGCAAAGCATTCTGGATAGCAACGGTGAAAACCTCGTCAAGGGCATGCAAAACCTGCTGGATGACTTTCAGGATGGCCAATTGCGCATCCGCATGACCGACATGAAAGCGTTTGAACTGGGGCGCGATATTGCCACCACTCCTGGCAAGGTAGTGTTCCAGAATGAACTGCTGGAACTGATCCAGTACACCCCCACCACCGACAAAGTTCGCCAGCGCCCGGTACTGATCGTGCCACCCTGGATCAACAAGTATTACATCCTCGACCTGCGGGAAAAGAACTCGTTCGTCAAATGGTCGGTAGCACAGGGCAACACCGTGTTCATGATTTCCTGGGTCAACCCGGACAGCCAGCACCGCAAGCTGAGCTTTGAAGACTACATGCAGGCGGCTATTGCGGCCATGGATGCTGTCGAAGCGGCAACTGGCGAACGCGACCTGAACCTTATCGGTTACTGCCTGGGCGGTACACTGACGGCTGCCACCCTCGCCTACCTCAAAGCCTGCGGCGATGAGCGGGTAAAGAGCGCCACCTTCTTCACTACCTTGCTGGACTTTGCCGAGCCGGGTGAAATCGGCGTATTCCTGAGCGAAAAACAGATCAATTCGCTGGAAAAACGCATGGACAAGCAAGGCTACCTGGATGGCAAGGATATGGGCGCGGCTTTCAACATGCTGCGTTCCAATGACCTGATCTGGTCGTTCTTCATCAATTTGTATTTGCTGGGCAATGACCCGATGCCATTCGACCTGCTGTACTGGAACTCCGACAGCACCCGGATGCCTGCCGCCATGCACAGCTTCTACCTGCGCAACATGTATCTGAACAACAACCTGAGCAAGCCCAACGGCATTACCCTGTCAGGCACGCCAATTGATCTGGGCAAAATCGATACCCCTGCCTACTTCGTCTCCACCCATGACGACCATATCGCTCCATGGCGTAGTACCTATCAGGGGGCAAAGCTGTTCTCCGGCCCGGTACGCTTTGTACTGGGGCAATCTGGCCACATTGCGGGCATTGTTAATCCGGCAGCCGCCAACAAGTATGGCCACTGGGTCAATGAAGAACTGTGCGCGGATGCAGATGACTGGCTGTTTGAAGCCAACAAGGTTGACCTGTCCTGGTGGCATGACTGGGATCGCTGGGTAGCAGAATTCTCCAGCGAAGAGGTAGAGGCTCGCATCCCCGGCGCTGGCAAGCTGGAAGTCCTCGGTGACGCTCCCGGTACCTACGTGCGCCAAAAAGTGTAAGGCCCTCGCTGGCTTTACCCAGACAAAACAAAAGGCCCCGCAGGGCCTTTTGTTTTTTTGCATCCCTCTCCCCTCCCCCGCCCCCTGAGCGGAGTCGAAGGGGGGTGGAGGGGGGCTACTCTTTATTCACCTTCCTGAATCGCCTTGGCGCTCAAACGCAGGCGACCCTGGCGGTCAATCTCGATAACCTTGACGCGCACGCTGTCGCCTACGTTCAGGTGATCGGCGACGTTCTCAACACGCTCGTTGCTGATCTGGGAAATGTGCAACAGGCCATCCTTGCCGGGCAGAATGGTGACGAATGCACCAAAATCCATCAGGCGCGCAACCTTGCCTTCGTAGATCTTGTTCAGTTCAACTTCGGCAGTGATGGATTCGATGATGGAACGCGCTTCATAAGCCGCTTTCGCATCAACCGCCGCGATCTTGATGAAGCCTTCGTCGTTGATGTCGATGCTGCAACCGGTTCTTTCGGTAATGCCACGGATGGTTTCGCCGCCCTTGCCGATAACTTCACGAATTTTGTCCGGATTGATCTTCATGGTGACGTAACGTGGTGCAAACTCGGAGATTTCGTCACGTGGTGCTTCCAGACCCTTGGCCATTTCGCCGAGGATATGCAGACGGCCAGCTTTTGCCTGGGTCAGCGCTTGCTGCATGATTTCCTTGGTGATGCCGGTGATCTTGATGTCCATTTGCAGCGCAGTCACGCCCTCAGCAGAACCAGCCACCTTGAAATCCATATCACCGAGGTGATCTTCATCACCCAGGATGTCGCTCAGGACTGCGAAACGGTCGCCTTCCTTGATCAAACCCATCGCGATGCCCGCAACTGGCGCTTTTATCGGCACACCTGCATCCATCATGGAGAGGGAACTGCCACATACGCTGGCCATGGAGCTGGAGCCGTTGGATTCGGTGATTTCGGACACGCAACGGACGGTGTACGGGAAGTCATCACCGGTTGGCAACATGGCTTTCACACCACGCTTGGCCAGACGGCCATGACCGATTTCACGCCGCTTTGGTGCGCCGAAACGGCCTGTTTCGCCCACGGAGTATGGCGGGAAATTGTAGTTGAACAGGAAGTTGTCCTTGTATTCACCCGTAATCGCATCAATTACCTGTGCATCGCGCTCAGTGCCCAGCGTGGTAACGACCAGCGCCTGGGTTTCGCCACGGGTAAACAGTGCGGAACCGTGTGCGCGTGGCAATACGCCCAGACGCACTGTGATAGGACGGACTGTTTCCAGATTACGGCCATCGATACGTGGTTTGCCATCGAGGATACTGCCGCGCACAACTTTCTTCTCGGCGTTCTTGAATTCGCCCTTGATTTCGTCAGCGGTGAAACCTTCTTCACCTTCCTTGGCCGTCAGTTTTTCGATAGCGGCATTCAGGATTTCGTCAATACGGCCATAGCGCTGTTGCTTGTCAGCGATCTGGAATGCTTCGACCAGCGCGGCGTCGCATTCGGCGGCGACTGCATCCTGCAATGCCTTGTTGGGTTCTGGTGCTTTCCAGTCCCATGCTACGGTACCAACTTCAACAGTCAGTTCGTTGATGGCCTTGATGACGACCTGCATCTGTTCGTGGCCGAACATGACGGAACCCAGCATGACATCTTCGCTCAGTTCCCTGGCTTCGGATTCAACCATCAGCACGGCCGTTTCAGTACCGGCAATAACCAGATCCAGCGCGGAGGTCTTCAGGTCTTCCCTGGAAGGGTTCAGCAGGTATGCGCCGTCACGGTAGCCAACACGCGCAGCACCAATCGGCCCCTGGAACGGCATGCCGGAAAGCGCCATTGCCGCAGAAGCGCCAATCATGGCAGGAATGTCTGCACTGACTGCCGGGTTCATGGAAACCACCATGGCGATCACTTGCACTTCATTGGTGAAGCCATCCGGGAACAGTGGGCGCAGTGGGCGGTCGATCAGACGCGCCACCAGGGTTTCTTCTTCAGTCGCACGGGTTTCGCGCTTGAAGAAGCCGCCTGGAATGCGGCCTGCTGCGTAGAATTTTTCCTGATAGTCGACTGTCATCGGGAAGAAATCACGGCCTTCCACACTGGTTTTCTGGCCTACAACCGTTACCAGTACACAGGTGTCGTCCATGTTGACCATGACGGCGGCGGTGGCTTGCTTGGCGATTTCGCCGGTTTCGATAGTGACGGTATTGTTACCGTACTGGAATGTTTTAGTGACTTTAGCCATTACGTTCTTTTCCTTATTAAGGGATTCATTTACAGAGGGAGTGTCACGGGCAGGCTGTTGAGAATGGCTTTGGAAGCGATGGGGAAAACAAAGCCCTTTTCAACAACCTTCCTGCGCAACGTATTACATCATAAAAATTAACAGGACAGATAACAAAACACCGCACAAAGGCGGTGTTTTGTGTTGCTTGCATCGCCTTAGCGACGCAGGCCGAGGCTACTGATCAAAGCCTGATAACGGCCCAGATCCTTGCGTTTGAGGTAATCCAGCAGCTTGCGGCGCTGGTTTACCATGGCCAGCATACCGCGACGGGAATGATGGTCATGTTTGTGGTTTGAAAAATGGTCCGTCAGATGCTTGATTCGCGCTGTCAGCAGCGCAACCTGCACTTCCGGGGACCCGGTATCTGTATCTGATTGGCGGTATTGCGCGACAACACCAGCCTTTTCTTCTGCACTCAGAGACATTCGCCTAGGCTCCAGATTAAGGGTTGCTAAAAAGGCGGCGATTATATACCCCAGAGGCTATTCAGTACAACCTTGTTTTCAGGCAATCCACCATCACCGTGCAGCCTGGCTAAGCAAATCCAGATAGGATTGCAGGGCCAGTGCACGTTGCTTGACAACATCGGCGCGCTTGTCCGCCATGACCGGTATCCACATGGTTCCTTCCATTTGCGCGTGAACAGCATTGATCAACTCAAACTCCTTGTCGCGCTGCTCAATCCATGCCCGCTGCGCCAGTTTGAGCGCATCCTGCGCCTTGGGTTTGAGCTGGCGTTGCAGTGCCTTGTATACACGGTTCAGCTCTGCATCCCATTCCTGCTCAGCGCGGGTGAAGCATTCCAGCATGCCAGCCGTGGACTGATTGGTCTCCAGGCAGCTTTCAGTTGTCAGATCAATGACGTTCGGTCTTTCTTTTGCTACGGCATCAGCTGTAAACAAGGGTGCCAGCAGCAAGGCAAACAGGGGAATCCAGCGCATCATGTTTTCTCTCCGGTGATTATATGGCTAGAAGTGTAGACTATCGGGAAAAAAGCACTAGCACGGGCTGACCATCTGCCGACAACAGCCACTTGTCTGTATTTTTTCACCACCAATAATCAGCCGCTTTAAAATCCGGACAGCATAAATATCAAAATCAGACAGATCAAAATGCGTGTAGACCAGAATAAATTCGGCATTTCCATCCGCAAATACTATTTTGCCTCCACTCCCCGACCCAATTGGCAAGACTTTATCCTGCCAACTGCGTACATGGATTCGTATTCGCCCCAAAAGCCAGCGCTGTTCCAGAAGGAATACCGCCATACACTGCTGACCGACTTGCGTGAGGATGAGGATGCGATTTTCCAGAACTTCCCCAAGGATACGCGCAATCAGATCCGCCGTTGTGAACGGGAACAGTGCTTTACCCTCAACCTGCAAACCCGGCTGGAAAGCTTCATCCCCCTGTATAACGCTTTTGCAAATGAGAAAGGACTCTCCCTGTTTTCACACAAGGATGCAGAGGCTATTGGCCAACAAAACTACTGCATTTTCAGCGTGGATCTGCATGGCGAGCCGGTAGTTTGCCACCTGTACCTGATCTCAGTGGAAACCGGTACGGTCAACCTGCTGATTTCCGCCAGCACGCAAATGTACAACGATGACGCCGACATGCGGCGTGCCATGGGATTCGCCAACCGCTGCCTGCACTGGCAAGGAATGCGGCACTTCAAGGCAGCCGGTTTCCATACCTACGACTGGGGTGGTTACGTGGTGGAAACAGATGACCCCAGCATGCGTGGAATTAATCGGTTCAAGAAAACTTTTAACGGCAAACTCACTCCAATCTACAACTATTACTCGCCAGCATACGCTTTTATTGAACATCTACGGCAGATGCTGCGAAAATAGCGACGTTTTTTTTATGACTACCCTTTAATCAAGAATAGTAGGAGTCTTGTATGAACCTGTTCCACAAAGCACTAGCAATCGCTTTCGCTGCAACCAGTATTGCCGTTGTTTCCAACGCCATGGCTGACGAGCAGAAATCCCCTGAGGAAATGGCTATCGAATACCGCAAGGGTGCTTTCCACATGATCAAGTACCACTTCGGCCCAATGGCAGCGATGGTCAAGGGCGAGAAGGAATTCAATGCTGAAGAGTTCGCCAAAAATGCTGAAGCAGTCGCCGCACTGAGCAAGTTCCCAGGCAACGGCTTCATCGAAGGCAGTGACATGGGCAAAACCGAAACCAAAGCTGAAGTCTGGTCCAACATGGATGATTTCAAAAAGAAAATGGAAACATTCCAGGTAGAAGCTGCGTCACTGGCTGAAACAGCCAAGGGTGGTGACATGGCGGCGATCAAGCCCCAGTTCGGCAAGGTGGGCGAATCCTGCAAAGCTTGCCACAAAGAATACAAGGAAGACTAAGCCTCCCTCTCCAAACCTCCCCTTCTCAGGGGAGGTTTTAAATCCCCGGCATAATCAATCAGTTTACCTGTACCAGATCAGGCGCTTTGGCAAACTGGGGAATGCTTCCAGCGGCAAGTTTGGCAGCTTCCAGTTCAGCCTTGGCTGCATCTGCTTTTCTGTCAACCAGCCAGTCGGTTATGCCCGACCCGATCCACATGCTGAACAGCGTAACCCAGGCAGTAACCAACAACATGGCACCACCAGTAACACCAGCGCCTACCGCACAACCGCCAGCCAGCATACCGCCGAACCCCATCAGGACTGCACCAATCAGAAAACGGGCAAAACCGCTTTCCTGGGTAAACTGCTGCCACTTGAACTCACGGGTAACCAGCGCCGCCAGCATTGAACCGAGGAACACGCCGGGAACCAACCCGACATCAAAGCTCAACGGCAATGCAGGCTGATTGATCAAACCCATCAGGGTATCAGCAGATGAACCGGTGAAACTGACGCTCTTGATTGGCACGATATCGAAGGAATTGGCCGCGTGCCAACTGGTCAGCAACCAGCCCAGCGCAACGGTCGAGCCAGTACCAATGGCGGCAAAGCTCCACCACTTGCTGACTTCATGACGTTTGGCGAACCACAGGGCAAGCAACATGAAGGCAACGCCCAGCAGCAAACCACCATAGGGTGGCAACCAGGAAGCAAAGCTACGGGAATTGGCATCAACCAGCCACCACGACGAGATTTCTTCACGTAACGGCGAAAGCCCGCCGCGTAATGAAGCCTGGGCAACGATGGTCACGACCAGCCCTGCAACCATGGTGCGCATATTGCCGGTAGCCGATAACACCAGCAAGCGGCTGGCACAGCCTCCGGCCAGCACCATGCCGACCCCAAACAGCAAACCACCGATAATGGCACCGGACATGGAACCAACATTATTCAACTGGCGGATTTGCCCGGTATCGATCGCACCCATTTCGATGAAATATTGCGTGCCTATCAAAGCAGCACCAAACGCCAGCAACCAGATGGCGAACTTCTTGCCGGTCTGGCCACGCCAGAATTCCACGCAGGCTGCACGCAGACAAAAGCGGCTTTGCTGAGCAAAGATGCCGAAGGCAAGCCCTACTCCCAGACCAATTATGGCGGAAATCTCACCAGTTCCAAATTGCCCGAATACTGTTTCGAAATTCATTCACTCTCCCTTCCGCGTGAGGAGGCCACGGGAAGCATTCAAAAACCAATGGAGAGCATTTTAGTCAAGTATATTAAGGAATGCTAATGATCTGTATCAAGATTGTAGCTCAAGCGGCAACTCTTTGACCCAGCCAAGGCTACAGACTTGCCAGAAACCCGACACCAAAGTGCACGCAGGCGTAAGTGACACCAAAGGTAACCAAACCCAGCCATGCCCCCCTGAATGTCAGCGTACCCGGCTGCGGCTGCCCGGCAGGCCAGTCAGCCTGCCCCAGAACCATTGCCTTGACAAGGTTGGTGCGCTTGTAGAAGCGGTAAAACATGACTACCGAAACATGCACAATAACCAGCAACAACAGGATATTGAAAGCAAGATGATGGATGCTGGTCAGTAATTCCGCTGTATTGCCGGATACCAGACCGATCAGCGGCCCTTCGGTCATAATGTCATCGGTCGCAAACAGGCCGGTAGCACCCTGTACCAGCAAAGTAGCCAGCAGCGTTACCACCATCCACGCGCCCAGTGGATTATGCCCGACATGAAAAGCTGGCTCCTTGCTGGCCAAGCCACGCAAATGCTTCAGAGCATGCATTGGCGAAGCAAGGAAATGGGCAAAACGCGCCGTATCGCTACCGATAAACCCCCAGATGATACGGAACAGCACCAGCGCCAGCAGGAACATGCCGCTGCGCTCATGCCACACCATCCAGTTACCGCCGGTTTCCGCGCAGAACCAGGAAAAACCGACTCCCAGCAGCAGCGTCCAGTGAAACAGGCGCGTAGGCAAATCCCAGATACGCACAGGCGTGGTTTGCATTACTTCAGCCCCAGCACGTCCTGCATGTCGAACAGGCCAGCCTGCTTGTCCTGCAACCAGCCCGCTGCGCGCACTGCACCCTTGGCGAAGGTCATGCGGCTGGAAGCCTTGTGGGTGATTTCGACCCGCTCGCCAACATCGGCAAACATGACAGTATGGTCACCCACCACATCCCCGGCGCGCACGGTAGCGAAACCAATGGTTTTGCGCTCACGCTCGCCAGTCACACCTTCACGCCCGTAAACCGCGCATTCTTTCAGGTCACGGCTCAAGGCTTCGGCAACCACTTCACCCATGCGCAAGGCTGTGCCCGATGGGGCATCGACCTTGTGGCGGTGGTGAGCTTCAATAATTTCAATATCGACTGTATCACCCAGCACGCGCGCCGCCATATCCAGCAGTTTCAGGCACAGGTTGACGCCTATGCTCATGTTGGGCGCAAACACCACCGGAACCTGCTGCGCCGCTGTGGCGATGGCAGCCTTGCCAGCATCATCAAAACCGGTGGTACCAATCACCATTTTCTTGCCATGCGCAACACACCAGGCAAGGTGCTCCAGACATGGCTCAGGGCGCGTGAAATCAATCAGCACGTCGAAATCGTTGCCTGCCGCATCGAGTGAGGATGCAATCAAAACGCCATTCGAACCAACACCGGCAACAGCACCGGCATCGGCCCCCACCAACGGGTTGGAAGGATGTTCAGTTGCGGCGCTCAGCTCCAGCCCTTCAGTGTTGGCGCATGCTTCAATCAGCGCCTTGCCCATGCGCCCGGTCGCACCAACGACAGCAATCCTGGTCATCATTTTTCCCCTTCAAACAGGTCTTTGACGAAATCCTTGGCCTTGTCCAGCCAGCCATGTTCCTGCGGGCTGTGTTTCTTGCCACCTTCGTGCATGGAAAGATCCAGCTCTTCCAGCAATTCGCGCTGACGTTTGGTCAGGTTGACCGGCGTTTCCACCACCACACGGCAGATCAGGTCGCCAGTATTGGCACTGCGCACGGATTTCACACCCTTGCCACGCAGACGGAACTGCTTGCCGGTCTGGGTTTCCGCCGGAATCTTGAGACTGATTTTACCTTCCAGCGTCGGGACTTCCAGTTCCCCTCCCAAAGCTGCGGTGGTAAAGCGGATCGGCACTTCGCAATGCAGGTTGTTGCCATCGCGCTGGAACAGTGGATGCGCCTTGACGAATACCTGTACATACAGATCGCCCGCAGGCCCGCCGTTGATACCAGCCTCGCCCTCGCCTGAAAGGCGCACGCGGTCACCATTGTCAACACCCGCCGGAATGCGCACAGACAGGGTTTTCTGCTTTTCCTTGCGCCCCTGCCCATGGCAGTCCATGCACGGGTCGGCAATGATCTTGCCGGAACCCTGGCAATGCGGGCAGGTTTGCTGGATGGCAAAGAAACCCTGCTGAATGCGCACCTGACCGTTACCATGGCAGGTCGGGCAGGTTTGCGGGTGTGTGCCCGGTTTCGCGCCTGTGCCATTACAGCTTTCGCAGGTCTGCATGGAAGGCACGCGAATATCGGTAGTCGTGCCGAAAACAGCCTCTTCCAGACTCAGTTCAAGGTTGTATTGCAGGTCGCTGCCGCGATAGGCGCGGTTCGCCCCGCTGCCACCACCTCTGCCGCCACGGGCACCACCGAAAATATCACCGAAAATATCCTCGAAAATATCGCCAAACCCACCTTGCGGGCCACCACCACCATAACCACCGGCAGACGGGTCAACCCCTGCGTGGCCGAACTGGTCGTAAGCCGCCCGCTTTTGCGGATCGCTGAGAACTTCGTAAGCCTCCTTGGCTTCCTTGAACTTGGCTTCGGCTTCCGCATTGTCGGGGTTGCGGTCAGGATGGTATTTCATCGCCATCCGGCGGAATGACTTTTTCAGGTCATCCTCACTGACGTTTTTCTGCACACCGAGGATTTCGTAATAATCCCGTTTGGACATAGTTCGGTTCCTATAAATCAATAACCCCCCATCCCCAACCCTTCCCCCGCAGGGGAGGAAGGGAGCGAAGAGATGGCCTGTGCTGGCTTCTTGCCCCCTCCCCCCTTACGGGGGAGGGTCGGGGTGGGGGGAACTTCAGGCGTTAAGCTTACTTCTTGCCGTCGACTTCTTCAAATTCGGCGTCAACGATGTCGTCGCCGTCGGCCTTGGCCTGCCCACCAGCCTGTGCGCCACCAGCGGCGTCAGCACCACCAGCCGCACCGCCCGCCATGGTCTGCATCAGCTTGCCGGAAGCTTCCATCAGCGCTTCGGACTTGCGGGTAATCACATCCTTGTTGTCGCCCTTGACTGCATCACGCAGTTCGCTCATCAGGGATTCAATATTGGCGCGGTCAGCACCCGGCACCTTGTCACCGTATTCCTTCAGCGACTTTTCGGTAGCGTGGATCATATTGTCGGCCTGGTTACGGGCATCGACCAGTTCACGCTGCCGCTTGTCTTCTTCGGCGTGTGCTTCGGCGTCCTTGACCATTTGCTCAACTTCAGCGTCAGACAGGCCGGAAGAAGCCTTGATGACGATGTTCTGCTGCTTGCCGGTTGCCTTGTCTTTCGCAGTAACATTCAGGATGCCGTTGGCGTCGATGTCGAAAGTCACTTCAATCTGTGGCATGCCGCGTGGGGCCGGTGGAATGTCTTGCAGGTCAAAGCGGCCCAGTGACTTGTTGTCGCGCGCCATTTCACGTTCGCCTTGCAGTACGTGTACGGTTACCGCAGTCTGGTTGTCATCCGCAGTGGAGAACACTTGTGATGCCTTGGTAGGGATCGTGGTGTTCTTCTGGATCAGCTTGGTGGAAACGCCGCCCAGGGTTTCGATGCCCAGTGACAACGGGGTAACGTCCAGCAGCAGAATGTCTTTTACCCCACCGCTCAATACGCCGCCCTGGATGGCCGCGCCGACTGCAACCGCTTCGTCAGGGTTCACATCCTTGCGTGGATCCTTGCCAAAGAAGTTTTTGACCGCTTCCTGCACTTTCGGCATACGGGTCTGTCCACCAACCAGAATCACATCGTTGATCTGGGAAGCTGACAAACCGGCATCTTTCAGCGCCACTTTGCAAGGCTCAATGGTGCGGCTGATCAGGTCGTCAACCAGGGATTCCAGCTTGGCGCGGCTCACCTTGATGTTCAGGTGTTTCGGGCCACTCGCGTCAGCCGTAATGTACGGCAGGTTCACGTCGCTTTGCTGGCTGGTAGACAGCTCAATCTTGGCTTTTTCTGCCGCATCTTTCAGACGTTGCATCGCCAGTGCGTCACCCTTCAGGTCGATGCCGCTGGTTTTGCGGAATTCGTCAGCCAGATAGTCGATCAGACGCATGTCGAAGTCTTCACCACCGAGGAATGTGTCGCCGTTGGTGGAAAGCACTTCAAACTGCATTTCGCCATCCACGTCGGCGATTTCGATGATGGAAACGTCGAAAGTACCACCACCCAGGTCATAAACAGCGATTTTGCTGTCACCCTTGGACTTGTCCATGCCGTAGGCCAGTGCGGCTGCGGTTGGTTCGTTGATGATACGCTTGACATCCAGACCGGCGATTTTACCAGCATCCTTGGTAGCCTGACGCTGGGAGTCGTTGAAATAGGCCGGAACGGTAATGACCGCTTCGGTGACTGGCTCACCCAGATAGTCTTCGGCAGTCTTTTTCATTTTCATCAACACACGGGCGGAAATTTCCGGCGGAGCCATTTTCTTGCCACGCACGTCTACCCATGCATCGCCGTTGTCAGCCTTGACGATTTTGTAAGGCACCAGCTTGATGTCTTTCTGTACGGCATCTTCCTGAAAACGGCGGCCAATCAGGCGCTTGATGGCATACAGGGTGTTTTCCGGGTTGGTGACTGCCTGACGCTTGGCAGTCTGGCCTACCAGCACTTCATCATCCATGAACGCGATGATGGAAGGGGTGGTGCGGTCGCCTTCGGAGTTTTCGATGACCCGTGGCTTGTCGCCGTCCATGATGGCGACGCAGGAGTTGGTCGTGCCGAGGTCAATACCGATGATCTTTCCCATGTGTGTATCTCCAGAATTCTTTTCGTTGCGATTGAATGCTTTAACAATTGGCTTGTTTATTTGGGGTTATTCACCCTTTTTCAAGAGCCGTTGTGACAGTTTCTTTATTTTTTGGAAACCATGACCATGGCAGGACGCACCACGCGGCCATTCAGCAGATAACCTTTCTGCAAGACCATGGAAACGGTGTTGTTGTCAAAGTCAGGGTGCGGTTGCAGGGACATGGCCTGATGGTGTTCAGGGTTGAATGGGTCGCCCGGTGCGCCAACCGCCTCGATGTTGAATTTTTCCATGACGGCTTCAAACTGCTTGAGGGTCAGTTGCATACCTTCGCGGATTTGCTGGAGGTCGCCTTCCGCCTGCAAACCCATTTCCAGACTGTCGATGACCGGAATGAGGGATTCGACGAATTTCTGGGCGGCGTATTTGTGGGCGTCTTCCACCTGCTTGTCAGTACGGCGGCGCTGGTTGGCAAGCTCGGCCTGGGCGCGCAGGAACTGTTCGTAATTGTCGGCGGCTTCGGCTTTGGCTTTTTCCAGCTCGGCCTGCAACTGGGCTACGTCTACCGCTTCAGTCTGGGCTTGTTCTGTTGCAGGCGTTTCAGTTGCTTCTACTGCTGCATCCTGCATATTTTCTTTGACATCAGTCATTTGTTACTACTCCACGGCGATAAAAATCAATTCGCCATGAAGAGTGAGGGTTAGTTTGGGGATTTCAAGACAATCAACAATAAATTAATTGCATCAGTGTGATAGAGCCTTTCAGGAAAGCCTGGAATTCAACGCCAGGCTCAGCAACTTCGCAGTAATATCCACCACTGGAATCACCCGCTCATACGGCATCCGCTTCGGCCCGATCACGCCCAGCACCCCAAGTTGCTCACCATCCACCGTATACGGCGCGGTCACCAGGCTGCAATCGTCGAACACGGCCTGACCAGACTCACGCCCGATGAAGATTTTCACCCCATCCGCCTGCAAGCACTTGTCCAGCAGCCCCAAAACGTCACGCTTGCGGGTAAACGCGGCAAAAATATCGCGCAGCTTGTGGATGTCGGAAAGGTCGTCATACCCCATCAGGTTGGTTTCGCCCGCAATGACGTAATCTTCATTCTGCGGCGGGTCGACATCCGCCACCGTCTTTTCCCCCAGTTCGATAGCGGAAAGCATCATGCGGTTCATGTCTTCGCGGTGCTGGCGCATTTCTTCCAGCAAAGCGGCGCGCGCCTGCTGCAAATCCTTGCCAATCAGGCGTTCGTTGAGGAAATTGGCCGCCTGTTGCAACTCGCTGGAGGACACCTCCTCATCCAGCTGGATGATGCGGTTTTGCACTTCGTTGCGGTTCATGACCAGAATCGCCAGCACCTGTTTGCCAGAAAGGCTAAGGAATTCAATCTGGCGGATGGAAGAGGGATTGCGCCGGGGCAAGGTCACCACCCCGGTCAGCTGGGTCATGCCCGACAACAGGCTGGATGCAGAATGGATCAAGGAACCGTGGTTACGTTCCGCTTTCAACTGGCCTTGCAGGATATGGATGGCCCGTTCTTCCGGCGGCCTCACCGTCACCAGCGCATCGACAAACAGCCGGTAACCCTGTGAGGTAGGAATCCGCCCTGCCGAGGTATGTGGCGCACGGATGTAGCCCATTTCCTCCAGATCAGCCATGACATTACGGATGGTGGCGGCGCTCAGGTCAAGGCCGCTGCTACGGGCCAGATTGCGCGAACCGACTGGCTGACCATCCTGAATATAGCTTTCCACCAGCACTTTCAGGATGTGTCGGGCGCGCTCGTTAAGTTCAGGGTGTCCGGTGTTCGCTTTCATGCCTTACTATATAAGGGCAAACCTGCGCTGATACAAGCCTGTTAAACTTGCAATTTTCAGGCACGTTTGCCAGCCTTGCATCTTCGAAACCATCAGGCCGTAATATGAGCCCGTTTTCCCACGTCGGTATTTTTACCAAACCGAACGACATCCGCGTCGACAACACCTTGCACCAGTTGCACGAATTCCTGTTGCAGCGCGGTTTCCAGGTGTTTTGCGACCAGAATGCCGGGTTGATTCTCGGGTTGCCAGCCATGCCTGCGGATGCACTTGCGCGCAATATTGATCTGGCGATTGTGGTCGGCGGGGATGGAACCTTGCTGGGAACCGGCCGTCTGCTCGCCCCGTATGAGGTCCCCATTGTCGGCATCAATCTGGGGCGGCTGGGGTTTCTGGTCGATGTTTCCCCGGATGAGATGACCGCGCAACTGGAACACATCCTCAAGGGGCAATACAAGGAGGAGCCACGTTTCGTCCTGCACGCCGAAGTGGTGCGTGATGACGAGATCATCGGCGAAGGTGATGCCCTCAACGACGTGGTACTGCACGTGCGTAATGAAATCCGCATGATCGAATTCACCACCTGGGTAGACGGGCATTTCGTCAATACCCAGCGGGCGGATGGCCTGATCATCACCACCCCGACCGGCTCCACGGCGTATGCACTGTCCAGTGGCGGACCGATCATGCACCCTGCCCTGCAAGCACTGGCCCTGGTGCCAATTTGCCCGCACACACTCAGCGACCGCCCATTGGTCATTAGCAACCAGAGCGCCGTCGAAATCCAGCTTTGCGAACAACGCGATGTGCCCGCCCGCCTGTCTTTTGACGGGCAGAACAATATCGGGCTGGAATCCGGTGACCGGATTCGCATCCACACCCGTCCGGAAAAGGTGCGCCTGTTGCACCCACAAAGCTATGATTACTACCACATCCTGCGCGCCAAACTGCACTGGGGAGTCCAGCTATAACCATGCTGACAAATATTCATATCCGTGATTTCGCCATCATTGAAGAACTCGACCTCGAACTGCACCCCGGCATGACGGCATTGACGGGGGAAACGGGGGCGGGCAAATCCATCCTGCTGGACGCCATCGGGCTGGTGCTGGGCGACAAGGCCGACAGCAGCACTGTGCGTCATGGCGCGGGCAAAGCCGAAATCACCCTGAGCGTCGACATTACCCAAACCCCTTCCGCCCGCGTATGGCTAGAAGAGCAAGGCATGGAGGGTGATGACGAAACCTGCATCCTGCGCCGCGTCATGTCCGCACAGGGCAAATCACGCGCATGGATCAACGGTTCCCCCGCCAACCTCACCCAGTTGCGCGAACTTGGCGAACAACTGGTCGACATCCACGGCCAGCACGAACACCAGTCGCTAATGAAAAAGGATGCCCAACGCGACATGCTGGACACTTTCGCCAGCAACGACAGCCTGCTGGCCAAAACCCGCGAAGCCTGGAAAAACTGGAAGAAACTGCATGAGCGTGTCGCCGCACTTTCCAGCCAGAACCGGCAACATCAGGAGCGTGTTGACCTGTTGCGTTTCCAGTCGCAGGAAATCAGTGCGCTGGCCCTGCAAGCTGGCGAACCAGACCGGCTTGATGAGGAACTCAATCGGCTGGCCAACGCCGAACAATTACGCGCCACGGCTGCGCAAGGCTACGACCAGCTTTACGATAACGAACCATCGCTGTATTCCATCCTGGGCCGCCTGATCCACGATCTCGCAGCGCAAACCAGCATTGATGCACGTCTGCAAACCCCGTTTGAGTTACTGACCAGCGCCCAGATTCAGGTGAAGGAAGCTGCCGTCGAACTGCGGGATTACGCCGAAAGTATCGACCTTGACCCCGAACGCCTGCAATGGGTAGAAAACCGCATCGCCGACATCCGCAGCCTTGCCCGCAAATACCGGGTCGAGCCACACGAACTGCCGGAACGCCTTGAGCAAATTGACGCCGAACTGGCACAGCTTGGTGGCGATGATTACGACCTCGAAGCACTGGAAAAGCAGTTGCAGGAGGCAGCAACCAGCTACCGCCAACAGGCTGGCAAGCTCAGCACCGCACGTAGCCAAGCCGCCAGACAGCTTTCCGCTGGTGTATCCAAAGCCATGCAACAACTGGGGATGCAGGGCGGCAAGTTCGAAATCAGCGTCACGCAAGACCCTGATGCCAGCTTCCAGGCAATGGGGTTGGACACTATCGAATTCAGCGTCAGCGCCAACCCCGGCCAGCCGCTGAAACCATTGGTGAAAGTCGCTTCCGGCGGCGAACTGTCGCGCATCAGCCTCGCCATCCAGATGATTGCCGCGCAGAAAGTCACCCTGCCCGCGCTGATTTTCGACGAAGTGGATACCGGCATCGGTGGCGGCATCGCCGAAGTGGTCGGCAAGCAGTTACGCGCGCTTGGAACCAACCGGCAGGTGCTGTGCGTCACCCACTTGCCGCAGGTCGCCTCGCAGGCACACCAGCACTACAAAGTCACCAAGATCAAGGGCAAGGAACATACCAGCACCGGCATCAACCACCTGACGCAGGCACAGCGGGTGGAAGAGATTGCACGCATGATCGGCGGGGTGGAAATTACCCCGGCAACACGCACACTGGCGGAAGAGATGCTGGGGTAAGGGCGCTACGCTGAAACTTCGGCATAGCCCGAAAGCCCTGCCAAGTCCCGCAAGACATCCGGCAGGCGGAAAGCCATGCCAGATATTACGGGTTGATCGCGGTAATCCTTGCGTCCTTTTTCATACAAATGCCTGCCCAAACGGGCAATGTACGGTGGAGGGGCGTCCAGCCTGAAATCCTGCAACTCATCAAACAGCAAGGCTTCCATCAGGAAATAATAAGCGGGCAATATCTGCGG
This sequence comes from Gammaproteobacteria bacterium, assembly GCA_018822845.1. Classification (GTDB taxonomy): domain Bacteria; phylum Pseudomonadota; class Gammaproteobacteria; order Thiotrichales; family Thiotrichaceae; genus Thiothrix. The sequence continues at coordinate 17,154 of JAHJJD010000032.1, read as the reverse complement.
CAATGGATGCGCATAATAAAAAGGCCGCGCCGTTTCCTGGGCATACACAGCCTCAAACTGATCCGGAAAATAGTGCGCAGTCAACGCCCGGTAAATATCCGGCGTGGTGCGGATGCCGGTGGGGTCAAGGCCGAAATACCAGGCAATCTTGCGATTGAAAACCTCCACCGCATCGTTGATCAACTCCATGCGTTCATGCGCCAGCGGTGAAGCGCGGTCACCGCCGCAGGAAATATAACGCTTGCCAATCCCCACCTGTTCAAACAGCAGGTACATCAGGTCTTCGCTGGTTCTGCCGCAACGTTCGTAGAACGGGTGAAGCACGGCAAAATAGTATTGGGCAAAACTCACAAAGTCATACACGGAAGCACCATCGACCTCCGCCAGCAGGCTTTCCACCTTGCGGGTATAAGCCGCCAGCAGGGCGTTCAGGTTCGCCGGGCTGGGCGCATTAAACCTGTAATCACCAAACCCGGTGGGGATGTTCCTGATTTCCCCCGCAATCCGCGCCACCGCATCAGACTGGAGCCGCCGGGCCTGCGACGGGTAAAGCATAATGGCTTCGTTACCCGCCATCCCCAGAAAATGGATACAGCGGAGCTGGTCGATGAACGCCCCCTGATACTGCTCAACAATCTGCGGAACCAGTGCATGGAACCTGTCAGACAGGAAGCGGTCGGCTTCCATGACAGAATGCCGGGAATAACAGTTAGCGCCGATAGACCCGCTGGAATGGTACGAAAAGCGGCTATCCAGTACATGCCCGCCGCGTACATCACATGCCAGCAACACCTCTGGCGTCAGGCAAAATTGTTCATCTTCACGCACTCTATCCAGAACACAGTGGGCTGACACCAAATGCCCCTGACAAGATGTGTAATCCTCGAAAAATGATCGCCAGAAACGGGCTAGCCTGCGCTGATCCTGCGCCTCGGTGGTATCCAGCATGAGTACTCCTTCACTCAACTTTTGTTATGGCTTAACTCAATGTAACCTGGTATCTACGATATTGAAACCTAGGGTGCTCATGAGTATAGATCGCATAAACAGATCTGCTAGGTACTGCCTCAGTAAATATTACAAAATTGTGAATTTTTTCAGATTGGCCTCATAATTGGCCATTAGACACCCACATTCCCCACCCGCCAGCCCATAATCTCCACTCCGGAGTTATCGTTCCCCACCTGCCGACTCAACCTTTTTGTCTTGGCCAATTATTTCTCAGGCACTGGCATATCCGGCAGCAACAGCTTGAGTCCGGTCGTGAACAGCGAACCGACCTGAGTCGCCAGAACCGTCGTCACCGCAGCACTGGCGGCAATGACTACCGATGAGGACCACGCGACCAAGGTACCAACATTATAGATTTCGACCAGATGCCGAGGGCCCTTGCCAACCTTGCGCAACGCGCCTACGTCCCCCAACCCGACGCCAAGTATCATGCAGCAAATGAATGCCTGCAAAGACCAGTACAACAGGCTTAACCACGCATCCGGCGACTGCACGCTCCACAAAATTGTTCCAGCCAGCAAGGGGACAACCAGCGCCGCAGTCAGCGTCAAACCTTTCTGAATACCGTTGTAGCCGCGTATATGAGGGTAAAAAAACAGGAAAAAGAAACCCAGCGCAGGCCACCGGCCAATATCCATCAAAACGGTTGTCAACTGGGAAACGGCAGAAGCATTCATGTTGGGAATCTGGCCGGACAAATTCCAGAAATAACTGATTACCCAAGGGACGGATATAATCATCGCCATCACCGCACCACGCTGGCCGCGTACCCAGGCACTGCCACCTGCCCCCCGGCTCAAGGCTATTGCCGCATTACCCCGCGCCCTGATACCCGCCACCTCATGATCCTTGATGATCTGCTCCAGTTCTGCACGCTTGTCGATGAAATCCCTGATACCGCTCTCACCTTTACTGGTTTTATCCAGCAGGTTCTTGCGCAGCTTGCCCTTGAGCAAAAGCAGGTCATTCAGGAAACCAATTTCGGCAATCGCCCCACTCAGCAACGATGTATGCTTTTTGCCGGGGATACGTATCGAACGCGCTGAAAACAGCCAATACTTTTGCAACAGCAACCCGACCCCCAGCACGGCCAGCAGGGGAATCCACGGCTGGCGCGCCCTCCAGTAAAACAGCACGATCATGAAGACGGCGGCAGCACCACGCATATAGCTTCCCAACCGGGCTTTTTCCACATTCGCCGACTTTTCCTGAAGCCATTGCAGCAAGGTCAGAATGACGAAAAACTGCCAGATGCCCAGCAATGCCCAGACCGCAGAGGACAACAGCCAGCTAGGGTTAGGATTGCCGACATCTGACGGAGGCATGGTTAGCAACCAGGCAAATGCGGTCACCACCCCCAAAAACAGCCAGTCCGGCCATTTCACCGCATCAGGCCAGACAGCACGCAACCATGCAAGGCTGGTTCTGGCATACACCCAGCCAAAAGGCACAATCAGGACAGCCAGCCACGCCATTCGCAGCCTGTCTTGCAGCATGAAGGTAAACGACAGCACCAGCAGCCAACCCAGAATAATGCTGCGGGCAATGCGCAAAGCCCCGCTGGCACCACTGATTTCCACACCCAGCCACAACACCCCTGAAACCGCTGCGGCCAGTATGAACATCAGGATGGGCAAAATCTTGAAATCCGAGTCATCCCAATGGAAGAAATTGAATACGGGAACACTTAAGTCATAATCAAGCCTGAACTTCATCCACCAGTAAATGGCGATGAACGCCAACATGGTTAACAGTGCCAGTGGCACAACCAGCAGCATGGAAGGCTGCCTGATTCTCCCGCCCATCCATAAACGGGCAATGACCGGCCACAAAAAGGCAATGAATACCGCAATCCAGACATCAATCTGATTCCAGGAAAAGTTCGCCAGCATTCTTGCCGATTCCCACTCCAGACGGCTTAATTTCGAGACAATCCCTTCGCCCAGGGTAAAAATGGTCAAGCCGGAAACCAGTATCAGCGCCAACCCGCTGAAACTGGCCAGACTGTCATGCAGCAAGGCACCTGCTGGCTTTACTTCGGCCAACCCGCCAGCGTCTGCCATGACAACAGTGCGCTGCTGACGCGCCCACAACATGGCCACCAGCAGCGGCAAGGCATAATTCAGCCCCCGCCACAGCGTCTGCAACCAGTCAATTTCACCGAAAGCCGCCCTGGCCAATTCAGCCACCGGAGTACGTTTGACATTTTCACTACTGGTGGCGGGAGCCATCCATGCTTCAGGCAAGGCAATCAACAACTCGACTGGCTGCCATTTGCCGGACTGATCGGAAAACCTTAATTCATTTTTCTCCAGATCCAGTGGAACCTGGTTTACTGGCCAAATATTGATTTGCGGCGATTTGCTTATAACAACATGCGTCTCCTTGGCATCCCATGCTATTCGTTCAATCCACATTGTCAGGCTGGATTTGCCTTCATTCCGTTTAACCACCTCTTCCTTGCCCAACTTACCCCGGAAAATGACCCTGACCAAATCACTTCCATCCGCCACGATCATTTCGGGAAGAACTTGTGTCAAATGCATCTGTTCGATGAAAACGCCCTGGATCTGCCTGGCAGAACCCATATACGTATCGTTAAAACCGCTACTGATTGAGCGTTGCATGTCATGGCGGACATCCAGCAGTTCCTTGCTGCATTTGTGAAAAACAAGTTCTGCCTCGATTAAAAACTTTTCCTCGCCCAGGGAAATCCTGACATCACGTTTTTCTACTGGCAATCGGGGCTGGAAATCGTCCGCAGACACATCCGTATTGCACTCTTCGGGAAGCAACAAAGGCGGCAGCACGGGTTCACGCGCATCTCCATCAAGGATTTTTTCGTCGAAATCGAACGATTCCAGCGCATCACTGAGCAAGGTAAAGCCGGTTGGTTGCAACATGGAGCCAAGCAACAACAAAAGCACCCAGACAAACAGTATCCTGACATACCTGAAGAATAGTGACAGCGTTCCAAAACCGGCATCAGACTTCATCCCTGCTCTCCCCCAACCATAATATAAATATATTAAGCCATTTAACTGCATTTTTCCTGATGGATCACTGTCACCAACCAATGAGAATCTCCGGGAATTTGTCCTTAACTTTTCAGCCATTCCCAGTATCATGCCCTCTTTGAAAAACTCGCTGGCACACCATGCTCGAAACCACCCTACGCATTTTCAGCATCATTTTCCCGGTCTTCGCCTGCTCCGCGCTGGGTGCGGCCTACGGCTACCGCCACCGCCCCGACATGGCTGTGGTCAACCGCCTGAATATGGAATTTTTCGCCCCCTTCCTGATTTTCTGGGCGCTGATGGACAAACCCTTCGACATTCTGGCTTATCGTGATCTGGCGATTGGCGGAGTTGTCGTGGTGCTTGGTTCCGGGCTGCTGCTGTGGCCACTGGCCGGGCTGTTACGCATCAACCTGAAAACCTTCCTGCCGCCGATGATGTTCAACAACTCTGGCAACATGGGCATCCCACTGGTGCTTTTCGCCTTTGGGGAGCAGGCGCTACAGGCCGCTGTCGTGCTGTTCATCATCGAAATGGTGCTGCATTTTACGGTCGGCATGTTCATCATTGATCATCACACCAAACCATTACGTTTGCTGAAAATGCCGATGATACAGGCGACCATCCTTGGCCTGCTGTGCAGCGGCCTGCATGTCACCCTGCCAGATGCTATAGCCAACACCATCAAGCTGCTGGGGCAGGTTTCCATTCCGCTGTTGCTGTTTTCACTGGGCGTGCGGCTGCTGGATGTGAATTTCCGCGACTGGAAGCTGGGGACTTTTGGCGCGATTGTCGGCCCCGCTGCCGGTGTTGCCTGCGTATTCCTCATCAGCCCGTTGCTGGCACTGGATAATACCCAATATGCGCAATTGCTGATCTTTGCAGCACTCCCCCCTGCTGTACTGAATGTGCTGGTAGCAGAACAGTACCAGCAGGAACCGCAGCGGGTGGCTTCCATCGTGCTACTGGGCAACCTTGCCAGCCTTGTGATCATCCCGGCTGTGCTCTGGTTCGCGTTACCCCATCCAACCTAGGGCAAACCCTTGCATAGAGAACCGAATATTTTCCCTACCATATGCATCGTCTATAAAATGTCACGTCGGTGTAAAAATAACCTCAGGAGGAATTCAGCGTGTTACGCAAGCTATTGCTGTCCATGCTCATGGTATTGAGCATTTCCATACCCACCGTTTTCGCAGAAGAAAAAGCCGCCGATACAGCAGACGCAGGCAAGGTTGAAGTGCGTGATGTTGGTCTGTTCTTCGACGAAAGCTTCAACGACATGCAGGAGGAGCTGGAAACTGCCAAGGCCGATGGCAAGGAAGGCTTGCTGATCATGTTCGAGATGGACGAATGCCCGTTCTGCCATCGCATGAAAAGCACCGTTCTCAACCGCAGCGATATTCAGGATTACTATAAGGAACACTACCGCATCGTCACGGTAGACATCGAAGGCGATGTGGAAATTACCAACTTCAAGGGTGAAGCCGTCGCACAAAAAGATTTCGCCCTGAAAGAATTCCGCGTGCGTGCCACCCCGGTATTCCAGTTCATTGATCTGGAAGGCAAGCCGGTCAAGAATGGCCGCCTGACAGGTGCCACCAAGGACTCAGCGGAATTCCTGCTGTTTGGCAAATACGTCGCCGAGAAGAAGAATGAGGAAACGCCATTCGTCAAATTCAAACGCGAACAGGAAGCGACAGTAAAGGCAGACGATGCCAAGAGCTAATGGAAGAAAGGCGGGGGTGTGGAAAACACCCCTGTTGTGTGGTTTTGTGTTGCTTGCTTCTGCCGTCCATGCCGCTGAAGTCCCTGATCCGATCAGTCTTGATCAGGCACTGAATTACGCGGAGGGACATCCACGCACCCAGCTTGCGCCTGACATTGCCCAGCAGCACCCGTTGCCGGAGCCGCTTTATCTGGACTGTCACGGCCTGGCTTACAACAACAGCGGCATTTCCCCCGACAGCCAGCGCGACCGGCTACTGACTACGCTGGTTTCCCCGCTGGAAGCGCAACGGCTGGACATCATGCGGCGCTTTTTCGATGTGTTGCTGGCGGATTCCAGCGCCGTGCGTGACAACGAAAACCAGGCGGTTTACTTCATCCCGCTCGACCGCACCCGTACCCGTATGGAGCTGAAAGAGTTTTCCGAACTGGATGTGGCGGAACTCGATGCCGAATACCAGGTAGTCCGCCAGCAAACCACTGCCAGCACCGCCTCACAACGCCTGACCCGTTCCCTGCTGGCGCAATCCATCAATAACCCGCAAAAGCTGCCGAGTGAACTCAACCCACCGGAGATAGGCGAATTCCCGGCGGAAATGCCGCCACTGGATGAACTGGTCGCAACCAGCCTGAAAAGCAACGGCTGGCTGGAAGATCGCCGTGATGACGCCAGCAGTGCCGAGCGTACAGTCATCGACATGGAATTACGTCAGACCCTGATCGAACTGCTGTTGCGTCTGGATATTTTCAAGGTAGCGGCAGAACGCGCCGAAGCCGAAATCCTCTGGCGCGATTATTACCTGGAACGCAGCCGCACCCTGTATGAGCAGGAAGTCAAATCCGACCTTGGCGACGCCATGACCCAGCAAAGCAAGGCGCGCTTACAGAAACAGCAATTCCAGTTTTGCCGGGCATTGACACTGGCGCAGTTGCACGCATTGCAAGGCAAACCGGTCTGGCCATTACCCACACCCACAAAGCAAGCAGAGGAAAAACCCGAATGAAAATGATCCTGACCAGCGGTTTATTGCTTACGGGTTTGCTGGCTAGCTTCACTGCTGAAGCGCTTGAATTGAAAGGACGGCTGGAATGGGTGCACAAGGTTGACATGCGCATCATCGACAGTGGCGTTGTTGAGAAAATCAACGTCACCACTGGCCAGCATGTCAGCAAGGGTGACTTGCTGTTGCAGATGGACCAACGCAAACAGCAGGCTGTCCTGCTGGAAGCCAAAGCCAGGGTAGCCCGCGCCAAACTGGGTATGGAAGATGCCGAACGCGAACAGGCCCGCACCCAGGAACTGTTCGACCGTGGCCTGATTGCCGAGGAAGAACTGAAGGATGGCGAACTCAAGCAGGCCGTCGCCCAGACCGAGATGGAATCGGCCAGGGCTGCGGAAGAAGCCGCGCGGGTAACACTGGAACACACCGAACTGAAGGCTCCTTTTTCCGGCATCATCGTTTCCAGCACCGCATGGCAGGGTGCCGTCATTTTTTCAGGCAAGCAAGATCAGCCACTCGTTTCGCTTGCACCCGACGACCAGATGCTGGCGCGCGTACTGGTGACGGCAGATGTCTTGCGGCGTTACCCGGTCGGTTCTTCCGCGCAAATTCTGGTGAATGGTGAAACACGCAGCGGCAAGGTATACAGCCACGGCGTGGAAGCAGTGCGGATTGAGCCGGAAGGTGCCATCTACGAACTCGACATCATTTTCAAGCGCAACGGCAAGGAACTGCTGAGGCCATCGGAATCGGTGAGGGTAGTGCTGCCTTAATCAGGCAGCACTACCCAATTTGAAGTGGCTTTCTCTTTCATCCCAAGGGACGAATACCAACCCGTTTTTGTCTTTTTTTACCAGCCCCAATTCATGCCGGGCTTGAATGTCGGTATGCACATTCTTGTAATCACGCCCTAAAATTGCGCCAATTGGTTAATGTTTTGCTCGCCACGCCGTTTCAGAACATCCAGCAGCTCCCAACGCTTGGGGTGAATGCCCGCATGAAACCAGCCATACTTTCAAAGCCCAAGAGGTGAGGAGGCTGGCAGGTTGACCACTTTTCCAGCCCTCCATGAAGTCCTGAAGCGAGTCCTCTGCTGTGCCGATGTAGGCCAACAGTGTTTTATTGTTCATATTTTGCCCGCCACACCAGAATAGCCTATTTTATGCACAAGTTATTCATGCTACACTCATTAATTTGATAAATATTGTCCGCATTGTGGGCTGCCATGCAACGGTAATCATTTTACTTTGGGGGGGTTATGCAACAGCAAGCTGCGCCAGATGCGACTATCTACGATGTCGACGTATTAACGCAAAAAGAATATCAGGCACAGCAAGCCGAACGACTGATGCAGGACGTGTTCAGTGGTGAAGAAAACGCTGAAAAAACAGGTAACTTGATCACCCGCTTTGTCGCCTCCTACGAAAAACACAAGCACGATATGCCGCTGGATCAGTGGTTGATGCAGGAATTCCGCCAGTACCCGACCATCTGGACAGATGAGGCAGAACTGGCAAGCACTGCCCGCGAGATTATCCTCACCGTTGAAAACAATAATGCTGCCAAGACTTCGCTGCATGAACATCTGGAAAAAGGCAAAAGTCGTGAAAGCTGGCTGGCAAAGCGTATCGAAGAAGGTGCGAGTGCGGCAAGTGTCACCAATGTAGGCGCGTATGCTGGGAACATTGAAACGGCACTGAGTAACGCTAATGAAGGAATGGCAAAAACCCTTTTCACTAAACACGGCACGATTAACAGGGGGCCAAACCTGGATGGTTTCATTGCTGAACAGCACCATGCAGATACCTTCAACATTGATGCGGTGGCAAAAGGCAGTGAATACCGCGCCAAAGTGTTAGTACCAGAGGGTAAAGCCTACGCTAAAAACTCAATGGACATCGGCATTTACGACAAGAACGGCAAACTCGTTAGACGCTACCAATCCAAGTACGGGCAAGATGCCGAAAGCACCGGCAAACTGTTTGAGAAAGGCGATTACCGTGGGCAACGCAAATTAGGCCCCAAAGGTCATGGATACGAAGAACGCATTGAAATAGATGGCGTGAATTCCAAGCCGCTAACCAAGGAACAAGCCAAAGCCGTACAGAAAAAAGCTCAGCTAGAAGCAGAAATCAAGCAATACGATTGGAATGATGCCAGCCGAATTGAGATCGCCAAGAATATTGGCAAACAGGCATTGATTGGCGCTGCCTTTGCTGCGGGTATGCAGGGCACACGAATTATGGGGCGACGTATATGGAATAATATTGCGGGCAAGCAAAATCCCCCAGCTAGTGACGATTTAAAGGAGTTTTTTGAAAGTTCGCTAAAGAGTACAGCTCACATAAGTATACAAGTGGCTGTTTCCGGCGCAGTTGTTGTTGCAGCAAAAAGTGGTTGGTTCGGTGCATTAATGAAAAACTCACCTGCTGGACGGATTGTTATTGCTACTTACGTGGCGATGGAAAACGCTAAAATTCTTTATAAACTAGCTAAAGGCGAAATCAACGCGGTAGAGGCGCTCGATGCAATGGGATGCACGACGATATCTACGGTGGGTAGTTTAGTTGGTGCAGCCGAAGGAGCGGTGATAGGAGCAACATTGGGCGTTGCACTTGGACCTGTTGGCATAGTTGTTGGTGGTTTGGTTGGTAGCATTGTCGGTAGTATGGCTGGCAATTTTGTGGGTAATCTTATTTATAAAGATGGGAAGCGTATTGTGAAAACTGCCTGCAATACAATTAAGCATTTTGTAAATGCAATTAAAAATAAAATTAACACCACAAATCACAAAGTAAATTCAATGGAGTTTTTTGTATAGAATCTTTTAAAATTAAAAAGGAAGTTTCAGTATGAACATGATTGTAAAGCGAATTAAGTCTAATCTACCAATTGATGGAGTTAAAGTAAAAAATCTGCATGAGTTACGAGATCATTTCACAATAGAAGTAATATCATTGTATCAGAGCGGACAGTTATTGAAATGGTTGAGTGAGCAAGACCTGAAAAATGAACTAGAGTTGGTTAGAAATATAAATATTGACAAATCTGATCATCATTTAATGATGCAACGATTATGTGAAATATTTGACATAAAAAAAGACAAGGCAACCCGACTTACTCATGATCTGACATGTTTTAGTGATAACGTGGAGAGTGCTTGCTCCCATGAGCATTTAAAAAAGGATGATATTGATCATAAAAATAGATTTAGTGAACCAAATAATTCTGTACTCAAGTTTGATTATGAAAAACCCATTAATCTTAAGGGTGTCCGTATTGGACCGGCTTTTATAAAAGAAACTCAAGACAAAACTACTTCAACTAATACTTTTAATCAATGTTTTAGACAACCTCCTGAGCCTGAGTTTAACATTAGCCTTCAAGAAGTAAGTCATTTAGATAATAATTATGCTAAGGCTTTAGGCTTGGCTGTTTATATTCTTTGCAAAACCCCAGCCAAACCAATCATCAGTAATTTTTTCACTAAATTAAAATCATCTCTTCGAGATACCGAATAAATATGAATTCTATTAAGTTAATTAAATTCAACTTGCCTATTGATGGCACCAGAGTCAAAAACATTGAAGAACTGCGCAACCATTTTACGATAGAGATTATTGATATTTATCATAATGGTATGCTATCAAAGTGGCTTCGATCACGTAACATGATTGAAGAGCTTACGGCGTTAGAAGATATTTGCATTGACTCTTCTGATCATTTTTCTTTGTTAAAAAAGCTATGTGCAATCTTCAAGATCGAAGCAGATGACATGATTATTTCATCCGCTTTAGGCGTGCCTCTTGAAAAAACAGAAAAGAACTTTTCCGAAATAAAGGCACAATACCGAGCAATTATTCATGAAGAATTAAAAAGCGAATTCGATGCCAAAATTAAAAAATACACAGATTCCAGTAGAAGCCTTAATTATAAAAACGGCATAGTAACTGACAAGAAAAAGAAACTGAGGTGGAAACAAGATAGTGAAGAAGGACGATATACATGGGATGAGGCAATGGCAAAATTTGGTAAGAATATCAATTTTTCGGGTTACGATGATTGGCGGATACCAACAATAGAAGAATTGGAAACATTGGTTGATGGTAAATATTTTCCATATGTAGATCGCGTGGGTTTTATCTCTCACTACCGGCAGTACGGGGCTAGGTCAGAAAGATTCCACCTATAAGGTGCGGTTAGTGCGTAGCATAAACATTTTTGAACCGTTTTAAAGAATATATCTATGCAGAAACTTACAGACACTATTCGGACTTATGTGGAGTCTCACTATCCAGTCTTATATTTAATTACGCATGAAGAAAGTGAAGCTGACCAGTTAATTAATGAGCTTTCGGAAGGACGGAATATTATTGAATGGAATATGGCGCGTGGTTTGGTAAATTTCAAAACCACGCAACCACTGCTTGACTGGTGTGATCTTGCTGCTGCATTGGATAATCTGCTTACGAGGGACTTGAGTGAAACTGAATATTTTATCATCATTCGTGATGCACATTTGGGTTTGAAAGATCAACCTGTTGCGATTGCACGGCTAAAAGCATTAATCAACAGGATTTTATCCGATGTGGATGCCATAGTGACAATATTCTTGGTATCATCACACGTATACGTTCCAAATGAATTAAAAAAACTCATCACGCTTTTTGATATACCCTTACCGAATGAGCAGGATATTAGGGATTTCATTAAGAAGTATGCAAACTCAGAAAATCGCAAACTAACAATTAATAATAGGGATTTGACGAAGCTAGCATTAACGTTTCAAGGTTTAACTCGTTATGAAATTGGAAGGCTGTTAGATCGCGCCTACCAACGCGGCGGCAATATCGGCATTGAAGACCTCGATCTCGTGCATTCCGAAAAAGCCCAAATCATCAAAAAAAGCGGCATTATGGAAATGCTAACGGTACGCGAAAAGCTCGAAGACATCGGCGGCTTGCACAACCTAAAACCGTGGCTACAACAAAAAGCCACCATCATGAACGACTGGTCAGCCGCCCGCGCTTTCGGCGTAGAAATGCCCAAAGGTGTGATGATCGTCGGGATGCCCGGTTGCGGCAAATCCCTCACCGCCAAAGCCACCGCAGCCCTGTTCAATTTGCCGTTACTCAAGCTCGACATGGGCGCACTCATGGGCAAATACGTCGGCGAAAGCGAAGGCAATATGCGCCGTGCCATCCAAGTTGCCGAAGCCGTCAGCCCGTGCGTATTGTGGGTCGATGAAGTCGAAAAAGCCTTCGTCGGCATTGGCAGCGGCGGCTCAGGCTCAGAAGTCGCCACCCGTTTATTCGGCTACTTCCTAACGTGGATGCAGGAAAAAACCTCACAAGTGTTCGTCATCGCCACCGCCAACGACATTTCCGCCCTACCGCCAGAACTGTTACGCAAAGGGCGTTTCGACGAGATTTTCTACGTGGATTTCCCCAGCAGATCAGAACGCATCGACATCTTCAACGTGCATCTAAAATGCCGCAACAAACTCAGCAGCCGCATCGACATTGGGCAACTGGCGGACAAAACCGAAGGTTATTCCGGCGCAGACATTGAATCCGTGGTAACAGAAGCAATTGAACAAGCCTTTGTCGATAACCGCGCCGAACTCGACACCGGACGTTTACTCGCGGTCATCCAAGCCACGCACCCGTTGAAAGAAGTCATGAAAACCAAAGTGGACGAATATCAAAAGCGGTTTGCCGAGATGAAAATCAAGAAGGCATCGAAAAGCTGATCACCGAACCTTTACCACTTCCACCCGCACCCCATCGCTGATCAGCAACCAAGCACTGAGCTTGGGCAACACGGCAATAGTGGGCAACTGCAAATACCCTTGCACTTGCTCAATACCCGCTTGCCGCCTGGCTTGCCAACCCGTTTCGCCATCCGTTTGCCTGCTGTATTTCAGCTCGATCAAATGCTGGTGATCCACCACAAACGGGCTGCGTTCCAGCAGCATAATGTCGGGGTACTTGCGGTTAATTTCCCGCTCGCTCTGAATGAAATACACGGATGTCTGGTACAGCAAGGTCAGCAGCAACACCTTAACGTGCTTCTCATCCATCCCCATCGCGTCGCGGTTAGAGAGTAATTGCAACGCTTGCACCATTTCCGCCACCAACGGCTGAATGTCGTCCTGCAGCGCCAGGGCTTCCACCGCGAACGCAATCGCCTGATTGGAAATCGTCATTTGGTTACGACGTTCCAGTTCCACCTTGAAATACTGGAAATACAATTCCTGCATCACATAATTGGGGATGCTGAACACCTCGCCCGCCAGACTTTTCTTGATCGGTGAAACAAAGCCCATATACGCTACTAAACTGATGAAATCGTCACGCCCAAAGCCTTTTTCAAAGTCGAATTTACGGCGTTGTTGCGCGGTCACTTCCCCGTTCGTGATCAAATCATCCAGCACCGTAAAATTATCATCACGATTGCCGATACTGAACATCCCAAGGATTTTGCCATAATCCGAGGCAATGTTTTCATCCAGCATAGGGTCAGGGTAAGAGCAATCTCTGCGGCGGAAATTTTTCAGGAAATACAGAACCATATTGGCGTTGTAAACGGTATCAAGCGCTTTAGGGTAAAAACGGTAGCCATTGTACCAGCGAGTGATGTCCGCCAATAAAGCATCGGGATCAAACTGGCAAGCGTCCACCAACGGTTGAAGCAACCCCGCCACTTCGCTTTTGGTAAAACCCACTGCTTCGTTAAAATCTTCGTGCAATGACAAGTTTTCGCCGATATTAAAACCACTGGTCATGCTATCGAGCATGATGGGAGTAACACCCGTCACAAACAAACGGTCAATTGCACCGCGCTGGGTCGCGGTTTTAAGCGTTTCGTAAAAGCTCCGCACAAAACCACCTTTACCCATCACTTGCTGAAATAACCTGAGATCATCCGCCAGAATGGTATTGGCAAAATGGTCGTACTCATCAATCAGCAACAGGATTTTTTTGCCATCAGTCACCCTGAAAAAATATTTCATCTGGGATTGCGGGGATGGCTCACGCTCGATAGCAGCCAGCGTACTCTCTGGATAGCCGTAACGGCTAAGGAACTTTTGCAACGCCTGCGCTATTTCGCGCCCAAAATCCTCATACAGCCGCTCGAATCCTTGCCCGGTCGCAATCCCGCTGAATTCCATGAACAGCACTTGATAGCTGCTTTTAAGGGGAGTGGGGTGTTTGCCGAGGTATAGATTGCCAAACAACGCCTCAAAATCGTCCTGATGGGCAATGTCGTAATAGTATTCCATCGCTGACAACAACAGACTTTTCCCAAAACGACGCGGACGCAGCAAAATAAGGTGGCGACCCGCCGCTTCCAGTTTGGCGATGTAATCGGTCTTGTCGACATACACATAGCCTTCGCTGATGACTTGCTTGAAATTGCTGAGACCGTAGGGAATTTTCATCAGATTGCTCGTGGATTATCTGCGGTTTGTCCTGCACAGTTTAGCACATGCCGTGCCGCTCAATCCAAACGCTGCAAATACGCCGCCCCACCAATCGAACGCATCTGCCGCTGAATCCTGCCCTGACGGGCACGCACATAGCTAGATGGCTTGGTGACGCTGTAGGTACGCGGCGATGGCAACACGGCTGCCAGTAAAGCAGCATCCGCCTTGCCCAGTTTGCCCACCGGTTTTTTCAACAGGTTTTGCGCGGCAGCACCCACGCCGTAATCCGCCTTGCTGAACTGGGCAGTGTTCAGGTAAACCTCAAGAATGCGTTCTTTCGACCAGAAGATTTCGATCAGACCGGCAATACCCCATTCCAGCCCTTTGCGCAGGTAGCTGCGTTCTTCCCACAGAAACAGGTTTTTTGCCAGTTGCTGGGTGATAGTACTGCCGCCACCTTTGCCCCTGCCCTTCAGCTCAGCCTGAATCGCCGCTTCCGTAGCCTGCACATCAATTCCCCAGTGCTCGGAGAAACGCTGGTCTTCGGAAGCAATCACCGCCAGCTGCATGTGGCGCGGAATCTCTTCCAGACTTACCCAGTCATGGCGCACGAATGGCGTTTCCTTGCTAAACACGGCGGTAATATCCTGGCGTAGCATGAAAGCCGAGGTTGGCACCGGAACCCAGCGAAAAATCAGCAACCACAAACACAAAGTCAACAGCAGCAGCAGCGGGATGCGCCACAACCAGGGTGCCCAATGCTGAACCAACCAATTTTTTACACGGTCATACAGTTTCATAATGGGGCGTATTATGTCACGTAGGTTGGGTGGAGCGTAGCCTGCGTGTGCTAACATCTTCGCTTTCATTTCATCAAGAACAACGCCATGACGACGGCTCTCGATATTCAGGGATTACGCAAAACCTACGATAACGGTTTCACCGCCCTCAAGGGCATCGACCTGCGGGTGGAACAGGGGGATTTCTTCGCCCTGCTGGGCGCAAACGGCGCAGGCAAATCGACCACCATCGGCATTGTCAGCTCGCTGGTGAACAAAACGGCAGGCAAGGTCAGCATTTTCGGTTACGACCTCGACAACCAGCGCGAACAGGCCAAGGCGCAAATCGGGTTGGTACCACAGGAATTCAATTTCAATATCTTCGAGCCGGTGGTCGAAATCCTGGTAAACCAGGGCGGCTACTATGGCATCCCGCGTGCCACAGCCTTTGCCCGTGCTGAAATCCTGTTGAAACAGCTTGGTTTGTGGGAAAAAGCCCGTGAACAGGCGCGCAACCTGTCCGGCGGAATGAAGCGCCGCCTGATGATTGCCCGTTCCCTCATCCACCAGCCGCGCTTGCTGATCCTCGACGAACCGACTGCCGGGGTGGACATTGAAATCCGCCGTTCGATGTGGGAATTCCTGCGCAAACTGAATGCGGAAGGCACCACCATCATCCTCACCACCCACTATCTGGAGGAAGCGGAAAGCCTGTGCCGCAACATCGGCATCATCGACAGGGGCGATCTGATCGAAAATACCGGCATGAAAAAGCTGCTCAACCGGCTGGATACCGAATGCTACCTGTTTGACCTGGCCGAACCACTGGCGGAACTGCCCCATACCAGCAGCAACCTGTGCCATTGCAGCCTGCAAGACCCCACCACGCTGGAAGTCGCTTTCCACAAGGAACATTACTCGCTCAATCAGGTATTCGACTTCCTCAACAAACAGGGTGTGCAAGTCCACAGCATGCGCAACAAGACCAACCGGCTGGAACAACTTTTCATGGAACTGGTGGAGAACAACAAGCAATGAACATCCAGCAAAAATGGGTTGCCTACTACACCATTCTGGTCAAGGAAGTGCTGCGCTTTGCCCGCATCTGGGTACAAACCATCGTGCCGCCGGTCATTACTACCGCGCTGTATTTCGTCATTTTCGGCAACCTGATCGGCCCGCAGATCGGCCAAATGAGCGGGCACGCCTACATGGATTTCATTGTGCCGGGGCTGATCATGATGGCGGTGATCACCAACTCCTATGCCAACGTGGTGTCATCATTCTACGGCAGCAAATTCCAGGGCAATATTGCTGAAATGCTGGTATCGCCAACACCGAACTGGATCATTCTGGCGGGCTTCGTCAGTGGCGGGGTGGCACGCGGGCTGGCGGTAGGACTGGCAGTGACGCTGGTATCACTGCTGTTCAGCGACCTGAACGTGGAACACGTATTCATCACCTTTACCATCGTGTTGCTGACCTCCACCCTGTTCTCGCTGGCGGGGCTGATCAATGGCGTGTACGCAACCAGTTTCGACGACATCACCATCGTGCCAACCTTTGTGCTGACGCCGCTGACCTATCTGGGCGGGGTATTTTATTCCATCACCATGCTGTCACCGTTCTGGCAGAAACTGTCGTTGCTGAACCCGATCCTGTACATGGTGAACGGCTTCCGCTACGGCATCCTCGGTGCTTCGGACATGACGATCTGGCTCAGTTACGGGGTGGTTTCAGGCTTTATCCTGCTGCTGGGCGGGTTCAGCCTGTATTTGTTGCACAAGGGTATCGGGATTCGTAGTTAGGCAGTTCCGATCTTCCCCCCCATCCCCAACCCCCTCCCCCGCAAGGGGGGCAGGGGCTAAGAAGAAAGGGAAATCGGGGACAAACCCTAAGGAACAATCCCAAAATAACTTCCCTGTATCCAGGCTGCCATGAAGAGGGCGACCACCGGTCGCCCCTACAGGGGGTGACCTTCGTAGGGGCGACCGGTGGTCGCCCTCTTGGGGGAGTCGGGGAGTTATTTCAGGACAAACCCTAAAATAATATTGCGGCATTTGTAGATACCGTCTTTCCAGTCAAACATTTTGATAATCTGACTGGTACTTTTTTTGGGTTTTCACCACACCAAAACAGAGGTGAACCAGCTTACGCATAGCCGCGCCCAATGCAGACATTTTGGTCTT
>JAHJJD010000031.1 GCA_018822845.1 Gammaproteobacteria bacterium | reverse complement strand
TCATGACTGGTGATGAAACCGGCAAGGCTACCATCAGCCTGTTCTCCAAAGGCATTGCGGATGCGGCTGACCAGTCTGGCATCTACAACAGCGAAGTCATGCTGACCGTAACGGCTGAAGAGCAACTCGGCGGCTAAGTTTTCGAGTGACCCTCGCTTGAGTCCCTCATGAAGTATGAGGGGCTTTTTTCACGGCGCGATTGTGGTTTTATCGGATAATGGTTGAAACTGACCCAAGTCAAGCACCAATTACTATTTCTTATGTGTATTTGTTGCTAAACTAATGGGAAATCAGTGTCACCATCCCCGAATCATAACAATACGCCGTGCCGTGAGGTGTCCCTTTGAAAAGCGTAGCTTTCACCGTTGCGTTGTTTGTCTTGTGCATAGCCGGATCAGCATCCGCCAGGATGCAGGATAACGTTCACTACACTAGCAGGGTTCCAGTTGCCATCAGTGTCGATAGCGAAGGAATTCCCGCGCAGACCGCCGCCGGGGAAACCCTGGCACTGCATTGGCGGGTATACAGCAACAATGCGTTCCGCTACCAGTTTTCTGGGACAGCCAGGGATGAGGCAGGTAATGAACTGCCTTACCCCCTGCTGTACAAACAGGAAGTGGATGCCAGCGGCAAGCGGGTAGCAGACCGCTACGAAGTGCTGGATACGCAATTTGGTGTGGTGGTGTCGGACTATGGTTCCATCCAGTACCGGGATCACTGGGGGGAGGGCCAGATGGCAACAGGCCGTGCGCCTGATCTGGTCAAATTGCCCCATGACCCCCTGTCACCCTCTGGCAGCATGGGACGCATCATGACAGCAGACGCCACCAACGAAGCACGCATTGCCCTATACGCCCTGAGTAAGGCAGGTGCGGCTGACCAGTCCGGTCTTTACCATACCGAGGTCAAGCTGACCATCACTGCCGAAGAACAATAATTAATAACATTAGTTTTTAGTCATTTATAAAAACAAGTCGAGGTCATTCCATCATGAATATCAAGAAAAGCCTGTTAGTGTTCACCCTGTTCTGGTTATTCCTGAACGAAGCCTTCGCGGGCATCCAGGTCACGCCTGCCATTGTCAGGATCGAGGCCAAAGGCAGCGAATACGAAATCCCCCTGACCGTTAAAAACACTTCCGACAAGGAAATCAGCTACCTGCAAACCTACCTGAGCAACAACATCCGCAACGAGGATGGCGACTGGATATACGCCAACACCGCCAAAAACAAGACTGTCATTGACTGGGCTACTCTGGACAAGGACATGATGGAAATCAAGCCCGGTGACAAAGGTGAGCTCAAGATCGTGATCAAGATGAAGCCCGGCATGACTGGCGACTTCAACCTTGCCCTGCTGCTGGAACAGGATCAGGACAAGATGCGCGCAAAACTGTCCACCGAAAACACAACCGGTCAGAAGGTTGGCGCACAAATCCTGCCATTGATGCGGGTAGGCATCCCCATCTACATCAGGAAAGCTTCCGAAGACATGATGAGCATCAAGATTGGCAGCGTCATCAAGTACGACCCAATGGAAATGCACGCACTGACCAAAGGCATCAAGGGTATCAAATCCAGTCAGGTAATCGAGAATACCGGCATATATGAAACCCTGGTCGATACCCGTTGCGACCTGGTGAATGCCGAAAACAAGGCCAAGCTGAAATCAGCCAAAGGTATGCCGGAGAAAATCGCCCTGCTGCCAACTGAACGCCGCCGCGTCGAATGTTTCTTCCCTGGCGTGCTGCCCACAGGCAGCTACGAAGTGGTGAATTACTACAATCTGAACGTGCGCAACACCGAGGTTGTTGAAAAAACCTCGCAACGCAAGGAAGTTCAGGTATCAGCAGAGCTGGCTCAGGCGCTTCAGTCTGAACTGGACACTGGCCTGCCAGCGCCTGTCATTACTGACCTGACCGAACTGACCGAGCAGTTCAGCGGCAAAGTTAAACCGTTCAAGATCAAGGTAACCAACCCGACCACCGAGACGTTGAAACTGGAGCCGAGCGTCGAATTGGCCGAAGGTGCAGACGTAAAAACCAGCTTTGAGCCTGAAAAACTGGAAATCGAAGGCGGCAAAAGCGTGACCCTGACAGTCAAAATGGATACAGCGGAAAATACCCCCAGCATCTACGGCCATCTGCTGCTGACTGCACCCGAAATGGAAGATTATGCCCCTTACGAGTTGCCCATTGCCCTCAAGGCGGCTGGCACAGAAGGTAGCAGCGAAATCAAGGTAACCGGCATCAAGGTGGAAGCAGACGAAAAGTACAAACACATCAAGCTGCAACTGAGCAATACAGGTGCTGATTTTGTCCCGGATATTACAGGTGAAATTACCGTCAAGACCTTTACCGGCCAGATCGTGGACAAACTGAAGCCAGCCTTCAAGAACACTGCCCTGCTACCTGGCGAACAAACCCTGCTGTATGGTGTTTCCGACAAGCTGGAAGCGGGTTCCTACAAACTGGACATCAGCCTGCATGACCGCTCTGGCAAGGCTTACCAGCAGGAAATTGACGCCAGCATCAACTAAACCGTCACATCAACCACTTGCCGGGGTCAGGGACGACCCCGCAAGCCACCCTCCGCACCGATTTCATGCGTGATTAAGCTAGTTACGCTAGAATACAGCCGATAATGGGCAACTGGCGAAAACTGCCTCCTACCCGCGTCTGGTATCCTGAATGCGCACAAGAATAACAACAATCATACAGACATGGCTGCTGTTGTCAGGCTTGATGCCCCTGCATGCAGAGGAATTTGCCAGAAGTGAACGCTTGCAACTCCCCGACATCGAACTGCCAGCGCCACCACCTATTCAGGCGCAAACCATTATTCCTGCTGCGCCTTCCCCACCACCGGTAAACGCCACCACGGACTATGACTACAACAACGCTGCCAAACAACAGTTCAACCGGGTGTTCGACTCCGTATATGAGGCCCTGGGCGAACAGGATATACCCGCCAGCCAGCAGGCGTTCGCCAGCACCCGCCACCTGACCGACGGGCATGTGGTCAGCATTGAATTCATCGAAGCCAATATCCGCGAAGCTTTCCAGGAACTCGGCAACCAGACCCAGATCCCCTTCATTCTGGAAGATGCTGTACAGGGTTTCGTCACCCTGAAACAGGAAAAAGCCCCACTGGAAAAAGTCATGGAAATGATGCTGGCAGCAGGCGGCTACCGTTACAAGGAAATGGATGGCTACATCCTGATTGGTGCTGCCGAATCTACCAACCCTGCCTTTGACGGCAATAAAATAACCGAGGTAATGACCCCGGCCTTCCTGAAACCCAGCGAAATTCTGGCGCTGTTGTCGGAAAAATACACCAAACTGGTCAAGGCTAACGACGACAACAGCACTCTTGTCGTTACTGCCGACCCGACAGTACTGCAACGGATCGTGGCAGACATCCGCCAAATTGACCAGCAGCCGGAACAGATCATGCTGGAAGTACTGGTGGTGGACATCAGCAAAACCGCCAAAAGCCGCATGGGCATTGACTGGTGGTCGAGCAACAGCGGTATCCTGGCCAGCCCCCTGAACCGGAAAGCAGCCGGATTTGAAGGCACGGAAGGCAGTTTTAACCTGTTAAGCCCGCTCAATATGCTGTCCCTGCGGATCGAATCGCTGGTTGACATCGGCGAAGCCAAAATCTGGGCAGCCCCCAAAGTGCTGACCTCCAATGGCAAGAAAGCCAATATTGCGGTCAAGTCGGTAGAAACTTTCCCAATCGTGTCGGGGCCGCAAAAATACCTGCAAGTGGAAACCAAAAACTTTGAATCCGGGGTCAGCATGTTGATTACCCCCAAAGTCGCCAGCGACGGCTCCATTAATCTGGTGATCGAAAATGCCCAGGTTGCCACCATTGAAATGGCAGGCGAAGCCCAAACCACAGGTGAACGCTTGCCGGTGCTAACCTCACGTGCCATCAGCACCAATGTCACCATGCAAAACAACGAAACCCTGGTCATCGGCGGCTTGCTGGATGTCAGGGCATCAGAAGACGACAAAAGCATCCCCGGCCTCGGCACGGGTGTCATGAACCACCTTTTCGGCACCGAACAAGCCAAGCGCGAAACCCGCGACCTGTTGATTTTCATTTGCCCAAGAGTCATCAAAGACAAGAACCTTAAGCTGGAATAACCCATGAACAATACAAGCTACCCGTTGCTTATTCCCATTGTGTTGCTGCTCGGCGCTTGCAGCGATGGCAATATCAAGCAGGACAACGCCATGACCCAAATCATGATGCAAAAGGAAATGGCTGTCGACCGACAGTACCAGGCGCGCATCAGCCAGATGGATGGCAGCATGAAAGGGCTGGAAGAAGCCTTGATCAAGGGGCTGACAGACTCACTGCGCACCGCCAATGTCAGCCGCGACATTGCTACTGAAGCGCTGGCCCTGGCCAAGGAAAACAGTAGAAAACTCGACAAACTGATAGCGGATATGGACGATCTGGAAAGCAAGACCAAAAAAGCCCTGGCATCCGCCAAAGACCGTCCGGTAGCCACCAAAGCCGCAGCCCCTGAGGCCAGCTTTGCGGAAAGTGCCACATCTACCGACAAAGCCGCCGACAAACCGGCTGCCGACGACAATGGCGGGTTTACCAAAATTGAATAGGCTGCCCTTTTATCTGTTATGGCTACTGCCCACCCTGCTGCTCGCCAGCGAGGGAACCGTCGCTGTCACCCCCGACATTGCCAGGCTGGAACTGAATGGGCCGCCCATCAACATCACCCTGTTGCCAAAAGCCGATACGGAACAGGTCGTCTACAAACTGCGCCCGGTGACTGCTGAGGAATGGGACAGTTCCATCCGCCTGGAAGTAAGCATTGATCGGGTCAGAAAAGTCACACTCTCTCTCGAAGAGCCGTACCTGATCCTGAATTTTCATGAGGCCTATCCGATTGTCCTGCGCATCAGCGCCCAGTCAGCGGCAGATGTGAATGGCAAGGAACTGCGTGCCCGCCTGTGGGGTGATAGCAACCAGCCCCCCATCCTGTTAAAAGTCCAAACCAAAGCTACCGCCGCACCAGCACAGGAAGAAACGGCCCCGTCCTGCCGGAATCCGGACGGACAGGACATGGCGGATGCCAGTGGCGGTTTGTACTGGTCTGAATTTACCAATCACCCCGCCATTCGCGTGTGTAACCGGCACGAATTTCCCGTGCAACTCCAGTACAACTTCTACCAGCTTGAGTTTGATGAGGAAGGTAGCCTGCGCAACCGCCAGCCACTGAATACCGGGGAATTCCAGACCGATACCAAAACGCTGGTGGCGGGGGAGCAAACCGACCTGCACATCATTCCGCGCAAGCAGCAGGGCTATTTTGTCCTGAGCCTGGAGCAGATTCGGCAGGAAGGGGAACGCTCTACCCAGGTGGGCGCGGATGTTTTCGTATTTACCCGCAAAAGCCAGACCCTGCCCGATTACCGGATAGCAGCAGCCACCTTCCGGCGGGTTGAGGATACGCTGTGGCTGGATTTGACCCTCAGCAATCAGGACGAATTACCCCTCGCCGCCGAGATCGAACTGCAACTCAGGAACAGCAAGGGCAAACCTGTCATTCGTGGCAAAATGCTCAAGAAACAGCCAGTGATCTTGCCCCAACAGGAAGCAACTTTCAGCCTGGAATTTCCGGGTTTTGCCGAATACCAGCACCAGCCGCTAACGGCGGAAATCTATGTGACACTAGCGGGCAAATACCAGCGCAAGCACCTGTACGCTATCACCATCCATTAAGCCTTACTGGTTTTCATCCAGCGCGTATTTCTGAATCCGGTAGGTCAATTGCCGGAAAGTCATGCCCAGAATGTGGGCTGCCCGTGTGCGGTTCCAGCGCGTGTATTCCAGCGCACGGTACACCAGATCCTTTTCGGCGTCGGCATCTTCCGGGTTCCACACATCATCCGGGATGGCCTCCTCCACCGACACGGGCGGCGCAGCTGGCACGGGAGCAGTAGCAGCACCTGCGGCCTCAAACTGCGCGGGCCGCAGGTGCAAATCACTGCGCTGGATAAGGTTGTCGTCACACAGGGTACTGGCGCGTTCCAGAATATTTTCCAGCTCGCGCACATTGCCAGGGAAATGGTATGCCTGCAAAGCCGCCAAGGCTTCCGGTGTGAGTTTGATTGTTGGTATTTGCCAGCGTTTGGCTATCTTCCGCAGGAAAAAATCCACCAGCAATGCCAGATCGCCCTGGCGTTCGCGCAGGGGCGGCACGTCCAGCGTGATCACATTCAGGCGGTAATACAAATCCTGCCGGAAGCGACCGCTTGCCACTTCCTGCTCCAGGTTCTTGTGGGTAGCGCTGAGGATACGCACATCCACCGGCATTTCCTCCAGCCCCCCGACCGGCTTGACCGCCCCTTCCTGAATCGCCCGCAGTAGCTTGACCTGCATGTTCAAGGGCAAATCAGCCACCTCGTCCAGAAACAGCGTGCCTTGATGGGCAGCCTGAAACAACCCCTGCTTGTCGGTGACTGCGCCAGTAAAACTGCCTTTCTTGTGACCAAAGAATTCGCTTTCCATCAGATTTTCAGGAATCGCCCCACAGTTGACCGGCACGAACATACCTTTGCCGCGTGCGCCTTGCAGGTGAATCTGGTGCGCCACCAATTCCTTGCCACTACCCGACTCGCCGTGGATGTAGACCGGGGCCTGACTACGCGCCAACTTGCCGATGGTGGCCTTGAGCTGCTGCATGGCGGGGGAATTACCCAGAATCCTGTCATTGGTCACATTCCCTGCAAGCGGCGGCGTTTGCGGCGAAGCTGCTTTCCCGCTGGAGTGCTGTGTCAGGCTCTGGAGCAGTTCACGCAATTTGGGCAATTCCAGCGGCTTGGCAATGAAATCGGCAGCTCCGGCCTTGAAGGCAGTTGCGGCTGCTTCAATGCTGGCCTTGTCAGCCACTATCACAACCGGCATTGCCGGATAATGCTCGCGCGCAAACCCAAGAACATCAAGGCCGCTGCCGTCAGGCAATTGCCATTCCGTCAAACAGAAAGTGGGTTGGTGTTTGCTGATGTTGCCAAGTGCTTCCTGCACGTAACCGCAGACAAGGGTATTCAAACCCATGCGTAACAGGGTCAGTTCCAGCCGTTCACGGAAAGCGGGGTCACCATCAACAATCAGTGCAGTTTGCTCAGCCATTATTGTGTTATTCCTTAAGCAATACCTTCGCCAAACCGGTGGTAAATTCATAGGTTAAAAAGCGAGCAGTCATTGTTACCATGGGCAATCACAACAAAGTCCAAAGAATAACAACAACTGCTCATGAACGAACTTACCATGCTTCTTGGCTGTCTGT
>JAHJJD010000030.1 GCA_018822845.1 Gammaproteobacteria bacterium | reverse complement strand
GGTCGTTTCCGGCAACCTGCCTTCCAAAGATGGCAAGTACAGTCTGTACTGCGCCGTCATCGTCAAGAAAGTGGATGCCAAAACCCGCAGTAAGGTCGGTATTAACGAATTGCTGCGCGACATCTGATGATATGCCGGGGCGGTGGAAGCTTTTTGCCGCCCTTTTGCTGTTATTTTCCGTGAATAAGCAAAAAATAATATTATTATTTTCTTATTTATCAATACTCTAAAGTACATTGCAATTATTGATGTGTATCAAATAAGCGCAAAGTGACCTACCCCTGATTGATTTTTATCAAACTCATTGATAGTGCCGAATTTGTAGCATAGGGCTGGCTTCCTGATGCCCAGCAGTATGATCAATGAGAGAGGTAAAACATGGCTTGGAAATTTCCACGGCTAACCCGGCGTTCGTTCCTGAAATTGGGAGCGGCGGGCGCAGCTACCACACCCTTGCTGGCGACGGAGCCAGTCAAAGCCGCCTTATTCGAGTTTGCCCACCCCAAACGTGACCAGCTAAAAGCTGAAACCCACCAAAGTATCTGCCATTTCTGTTCGTCGTTGTGCAACGTCAACGTCAAGACACTAGGCGACGGGGAACACAAACGTATCGTCAAACTGGATGGCAACCCCGAATCCACCCTCAACCGGGGACGGATGTGCGCCCGTGGGCAGTCCGGCCTGTACCAGACCTATGACACCGACCGTTTGAAAACCCCGCTGATCCGGGTGGAGGGTTCCAAACGTGGTGAGATGAAATTCCGCGCCGCAAGCTGGGAAGAAGCGTGGAAATACATCGCTGACAAACAGAAACAGGCCAACATCCAGCCGTGGGAATGGACGACTATTGGTGGTTGGACATCCTGCGTGTTTTACATGAACTGGGCAGTACCGTTCGCAGTTTCCAACCAGATCCCCAACCTGATCGCTTCACCGATGCAGCACTGCGTCACCACCGGGCATCTGGGCACGGACGTGGTGACCGGCAACTTCAACATCCATGATGAAATCCTGCCGGATTACGGCAATGCACGTTACATCATGTTCATTGCCAATAACGGTTCGCTGGGGGCAGTGTCCACCTGCCGTGCCATCCGCTTTGCGGAGGGCAAGAAAAAGGGCGCGAAAGTGATCGCGCTTGATCCCCGCCTGTCCGAAACCTCCGCCAAGGCCGACGAGTGGGTTGCCATCCGCCCTGGCACCGACCTCGATTTCATGCTGGCAATGCTCAACGAGATGATGACGCACGGCTATTACGACGTGGATTTCGTGCGCACCCACACCAACCTGCCGTTTCTGCTTTACCGTGACGACCAGCAGCAGTGGCAAATGCTGAAAGACGCTTCAGGCCAGCCCTACGCCTGGGACGAAACCAGCAATGCCGCCACCCCGTTGAAGGCGTTTGCCAACAGCAACACCACCGATGCCAGCGGCAAGCGCATCCTGCCCGCGTTGCAAGTGGCGGATGGCACGCAAGTGGATGGCAAAACCGTACAGACCGTGTTCCAGGCGCAACTGGCTGAAATCAGGGACTTCACCCCCGAATGGGCGGCAAAGTCCACCGGCATCGAAGCTGCCCGTATCCGCAATATCGCCAAGGAATTTGGCACCATCCGCCCCTCGCTGATTGACCCCGGCTGGATGGGCGCACGTTACAACAATATCCAGATGCTGCGCCGGGTGCAGGCCATGGTGCAGACCCTGGTCGGCGGCATTGACACCGAAGGCGGCTGGATCATGGGTTCCGAATACCGCCACAAGGCCACCAAAATGCTGGAACGCATGGCGAAAAATGAGCAGGCCACTGCGCCGCTGGTGCAGACCGCTGGTTTGCCATTCGCCAAACTGGTAGTCGGGGTGATTTCCAAGGGTGAAAACTTTGCCCACGGCAAACCGGGCTGGGCCTGGGCGTGGGCGGAACAGCAACGTGCCGAGGGCAAGCCCGCCGTGGCACTGCCCGTCATGGCTGATACCGGCTTCAAGGAAGTGGTGGAAGGCAAGCTGACTTACAAGGGCGAGAAATATCTGGCGCGGGCGCTGTTCGTCAACGCCGCCAACCCGGTACACCACTATTTCCCCGACAGCCACTGGAAGGACATCCTCGTCAACCCGGCGATTGAACTGGTGGTGGTCTCCGACGTGCTGCCTTCCGACACCACCGCTTATGCCGACGTGATCCTGCCCAATTCCACCTATCTGGAACGCGACGAACCGACCCTGTACGGCAATGGCGTCAACCATGATCTCGGCCTGACCACCCGTTACCGCGCCATCGACCCGCTGTACGACACCCTGGAAACGCCGGACATTATGCTCAAGCTGAGCGAGATCATCAGCGGCAATGGTGACGGTTTCATCGGTGCCATCGAAGCACTCACCGGTATGTCCGCCGCCAAGGTCAAGGATGAAATGGCCCGGCTCAAGGCCGCCAACGTCCCCAGCCCGTTTTCTGCTGCCTGCCGCAAGGCCAGCTTTGAACAGACCGCAGAGGAACTGGGCATGACGGTGGACAAGCTGGATGGAGAACTGCGCCGCAGGGGGGTGCATATCATCGAAACCAAGGAAGAACTGCTGGCAAAACACAGTATGCCGCGTCACCAGCCCGTACCCACCGATTCCGGGCGGCTGGAATTCTTCTCCAGCTTTTTCGACGGCTTGCGCGGCATGGGCATGACCGGGGCGAACTTCAATGTGCTGGCCGGTTATGTGGCGAACAACACCCGTACTGACAACAAGCAGGAAGAACCGCTGGCGGACAACGAGTTCTATTTCACCTACGGCAAGTCGCCCACGGTGTCGCACGGTTCGACTAATGTCAACAACCCGATCCTGGCGGGCATTAACCGCTTCAAGAAGGACATTTACACTGGCATCTGGATCCATCCGGCACGGGCGCACAAGCTGGGCGTTGCCAGCGGCGACCTGATTGAAATGGAAAACATGGTGTCCGGGCAAAAAGCCCGTGGCAAGGCGTATGTCACCAACATGATCCAGCACGAAACCCTGTTCATGTATTCCGCGTTTGGCACCGAAAATGCGGCGCTGACGCGGGCTGCGGGCTTCGGCACGTCGATCAACAAGCTGATCCCCTACCAGATTGACCCGGTGGTGGCGGGTTTCCGTTCGCAGGAGTTCACCCTGCGGGTCAAGAAAGTCGAAGGTGAAGGAGTGCAGGCATGACACATTATGCAATGGTGATCGACCTCAACACCTGCACGGGGTGTAACGCCTGCATGGCGGCCTGTGCGGTGGAAAACCAGACCCCGGTGTGGGCGGACAAGTGGCGCACCCGTGTCCATGATCAGGAAAAGGGCAATGACATTGCCAACGTAGCGCGGACGTTCTTCCCGCGCCTGTGCAACCACTGTGACATCCCGGCGTGCATGACGGTGTGCCCGACCGGGGCGACCTACAAGATGGACAATGGCATTGTGCGCATTGACGACGCTCTGTGCATGGGCTGTCAGGCGTGTGTGCTGGCCTGCCCGTATGACGTGCGTTACGCGGTGGAGTATGAGGACATCCATACCGCCAAGGAATTCTACAATGAGGATGTGATGAAGCGCAGCCGCCCCGGTGTGGACAAGTGCGACTTCTGCCATGACCGCGTGGCGCTGGGCAAGCAACCGGCCTGTGCTGCCACCTGTACCGCCGATGCACGGATTTTCGGCGACCTCGACGACCCCAACGACCGTGTGACCCGGATCGTGCGCAGCGGCAAGGCCACACCCTTGCTGGCGCATCTCGGCACGCGCCCCAATGTCTATTACATCAATGAACACCGCCAGGAGGAACAGCCATGAGTTATGAAATGCAGACAGCATGGGGCTTGTCGATTGCCATCTACCTGTTCCTCGGCGGGCTGGGGGCAGCGGTGATGGGTGTGGTGGTGATCACCGACATGTTCCGCATCTCCAACCGCGAACACCCGACCCTGGTGGTATGGGGCGCAATCAGCAGCATCATTTTCCTTGCCGTCGGGTCAGGGATGCTGTTCATCCACCTGCTTGACCATCTGGCTGTCCTGAATGTGCTCAACCCGCTGGTGCTGTTCACCAAGCCGGATGCCTGGATTGCATGGGGGACACAGTTCATTATCTGGATGATGGTGTGGGGCTTTTTCTATGCCTGCCCTTACCTGCGCAGTGCCAAGGGTACGCGGGACATGCCGTTGGTCGGTAATGGAGCCAAGGAGTGTGGGCCTGTGTGCAAACTGATGGGGCTGTGCCAGAAATACCACCGTTTGATCGGCTGGCTGACCATCATCAATGCGGTCGGGACGGTGGCTTACACTGGCTTGCTGCTGCAATCCTTCCCGGCGGTGGCGTTGTGGCATAACCCCGGCTTGCCGATGCTGTTCATGGTGTCGGCGTTTTCTACTGCGCTGGCCTTCATCCTGCTACTGCAATACCTGGTGATCAAGGAGCCGGATCAGGATTTGCGCCGCCTGTTTGAACGCATTGACCTGGGGCTGGTGGGGCTGGAAATTGCGCTGGTGTTTTTCTTCGTCAACTACATGCTGTCAGGTTCGGAAAGCGGCCTGCGTTCGGTCGAATACCTGTGGAACAGTTGGGGCTGGCTGCTGGGCTTCATCGGTTTTGGCCTGATCGTACCGTTGATGCTGGAAGTGGGCGCGGTCAGCGGCAAGCTGCGCGGACATCTGCCGGTGGTGGTGGCGGCGGTGCTGGTGCTGATCGGTGGTTTCCTGCTGCGCCATTACACCCTGATGGCAGGCGTGTATGAGTACCCGTGGTAATGGAAAACGTTCTGGAACTGGAACTGCTGGCGGCTTTGCTGGCGATGCCGGATGGGGAGTCACAGGAAGTGCTGGCTGAAATCGCCGCTACTGTCCCGTGGATGCAGCCAGCGCTGGCGGAACTGGCTGAGACCCCACTGGAAACCTGGCAGGCGGAACATACCCGCCTGTTTATCAGCGGGCATCCACGCACTTTCTGCCCACCGTTTGAATCGGCGTGGCGGGAAGGGCGGATGCAGGGACATGCGCTGGACAAGGTGGGCAGCCTGTATGCACGTGCCGGTTTCACACCATTGGCAGCGTTGCCCGCTGATTATCTGGGCAGTGAACTCGAATGGCTGGCGTCCTTGCTGGCGACAGCAGCCGTGGATGAGGCACTGCTTGCCGAGGCTGTTGAACATCTGTGCGGCTGGGTTCCCAAATTTGCCAGCGCCTTGCAGCAGGAAAGCCAGATGGAACTGTACCGCGCCCTGGGGCAGAGACTGGAGGCATTGTTCGCATGAGTGAGTGGCAAACCTTGCAGGCTGATTCCCCGGAAGCGGCGCTGGCGGCGGTGCTGGATGCTTTCCAGTCCATTTACCGCCGCTATTTGGCGGACGACCTGATGCTCAACCATCAGTTGCCGTTCGGGATGCGCGGCTGGCAGCAGCATGATGACTGGTATGAGGGTATCTTGTTGACACCGTGGATGCTGGCGCATGTGTATTTCCCCCGCCAGCCACCTGTCGAGCCGCTGGCTGAAGGCTGGGAGGCGGAATCCCGCGCGGTGGCGGATTACCGGGTGATTGGCCCGCTGATGGACTTTGACATTGGCGAGGAACGGCCTTCCGCCCATGTGAATTATGATCCTGCCATCGGGCATTATTTGTTGCGCCCCCTGATCCAGTCGCTGGCGAAATACCGCACGGCGGACGAGGTGTATGCAGCGTGGGACGGGGTGCTGGCAGCACGGCAGGCTTACCGCCGCCAACTGGAGGAGGAGCGTCAGGCCAAAGCACAGGAGCCGGTTTCGCGGCGGGAATTCATGACGCGCTGGGTGCGTTCCTGAGCAGCCAGGCAGGTTCTTCTGATCCTTTTTGTATGCCACCCCTTGTCACGCACAGAACTTTAAGATGAAAATAAGGACTAACATATTAGTTTTTGCTAATATGATCGGCGTGTTTTAGTTAAGGGGTAGATAGTGATGCGTACAGTGAGTAGTGTTTTCGCTGTATTGATAGGTCTTTCCATTTTTCAGCCAGCCGTGGCTGCCGATGCCGACAAGCCGAAGCGTTCCGGTCACGTTTGCGTGGGCATGAGTGCGGATGGTCTTGAGAAAAGGGCTACCCCGCATCTGGATTCCATCAGCAAGTATGCCGACAAGTACGGTGTGAGCGCCGCCATGGTCAAGGCCGTGATTGCGGTCGAGTCCTGCTACAACACGACGGCTGTTTCCCCCAAGGGCGCACAGGGGTTGATGCAATTGATTCCTGAAACTGCCGCCCGTTTTGGCGTATCCGACTCGTTCAATAGTTCCCAGAACATCCACGGCGGAACCCGTTATCTTGGCTGGTTGATGAAACGTTATGACGGCGATCTTTACAAGGCCATTGCCGCTTACAATGCCGGTGAGGGCGCTGTCGACAAGTACCAGGGCATTCCGCCTTACAACGAAACCCAGCATTATGTGCGGCGCGTGCTGACGGTGTATAACCGGCTGAGCGGCGAGGCTGTAGTGCTGCCTGCCGTGGCAACGGGCAAAAAGGGCGGAAGGGTTTCCAGTGTTTACCAGTCACCGTTCGGGGGCAAGCCGGGGCGCTCGGGCTGGCGAACCAACAAGGCCAAAGCGCCACAGCTTTACAAGCGTTGAGTTATTCCTTGCCCAGCAGTTTGAGCAATTGATACTGGGCAATCAGCGGTTCCGTGTTTTCGGTTTGTGGTTGCTGGCGCAGGTAGATGCCGTCCGCCTGTAATTCCCATGCTTGGGTGTTGTCTTGCAAATGCAGCTCAAAAGCTTCGTGGATGACACGTTGGCGCAGGGTTTCATCAAGGATGGGGAAGGCCACTTCCACCCGGCGGAAGAAATTGCGCGGCATCCAGTCAGCACTGGAGCAGTAGAGTTCTTCCTGCCCGTCATTCAGGAAGTAGAAAACGCGCGGATGCTCCAGAAAACGCCCCATCACCGAGCGTACATGGATGTTGCTGGAAACGCCCGGAATGCCGGGGCGCAAACAGCACACGCCGCGCACTACCAGTTCCACCTTGACCCCTGCCTGTGACGCCTGATACAGGGCGTGGATGATCTGCGGTTCGATCAGCGCATTCATGCGGGCGCGGATCAGGGCTTGTTTGCCAGCGTGGGCATGTTCCGTTTCCCGGTTGATTTTATCCAGAATGGTCTGGTGCAGGGTGAATGGAGATTCCAGCAAGTGCTTGAGGTCGCGCATCCGGCCCAGGCCAGTGAGCATGTGGAAAACCTTGTGCACGTCTTCCGTAATGTCTGGCTGGCAGGTCAGCAGGCCAAAATCGGTATACAGGCGGGCAGTACCGGGGTGGTAGTTGCCGGTACCGAGGTGGGCGTAACGGCGCAGGCGGTTGTGTTCCCTGCGGACCACCAGGCACAGTTTGGCGTGCGTCTTGTAACCCACGACACCATAAACCACATGTGCGCCTGCGTTCTGTAACTGGTTGGCAAGACCAATGTTGGCTTCTTCGTCGAAACGGGCACGTAGTTCCACCACGACGGTTACTTCCTTGCCGGTAAGGGCGGCGCGGACGAGGTGTTTGACCAGTTCCGACTGTTTGCCAGTGCGGTACAGGGTCATCTTGATAGCCAGTACATTGGGGTCGTTGGCAGCCTGACCAATGAAGTCCATCACTGTCAGGAAGCTCTGGTAGGGATGGTGCAGCAGTACATCACTACGCTGGATACGTTCAAACAGGTCGGGGTAGTGTTCCGTCAGCGAAGGGGCAGGGCGGAACAGCGGGAAACGCAGGTCAGGCCGGTCGACCAGATCGGCAATCGCCATCAGGCGGTTGAGGTTGACCGGGCCGTTGACGTTGTACAAATCCTGTTCGTCCAGATGGAACTGCTCCATCAGGTAGTCAATACTTTCCTGCGGACAATGGTCGGAAACCTCCAGCCGTACCACTGCACCATAGTTGCGCTGCGGCAACTCGCCCTGCATGGCTTGCAGCAGGTCTTCCACTTCCTCTTCGTCCACGTACATATTGCTGTTGCGGGTCAGGCGGAACTGGTAACAGCCCTGCACTTCCATACCGGGGAACAACCGGTCGATGAAGGCGTGCAGGATGGAGGAGAGGAATACGAAGGCATTTTCACTCTGTGCCATGTCGGCGGGCAGGCGGATGATGCGTGGCAGGGAACGCGGAGCCTGCACGATGGCAGTATCAATTTCGCGCCCGAAAGCATCCGTTCCACGCAGGCCAACAATGAAGTTCAGGCTCTTGTTGATGACATTGGGGAATGGGTGGGCAGGGTCAAGACCCAGCGGGCTGAGCAATGGCATCAGTTCCTGGTCGAAATAATCCGACAGCCATTCGCGCTGGCGTTCATCCCAGTGAGTGCGGCGCACAAAGTAAATGTCTTCCTTGCGCAGCGCCGGGATCAGATCTTCATTCAGTAACTGATACTGACGTTCCACCAAGGCGTGGGCTGTTTCACTGATTTTTTTCAGGGCTGCGGTGGGGGTGAGGCCATCTGCGCCGACGGCGATCATTTCCAGATGCAGTTGCTGTTTGAGGCTGGCGACCCTGACTTCAAAGAACTCATCCATGTTGGAACTGGAAATGCACAAGAAGTGTAACCGTTCCAGCAGGGGGACACGCGGGTCTTGCGCCATTTCCAGTACCCGGCAGTTGAAAGCCAGCAGACTGAGCTCACGATTGAGGTAATATTCCGGGTTGTTCAGGTCGGGTAAAAGTGTGTCCTGCATGATGGCTTCCTGTGGGTGATTTGCTGTTCTTCCATGCTGCGGGCAACCATAGCGACGGGATGTTACAGCTTGATTACAGTCTGGGCAGATGCAATCATCTTCTCCGAGTAACCACTGGTAACGTGATGAAGTCAGGTGTTGTACGCTATAGGAATTTATTATGCTATTCATGCCTGAAGTTACAGTTTGTTGTTGTTGTTTTTCGCGTTTATTCGCTGCGGGAAATCGCTTATCATACATGATTCGGGCTAAATCATATAAAAATGAGGCATGACTAGATATGTTTGAATTCGTTAAGGCTGGTGGCTGGTTGATGTTCCCCATCATCCTCAGCTCCATTGTAGCACTGGCCATTATCATTGAACGCTTCATGGCATTGCAGCTACGGAAAGTTGTGCCACGGGATGATATTGAGCGCGCCCGCCAGATGGTAGCCAGTGGCAAGGTCAATAATGCTGTGCTGGATGACCTTAGGGCAAGTTCCCTGATGGGGCGGGTGTTGGCAACCGGGCTGGAAAGCCGCGAGTTGCCACGGCACATCATGAAGGAAAATGTCGAGGAGGCAGGCCGTCATGTCGTGCATGAGCTGGAGCGTTACCTGCCAGCACTGGGAACCATTGTGACGATTGCGCCGATGATGGGCTTGTTGGGAACCGTATTGGGCATGATTTCGGTTTTCAGCGCCATTAATGCTTCCGGCGTGGGAAACCCGCAGCAAATGGCGGGCGGTATTTCCGAAGCCTTGATCACGACAGTCGCCGGTTTGCTGGTGGCGATTACCACCCTGGTGTTCGAGCGCTATTTCAAGGCGAAGGTGGATGGCTATGTGGCTACGATGGAGCGTGAAGCGGTACGTCTGATCGAATTTGCCAATTCCAGCCGCAAAACGATGCCAGCCATGCCGTCGGCTTCTGCTGCTGCTCCAGCAGGGGCGAAACCAGCAGCCAGACGCGCCGTCGCCGGGGTTCCTGAGCGCGGGGGGAAAGTTGCATGAAATTCCGTACTCGCGAGCGTCGTGAGGCAACGGTCGATCTGACTTCACTGATCGATGTAGTATTCATGCTGCTGATTTTCTTCATGGTGACGACTACCTTCGACAAGAATGCCGAACTCAAGATCGAATTGCCAACTGCCAGCAATACGGCGGTTACTGCCAACCAGGACAAACTGGAGCTGCTCATCGACGGGCAGGGGCGTTATTACATCAATGGGCGGGAAGTTCTCAACAGCCAGCCGGAAACACTTTTCCAGGCCATGAGCCAGACGCTGGACGGGATGGAAAATGTGCCGCCATTGGTCATTTCCGCTGATGCCAACGTCAATTATCAGGCAGTAGTGACGGCGATGGATATTGCTGGCAGACTTGGCCTGACGAATTTCTCGATAGCAACCTCGCAAACGACGCGCAAACCACAGGAATAGGATGACCACACCCCGCACGACCGGCTGGCAGGTTTACCAACGGCTGATTGGCTATTCGCTGAAATACTGGCGCTATATGGTGGTGGCGATAGTCGGCCTGATCGCCAGTGCGGTGACGCAACCCATGTTTGCATGGATTCTGGGGCCATTGCTGGACAAGGCTATCCTGCAACGTGACCCGGTCGTGATCCAATGGTTGCCGCTGGGGATTATGGGTATATTCCTGTTACGTGGCATGGCGATGTTCCTGTCAGGCTATTACATCGGTCTGGTCGGCAGGCAGGTAACGAAAATGCTGCGCGATCAGGTGTTTACCCACATGTTGCGGATGCCTGTGCGGTTTTTCGAAAATACCCAGTCCGGCAAGCTGCTTGCCTACGTCAGCTACTACATCGATCAGGTCGCTAATGCGAGTATTCGCGGCGTTACTTCGTTGATACAGGATTCGGCAACCATTATTGGCTTGTTGGGGTTGATGTTCTACCAAAGCTGGCAGTTGACCCTGGCGATGCTGGTCATCGTTCCATTGATTGCCCTGATCGTCATGTATGCAACCCGCCGTTTGCGCCTCCTGAGCCACAAGGTGCAGGATTCTGTCAGCAACGTAACCCAGATTGCCAATGAAATGATCCGTGGCTACAAGGTCGTGCGGATATTCAATGGCGAGAAATATGAGGCGCAACGTTTCAGCGACGCCAACGAGCAGAACATACATCTGCAAATGAAGCGTATGGTTACGGAACTGCTTAGCACCCCACTGGTGCAGTTCATGGTGGCTCTGGCGCTGGCAGCAATGGTGTATATTGCAACCCGTGAATCCACGCTGGAAACCCTGTCACCGGGCACTTTCATGTCATTCATCATGTCGATGATCCTGCTGCTGACGCCAGTCCGCAACCTCACCCAGTTGAATGCGCAGCTACAAACAGCGATTGCGGCAGGCGAGGGTATTTTCGAACTGCTCGACAGCCAGGCGGAAAAAGATCATGGCTCCATGGCGCTGGAACACTGCAAGGGTGAAGTTGCATTCCACAACGTTTCGTTTGCCTACCCCGGAGTTGGCAAGCCGGTACTGCATAACATCAACCTGACCGTCAGGCCGGGTGAAAAGATCGCGCTGGTCGGCAAATCGGGTAGCGGCAAGACAACCCTGGTTAACCTGTTGCCGCGTTTTCATGACGTGGAGAATGGTGAAATACGCCTGGATGGTGTTGCCTTGCAGGATATTCGCTTGCACAGCCTGCGCCGCCAGATTGCCTATGTGGGGCAGGAAATCGTGCTGTTCAACGACTCTGTGCGCAACAACATCGCCTACGGCGACATGCGGGATTTGCCGGATGCGCAAATCCGTGCTGCTGCCGAAGCCGCCCATGCGCTGGAGTTCATCGAAAAACTGCCGCACGGTTTCGATACCCAGATTGGCGACAATGGCGTCATGCTGTCCGGTGGCCAGCGCCAGCGCCTGTCGATTGCCCGCGCCATTTTGTCTCCTGCACCCGTGCTGATTCTGGATGAGGCAACTTCCGCACTGGATACCGAATCCGAACGGCACATCCAGGCAGCTCTGGACAGGCTGCTGGATAACCGCACGACCTTCATCATTGCCCACCGCCTTTCCACCATCGAAAACGCTGACCGGATTCTGGTCATGCAGGATGGGGAGATCATTGAGTCTGGCAAACATGCCGATCTAATGGCGCAAAATGGGCAATATGCACGGCTGCACGCAATGCAGTTCCATGATGAAACCACGGCTTGAACGCTGGCTGCTGAATGTCTGGTATGGCGATGGCTGGCTGGGCAAGTACCTGTTGTTGCCCCTGACGGGTCTGTTTTGCCTGCTGGGTGCGGTGAACCGCTGGCGGCAGCAGCGTCAGCAAATCATTCACCCGGTGCCAGTCGTTGTTGTTGGCAATATTTCAGTGGGTGGCACTGGCAAGACGCCGCTGGTTATCTGGCTGGTGGAACAGTTGCGGGCGCTGGGGTTTAATCCGGGCGTCGTCAGCCGGGGATATAAGCGGAACGCGGGTGAAATCGGCGATGAACCACTACTGATTATCCAGCGAACCTGTGTCCCCCTGGCTGTTGACAGGAACCGCAATCAGGCCATCTCACATCTGCTGCAACATCACGCTTGCGACATCATCATTGCTGACGACGGCTTGCAACATTACCGGATGGGGCGTGATGTGGAAATCTGTGTGGTGGATGGCCAGCGCCGTTTTGGCAATGGCTTTTGCCTGCCTTCCGGGCCCTTGCGTGAACCGGTTTCCCGCCTTGCAAGCTGTGATTTTGTCGTAATCAACGGGGAAAACATGCAAGTGCAGGGTGATACCCTGGTGAATCTGGCAACAAATGAAGCTAAACCCTTGCGGGAAATCGCCGGGCAACGTGTGCAGGTGGTGACAGGTATCGGCAATCCGCAACGCTTCATCAGTTCCCTGCAAAAGGCGGGCGTACAGGTTGTGCCGCATGTTTACCCGGATCATCATGCTTTCACAGCTGAAGAATTACATTTTGATGATGGTTTAGCGGTGCTCATGACTGAAAAAGATGCGGTAAAATGCCGTCAGTTCGCTGCGAAAAACTGCTGGTATCTGCCAATAGAGGCAGTGCTGGATAATGAATTTGCGCAGATTTTGCTTACACGCCTACAAGGACTTCGACATGGATAAGAAATTGCTGGAAATCATGGCTTGCCCCGTTACCAAAGGGCCGCTGATTTATAACAAGGAAAAGCAGGAGCTGATCTCGAAATCAGCGCGGCT
Organism: Gammaproteobacteria bacterium; assembly: GCA_018822845.1. Lineage (GTDB taxonomy): Bacteria > Pseudomonadota > Gammaproteobacteria > Thiotrichales > Thiotrichaceae > Thiothrix. The sequence goes on along the minus strand of JAHJJD010000030.1, from coordinate 4,047 downwards.
GGCCTATCCCATCCGCGACAACATCCCTGTGATGCTGGAAGAGGAAGCCCGTCCACTGACCCAGGAAGAAGTGGAGCAGCTTGGCGAATGAAAACAGTTGTGGTGATTCCGGCACGCTATGGTTCCTCCCGCTTGCCGGGCAAACCCTTGCGTGAGCTGGCAGGTAAACCCCTGATTCAGCATGTGCACGAGCGTGCGCTGGCTGCCGGATTTGAAGATGTGCTGGTAGCGACAGATGACGGGCGCATCCGTCAGGTGTGTGAAGACTTTGGCGCACGGGTGGCGATGACTGCTTCCACCCATGAAACCGGCAGCGACCGGTTGGCCGAAGTGGTGCAGCAACAGGCGTGGCCGGATGACACGATTGTGGTAAACCTGCAAGGTGACGAACCGTTAACCCCTGTTGCAAATTTACATCAACTGGCCAGAAATCTTGAACGTTTCCCGCAGGCAGGAATTGCGACTTTGGCCACGCCGATAAGGAGTAAAGAAGATTTTTTTAATCCAAATGTGGTCAAGGTTGTGCGGGATGAGCAGGGTATGGCGCTGTATTTCAGCCGTGCGCCCATTCCGTTTCAGCGTGACGATGGTGCAGAACTCGGGAGTTACGCACTGCGTCATATTGGCATGTATGCTTACCGTGCAGGTTTCCTTAAGGCATTTGCCGGATTGATGCCGTCATATCCTGAACAGCTTGAAAAACTTGAACAATTGCGCGCACTTTCGCATGGTTACAATATTCACGTTGATATTGCAGCCGAAATGCCGGGTACTGGGGTTGATACTGGGGAAGACCTCTTAAAAGTTGAAGAGTTGTTGGTTAGAATGGCAAAACAATAAATTAAGCAAATTCGAATATGCTGATTTACCATTAAGTCGTTCAATAATAAGCATTTGACAGCTCAATACTCCTCTGTCACTATTCCGCAACAAAGATTCATTAAGTCCGCGACAAAAATTATTGGAGGAGTGACATGCGCAACGCATTAAATAAAACTTTGCTGGCATCATCGATATTGCTGGCTCTTGGCTCGCAAGCCGCTTTCGCGACTAATGGCCTCGCTCCTACCGGTTTGGGGATGGAACATCGTGCTATGGGAGGAGCGGCTGCTGGCCATGCAGCCAATACAACCAGCATGGCAACCAATCCTGCTGCGGCATCTTTTATTAATGACGGCTACGATATTGGATTAGAGATTTTTAAACCTAATCGTAGTGTTAAGTATACTCAAGCAGGCGCTTTTCTTGGAACGGAGTTTAGTGGTAATGGAGAAGATATATTTTTGGTTCCAGAAGGTGGGTATAAAAAACAAATTAATGATAAAATAGCTGCTGGTATCGTTGTTTATGGCAACGGGGGGATGAATGCTACTTATGATACTGCGTTACCTTATACTCACCCGTCATTTGGGGAGGTTGGGTTTGGTGACACTAATACTGCTATCGATTTGAAACAAGTATTTATTTCCCCAACTATTGGCTATAAAGTTAATGAGAATAATGCGGTAGGGCTGTCTGCAAATCTGGTTTATCAAGAACTTAAGGCGGAGGGGTTGCATCGTTTTGACAATGTAACTGCTTCCGCTAATCCAGAGGTTTGTCACGAATCAAGGTACTGATTCTTCTACAGGGGTCGGCGCTACTTTGGGGTGGCAGGGTAGGGTGTCGCCTAATGTAACTCTGGGCGCTTCATATCGAACAAAGGTAGATATGAGCAAGCTTGATAAATATAGAGGGTTGATAACTAATGCTGGTGACTTGGATATTCCAGCAGCTGCAACGATAGGTATTGCTTGGCAAGCTACTCCTAAAACATTAATAGCAGCTGATGTACAGCAGGTTTATTATTCGGATGTTGAGGCTTTTGCAAATAGCACGAGTCCTGCTTTAAAAGTTGGTGGTAAGACAGGGTTTGGATGGGACGATGTGACTGCGTATAAGATTGGGGTGAAGCACCAATTAAAGCCTGATTTGGCTATCATGGCTGGTGTGAATCATGGCAATTCCCCCGTCGGCCCAGAAGATACTACGTTGAATGCGCTTACGCCAGCGGTTTCTGAGGATCATGTTTCGTTAGGAGTGGAAAAGAGATTGACACCGAAATCTAAGCTTATCGCTTCTTATGTTCATGCGTTTGAGAATGAAGTTAAAGCAGATGCAGATCATCAATACGATCTGAAAATGGATCAGGATGCTTTAGGTGTTGCTTATAGTGTGGAATTTTAATTTCATATAAGTTTCAACAAATCGTTTGTGATTTAAAACATTAAATAATTATTTTGGAGGAGTGACATGCGTCGCACATTAAACAAAACTCTGCTGGCATCATCTGTGCTGCTGGCTCTTGGCTCACAAGCTGCTTTTGCAACCAATGGTATGGCTCCGCATGGTGTCGGTATCGTCCAAAAAGGTATGGGCGGTGCAGCTGCTGCAACATCCGAGAATACGATGAATGCGGCTACCAATCCTGCAAGCCTGTCAAATGTGAGTGCGGGTTGGGATATTGGTGCTGACATTTTTATGCCTGATCGTGGCGCGACTTTAGTAGGTAATGCATTTCCTGGTGCTGATGGAAGCTATGATGGTAACGGTAAGGATTTGTTTTTGATTCCTGAGGGCGGGTACAAGAAACAACTCAACGATAAGCATAGTGTGGGTGTGGTAGTTTATGGAAATGGTGGCATGAACAGCAGTTATGATCGCCCTATTCCTTTGTTTGACCAGACAAATACAACTAACGCCGGTATTAATTTGGAACAGCTTATTGTTGCGCCTACGTGGTCAATGAAGGTTAATGAGAATAATAGTGTGGGTGTTTCTATTAACTTGGCTTATCAGCAATTCAAGGCAACAGGTTTGACTAATTTTAATGATCCAACACAAACCTCCAACGTGGGAAGTGTTACTGATCAAGGGGTTGATTCCTCGACTGGGATTGGGGCGACGGTAGGGTGGCAGGGAAACTTGTCTCCTACTGTGACTGCTGGAGTTTCTTATCGTAGCAAGACCGACATGGGTAAGCTGGATAAATACAGTGGTTTGTTTGCGGAACAAGGAAATTTGGACATGCCCGCTGCTACTACGGCTGGTATAGCATGGCAGGTAAGTCCCAAGACCTTAGTTGCAGCAGACGTTCAATTAATTGAGTATTCTAAAGTCAAAGCTATGGCAAATCCTAATCCAGGTACCGGATTGCTTGGGACAGATGGTGGTTCTGGGTTTGGTTGGAAGGATCAGACTATTTATAAGGTAGGTGTTAAGCACCAAGTTAAGCCTAATTTCGCAGTACTGGCTGGCTATAACCATGGGGACAACCCGCTAGAGTCAAGTCAAACATTATTTAATGTGCTGGCACCAGCAACTGTCGAAGATCATGTGTCATTAGGTGGCGAGTGGAAGTTGAATAATAAAGCTAATCTTGCTGCGGTTTATACTCATGCATTGAAGAAGGATGTAAACGGCAGTGGTTCTATTGCGGCAGGTTCCGGTGGCGGAGAGGCTAATTTAAGTATGCAGCAAAATTCAGTAGGTATTGCCTACAGCGTAGAATTCTGATCGAAAGAGAGAAAATTCGGAGGAGGAGAGAGCGGGGCTAGTCCCCGCTTTTTGTTTGCCCGGCATGGCGGGCAAACCCAGCCTGCGGTAGCAGGCATCACCCCGACCGGGGGGAAGGTAATCCGATTGGCAAGGGCGTTGTTGGTAACGGCAGGGTCTGAAGGAAGCCATAGGAAGTGAGCGGTACATAGCGCAAGCGAACCTGGGACGGCATATCAGGAGCGGTAAGCCTGCGAAATAAGGCGAAGCCCAATACCCGGTCAGATCTGATATGTGTTGCAGGATGGAATTGCTCACAGGGAATCCGCCTTAACCGGGGAAGCCTTGCACCGCCCTTGGCGTAGTTTTTTTTTACATCAAGGCGCGACCTTTCAAGACGTGACTCAAGAAAGGCCGTGGCGTGTGAGGTGGCAGATGACCCCGTAGTAGTGACGAAAGCCCAGCCGATGAAAGCAGGTAACTGACTGGAGGACAAAACCGGGCTGACCGCCG
>JAHJJD010000029.1 GCA_018822845.1 Gammaproteobacteria bacterium | reverse complement strand
CAACAACTCACCCGCATTCGCTCGCTCAACAGCCAGAAATACATCAGCAAAACCGAACTGGACACCGCCCAGCGCAATCTGGATGTTGCCAATAGCAAACTGGAAGCCGCCCAATTACAAGTGCAAAGTAACCAGCCCAAAGGCAGCGATGCACTACTCGCCACCACCGCCCTGAATCAAGCCCGTGCCAGCTTGCAATTGGCACAGGTCAAGCTGTCACAAACCGCTATCCTCGCCCCCGCCGACGGCACGCTGATCAGCCGCAGCATTGAGCCGGGCGATATTGCCACCGCTGGCAAAGCCTTAATGGTGTTAGCAGCACAAGGTGAAACCCAGATTGAAGTGCAAATCGACGAAAAAAACCTCGGCAAACTTGCCATTGGACAAGTCGCACTGAGTTCCGCCGATGCATTCCCCCAGCAACGTTTTACCGCCGAAGTCGCCTACATCAACCCCGGCGTGGATGCCACACGCGGCGCGGTAGAGGTGAAATTGCGCGTCAAAGAGCCACCGGAGTATTTGCGCCAGGACATGACCGTTTCGGTCGATATAGAAACCGCCAAAAAGCCAAATGCGCTGGTAATCCCTACTGGCGCATTACACGAACCCAGCAGTGATGCGCCGTGGGTGCTGGTGGTGCGCAATAACCGTACTATCAAACAAACCGTGACGCTCGGCTTACGCGGCGATGAAAACGTGGAAGTGTTAAGCGGTCTTGCCGCTGGTGAAGCCGTGATTCCGGCGAATTTAGCCCTGATCAAAGCCGATCAGCGGGTGCGGGTGACATTGCCGCCATGAATTCAGCCATGCCATTTGAATGGATTTTAGCGATTCGCTTCATGCGCCAAGCACGGATGCAAACCTTGCTGATCATGGCGGGTGTCGCACTCGGCGTATCAGTGATTGTGTTCATCTCCGCCCTGATCAGTGGCTTGCAAAGCAATTTGTTTCGCCGCACGCTGGATTTTCAAGCGCAAATCATCATTCTGCCGCCCAAAGAAGTGTCGCGTCCACTGCATCAAGCGGGGGGCGGGGTGATGCTTGCTACGCTGGTGCAACCACGGGCGCAACGCCTGCAATCGGTCGATCAATGGCAAACCGTCCTCGCGCAAGTGGCGAAGATGGACGGGGTTAGCGTCGTTGCCCCAGTGGTATCGGGTGCGGGTTTTATCGTGCGCGGCGAGGCTAACAAAGCCGTTGGCTTGACCGGTATTGAACCAGAAACCTACCTGCAACTCATCGCCCTCAACAGCAAAATCATCGCAGGCACCGCCAATATTACTGGCACGGACATCTTGGTCGGCATGGATTTGGCGAAAGATTTGGGCGTGTGGACAGGCGATAAACTTAATTTGCAAACCGCTTCTGGCGGCACGGCAACCTTGAGCATTCGTGGCATTTTCGATTTCGGTAATAGCGGGCTGAATTCACGTTCGGTGTACATCGCGCTGCGTACTGCACAAAGCCTGCTCGATTTATCAGGTGGTGTCACCAGCGTCGAAGCCAATCTGGACGCGCCGTTTACTGCCGAAACCGTGGCGCAAACCATTCAGGCGCAAACGGGCTTGAAAGTTGACAGTTGGATTGCCACCAATGCGCAATTCTTTAGTGCGTTGGAAGCGCAATCCATGTCCAACACCGTGATCCGCTTTTTTGTGGGGCTGACCGCCGCGTTGGGTATCGCCAGTGTCTTGGTGGTGTCGGTGGTGCAAAAATCCAAAGCGATTGGCATCTTGCGGGCAACGGGTACATCGCGGCAGCAAATTTTACGGCTGTTTTTGCTGCAAGGTGCGTTGACGGGGTTGATGGGTTCGCTGCTAGGTGCGTTGGTCGGTTGGCTGTTTTTAAATGCGTGGCGCAACATTGCGGTTAACGCCGACGGCACACCGATTTTCGTGATTGATTTCGACCCGATGCTGTTCGTGTACGCAGCAGTGGGTGCAACGCTGGTGGGGATACTCGCTGCCTTGTTCCCCGCCCTGCAAGCGGCGCGGCTTGACCCAGCGGTGGCGATTCGTGGCTGACTTTAACGCCATTACCCTGCAACTCAAGGGCATCCGCAAAGCCTACAATATCGGTTTGCCTGCGGAAACCGAAGTGCTGCACGGGCTGGATTTAACCATTGCACGCGGCGAATTTGTGGCACTGATTGGCCCGTCCGGGTCGGGCAAAAGTACTTTGCTGAACCTGATCGGCTTACTCGACAAACCGACGGCGGGTGAATTGTTGATTACGGGGCAACCGACGACGCAATTGCAGGATCGGGAACTGACCTTGTTACGCGCCAAAGCTATTGGCTTTGTGTTCCAGTTCCACAATCTGTTGCCCGAATTTACCGCATTGGAAAACGTGATGTTGCCGTTGCTGGCGGCACGGGGTCGACCCGATGAGGCGATGCGTTTACGTGCTGCCGAATTGATTGAACAAGTGGGGCTGACCAACGTGGGCAAACACATGAGCAATGATTTATCCGGTGGTCAGCAGCAGCGCGTTGCCATTGCCCGTGCTTTGGTGATGCAACCTGCCTTGGTGCTGGCGGACGAACCCACCGGCAACCTCGATACCAAAGCCGCCGACAATGTGTTTGATTTGCTGCGCCGCGTGAATGAAGCCAGCGACACCAGTTTTTTAATCGTCACCCATGACCCGCGTTTGGCGCAACGTTGTGACCGCATTATTGAACTGGTGGACGGGCGCATTGATTCTGATAAAGCCAACCGAGTGTCTCGCCCATGATGAAAACCAACCACACGGGTCTTACCCAAGCCGAAGCCGCCCGACGTTTGGCAAGCAACGGCGAAAACATGCTCCCCGGCAGCGTCCCCAAATCCCTGTTTGCCATCGCCTTAAGCGTGTTTACCGAACCCATGTTCCTGATGCTGTTGGGTGCGGGCGGCATCTACCTCGCGTTGGGGGATCGTGCCGAAGCTTCGTTCCTGCTCGGTTTCGTGTTCGTCGTGATTGGCATTACCTTGGCACAAGAACGCAAGACGCAACGTGCACTGGAATCCTTGCGTGACCTGTCCGCGCCGCGTGCCTTGGTGGTGCGTGATGGGCAGGAAATCCGCATTCCGGGGCGCGAAGTGGTACGCGGCGATGTGCTGGTATTGCACGAAGGCGACCGCATTCCCGCCGATGCCTTGCTGCTGGACGGACAGTTGAGCGTGGATGAATCCCTGCTCACGGGTGAAGCCGTGCCGGTCAATAAGTCACCTTCTACCACCTTATCTGCCAGCACCGTCGTCACCAAAGGCGTGGGGATGGCGGAAGTCAGCGCGATTGGTGTGAATACCGCTGTCGGGCGCATCGGGCAAGCCTTGGCCTCGACGCAGGAAGCCCCCTCCGGTCTGCAACAAGCCTCGCGCAAGCTCATTATCACCCTGACTATCGTGGGTTTGGCATTCGCCACACTGCTAGTATTGCTAGGCTGGCTGTGGGACGGACGGGCGTTTCTGGACAGTTTGTTATCCGGCATTGCGCTGGCAATGGCGATTTTACCGGAAGAAATCCCCGTCATCCTGACCGTGTTTCTGGCGTTGGGTGCATGGCGTATTTCCAAGCAAAAGGTCTTGACGCGGCGGGTGTCAGCGGTCGAAGCCTTGGGCGCAATCACGGTGCTGGCGGTGGATAAAACCGGCACGCTCACCCAAAACCGCATGAAGATGGAAGAACTGGTGGCGGCGGGTGCAACCTTCCGCAATGAAGGCGCAAACGCCCTGCCGGAAACCTTCCACGAACTCGCCGAATTCACCCTGTTAGCCACGCCGCTCGACCCGTTCGACCCGATGGAAAAAGCCATTCAGACCTTTGCCCAGCAATGGTTGAAGGATACGGAACATTGGCATTCACAAGCACCGGAATTTCAGTATGACCTGTCGGCGGAAATCCTGGCGATGACGCAGGTATTTTCCAGCAATGACCCCGCCAGGCATTTACTGGCGTGCAAAGGTGCACCCGAAGCCGTGGCGGATCTGTGCCATTTGCCTGCCACAGAACGCGACATTATCCACCAGCAAGTGTTAAGCATGGCAGAGCGCGGCTTGCGCGTATTGGGTGTCGCCAAAGGTCAGTGGCAAGGCAAAGCATTGCCGCCCAGCCAGCACGATTTCACCTTTACCTTTCTGGGGCTGGTGGGGTTTGTTGACCCGCCGCGAGCGGAAGTGCCCGCCGCGATTGCCGAATGCCGTGCCGCTGGGGTGCGCATTATTATGATGACGGGCGATCACCCCGCCACGGCGCGGGCGATTGCGCAACAAGTCAACCTGAGTACCCGCACGGCGGTGATGACGGGCGCGGAAGTGGCGGCACTCAGCGATGCAGAATTGCACGAGCAGTTGCAGCAAGTGGATATGTTCACCCGCTTGCAACCCGAACAAAAACTGCGGCTGGTGCAAATACTGCAACAAAACGGTGAAGTAGTCGCCATGACCGGCGATGGGGTCAACGATGCGCCCGCCCTCAAAGCCGCCAATATTGGCATTGCGATGGGCGAACGCGGCACGGATGTTGCCCGCGAAGCCGCTGCGCTGGTGCTGTTGGATGACAGTTTTGCCAGCATTGTCGCGGCGATTCGGCAAGGGCGACGCATTTACGACAATATCACCAAGGCCACCGCGTTCACCTTCGCGGTACACATGCCGATCATTGTGTTGGCACTGATTCCGGCGTTATTGCATTGGCCTATATTGTTATTGCCGGTGCATATCGTGTTGCTGGAATTGCTGATCGACCCCGCCTGTTCGATTGTGTTCGAGGCTGAACCGGAAGCCAGCGACATTATGACGCGCCGACCGCGCAAACTAAGCGATTCGCCGTTTGCGTTTAGCACGCTGCTTTACCCATTGCTACAAGGCATCGCGGTAGCGGAAGTGTTGCTGTTGGGGTATTGGCTGCTGGATGGGCAAGGTTTTCAGGCGGATGAAATACGCGGAGCCATGTTCATGGGCTTGGTGCTGGGTTTGTGCCTGCTCATTCTTGCCAATCGCAATGTAGCGCGGACGCTGCTGCATGGTTTGACGGCAAGTAATCCGTGGGTTTGGCGGATGTTTGGCGCGGTGGGATTACTACTCGTTGTGGTATTTAGCGTACCTGTGCTGCGCGACATTATGGGGTTTAGCATCATGGGTATTCCACAACTGGTGGCAGGCATGGTTTTGGTGTTGGGGATTGGTGTGTATCTGGAGGCTTTGCGCTGGGTCAGTGGCAAAACTACTAACCACGGGGTACGTTATTTCGCAATGCCTTGATTTCATCCAGCAATTCCACCGCCAAAGCAGCACCTGCCAGATTGACACCCAAATCCTGCTGGAGCCGGATCACGGTATGCACCCGCACCACGCTGTTGCCTGCAAACTGCCAACTCGTAGTGGTTTGCTGGTAATCGATGGGTTCGATAATCCCCTCATCCACCATTTCCAAAAGCTGTTCGGGCAGCAGGCTGCAAGAACGGCACAATTCCTCCAGCGAAAACAATGCGTCCTCTTCCACAATAATGCCGCCGACTATTTCATCCAGTTTAGCTGTTTGCATCACTCACACTCCCATTCCGGCACGCGGATTGAAGGCTTGTTCCTGCGCCAATTCACTATACAAAGCCTTGGCTTTGTCGCTGAGGGTATCCGGCATCACCACTTTCAAGGTGACGTAAAAATTGCCCGGTGACTGAGCGGGAATCCCGCGCCCTTTCAAGCGTAACTTACGCCCTGAGGAAGAATTGGGCGGAATTTTCATATCCACCGCGCCGTCCGGGGTTGGCACTTTGACACTGCCACCCAAGGCGGCTTCCCACGGGGCAAGCGGCAATTCCAGATACACATCAAGCTCTTCAACGCGGTACAGCGGATGTGGGTTGAAGGCAATTTCCAGATACAAATCGCCTGCCGTACCGCCACCGATACCGGGATTGCCCTGCCCTTGCAGGCGGATATGCTGACCTTGTTTGACGCCTTTGGGGATTTTGACATTGAGGGTGCGTTCTTGCTGGAAAGAGCGCAAATTCAAGCTGCGCGTAGCACCCCGATAAGCATCTTCCAGATCAATCGACACCTTGAAGTGACTGTCTTCACCATTTTCCTGATACACCCGACCTGCCCCAGCACCAGCCCGCCCACGTTGAGCAAACAGGTTGGCAAGGAAATCATCAAAATCGGCAGAATGTGCCGCTCCCGCAGCGCCACTGGGCGGTGGACGGAAATCACGCTGGGCTTGCAAATCGACACCCAACTGGTCATAGGCGGCGCGTTTTTCCGGGTCTTTCAAGACTTCGTAAGCCTCGCCTACTTGCTTGAACTGTTCCTCGGCATTGTCTTCCTTGCTGATGTCGGGGTGGTATTTTCGCGCCAATTTGCGGTAAACACGCTTGATGTCATCCTGCGTGGCTTCTTTCGTCAAACCCAGAACCTGGTAATAATCCTTGTATTCCATCATGCCCCCGGCATTTCATTACATAAAATCAGGCAGATGGGCGCGGATTTCTTCCACCGAATGGCGCGTCAGGTCTTTGTCCACGGTTTCAGCCAGCAAATCTGTGACTCCTTGCCGGAAATGCCCACGCAATAAACCCAGGAAATGCGGTGAAGCCATGACATACAACTTGTCATAACGGTTGGCATTACGCATTTCTTCCAGATAGTTGCTCAATTCAAGCGCAAATGCCTCGGCTTGCTGCTCTTTTATATCGGTGGGTGGCTCTACAGCATGGCGACCAGCCCCCTGCGAATCAAATACACGCGAAGGTGAATCAGTTTCCAAATCACGCCCATGCAAACGGGAACTGGGATGAACCTTGTCTTCCAGCTCAACAAGTGAGGTATTTGCATTTAATGGCGCGGCACTAAAAAAACGCGCCAGTGTCGCATTAGCAACAACAATCCAAATTGTCATGATATTAACTCCTTCTGTTGTTAAATATGACGAATCTTATACGATAAGAATAGCGCAACTTAATAAGAGCGTAGCTTCCATACCACAAAAGCCAGTACCAGTGCGATTAATACAACGGCTGCCAACAAGATTATCCACAGAAATTGTCCGACATAGGCAGCCATTAGCAGAGTCAACAACAATAGCGCACTCACCACATACAGCTTCCATGACACCAGCATTCCATCGACAAAGGTGGTGAAGGTCAGCATCAATAACACCAGTAAGCCAGTCGTATCCACATTGATGCGCCCTGCATTTAACAGCCGGTAAATCACCGCTACTGCCACCAATGCGCCACCCCACAAAATAGCCTGCTGATACAATAACTTACCGCTTTTCAATAATCCCAGTTTTTTTGAGCGCCACATACCCCACGCGGTGGTCATCAGTGCCAGAAACACCAGCATATAGCTCCAGTAGCTGTAGGCACTGTCTATGCGGTAATTGGTAATACCCACGCCCAGCACAGCAAGAAAAATAATGCTGACAAACAGTACAGCATCCACTTTCAAGACCTGTTTAAACGTAGCACCTGATTCTGCTACTGGCGAATTGGCACGAGGCTCAGAAACAGCAGTGTCCATCACTTTCTCCCTTTAATGATTATTATAGTGCGAAATATGTTTACTTTATTAAAATAGACAACTCCTGCATTAATAATGGCAGAAGCTTGCAACATAAGCAAATTTAGCGCTTAATGAGAGCGAATCAACATTTCATGTTATCAAATCACTTGACGTTAAGCGTAAAAACCCTATGCGCTTTTATCGCGAATCATAGAGCAGTATTATGTTCAAGAAGTGTCTTTATGAAAAACAATCCCCTTAACCAATTATCAACCTTCGGTCAATCTATCTGGCTGGATTACATCCGCCGCGACCTGATCACCAGTGGTGAACTGCGGCGTTTGATTGAGGAAGATGACTTGCGTGGCATTACCTCAAACCCCGCCATTTTCGAGAAAGCGATTACCGACAGCCAGGTTTACGACGCAGCCATTCGTGACCTTGCACAGCAGCGCAACAGTGCCGAAGCCATCTACGAAACCCTCAGCCAGCAAGACGTGCAAAGCGCTGCCGATGCCTTCCGCCCACTTTACGACAGCACCAACGGCAAAGACGGTTACGTTAGTCTGGAGGTCAACCCACACCTTGCGCACGATACCGACGGCACATTGCAGGAAGCCCGCCGCTTGTGGGTAGCCTTGAACCGCCCCAATGTGTTCATCAAAGTCCCGGCTACTGCCGCCGGATTGCCCGCCATCCAGCAACTCATCAGCGAAGGCATCAACGTCAATGTCACCCTGCTGTTTGGTTTACCGCGCTATCGGCAAGTTGCCGAGGCTTATATCGCAGGCATTGAAGCCCGCCTCGCGCAAGGCGAACCCGTGCAGCACGTTGCCTCCGTTGCCAGTTTCTTTGTCAGCCGCATTGATGCACTGCTAGACCCGCTACTGGAAACCCCAGCGGCACAAGCATTACGCGGACAAGTGGCGATTGCCAGCGCGAAAATCGCCTACCAAATCTACCAGGAACTCTTCAATAGTGAACGCTTTGAAGCCCTGGAAGTGCAAGGCGCAAACGTCCAGCGGCTGCTATGGGCAAGTACCAGCGCCAAGAATCCGGCGTTCAGCGATGTGAAATACGTCGAAGCCTTGATCGGCGCGGATACCGTCAACACCCTGCCAATGGAAACCCTGAATGCCTACCGCGACCACGGCGCACCGCAAGCGCGGCTCGAACAAGGTATCGCAGAAGCCCGCCAGGTATTGGCACAACTGCCCGCGCTGGGCATCGACCTCGACCAATTAACCCAACAGCTTGAAGACGAAGGTGTCGAAAAATTCAATAAGCCATTCGATGCGCTGCTGGCGGTTTTGGCACAACGTTAACTTCCGGGTAAAGGAATCATGAACATGAACATAAAAGGCTGATGATGCGATTATTCCTGTTTGTATGGCTGCTCATCCTGCCGTTGTTAAGTCTCAACCTTTATGCCAATGAGCTGACGGATTTGCTGGATGGAAAAACGGCAGAAACGTCGGTGGATACCGGCAAAGTTATTGCAACCGGCAGCTCCGTACAGAGCGACAAAGAAATACGCCAGCGTTTGCAAGGCATTTTTGCGGAACTGGACACGCTTAAAGCTATCGACATTCGCGTCAACAAAGGTGTCGTGACGTTGAGTGGCGAAGTCGATTCCAGCGTGACCGCAACCAAAGCCTTGCAGTTTGCTCGCCAGATAGAAGGTGTGGCGACAGTCGAGAATAATCTGATCATCAACCGTAGTCTTGATAAGCGCCTGCAAAATACCTGGAACAAGCTGTTGGACATGGGGCAGCAAGTCGTCGCCGGATTGCCGTTGTTCTTCGTGGCTTTGCTGGTAATCCTGCTATTCTGGATGCTGGGTGGCTGGGTTTCCCGCAGGCAACGGTTATTCCTGCGCATCAGCCCGAATTCTTTCATTGCCAATCTATTAGGGCAGATTGCCCATCTGGCTTTCATTATGATGGGGTTGATCCTGGCATTGACCCTGCTGGACGCAACGGCTTTTTTGGGTACGATTCTGGGTGCTGCCGGGATTGTAGGGCTGGCTGTCGGCTTTGCGGTGCGTGATACGGTGGAAAACTATATTGCCAGCATCCTGCTCAGTGTCCGTAATCCGTTTGAAGTCAACGATCTGATCAGGATAGACAATTTTGAAGGCAACGTCGCCAGTCTCAATTCACGTGCCACTGTTTTGATTTCCCTCGATGGCAATCATATCCGTATCCCTAATGCCACGGTGTTCAAGGCTATCATGATCAATTTCACTCGCAACCCGGAACGGCGTTTTCAATTCGATGTGGGCGTGGATACCGAACAGAACCTGCTGACAGCACAGGCAGTGGCGCTGCAAACGCTGCAAACCATGCCCGGCGTAATGGCAACACCCCAACCGTTGGTATTGATTGAAGCGCTGGGCGATTCCAATGTGTTATTGCGGGTATTTGCCTGGGTTAACCAGCGTAATCACAACTTTGGCAAAGTCCGTAGCGAAGCCATCCGAGGCGTGAAAGAAGCGTTTGATCAGGCAGGCATTGTGATGCCCGAACCGATTTATAACCTGCGCATCAATCAATCAATGGAAACCACCCCTGCGGTGAAACCCCCGGTTGCTTCCGTAGCAGAGCGCCGAGAGGTTCAGGATATTAGCCCCGACTATACGATTGAAGACAAGGTAAAGCGGGAACAATCCGTTAGTGATTCAGCAAACCTGCTGACACCGGATGCACCTAAGGAATAAAAACCAACGCAAACCGCCAGCAGGAATGGCTGTCGATCCGCCAACAACTGATGATGAAAGCACCCGATGGAGACTAAAACCATGAGCACCACACTCTCCCCCGAACTGCTAGGTCGGATGGACGCCTACTGGCGTGCCGCTAACTACCTCTCCGTCGGACAGATTTACCTGTTCGACAACCCACTGTTAAAACGCCCACTGACACTGGCGGATGTGAAACACACCCTGCTGGGGCATTGGGGCACAACCCCCGGACAGAATTTCATCTACGTACACCTGAACCGCATTATCAAGCAATACGACCTCAATATGCTCTACATCTCCGGCCCCGGACATGGCGGGCCTGCGGTGGT
>JAHJJD010000028.1 GCA_018822845.1 Gammaproteobacteria bacterium | reverse complement strand
GTTATTTTGTATCAACGGTTGGTCGTGACGAGGAGGTGATCCGTGCCTATATCCGCAATCAGGAACGTGAAGATCATCGTTTGGATCAATTGGATCTGTGGAAGTGAAGGGACACCTATTGGTGTCACCGATAGTTCAGGGCCGCGTTAGCGCCCCTGTTTAGCCGCTTTGAGCGGCTCACGCATTTTAAAGCCCCGGCTTTGCCGGAAGATACTTACTTTGGGTATCGTCCAGACTACTCACCGAGTCGTCATCACTCACGCCGATGAGCAATAACCCGCCCTGGGCATTGGAGAAAGCCACCATTTCCTCTGCTAGGCGGTTGGCGTCAGTTACATCCTGTTTGAACTGGGTGGTGCTGTCTTCGCCATTGCGGATACGTTCGAGTATTTCGGGTGCTTGCATGGTGTCGTGTCTATCAGGGGAACATGCTATCAAGTGTAGCCGATCGGCTTAGTCACTCCCAAACAAATCCCGCGTATACACCTTCGCTGCAACATCATCCAACTCACCCACCATCCGATTCGCCACAATCACATCACTCATCTGCTTGAACGCCTCCACATTGCGGATCACCGTCGAGCGGAAAAACGTCTCTTCCGCCAGCACTGGCTCATATACCACCACATCAATCCCCTTGGCCTTGATGCGCTTCATGATGCCCTGGATGGAAGACGCCCGGAAATTATCCGACCCCGCCTTCATGATCAGCCGGTAAATCCCCACCACCCGTGGGTTACGGCGGATAATGTCATCGGCAATGAAATCCTTGCGGGTGCGGTTCGCTTCCACAATTGCATTGATCAGGTTCTGTGGCACTTCGCTGTAGTTGGCCAGCAGTTGCTTGGTATCCTTCGGCAGGCAGTAACCGCCATAGCCAAACGACGGGTTGTTGTAATGGTTGCCGATACGCGGGTCGAGGCTTACCCCGTCAATAATCTGGCGCGTATCCAGCCCATGGGTGGCGGCGTAGGTATCCAGCTCATTAAAATACGCCACCCGCATCGCCAGATAGGTATTGGCAAACAGCTTGATCGCCTCCGCCTCGGTCGAATCGGTGAACAGGGTCGGGATGTCCTGCTTGATCGCCCCTTGCTGCAACAACTCGGCAAAGGTCGCCGCCCGCTGCGAACGTTCCCCCACCACAATCCGCGATGGGTAGAGGTTGTCATACAGCGCCGAGCCTTCGCGCAGGAATTCCGGCGAAAACAGGATGTTGTCGCTGCCCATTTCCTGGCGGATACGCGCCGTATACCCCACCGGTACGGTTGACTTGATCACCATCACCGCAGCCGGGTTGATCGCCATCACATCGCGTATCACCGCCTCCACCGAGCGGGTATTGAAGTAGTTGGTCTGCGTATCGTAATCGGTCGGCGTGGCAATAATGACAAAGGCCGCATCCCGGTAGGCATCTTCCTTGTCCAGCGTGGCGCGGAACTGCAAATCCTGCCGTTGCAGGAATGCCTCAATCTCGCTATCCGCGATGGGTGACTGTCTGGCATTCAGTTGTGAGACTTTCTCTGGCACGATGTCCAGTGCTACTACTTCATGGTGTTGCGCCAGCAGCATGGCGTTGGAGAGGCCGACGTAGCCGGTTCCGGCAATTGCGATTTTCATGGGTTATGGGTTCGTGTCGTTGTTAATGTGATGGGCTGAGCGAACTACCCTAAGGGCAAGCGATTTGGCAGAAAGTAGCAAACTATACGTTTGACCCGAAAACCCTTTCCGGCATACTGTCGCTCAATAGGCACGCTACCGCCCTACCACGTCATGTAGCATAAGGTAATTCAATACCGATAATCGGTAGGAAGATGTGGATTGTCAACCAAAGCTGTACTTTGTAGCAAGCGTAGGTTCAGATTTAGACTGATTTTCGGTCATTATTGATTCAAGTGGATTTTAATAACGGGTAGCCAGCAATGCTTCACCTCCACCATTCCAACCACCTCGAACAACTTGCCCGGTACTTCGCTGCCTTGCAGCAAGCAGACCCGTTGTCGCCCCTGGTGCAGGAACATGTCGTTGTACAAAACAGCGGCATGGGTCGCTGGCTTTCCCTGCAAACCGCTACCTTCAACGGTATCACCGCCAATATCCGCTATCTGTTTCCGGCAGAAATGACGTGGGAATTGCTACGTGACGTATTGACTGACGTGCCGGAAAAAGACCCGTGCGCCCCGGCAAGCCTACGCTGGAGGCTATTCGACATCTTTCTGCAAGAGCCGCAGCAATGGCCGGAACTGGCGCATTACCTCAACACTGGCGAGGAAGGCGCATGGCAGCTGGCGGGGCAACTGGCCAAAGTATTCGACCAGTACCTGTTTTTCCGCCCCGAATGGATACGCGAGTGGGAGGCATCGACTCCGATCCCTTCGACTCCGCTCAGGGAACGGGATGTCCGTTGGCTGAGCGGAGTCGAAGCCAACAGAGTCGAAGGGAACGGCTCCGAAGTCTGGCAAGCCCGCCTGTGGTGGCGCATAGCAGGCGAACAAAAACTCCCCCATTGGGTACGCCTGCAAGACCGTTTCGCCCAAGCTCTCGTAGGAGCCTGCCATGCAGGCGATTCTTTGTCTCCCTCAGCCAAACTACCCAAACGCATCAGTTTCTTCTCCGTCCCCGTGCTTTCACCTGGCTATGTGCAACTGCTGGCGGAAGTCGCCAAATACATCGACATCCACGTCTACCTGATGAACCCCAGCCCCGAGTATTGGGGCGACATCGAATCCGAAAAGCGCAAACGCAAGCAGGCCGCCGACGTGCAGGAAAACATCAGCGTCGGTAATCCCCTGCTGGCCTCTTGGGGCAGGCAAGGGCGCGATTTCCTCGACCTGCTGATCGAAGCCGAGGCTGACATTGACGACGATGCACTATTCGTGGAATCCGGCGAAACCACCCTGTTGCGACGCATCCAGACCGACATCCTGCACCTGCAAATGCCGGAAGAGAAATCCCCCCTAGCCCCCCTTTTTCAAAGGGGGGAACAAGAAGATCACCATCCCATTCCTTCTCCCCCCTTTGAAAAAGGGGGGGCGGGGGGGATTTTCTTCCACGCCTGCCATTCCCCCATGCGCGAAGCCGAAGTCCTCTACGACCAGTTGCTCGCCCTGTTTGCAGCCAACCCTGACCTGACGCCTGCCGATGTAGTGGTAATGATGCCCGACATCGATGCCTACGCCCCGTATCTGGACGCCGTTTTTTCCAGCGCAGAATACCCCTTGCCGTTCAGCATCGCTGACCGCAGCCCCGGTTATACGCAAGGCGTCCTCAACCTTTGCCAGCATCTGCTGGAATTGCCGCAAGGCCGTTGTGATGCCGAAAGCGTCTTGAGCCTGCTGGAGTTTGAAGAAGTGCGTGCGCACCTGGGAATGGATGAAACGCAGGTCATGCAATGCCGCGCATGGATACGTGCCGTCAACATCCGCTGGGGAACCGATGCGCAGATGCGCCCGGAGCGCGGCGGCGCAGGCACCAGCGAACACACCTGGCGCTACGGCCTGGATCGTCTGTTGCTGGGTTACGCCCTGCCGGGTGAGGCGTTGTTCAGCGAGGTGCTGCCGTACAACGAAATCGAAGGCAGTCAGGCTGAAATGCTGGGGCGTTTGCAGCAAGTGCTGGATGTCATTTTTGAACTGGCACAGTGGAATAGCCAGCAGCAGGATTTTCAGGAATGGGATCGCCGCTTCCGCCATGTATTAAAAACGGTGGTCGGCGAAGAGGCTCCCTTGCAGTCAGTCTGGCAGGCACTCGACAACCTGAAAAAAACACTGCAACAGGCCGGTTTCACGCAAGCACTGGCATGGCCGGTGTTCCATAGCGCCTTGTCCGAACAGCTCGACAAGCGCAGTGAGTCGGAAGGTTTCCTCGGGCGTGGCATCACCTTTTGCGCCCTGATGCCGATGCGCACCGTGCCGTTCCGTTTTGTCGGGTTGATCGGCATGAACGACGGCATTTTTCCCCGGCGTGACAATCGCGCCAGTTTCGACCTGATGGGAAAGTCGTTCAAGCGCGGTGACCGCCTCAAACGCGACGAAGACCGCTACCTGTTTCTGGAAAGCCTGCTGTCGGCGCGTGACTGGCTGTACATCAGCTACGTCGGCCAGAGTTCGCAGGACAACACCGAACTGCCGCCTTCCGTACTGGTCAGCGAACTGCTGGATTATCTGGAGCGCTGCGAGGAAGGGTGTAGCAAACGCCTGTTGACCAAACACCCGCTACAGGCGTTCAGCCGCAAATACCTGAGTGGGCAGGATGGCTTGTTCACCTATAGCACCCAATTCTTGCTCCCTTCCCCCCTTGCGGGGGAAGGGTTGGGGATGGGGGGTAATGCGCGCCTCGCCCGCACTTTTTGGCAGCATGAGTTGCTCCCCACACCCGACCCCGCCTACCGTCAACTCACCCTGTCTGACCTTATCCGCTTTTTCCAGCACCCCGCGCGCCTGTTCCTGAAAGAGCGCTTCGGCCTGCATATGGGCGAGCGTGACCATGAAATACCAGTGCGTGAGCCGTTTACGCTGGAAGGTTTCAGCGCAACCGACATTCGCGCCAGCATTTTTCAGCAACTGGAAAAATCCCAACCGGCTGAAAACGCCTTGCCGCTGTTGCGGGCGCGGGGTTTGCTGCCCCATGGCAAGCCGGGCGACCTGCTGTTCAGGCGGGAAGTGGGCGTTACCCAGTCGTTTTTCGACAGTATCCAGCCCTTGCCGGAATTGCACCGTGAGCCTTTCAGCCTGCTGCTGGGTGATTTCCAGCTCAGTGGTGTGGTCAGCCAGATTGATGCAGAAGGGCGTAAGGTATATTCGCTCGGCAAGCTGAGTTACTGGAACTGGCTCGACATCTGGTTGCATCATCTGGCGCTCAATACGCTGGAAGAGGGCGTGTGTGGCCGCCAGACCTTCATTTTTTCGCCGGAAAAGAGTTACGTGCTGGCGGCGCAGGAAGATGCACTGGAACAGCTATCCCGGTTGCTGGCGTGGTACTGGCGTGGCTTGCAGCAGCCCTTGCCATTCTTCCCCAAAACCGGCCTCAACCTGATGGAGCAGAAGGAGCCGCAAGTCGCCAAGGTCATGAGTACCTGGGAAGGCAGCGGCAGCTTTGCAGGCGAAAGCGAAAAGCCCGAATACCACCTGCTATACCGCGATGAAAATCCGCTGGAAACGCAGGCGGAGGTCTTCCTGCAAGTCGCGACTGATGTTTACGGCAGAATGCTTACCGCAAGGAAATGACTGGCCAGCCGCGTTCTTGCGCTACCGAGTGCAAAACAGTATCCGGGTCAACGGCTACCGGATTTTCCACCATTTCCAGCAACGGCAAATCATTATGCGAATCGCTGTAAAAGAAACTGCCCGCCAGTGTTTCGTGGCGGTTTTGCAGCCAGTCCTGCAAACGGCTGACCTTGCCGTGCTGGAAGCAGGGTATGCCTGCGACTTCGCGGGTATAGCGCCCATCCACCACTTTGGGTTCGGTTGCCAGCAGGTTGGAAATGCCAAATGCTGCTGCAATCGGGCGGGTAATGAAGCTGTTGGTGGCGGTGATCACTACCAGCGTATGGTCTTGCCTGCGGTGTTCCTCGACCAACTGGTGGGCGGCGTCCGACATGATCGGCAGGATGCTTTCCTGCATGAAATCACGGTGCAGGGCGGCCAGTTCTGCCATGCTGCGTTCGCTGAGCGGTTTGAAGGCAAATGCCGAATATTCCAGTATGTCCAGTGTGCCTTGCTGATATTGGCCATAAAAGCGCTGGTTTTCGGCTGCGTAGGTTTCCGGGTCGACCAGCCCTTTCCTGACCAGAAACTGCCCCCATTCGTAGTCGCTGTCGCCGCTAAGCAAGGTATTGTCGAGATCGAAAAGCGCCAGAGTCATGGCCTGCCAAACTCCTGTGGAGAAAAATGAGCGATTGTACCCGGTTTCTGCGCTGATGAAATTGCCGAACCATGACAGTTTGTGGAAAAATCAGGAAAGATTCAGCTTTGGAGAGATTTTCGTGATTGATGAGGAAGGATTTAGAGCCAATGTTGGCATCATCCTCTGCAATTGCGATGGCAAAGTGTTTTGGGGGAAGCGGCTGGGGCAGGATTCCTGGCAGTTTCCACAGGGAGGCATTGATCGAGGAGAAACACCGACACAGGCGATGTACCGTGAGCTCTATGAGGAACTGGGCTTACGTCAGGAGCATGTCGAAGTCATCGGACAAACCCGTGGATGGTTGCGTTACCGCATCCCCCATTACATGATTCGTCGTCGCGCGAAACCGTTGTGCATCGGGCAGAAGCAGCGCTGGTTCCTGCTGCGTTTGCTGGGCCATGATCATGCGGTTAATTTGCAGGCTACTGAAAAACCCGAGTTTGACCACTGGGAGTGGGTGGACTACTGGCGACCTGCCCGGCAGGTGGTGTTTTTCAAGCGCCGGGTATACCGGCGGGCGCTGGGCGAACTTGAGGACTTGCTGGGATAAAGAAACCCCCCCCCGACCCTCCCCTTGTCAGGGGAGGGGGAAAGAGAGGAATCAGAAGCTTCTTGTTCCTCCCCTGACAAGGGGAGGTTAGGAGGGGTTTCTTCAGGTCTTCAAAACGGCTTCACTACGGCGAAGATCACAATCACGATCAGCAATACGCTGGGCGCTTCGTTAAACATGCGATACCACTTGTGAGTGCGGGTATTCGCATCATTCCTGAAAGTAATCATCAAGCGGTAACAGGCGTAGTGATATGCGAACAATGCCGCCACCAGCAACAGTTTGACATGGAACCAGTGGGTTGCTACCAGCAGATACTGCCAGTTCAATGCCAGCATGGTGAAGCCAAATACTGCCGTAATGGCAGCCCCGATCGTCATGATCGCAAACAGCCTGCGTTCCATTACCTTGAACAGTTCATAGCTGCCACTGTTTTCCGGCATGGCATGGTATACGTACAGGCGCGGCAGGTAAAACAGCCCCGCAAACCATGTCACCATGAAAATGACATGGATAGCCTTGATCCAGATATACATGGTTTATCCTTTCAGCATCTCACGGGCGGTCTGTTCCAGCTCGGCAGGATCCCATTCACCCATTTTGCGGGTTTTGATCTTGCCATCGGCAGTGATCATGAATGAGGTTGGCGTAACCCGAATGTCGAATTTACTGGCCAGTTCGCCGCTTTGGTCGTAGGCGATGGTGTAGTTCATGCCTTTCTTTTCCTGCATGGCCTTGATCTCCGGTGGCGTGTCATACGACATGGCAACACCGATGACCTGGAAGCCGGTTCCCTGCATTTTCTTTTCCAGTTCAATCAGGTGCGGGATTTCACCCACACAGCCGGGGCATGTGACCGACCAGAAGGTCAGCAGGTAAGGTTTGCCTTTCAACGAATCCAGTTCAATGGTTTTGCCGTCGATGGTTTGTATGTTGGTAGCAGGCGGGATGCTTTGTAACCCCTGATTTGGCGAGAGCAGAAAGAAAGCCACAATGCCTGCGATGAATGCGAGTATGGCGATGCCTTTTGTATCCAGTTTCATAGTGCAATGGTTGTTAATCGTTAAGGAAGGCGTATCATACAGGAATTTTTAGTGTCAGCCGAAAAAGGGGAGTTGTGAAAAGGAAGATTGGTATTGTCGGTGCGACCGGTTATACGGGTGTGGAACTACTGCGTTTACTGGTTAACCATCCGGGCGTCGAAATCACTTACGTTACCTCCCGCGAGCACGCTGGCACGCGCGTTGACGCCATGTTCCCCAACCTGCGCGGTTTCCTTGATCTGGACTTTTCTGCTCCCGCCAACGAGCAACTGGCGGAATGCGATCTGGTGTTTTTCGCCACCCCGAATGGGGTCGCCATGAAAAGCGCACAGGCGTTGCTGGATGCAGGCGTGAAAGTGATCGACCTGGCTGCCGACTTCCGCATCAAGGACATCGCCGTCTGGGAAAAATGGTATGGCATGCAGCATGCCAGCCCGCAACTGGTGGAAGAAGCTGTCTACGGCATGCCGGAACTGAACCGCGAGCAAGTGCGCGGTGCGCGGCTGGTGGCCAACCCCGGCTGTTACCCGACTGCGGTTACCCTTGGCTTGTTGCCACTGGTCGAAAACGGGCTGGTCGACCTGAGTCAGGTGATTGCCGATACCAAGTCTGGCGTCAGTGGCGCAGGCCGCAAGGCTGAAGTGCATACCCTGCTGGCAGAAGCGGGTGACAATTTCAAGGCATATGCGGTGGCAGGCCATCGTCACCAGCCGGAAATTGCCCAGACACTGTCGCTGATCGCAGGTTGCCCGGTCAAGCCTACTTTTGTCCCCCATTTGCTGCCAATGATTCGGGGTATTCACGCTACACTGTATACCACGCTGACAGCGGCAGCCGATTTGCAGTCGTTGTATGAGCAACGTTTCGCCCAGGAAACCTTCGTGGATGTCCTGCCTGCCGGTTCACACCCTGAAACCCGCTCCGTGCGCGGCGCAAATGTGTGCCGGATAGCCGTGCACCGACCCGGCAATGAATCGCGGGTTGTGGTACTCTCGGTCATCGACAATCTGGTCAAGGGAGCAGCCGGACAGGCTGTGCAGAACATGAACCTGATGTTGGGCCTTGAGGAGCGGACGGCGCTGGGAAATCCGGGGTTGTTACCCTGACCTGTTTTTGAGTACATGGAAGCAAGTAAGCTGGCATGAGCCTGGAATACAAGTTTGAGAATCGCGGCACGGTGCAGGTTCGTCCTACCGGCAGTGATAAACGCACGCCCTGCTGGTATATGCTGCTGGGTGTCCTGCTGTTGTTGCTGGCTCTGGCTGCATGGATGTTTTTCAGTGGTTATCTGACGCCTGCCGATTCCTCCGGGGTACATGCGCTGACCCTGCGCGGCAAAATGAATGAGCAGGAAAAGCTGATTAAAAAGCAGTCTGGCACGATCCTCGACCTGGAGGAACAGCTGGCTTCCGCCAAGCGGGAGCAACAGGTACAGATTGTCGCCAATGAAGAACTCAGCAAGAAATTTGCCGCAGTCGCGGCTGACCTTTCTAGCGAACGTGAGAAGCTGGTGTTGTACGAAGAAATCCTGTCGCCTGCCGGACTGGAACAAGGTTTACACATTCAGCATTTCGGCATCAAGCCGCGCCTGGTCGATGCCGAGGGCAAGAAAGTCGAGCAGAAGCTTTATCAGTACCATCTGGTGCTGGCGCAAATTCGCAGTGGCGATACTGTGCTTGATGGCAAGTACGTCATTACCATTGCTGGTCAGCAGGATGGTAGGACGGTCACTGTTACACAACGCGATGTAACGCCTGAAGGTGAAAAAATACAGGATGCCTTTGCCGTCAAGCATTACCAAAGTCTGGAAGGCAATCTGGTATTCCCGAAAGACTTTCGACCAGAATCGGTAAAATTAAGGGTAACGCTTGCAGAAGGCGACTCGCCGGATCGTCTGACTAAAAGTTACGATTGGGCTACATTTAACAAGTCAGCAGACAATCTGACCGTATCTACCAGAGAGGAGTAAAGCATGTTCGGAAAATCCGCCAAGGGTTCTAAAAACCCCAGCAGTTCTGCCAGTAGTGGCGGTCACAATGACCAGAAAATTCGTAGCGCCAGAGTCGACACACTGATTGGCAAGGGAACCACCATTGACGGGGATTTGCGTTTCTCCGGTGGTTTGCATGTGGAAGGCGTGATCAAGGGTAATCTTGCCGCAGACGGTGATGATGCAACCCTGATCCTGAGCGAACATGGCCATATCCAGGGCGAAGTACGTGTTCCAAGCATGGTGCTGAACGGCATGATTGACGGTGATGTATTTGCCAGCGGCAAGGTTGAACTGTTTGAAAAGGCGCGTATTTGCGGCGACGTTTACTACAACCTGCTGGAAATGGCCGTGGGTGCCGAGGTGAACGGGAAGCTGGTGCGCCAGAAACCCGAGTCGTTGGCTTATGCAGCTCCGGCGGCTTCAGCATCCGACGAGAAATAGGGCTTTATTGCCCTGTTCATGCCAGGGTGATAACGTACTACCATGATTTTATGCAGGAGATATTGAAATGACGGTTGAAACAGCTATCCCTTCCCCGCTGGTTTTTACAGATGCGGCGGCCACCAAGGTTAAGGCGCTGATTGATGATGAAGGCAACCCGGATCTGAAATTGCGGGTGTTTGTGCAGGGCGGTGGCTGTTCCGGCTTCCAGTATGGTTTCACGTTTGATGAGAATATGAACGAGGATGATACCGCTGTCGAAAATGGTGGTGTAACCCTGTTGATTGATCCGATGAGCTTCCAGTACATGGTGGGCGCTGAGATCGATTATTCCGAAGGTCTGGAGGGTGCCCAGTTCGTCATTCGCAATCCGAATGCGACAACTACTTGTGGTTGCGGCTCTTCTTTCAGCCCGTAACCAGAAGATTACCCCTCACCCCAACCCCTCTCCCTCAAGGGGCGAGGGGCT
Organism: Gammaproteobacteria bacterium; assembly: GCA_018822845.1. GTDB lineage: Bacteria > Pseudomonadota > Gammaproteobacteria > Thiotrichales > Thiotrichaceae > Thiothrix. The sequence goes on along the minus strand of JAHJJD010000028.1, from coordinate 48,533 downwards.
ATAAATACTTGGAAAAGGTCTGCCCTCACAAGCAGGCCTTTTTTTTGCTCCCCCTCGCCCCTTGAGGGAGAGGGGGTAGGGGGGTGAGGGGTTGTTAGCCTGTGTTGCGCATCCCGGCGGCAATCGCATTGATGGTGCGGAGCAGGACAGGCAGCCAGGGAGAGTCGGTGTCGCCGTTGTTTGCTTGCACATACTGGCGGTGACGCCTGATCAGGGTGATCTGGATGTGGTTGAGTGGATCCAGATACGGGTCGCGCCGTTGCAATGAGTATTGCAGGAATGGCGTTTCCTCCATCAGGCTTGCAAGACGGGCAGTCTTGAGGACTTCTGCCGTTGTCAGTTCATATTCTGCACGGATGTCAGCAAATATTTTCTGCGCATTTTCCTGGTCATTGGCCAGCTCGGCATATTCCAGGGCGGTGTCCATTTCTGCCTTGTACATGGCCATCTGCACGTTGCCGAGCAGGGAGCGGAAGGCAGGCCATTCAGCATACATGCGTTCCAGCAGTTTGCCATTGTCCGGGTTGGCGGCGCGGAATTGCGCTAGCGCAGTACCGATGCCATACCAGGCGGGCAGGGTATGGCGGGATTGCGCCCAGCCGAATACCCATGGAATGGCGCGGATGGAGCTTTTGTCGCGCACGGTTTTCTTGCGGTGCGAAGGACGCGAGCCAATGTTCAGCAGCGCGATTTCCTGTACCGGGGTGGCTTCGTAGAAATAATCCATCAGGCCCGGCGTCCAGTCAGTCAATTGGCGGTAGCCCTGTTCGCCAATCGCGGCAATCTCGTTCATGGCGGCGAGGAATTCATCCGGGTAGGGGCCGCGCTTTTTCAGCAGGCCAACGCTGGCCTTGAGCAGGCCGGTAGTTCCGACGCCCAGTTCATAGGCGGCGGTTTCCACGTTGCTGTATTTGGCCGCCAGTACTTCGCCCTGTTCGGTAAACTTGATCTGACCCTGTACGGTGTCGGGGGGCTGGGCAATGATGGCTTCGTGGGTAGGGCCACCGCCCCGGCCAACAGTGCCGCCACGACCGTGGAACAGGCGGCATTTGACGCCGTATTTGTCAGTCAGGGCGATGACTTCCTTCTGTGCGTTGTACAGGTTCCAGTTGGAAGCGAGGATGCCGCCATCCTTGCACGAGTCGGAGTAACCCAGCATGACTTCCTGCATGTTGCCAGAGGCTTCCAGCAGTTCGCGGTACGTGTCATTTTCCATCAGGCTGGTGAGTACGCTGGTGATGTGTTTGAGGTCGTCGATGGTTTCAAACAGCGGGGAAACCAGAATGTTGCAGAACAACTGGCGGTTGGCGTTGTAACCAATCAGCCCGGCCATGCGCGCCAGTAGCATCACTTCCATCACGTGGCTGGCGGTGTGGGTCATGGAAATGACATAAGCGCCAAAAATGCCAGCTCCGGCTTCGTTGCGCATTTCGACCATGCTGTCGAACACTTCCAGCGTTTCAGCCGTGCGTTCAGTGAGTTTGGGGCGGTGTGGCAGTGGCAGGCGTGGGCGCTGGATGAGTTCTGCCAGCATTTCCATGCGCTCGGCTTCGGGCAGTTCCAGATAATTGCTGCACAGGCTGGAGAGTTGCAGGACTTCCGCCACCGTTTCGCTATGGATGGTGGATTCCTGGCGGATGTCGAGCTTGTAAAGGCCAAAGCCGCAGGTTTCTGCCAGCCGGATCAGGTCTTTCAGTTCGCGCCCGGCAATTACATGGTCGCCATGGCTGCGTAGCGAATCGCGGATCAGGTATAGCTCGTGGATGAAATCGGCGACATCGGTGTAGGCACTGACGGAAGGGCGGATGTGTTCGCCTGCCAGGCGTGCATTTACCGTGCCCAGTGTTTCCTGCAACTTGTGGTGCATGATACTGAGCAGGCGGCGGTAGGGTTCTTCGTGGAAGCTTTCCTTGGCGTAGTGGAATGCAACTTCACCCAAACCGAGGCGCTGGTCTTCGTTGTGCAGGTAGCTGCTGAATTCCTCGGTAGGCGTGATGAACTGGGTGGAATGCGACAGGATAGTACGCAATGCGCGTACCCGGCGCAGGTATTCTTCCAGCGCCAGTTGCATCTGCATGCGGATGGCCTGGCGGGTCAGGGCAGGGGTGACGAACGGGTTGCCGTCACGGTCGCCGCCGATCCATGAACCGAAACGCAGGAAACTGGGTACGTTGACCTCGCCCCAGCCATAGGCAATGCGGGTGGCGCGTTCAAAGTAGCGGTAAACGGTGGGAATGGCCTCGAACAGTGATTCACGGAAGTAGTACAGACCGTAGCGGATTTCATCTTCCACAGTCGGCTTGCGGGTACGTACTTCGTTGGTACGCCACATGAGCTGGATTTGCGCTTTGAGGTGACGCAGCAGCGATTCGCGTTCACCCGGATCCTGGTTGGTATCCAGTTGGTCGATGACGAGGAAGATGCGCCGCTGGATTTCCATCATGGTGCGGCGGCGCGCTTCGGTTGGGTGTGCAGTGAATACCGGGGTGTAACGCATCTGGTCGAGCAGGGATTGCAGTTCCTCTGCCGTCATGCCATCTGCGGCCAGTTCCTGGATGGTGCGGCGGATTGAGCCTTGCCACAATCCGCTATCGCCCTGCTGGATCTGGTGGCGGCGTTCACGGTGCTGGAAATCCTCTTCCACGATATTGTTGAGGATGTAGAACGTATTGAAAGCACGGATAACCTGCTCCAGCATATCGACATCCAGACTGTCGATGAAATCCATCAATTCGGTTCGGGTGGCAGCATCGTTATTTTTGCGCAAGCGAATGTAGCCCTGCCGCAGCTTTTCCACGGTCTCGTAAACAGCTTCACCTTCCTGTTCGCGGATAATTTCCCCCAGTAGCTCCCCGAACTGGCGGATGTTTTCCTGAAGTTTGGCAACGTCGAATGGTTTGTTTGTCATGGCGCTCTACTTTCTGTCTGCTTTCTAGGGTTTCTGAAGGTTGATTGCATGGTTGCACGCAAGAACGGGGCCGATTATGCCTCAACTACTGCAAGCTACCAAGGCAGATGAAGGAATGATGACGCCTGTATGAATTTGTGCGATGCAACAAAAAAGGTATTGACATGAATGTTGGGCGGAGTTATTGTGCATTGCATCAAGTGCTGCAATGCACAAAACAACTGAACCATACTTAATCACTAGGAGATTTTACCATGCAAAACGAAATGATGAACATCATGAAGCAGTTCAGCGACAGCGCAATGGCTTCTGCCAAGAAGATCGGCGACCTGGACATGAAAACTTTCGAAACCCTGGCTGGCAAGCAAGCTGATCTGGTCAAGTCTTGCGTTGAAATGGGTTCCAGGAATGCTGAAGCAGTCCTGAAAGTAAAAGACCTGAGCGAACTGAACGCTCTGCAACAGGAAGTTACCCGCTCTTGTGGCGAAAAATGGGTTGCCAACATGCGTGAAGCAACTGAAATGCTGACAGCTGTTCGTGACGAACTGACTTCCATCATGGAAGAAGCTGCCAAGTACACTCAGGAAGGCGCTGAGCAAGCTGTAGAAGCTGGCAAGAAAGCTGCAACTGAAGCGGTTGCAAAGACTACTGAAGCAGTTGAAAAAGCAACATCTGAAGTTGTTGAAATGACTAAAGAAGCTGCTGAAAAGACTGTTGAAGCTACCAAGAAAGCTGCTGCCAAAGCTAAAGCAGCTTAATTGATACCGATTTCAATCGGCGTGTGAATCGGGGTGTAACTCCTCCTCTCCTCTCTCTAGCTACCCGGTTCACCAATCCTCCATTGCCCGCTGCCTCACAGCGGGCGATTTTTTTTGTGGGTTTATTTTTTGGGTTGCAGGCTGCCGAGAATGCTTTCCTGCATTTTTTGCCACGCCTGCATATTCTGTTCGCCCACTTTCAACCATGCATCCATTGGCGTGCCAGCCAGAACTTTGTGCATCTGTTCACGCATGCTTTCTTGTTGCTGGGTGAATAGTGCAACACTTTGCTCCATGTATTCCATGAAACCCTTGCGTGTAGCACCGCTGTAATTGCGGATGAATTGTTCCAGTATGTCGGCACTGAAAAGGGGGTAACCACCGGATTCCTGCTCCATGATGATCTGTAACAGGATGCTGCGGGTAATGTCTTCGCCAGACTGGCGATCAATGACCTTGAACGGTGTTTCAGCCAGAACCAGGTCGCGCACATCGTTCAGTGTGATGTAACAGCTCTGGGTCGTGTCATACAAACGACGGTTCGGGTATTTCTTGATAATGCGTTCTTCTGCCATGGGTTCTAGGTTGGCCTGCTGTGGTGTAAAACAAAATAACTGGACATGCCTCTTCAGGACACTCTTATCCTTGATTTTATAGTTTAATGTTTTGTTATGTACACAAAAACAGTTCGCGGACGCACAAAAGGGGGTGCAGGGAGGGCAGGGGCGAAAAATTTTTCGCCCCTGCAATCATCAATGGATGAACTGGCCACCATTGGCGGAAATGTTTGCGCCAGTGATGAAGCCTGCATTGTCAGACGCCAGGAAGGAAACGATTGCGGCCATTTCTTCAGGCGTGCCCAAGCGGCCTACAGGGATTTGTGCAATGATTTTGTTACGCACTTCTTCGGCGATCGCCATGACCATTTCGGTGGCGATGTAGCCGGGAGACAGTGTATTGATGGTAACGCCCTTGCGCGCCACTTCCTGCGCCAAAGCCATGGTGAAGCCATGTACGCCAGCCTTGGCTGCGCTGTAGTTGGTTTGGCCGAACTGGCCTTTCTGGCCATTGATGGAAGAAATGTTGATCACACGGCCAAAGCCGCGCTCAGCCATCTGGTTGACGAACTGATGGGTGACGTTGAACACGCTGTCAAGATTGGTTTTTATGACGGCAGCCCAGTGGGCCGGGGTGATTTTCTTGAAAGTCGCGTCGCGGGTGATGCCAGCGCAGTTGACGATGATGTCAACCTGGCCGAAATCCGCTTCCACAGCTTCTTTCAGCTTTGCGCAGTCGTCGTAGCTGCTGACATCGCATGGGTAAATGGCGACTTCATAATCCTGCTTGGCTTGCCATGCTTTGGCTTGCTCTTCAGGTTCGAAATAAGTGGTGACAACCTTGTAGCCATCTGCGGCGAATTGCTTGCAAATCGCGTTACCAATACCGCCAGTACCACCTGTTACCAGTGCAACTTTGCTCATGTGTATTCTCCTATGTTTGTTTACCCCTCACCCCAACCCCTCTCCCTCAAGGGGAGAGGGGCTAAAGAGAGCGGTTGGGATAATGTGTTGTTTCTTGTTCCCCTCTCCCCTTGAGGGAGAGGGGCTAGGGGTGAGGGGTTCTTAAACCGCTTCAACCGCCATTGCAACGCCCTGGCCACCACCGATACACAGTGTCGCCAGACCTTTTTTCGCGCCAGTACGCTTCATGCCGTGCAGCAGGGTAACCAGTACGCGTGCGCCGGATGCGCCGATAGGGTGACCCAGCGCGATTGCGCCGCCACTGATATTAACCTTGCTCAGGTCAAAGCCGAGGCTTTCATTGACTGACATTGCCTGTGCGGCAAAAGCTTCATTGGCTTCGATCAGGTCGAGATCAGCAACGCTCCAGCCCGCTTTTTCCAGACACTTGGTCGTGGCAGGGATCGGGCCAGTGCCCATGATTGCAGGGTCAACGCCAGCGCTGGCGAAGGATACAATGCGTGCCATCGGGGTCAGGCCCAGTTCTGCCGCTTTGGAAGCAGTCATCACGATCACGGCAGCCGCACCGTCGTTGATGCCGGAGGCGTTACCCGCCGTCACTGAGCCGTCTTTCTTGAAGGCAGGGCGCAATTTGCCGAGGGATGCGGCGGTTGTGCCTGCACGGGGGAATTCGTCGGTGTTGAATACCAGTGGGTCGCCTTTGCGTTGCGGGATGACAACCGGAATGATTTCGTCGTTGAACGCGCCCGCTTTTTGTGCGGCTTCGGTCTTTTGTTGGGAACCAGCAGCAAATTCATCCTGTGCTTCGCGGCTGAAGCCGTATTGACCAGCGATGTTTTCAGCAGTAATGCCCATGTGGCAGTCATTGAATGCGCACCACAAGCCATCCTTGATCATGGTATCGACCAGTTTCCAGTCGCCCATTTTTTGGCCGTTTCGTGAGCCGGGCAGTACATGGGCGGAAGCGCTCATGGTTTCCTGGCCGCCAGCGATTACGATGTCAGCATCACCACAGGCAACTGCCTGGTAGGCCAGATGCACTGCTTTCAGGCCGCTGCCGCAAACCTTGTTGATGGTCATGGCAGGTACTTCAACTGGCAAGCCAGCAGACAGCACGGTTTGACGGGCGGGGTTTTGGCCTACGCCCGCAGTCAGCACCTGGCCCAGGATAACTTCATTGATTTGTTCAGGTTTCAGGCCAGAACGCTCCAGCAAGCCTTTGATGACAGTTGCGCCCAGTTCTGAAGCTGGAGTGCCGGACAGGGTGCCACCAAAAGTGCCGAGTGCGGTTCTGCCAGCGGCTACGATCACGATATCTTCGCGCATGAAAACGTTCTCCCAGGGTAAAATTATCAGGTCCTTGTAAATATACTGCGATGTCAACAATAAGCGGATGCCGGGTTTGAATGCAAGTCAAAATAACCGGTAGTGTCAACATTGTTGCGATGCACAAATTAGCATGTTAAGCTTGTAAAATGCAATCTTTTTTAGCGGAGGAGGGTAATGGTAATGGCGGCTTGGTCTGAAGATGTGATGAAAAACTGGTCTGATGCGCAGAAGCGTTATTGGGATGCGTGGTCAGAGCTTGCCAAAATGGGTCAGCCAGGCACTACAAGTCAGTTTACTGCACCAGCCTGGGCGGAAGGCCTGGAGCAATGGTGGAAAGCTGTCAGCCCTTACACTACCCCCGGTGCTTCCACTGATGCATTTCAGCGCATGGTTGGCATGGGCAAGACCTACATGGGGTTGGCGGAAAATGCTTTCACTGTGCAGAAAAGTGGCATGACCGGTACTGATGCCATGAATGCCTGGATGGATGCCATGGAGTCCGGCTTCCGCAACTGCTGTGCGCAACTGGATGCAGGGAAATATACTGCCCACGGCTTCGGCGTTGGCCAGGCTGCTCTGGATAGCTGGCAGCGTGTGCTTCAGAGCATGGGTATGCAGGCATTCCAGCAGGTTGGGGCGGGCGGTTTCCACATGCCGACTTCCGAGCACTGGCAGGAACAATTGAGCAAGGTGCTCGCCACCCCGGCAGTGGGTTTCAACCGTGAATCCCAGGAGCGTTTGCAGGATCTGGCGCAACTGGGCGCAAACTATCAGGAAGCGACCGATGACTACCTGAAGGCGTTTGCCAAGCAGGGTATCGAGTCCGTCAGGGCCTTGCGCGATCGTGTCAGCAAGCTGCGTGGCGAAGACAAGAAGATCAATACCCTGCGTGAACTCTATGATCTGTGGGTGGATGTAAACGAAGAGGTTTATGGCAAATTTGCCATGACGGATGAATATCAGGTGGTTTACGGCGACATGGTAAATGCCCTGATGGCATTGCGGCAGGGTATCAATGCTGAACTGGACAGTGTTTACGAGTCAGCGAACCTGCCAACCCGCAAGGATCTGAATGCAGCTTTCCAGAAGCAGCAGGAAATCCGCCGCGAAAACCGCAGCCTGCGCAAGCAGTTGCAGGAACTGGCCCGCAAGGTTGACGCAATGTCTTTCGCCGCACCAGTTCCAGCAGCGGTAGCCAAACCAAAGGCAGCAGTAGCCAAGCCACAAGCAGCGGCCAAGCCCAAAACTACTCGTGCAAGTAGCAAGAAGCCTTCTGCGGAAGCCTGATCAGCACTGGATTTTCAAGGAGAACGAACATGCCGTTTCAAATGCGTCCAGACGAAATTCTGAACGAAGTCAAAACCTTCAATGAAAAGCTCGCAAAGGGCATGACCAACCTGATGGAAGTCGGGGAGATTTCTACCGGCGTTACCCCTTTCGAAGTGGTTTATCAGGAAGACAAGCTTAAACTACTGCATTACCAAGGTACTGCGGAACCGACCAACAAGGTGCCGATGCTGATCGTGTATGCGCTGGTCAACCGCCCGTACATGACTGATATTCAGGAAAACCGTTCCACCATCAAGGGGTTGCTGGATTCCGGGCAGGATGTTTACCTGATTGACTGGGGTTATCCCGATGCATCCGACCGTTACCTGACGCTGGATGATTACCTCAATGGCTATCTGGACAACTGTGTGGATGAAATCCGTGCACGTCATGGCGTTGATGCAGTTAACCTGTTGGGTATCTGTCAGGGTGGTGCGTTCAGTCTGTGCTACAGCGCCATGCACCCTGAAAAGGTCAGGAATCTGGTCACGATGGTAACGCCAGTTGATTTCCAGACACCTGATAACATGCTCAGTCACTGGGTGCAGAATATCGACGTCGATCTGCTGGTGGATACGGTCGGTAATATTCCGGGCGAAATGCTTAACTGGACATTCCTGAACCTGAAACCTTATCAGTTGATGGGGCAGAAATACCTGGGCATGGTTGACGTGATGGGCGACAGTCAGACCCTGAAAAATTTCATGCGCATGGAAAAGTGGATCTTTGACAGTCCTGATCAGGCTGGCGAAGCTTTCCGGCAGTTTACCAAGGATTTCTTCCAGCAGAACAAGCTTCTCAAGGGTGAAGTCCAGATTGGCGATTACACGGTTGACCTGAAGAATGTCACTGTGCCGATCCTGAATGTGTTTGCGGAATTCGACCATCTGGTTCCGCCGGATGCTTCCCGTGCGCTCAAGGGGGCAACGGGCTCTGCGGATTATACCGAGCTGTCATTCAAGGGCGGTCACATCGGTATTTACGTCAGTGGCAAAGCGCAGAAAACCATTCCACCTGCGATTGGTGAATGGCTGTCAGCGCGTAGCTAAGAACCCCCATCCCCAACTCTTCCCCCCCGCAAGGGGTGAAGGGGGAAGGATAAAAAAATCGGGATTGCGGCTATACGGAGCTTGACGCTGATGCGAATGCTGCGTATAGTTCGCGCTCTTGATTGAGGAATGGAAGCACATATCCTTCCTCTGTCGTCGGAGTATAGCGCAGCCTGGTAGCGCACCTGTTTTGGGTACAGGTGGTCGGGGGTTCAAATCCCTCTACTCCGACCATTCATATTTTTGATCTACAACTTGCGCCCGTAGCTCAACGGATAGAGCAACGGCCTTCTAAGCCGTAGGTTGCAGGTTCGAGCCCTGCCGGGCGCGCCATATTCCCGCCCGCAGGTGACAGCTTTCAGTGGTGACTGTAGCGCAGTTGGTAGCGCACTGGATTGTGATTCCGGTGGTCGTGGGTTCGAGTCCCATCAGTCACCCCACTTTTCCCTCATTCCAAAGTTATACAAGTTCATCTCTGCTGTGTATAATCGCCTCCTTTATGATTCCTGGACGGGTTTTGCTGACGGGAGTCACGATTACTGATACGTGCGAAAGTGGCGAAATTGGTAGACGCGCTGGATTTAGGTTCCAGTGCCGCAAGGCGTGAGAGTTCGAGTCTCTCCTTTCGCACCATCCCATTCAAACATTTGATTATAATAGCGTCCTGTATTTGGTAGCAGGTGCATGATTGAGGTTTTTTGCATGCAAGTTTCCTTAGAAACAACCGGTAACATTGACCGTAAGATGACTGTGGCAGTGCCTGCCGACAAGATTGATAGTGAGGTCGACAAGCGCCTGAAGGGTATGGTCAAGCGCGTCAAGATTGATGGCTTCCGTCCTGGCAAGGTGCCTTTTTCTGTGGTGAAAAAGCGTTATGCCGATTCTGTCCGTTACGAAGTTGTGGAAAAGCTGCTGGGCTCAACTTTCCAGGAAGCGGCTGCCCAAGAGAAGCTGCGTGTCGCGGGTCTTCCGGAAATCGACTTGAAAACGATGGAAGAAGGCAAGGATATGGAATACACCGCCAGCTTCCAGGTTTACCCTGAAATCACTATCGCGGGCGTGGAAACATTGAGCATTGCCCGCCCGGTTGCAGCGGTTGACGATGCTGATCTGGCAAAGATGATCGACGTCATTCGTGGTCAGAACAAGGACTGGCAGACAGTTGAGCGTGCGGCGGAAAACGGCGACATGATCAAGGTCGACTTCGATGGTTCCGTTGATGGTGAAGCCTTTGAGGGTGGTGCCGCTACCGATTACGCTGTAGAGCTGGGCGCAGGCCGTATGCTGAAAGACTTCGAAGAAGGTCTGGTTGGCATGAAAGCTGGTGAGGAAAAGACTATAGACGTGGCTTTTCCTGAAAACTATCAGGCCGACAACCTTAAGGGCAAGACTGCCCAGTTCAAACTGACCATGAAGGAAGTGCGCGCACCTGTGCTGCCGGAAGTCAATGAAGATTTCATCAAGAAGTTTGGTTTGGAAAGTGGCCTGGTTGACGAGTTTCATGCTGAAGTCAAAAAGAACATGGAGCGTGAGCTGGCTAATGCCATCAAGTCACAGCTCAAACAGCAGGTGATGGATGGTCTGGCAGAGCTGCACACGTTCGATGTGCCAAAAGTGCTGGTGACAGATGAAATCCGCTATATTCGTGATGAATTCTCGCAAAATACCGGTACTTCCGCTGATAATATGCCGGACGAACTGTTTGCACCGCAGGCTGAGCGCCGCGTGAAGCTGGGTTTGATCGTTGGTGAAGTCATTCGTCAGAATGACCTGAAGCGTGACCAGGCGCGTGTTGATGCGATGCTGGAATCACTCGCTTCCACTTACGAAGACCCGCAAGCGTTGATGGATTACTACCGTGGTAACCGTCAGGCAATGCAGACAATCGAGGCTGCTGTGATGGAAGAAATGATTGTTGACTGGGTAATGGAAAAAGCTACCGTTACCGATGAGGCTCGTGACTTCGACAGCGTGATGAATCCAAACAAGCAGGCGCAGACTGAAGCTGCTTGATGAAAAGGCAAAGTACCATGTTTGAACGCAACCCTATGGAACCACGTGCAGTCGGTGTACCGATGGTCATCGAACAATCATCTCGTGGGGAGCGCGCCTTTGATATTTACTCCCGCCTGTTGCGGGAGCGGATCATTTTCTGCGTGGGTGAAATCGAAGACTACATGGCCAACCTGATTGTGGCCCAGTTACTGTTTCTGGAATCTGAAAATTCAGAAAAGGACATTCATCTCTACATCAACTCCCCCGGTGGCGTTATCACTTCCGGGATGGCGGTTTACGACACCATGCAGTTCATCAAGCCCGATGTCAGTACCTTGTGTATTGGTCAGGCGGCGAGCATGGGGGCTGTATTGCTCGCGGGTGGCGCAAAGGGTAAGCGTTTTATCGTGCCGCATTCACGGGTAATGATCCATCAGCCGCTGGGGGGCTTCCGTGGGCAGGCTTCCGACATTGAAATTCACGCCCGTGAAATTCTCAAAATGCGCGAGGAGTTGAACCGGGTTTTGGCTAACCATACCGGACAGCCACTGGAGCGTATTGAACAGGATACCGACCGTGACAACTTCATGGATGCGGTTACTGCTTGCGAATATGGTCTGGTTGACGAGGTGTTGAACGTCCGTTCGTGATGTCTGCAATCTTTGATTTTTGCCATTTATCCAAAAACAGCCTGCTTAGACAGGCTGTTTTTGTGTCTGGACAGGTGTTTTTCAGGAAAAGAGGCGTAAAATACACATTGAAAGCGTAGTGTTCTTGTCAGAAAGCTGGTTAATCACAATAATATGACTTGAAAACATTCGTGCGGACACCACATAGTCCCTTGGTCGCAATATTTTAAAGTGCCATGAGATCTGGCACAGGATAGAGGTTCTGATGAGCAAAGATAGAAGAGGGGATCACGATAGCGGAAAATTGCTGTATTGTTCCTTTTGTGGAAAAAGCCAGCATGAAGTACGCAAGCTGATCGCCGGGCCTTCAGTATTCATCTGCGATGAGTGCGTAGATCTCTGCAACGATATTATTCAGGAAGAAATGCATGCCGCTCAGAGTACGGATGATTCTGCTGCCCTTCCTACCCCCAAAGAACTCAAGGCAAGACTGGATGATTATGTCATCGGCCAGGAACTGGCAAAAAAGGTTCTTTCCGTTGCTGTCTACAATCATTACAAGCGCCTTTACAAAAAGGGCGGCAAGGATGATGTCGAGCTGGCAAAAAGTAACATCCTGCTGATAGGCCCAACCGGTAGTGGTAAAACCCTGCTGGCCGAGACGTTGGCTCGTCTGCTGAATGTGCCATTTACCATTGCTGATGCAACTACCCTGACCGAAGCTGGTTATGTGGGTGAAGATGTCGAGAACATCATCCAGAAGTTGCTGCAAAAATGTGATTACGATGTGGAAAAAGCCCAGACAGGCATTGTTTACATCGACGAAATCGACAAGATTTCCCGCAAAGCAGACAATCCTTCCATTACCCGTGATGTTTCCGGGGAAGGCGTGCAGCAGGCCTTGCTGAAACTGGTCGAGGGCACCATTGCTTCTGTGCCGCCGCAGGGAGGGCGCAAGCATCCGCAACAGGAATTCCTGCAAGTGGATACCCGTCACATCCTCTTTATCGTGGGTGGTGCATTTGCCGGTATGGACAAGGTCATTCGCAACCGTACCGAGAAAGGCAGTATCGGCTTCTCCGCCAAGGTCAAGACGCCGGATGAAAACCGTCGTTTTGGTGAAGTCATCAAGGATATAGAAGCGGAAGATTTGGTGCGTTACGGCCTGATCCCTGAGTTTGTTGGGCGTTTGCCAGTTGTTGCTACGCTGGATGAGCTGGATGAAGAAGCCCTGATGCAAATTCTGACCGAGCCAAAGAATGCGCTGACCAAACAGTACGCCAAACTGTTCGAGATGGAAGGTTCCGAGCTGGTATTCCGTGATGATGCCCTGCATGCCATTGCCCGCAAGGCCATGGATCGCAAAACCGGTGCGCGCGGTCTGCGTTCCATTATGGAAAAAATCCTGCTTGATACCATGTATGACCTGCCTTCCGAGCAGAATGTCAGCAAAGTGGTGGTGGATGAATCCGTCGTCAATGGCGAGTCCACCCCATACCTCATCTATGAGAATGTCGAACAGCAGGCTGCTGCTGGCGAGTAAAGCGACATTTCCCGTGCGCCCTGTTCTGAGACGGGCAGGGCGCACCTCCTGAATGCCAGAGTGAGATAGTTATGGCCAAGTCAATTATTGTCCCTGTATTGCCGTTACGCGATGTTGTCGTTTATCCGCATATGGTGATCCCCTTGTTCGTTGGGCGGAACAAATCCATCCATGCGCTTGACATGGCAATGGATAATGACAAGCAAATCCTGCTGGTTGCGCAAAAAAGCGCCGAAGTGGATGCGCCTGAGCTGGATGATGTGCATACGGTTGGTACGTTGGCGACAATTCTGCAACTACTCAAGTTGCCGGATGGCACCCTGAAGGTGCTGGTAGAAGGGCTGGAGCGGGCAGAGATTATTGCCATTGATAATGATGGTGATTTTTCGGCAGCGCGGGTAGAAGTGCGGGCTTCAGTTCCAGGGGATGAGCGTAAAATTGATGTCCTTAGCCGTTCCCTGGTCAATTTGTTCGAGCAATACGTCAAGCTGAACAAGAAGGTTCCCCCCGAAATTCTGTCATCCCTTTCCAGTATTGACGACCCTATCCGTCTGGCTGACACTATCGCCGCCCATCTTGGCCTGAAAATTGCCGAAAAGCAGAAAGTGCTGGAAATGCTGGATGTCGAAGAGCGCATCCACTATCTGATGGAGTTGGTGGAGGGCGAGATTGACCTGTTGCAGGTAGAAAAGAAAATCCGTGGTCGCGTCAAACAGCAAATGGAGCGTAGCCAGCGCGAGTATTATCTGAATGAGCAGATCAAGGCCATTCAAAAAGAACTGGGTGAAATGGATGATGCTGCGCCAAATGAAATGGAGGAGCTCATCCGCAAGGTTGAAAATGCCGGAATGCCCAAGGAAGCGCGTGAAAAGGCTGATGCTGAGCTCAAAAAGCTCAAGATGATGTCGCCGATGTCGGCAGAAGCCACCGTGGTGCGTAACTACATTGACTGGCTGGTCGGTTTGCCATGGAAGAAAAAATCAAAAGTTAACAATAGTTTGCCATTGGCGGAAAAAGTCCTGAACGAGGATCATTTCGGGCTGGATGAGGTCAAGGAGCGCATCCTCGAATTCCTCGCCGTGCAACAGCGCGTCAAGAAACTCAAGGGGCCCATCCTGTGTCTGGTTGGGCCACCGGGTGTAGGTAAAACCTCGCTGGGCCAGTCCATCGCCCGTGCTACCGGGCGCAAGTTTACCCGCATGGCATTGGGTGGGGTGCGTGATGAGGCGGAAATCCGTGGGCATCGGCGCACTTACATCGGTTCCCTGCCAGGCAAGATCGTTCAGAACCTGTCCAAGGTAGGTACACGCAATCCGCTGTTCCTGCTGGATGAAATCGACAAAATGTCGACGGATTTCCGTGGCGACCCGTCGTCTGCCCTGCTGGAAGTGCTTGACCCTGAGCAGAACCACACATTTGCAGACCATTATCTGGAAGTTGATTTCGACCTGTCGGATGTCATGTTTGTGGCGACTTCCAACAGCATGCGCATTCCGGGGCCATTGCTGGATCGGATGGAGGTTATCCGTATTCCGGGCTACACCGAAGATGAAAAGCTCAGTATTGCCAAAAATTACCTGATTCCGAAGCAACTCAAGAACAATGGTCTGAAGAAGGGCGAGCTGACCATCAGTGATACTGCGGTGCTGGATATTATCCGCCACTATACCCGTGAAGCAGGTGTACGTAACCTTGACCGGGAAATTTCCAAATTGTGCCGCAAGTCTGTCAAGGATCACTTGCTGAATAACAAGAAAAAAACGTCGATAACGCCACGTAATATTGAAAAGTTTCTGGGCGTGAAGCGTTTCGACTATGGTCGTGCGGATAAGTCCAACCAGATCGGTCAGGTGACTGGGCTGGCATGGACATCGGTTGGTGGCGATTTGCTGACAATCGAGAGTGCCTTGCTGCCGGGCAACGGTATGATCAAGAGCACCGGGCGTCTCGGCGAGGTGATGAAAGAGTCGATATACGCGGCTGAAACGGTGGTGAAAAGTCGTGCCCGTTTGTTGGGTATCACCCGCAAATTCTTGCGCAAGCACAATGTCCATATCCATGTGCCAGAAGGTGCTACTCCGAAAGATGGCCCAAGTGCTGGCATTGGCATGGTAACGGCCATGGTTTCTGCCATGACCCGAATTCCGGTACGGGCCGATGTCGCCATGACGGGTGAAATTACGTTGCGAGGTGAAGTTTTGCCAATTGGCGGCTTGAAGGAAAAGTTGCTGGCGGCACATCGTGGTGGCATCAGGCTTGTCTTGATCCCAAGTGAAAACGAAAAGGATCTGGCCGAAGTGCCGGACAACGTCAAGAAGGGCTTGGAGATCCGTCCTGTCAAGTGGATTGATGAAGTCCTGGCTCTGGCACTGGAACGTATCCCTGTGCCTTTGGCTGATGATGAAGACATTGACGATGAAGATGGGGGTGGCCAGCAAACCGCTCCTGCATCCGCGATGGAAGAGGAAGATTCTACTCCGGCAAGACCTCATTAAATGCGCCAGGCAGGCCTGAAATGCCTCTGGGCTGTTGAAGTCCGTCATTTTGTTGACATATTTCTGATGTGGCTGGTATAACTGTCGGGCGTGTCCGCACGGGTGGCTCTGCTGATCTTCGACTGGCAGGAGTGTTTCGGTTTTCCCTCTATATAACGAATTCACAAGGAAACTATTTTATGAATAAATCTGAACTGATTGATGCAGTATCGGCCAAGTCCGGTCTGACTAAGGCTGACACGGATCGGGCGTTCCGGGCATTCGTCGAATCTATTTCAGAAGCACTGGCGAAGGGTGACGCAGTGGCTCTGGTTGGCTTTGGTACTTTCCTGGTTCGCGAGCGTCAGGAGCGCTCTGGCCGCAATCCGCGTACCGGTGAATCGATCAAAATCGCATCTGCAAAAATTCCTGCATTTAAAGCTGGCAAAGCTCTAAAGGATGCAGTAAACTAGCGCCCTTTCCAACGACGGGTAGTTAGCTCAGTTGGTAGAGCGTCGCCCTTACAAGGCGAATGTCGGG
This sequence comes from Gammaproteobacteria bacterium, assembly GCA_018822845.1. Lineage (GTDB taxonomy): Bacteria > Pseudomonadota > Gammaproteobacteria > Thiotrichales > Thiotrichaceae > Thiothrix. The sequence continues at coordinate 32,498 of JAHJJD010000028.1, read as the reverse complement.
GGTTCGAGCCCCTCACTACCCACCATTGTTGGTTAAAAGTTTGTATCGCGGAGCGGTAGTTCAGTTGGTTAGAATACCGGCCTGTCACGCCGGGGGTCGCGGGTTCGAGTCCCGTCCGCTCCGCCAACCTTCGAAAAGGATGCCTCAATGGCATCCTTTTTATTGCTTTCAAAAGTTCCGGAGCGGTAGTTCAGTTGGTTAGAATACCGGCCTGTCACGCCGGGGGTCGCGGGTTCGAGTCCCGTCCGCTCCGCCAACTTTTTCCATTTCCTCGCCTCTTTTCTTCCTGTATGATTTGCGTCTCTGCGCTCGTGGGGCGTGCGCGTTGTTTATTCACCAACATACTGACAAAAACGTAATAAGCTCATGCTACAAACGATTCATGATAAAGCCAAAGGCTGGGTTGCCTACGCCATTGTAGGTCTCATTACCATTCCGTTTGCCCTGTTCGGCATCAACTCGTATTTCGAGGGCGGTGGTAAACTGGTGGCTGCTACGGTTAACGGTGAGGACATTCCGGTGCAGGCTGTGCAAAATGCCTTGCTGGAAATGAAGCAGCAGTTTGGTGACCAGCTGCCGCCAGGGATGGATGACGCCATTCTGAAAAATTCAGCGCTGGAATCCGTTATCAACCAGACGCTTATCCAGCAAAAGATTCGGGAGGGCGGTTATCGCGCCAGCGATCAGGAAGTGCAAAAAACAATTGCCTCCATTCCTGCTTTCCAGAAGGATGGCAAGTTTGATCTGGATACCTACAACAATTTCCTGAAAATGCAGCGCCGCGAGACCAGCGAGTTCGAGTTCCAGGTAAGGGACGACCTTTCCCAACAGCAGTTGCGCAGCGCAGTGCTGGATACTGCATTCCTGCCCAAGGCCGAGGCCGAGCAATACCAGTCCCTCCGTAACCAGCAGCGCGATCTGGAGCTGTTCACGCTCAAGACAGCTGATTTCCAGAGCCAGGTGCAGGTCAGCGACGAGCAGGTTGCCCAGTACTATGAGCAAAACAAGGCATCATTCATGACAGATGAAAAGGTGCAGCTATCCTATCTGGAACTCAAACGCGACGATCTGGCAGCGGGTATTACTGCGGATGACGCTACCTTGCAAAAGTGGTTTGACGACAATGCCGATCAGTATGTGCAGCCTGAAGAACGTATGGCCAGTCACATCCTCGTGAGTGTGGAAGACCCGGCCAAAGATGCTGAAGCCAAAAAACGTATCGATGCCCTTTACGCCGACTTGCAGGCAGGAACCCGTACTTTTGAGGATATTGCCCGTACTGATTCTGATGACAAGCTGGCGGCTGAAAAGGGTGGTGCGCTGGGCGCAGTTGTCATGGGTGACTGGGGGCCTGAGTTTGAGAAAGCCGTTATCGCCCTGAAAGCGGGGGAAACCTCCCAGCCGGTCAAAACCGAAGCGGGTTACGAAATTATTCGTGTGACCGAAGTCAAACCAGCAGTGCAAAAAACCTTCGCAGAAGCCCGCGCAGATATTGAGGCAGACTACCGCAAGGAACAGGCTGATAAGGCGTTCCTCGACAAGGCGGAAAATCTTGGCCGACTTGTTTACGAACAGGATGGCGATCTGGCTCCTGCCGCCCAGGAAACCGGCCTGAAAGTACAGCAAACTGACTGGTTGAGCCGTGTCCAGGGGCAGGGGATTGCCACTGATGAAAAGGTTCGTGCTGCTGCATTTGACGAAGATGTTCTGAAATCTGGCAAAAACTCTGACCTGCTGGAATTGGCTGATGGTCATGCAGTCGTTGTGCGCATTGCCAACCATGAAGCTGCTACCCAAAAGCCGCTGGATACCGTGAAGGAAGAAATCCGTACCGGCCTGCTGACACAGGAGGCTCGCAAGCTGACTGCCCAGAAAGGCGAGGAATTGCTGAAAAAGCTGAGTGAAACCCAATCGTGGGCTGCTTTGGCTGAAACCGGTCTGGGCACTGAGACTGCGGTGGAAAAGTTGGGTCTGGTTGGCCGTACCGTCAGCAAGCTGACACCTGAAGTTGCAGCCAAGGCTTTTGCCATGAATCACCCGGCAGAAGGCAAGTCAAGCTGGTCAAGTGCGGCATTGGCCAATGGTGATTATGCCATTATTGTGCTCAAGGCCATTAAAGCCGGTGACACCGCACTGGACGAAAGCGCCAACGCCATTTACAGCCAGACTGTTGGCCAGCGCGAGCTGGGTGCCATGTTGCAAGGCTTGCGCGAATCAGCTGAAGTCGTCACGCACCCCGAGAACCTCTAAAGGATAATGAAAGTCCATCTGAAAGCATTGGGTTGCCGTTTGAATGAGGCGGAACTGGAACAATGGTCACAGGAGTTCCGTTCCGCCGGGCATCAAATCGTGCCCTCTGCGCCGGATGCCGATGTTCTGGTACTGAATACCTGTGCTGTTACCAGTGATGCTTCCGGCAAATCACGTCGCCTGATGCATCGTTTATATCGCGAGAATCCTGAAGCGCGTCTGGTGGTGAGCGGTTGCTATGCAACCTTGCAGGCAGATGAAGTGGCGGAAGCCATCGGCGTTGATCTGGTCGTGCCGAATACCGAAAAAGACCGTCTGCCACAAACGGTCATGCAACGCTTCGAGCTCCCGCTCATGCCCGCGATGGCGACCGAGCCGGGGGAAACCCCGCTGTTCATGCGTGGTCGGCAGCGTGCTTTCATCAAGATTCAGGATGGCTGTCGTTACCGCTGCACATTCTGTATTGTCACGGTTGCACGTGGCGACGAGCGCAGCCGCAGCGAAACTGAAATCATTGCCGAAATCAATGCGCTTCAGCAGCAAGGCGCGCAGGAAGCCGTGCTGACGGGTGTACATGTCGGTGGGTATGGCAGTGATATTGGCAGTTCCCTTTACACGCTGGTACAGAAAATCCTTCAGGAAACCGATATTCCCCGCCTGCGTTTTGCCTCGGTCGAGCCGTGGGATCTGCCGGACGATTTCTTTGCCCTGTTCAGTAATCCCCGTCTGCTGCCGCACATGCACCTGCCATTACAGAGTGGGGCGGATTCCATCTTGCGGCGCATGGCGAGACGCTGCAAAACTGCCGAGTTTGCCAGCTTGGTGGCGGAGGCTCGCCGTGCTGTGCCCGGTTTCAATGTCACGACAGACATTATCGTGGGATTTCCCGGTGAAACCGAAGCTGAGTGGGATGAAACCTGCGCTTATGTCGAATCGGTCGGTTTTGGTCACATGCATATTTTCACCTATTCTGCGCGGGAAGGAACCAAGGCAGCCCGTTTGCCAGACCCTGTTCCCGAACCGGTCAAGAAGCAGCGCAGTCAGGTTTTGCACGCGCTGGGTGAGCGCATGAAACAAGGGTTCTTGCAGGAGCAGGTGGGGAAATCGGTGCCGGTATTGTGGGAATATGCCCGCGAAAACCCTGACGGGCAGCGAATATATACCGGCTACACTCCCAATTATTATAAAGTGGTGGTAACAGTGGCGGATAATGCCTTACTGGAAAACCGCATTACACAAACCCGTTTGCATGGCGTCAATGTCTGCGATGGGGTGTTGCAAGGGAGTTTGGAGAATGAAATTTAATACCTGGAAGATGCTGACAAGCATGCTGTTGTTCAGTGTGCTGTTGTCGGGCTGCATCTTTTCTTCAGAATCACAACAGGCACGCGAGGTTGCTGACAAATTCTGGCAATCTGTCCTGATTGATGACATGGATACGGCGAAGGATCTGGTGACCTGGGAAAGCGCCCAATATCTTCAGTATCTCGGCAGCAAAAGTATTTCAGCGCAACGTTTTGAAACCGGCGAAATCAAGATTCAGGACAATACCGCCGAGGTCGCGACGGTGCTGTATGGTGGCGAGAAAGGCGATATGATTATCCCGGTACGTACAGTTCTGGTGCGTAACAAGGATGAGTGGCAGGTCGATGTGCAAAAAACCATGGGTTCGATGGTCAGTGGCACCATGGGGGCTGTGGTTGAGCAACTGAACTCATTCATGCAGGATGGTTTGCGCGATCTGGACAAGTCCCTTTCAGAAAGTGTCAATGAGTTGAACAAGAGTCTGAAGCAAGGTGTTGAGCAACTGCAAAAAGAGCTGACTAAGCCACCTGCCGAATCACAACCCCCCCAGCCAGCTACGCCACCACCTGCGGGGCAGGCCATTTAAGATTAAATAGTAAGCAAAAAGGCCGGTTTTTATAACCGGCCTTTTTATTTCTGTTGCATTCATGAACGATTCAGTTTTATATGTGGTCTAATTAAAGGCAAGATTACATATCAAGTAAGCGAGGGTAATTTGCCTAGGTGAAGCAGCCGGGATACTTGTGGCAGTGACCCGTATAAAAGTGAAAACCATCGTTTTGTCAGGCGTTTAGTGGTGATGAAACGGAGGTATGTTATTGTACTTGGGTGTTTGTTACGAAGTCGGTGTAGCTGTGGCCGCAGCGTGTAAATGTCAACGAATATAACCTGACCGGAAAACTCCCATGCCTAAACTAGTCATAAAGCAGCAACTGCCGCCCCCTTCCGCGCAGGAGAAGCTGGCAAGAGTATTGCAGGTCGTTCTTCCTGTTCTGCTTGTCGCCATTGGTCTGGCGACGGCTGTCTCGCTCTATCTGTCACGTGATGGTGGTGAATCGCCTGCTGCTGCCACATCACTGAACATGCAGCTTCCGCCCGTTTATACACGGCAGGAAGAGCGCCTGAATGAGATGGCCGCCGAGTTTGAGAAGTTGGCTACGAATACGGAAAATTACGACAAGCATCAGCAACTGGTTACCCGTTCCGAAGCCATCATGCAGCAATTGGCGGAAATGGACCGTATCGTGAACGATCTTTCCCTGATTGATAAAGACAAGCAAACCTTGTTGAGCCGCCACCAGTACCAGAAGGATTACTGGGAATCAAAACTGGTTTTCCACCGTCTGCGTTTGGCCAGGTTCAAGGTGAACAATCCGGCTGTCACTCAGGATGCCTTGCGAGAGGCTGTGGGGGAGGCGCTGGAAGCACGCCAGTCAGACACTGTTCCGAAGGTTGAACCGGCAGTCGCCAATTCCGTTCCTGCCGCACAGGTGGAAGCAGTAGTTGCGCCTTCTCCTCAGGAAGCCGCACCGATGGCTGATGTACAGTCGGTTAGTGCTGAAGCACCTGTGCAGAAAGAGCAGGCTCCGGCTACGGAAAATAAGGGCGAAACGGGTGAGCATCCTGATCCGGCGGCGGCAGGTTTACCACCCGGTGTTGAGCTGCCTCCGGGAATGTGCCCGCTATTTGGTCCCGGCGCTGCTGCCTGCAAGCCGGGGGCTGAAGACCAGAAGTAAGGCGGGGGCCTATTCCATGCCCAAGATATGGTCCCATTCCTGGGTGCTTACCGGCATGACGGAAAGCCGGTTGCCTTTGCGCACCAGTGGCATGTCTGTCAGTGCAGTTTCTTCCTTTAACTCTGCCAGGCTGATGGTGCGTTTCAGTTTGCGGACGAATTTCACATCCACCTTGTACCAGCGCGGGTTTTCCGGGTCACTTTTGGGGTCGTAATACTTGGCTTCCGGGTTTAGGGCTGTCGTATCCGGGTAGCCTGTGGTGGCAACTTCGGCAATGCCTACGATTCCGGGTATTTCGCAGTTGGAATGGTAAAACAGGATGCCATCGCCGATCTGCATCTGGTCGCGCATCATGTTGCGGGCCTGATAATTGCGCACACCATCCCACGGTTCAACGCCGACTTTTTCCAGCTCGTCGATGCCGAATGCATCCGGTTCCGATTTCATCAGCCAGTATTGCATATTGTTATCCTCGGTTTTTCTCAGGGCTAATTTGCTGCACTGTGTAATGCGCCGCGCCAGTGCTGGTGCTCATGTGTTCCGCCAGCCACGGGAGGATTTCCCGCATCTGCTGGGCCAGCAGCCAGGGGGGATTGATGACGAACATACCACTGCCAGTCATGCCCATGTTGTTGCTGTCCTGTAAGGGGCAGAATTCGATTTGCACAATGTCGGGAATTCCGCTGGCCTGCAAATCATGCAGCATTTGTTGTACGCGCTGGCGCGAGACAACGGGATACCACAACAGGTATGTGCCGCTGTCAAAGCGCTTATGGGCCTTGGTGAGCGTTTCCACAACTGCGCTGTAATCCGTTTTCAGTTCGTAAGATGGGTCAATCAGGGTAATTGCCCGGCGTGGAGGCGGGGGCAGCAGGCTGTGTAAGCCTTTCAGGCCATCCGTCTGTTGGATGTGGATACGTTTGCCTTTGCCCGGCAGTGAATTCAGCGCCTGGAAATCCGCCGGGTGCAGTTCAAACAGGTGTAGCTGGTCAGTCTTGCGCAGCATTTGTGCTGCGATCCATGGCGAGCCGGGGTAGTGTTCCAGCTTGCCTGCCGGATTGGCCAGCCGAACCAGATTCAGGTAAGCGGCAAGCTGTTCAGGTATGCAAGCCTGCTCCCAAAGCTGTTGGATGCCAGTGGCAAATTCCCGGTTTTTCTGTGCTTCAGTACTGCCAAGCCGGTAGAAACCGCTACCAGCATGGGTATCGATGTACCAGAAAGGTTTATCCTTGCGCAGGTAATATTCAAGTGTCAACGCCAGTGTCAGGTGTTTGATGACATCGGCATGATTGCCTGCATGAAAAGCGTGTCGGTAACTGAGCAAGACGATTCCTGGCAAGATTGAAAAGGGGGTATTAAAGCATTTGCCCCTACTTGTGGAAAGTAGGGGCGTGTCACAAAGCCGTCAAGCGTTTTAGTTGGCGGGGCCAGGTGTTGCCGGGGCGGTTGTCGCGGCACTGGCTGGTGCGGTTGTTTCCATGCTGGCCGGAGCTGTTGTCGGTACTGGCGCTTCTGGCGCAGGTGCAACAGGTGCGTTGGTAACTGCTGGTGCCTCCGCTGTCGCAGCTGTCGCCTCAGGTGTTGCCGGGGCGGCTGGCGCTACTGGAGGTACAGGTGGCTGCATGGATGGCGGCATGCCGTTGTACATGCCGGGTTGCATACCAAAAGGTGCTACCGGACGTGGATAACGGCGATTGTTGTTGCCCCAGCCCATGCCAGGGAAGTTGGGGCCATTATTCCAGGATGGGCCGTTGTTCCAGCCCATGTTGGGGAAGTTGGGGCGGTTGTTCCACGGTGAGTTACCGCCCCACGACGGGCCATTGTTCCAGCCCATACTGGGGAAGCTGGAACCGTTGTTCCACGGTGAGTTGCCGCCCCACGACGGGCCATTGTTCCAGCCCATACTGGGGAAGCTGGAACCGTTGTTCCACGGTGAGTTGCCGCCCCACGACGGGCCATTATTCCAGCCCATGTTCGGGCCGCCGCCCCATGATGGATTGTTGCCCCAGTTGAAGCCATTGCCTGGGCCATTGCCCCAGGATGAACCATTTCCCCAGTTGAAATTGGGGTTCCAGTCAAAATCGTCGAAACCCCAGCCGCCCGCGCTGACACTGCCTGCGGCGCTGGCCAGTAATATGCCTGCGATCATTTTTTTCATGATGTCTGCTCCCTTCCTGTTTGGTCTAGCTCAAATGAAACAGGCCGGATAAACCGGCCTGTCAAGTATAACTGTTCCAGCAGGAATTAGTTAGCTGCAGGCCCAGGAGTTGCGCCAGGTGCTGCCGGAATGGCTGGCATTGCAGGAGGAGCCATCATCGGAGCGCTCATCTGCGGCATTGGAGCCATCATCGGAGCACCCATTTGTGGCATTGGAGCGCCCATCTGTGGCATTGGAGCCATCATCGGAGCAGCGCCATAACCCATCGGAGGCATCATTGGAGCAGCGCCATAACCCATTGGAGCGCCACCGTAAGGCATCATGCCTGGCATGCCGCCAGAGAAAGGCATACCGCCGCCGAAGTCTTCTTCGTCGTCGAAGTTGTCCATCATTTCATCCATCCAGTACATTGGAGTCCATTCTGGCCAATCACTTTCTTCGTAATAAGGGCCATTAGGTCCCATTTTCCATTCGCCATTGTTGCCACCGAAAAAGTCTGCGCTTGCGGTAGCAGACAGAGCCAGCAGGCTCAAACCAACCAGTAATTTTTTCATCTTCATCTCCTATGCGGTTAATCTGCATCAGAATTCTTCTGATCATGTAAAACAATATATCAGTATATTCTAATATAGTCTAGTGCTTTATATCAAAAAAATATGATTCGGAGCAGATGGAATCCAGTGGTATATCCCAGGGTTGCCGTACCAAGGCGTCGGCTTGCTGGAAAGCGTAGGCATACCCGGCAAGGCGTGGGCGTGAATGGCATTGCCGATGACGTTTGAATGCAAAAGTACGGTCGTAAAAGCCCCCCCCCATGCCCAAACGTGTGCCGTTCTGGTCAAAGGCGACCAGCGGCGTTACCACCAGATCCAGCCAGCGGGCAGGGTGACTGTGCCGATAGCGGCTAACAGGTTCGGGGATGCGGAAACGGTTGAGACGGAAGCGGGTATTTTGCTCCCAGCGGACAAACCACAAGCTGTCATCACGGAAAGGAGAGAGCACCGGCAGGTAAAAACGTTGACCGGGCAGCCCCCAGTCACGCAGGAGGCGGGGGTCGGCTTCCCCCCGTACCGGTATGTACAAGGCAATATGTCTGGCGTTGCGGAATATCTGCTGGCAGTGCAATCTGCGGGCAATCCGCCGGGAAAGTTGCCGCTGCATCCCTGGCGGGAGGCTGGCGCGTTGCTGACGGATATTATGCCGTAAAGTCTGGGGATTTTCGGGAAGCGGCTGTGCTGGCATCAGGGTCTTGTACGCAGTAGCGGAAAGCAATGTCCTCCACCCGCAGTTCAGTGCCGGGGGTCAGGGTCCGTGTCAGTCTGGCGTCCGTCAGGCCGACTTCCTGCATACTATAGCCGCCGTTGGTATCAGGCTCAATAATGATCTGACCTGTCTGGCGGCTACCCAGGACTACCCGCGCCAGACGCAGAGGAATGATGTAGCCTGAACGTTTGCCGGTAAGTATTTTCAGCCAGTTCAGGAGGTTACTGTCCAGCAGCCTGGGGTGGATGCTGGAACGGCGTAGCTGCTGATCCAGCGTAAGGCTGGACTGGAATTGCACCCGGTATTTGCCGAGACCGATAGTGTCACCATCTTCCAGCAGGTGGTTTTCCACCAATTGCTGATTGACATAAGTGCCATTGGTGCTGTCGAGGTCTTCCAGAAAACAGTCGTCACGCACGACGGTAATGCGGGCGTGAAGGTTGCTGATCGTGCGATCAGGCAAGGAAACCTCACATTTACTGCCACGCCCGAACGTAAGCCCCGTACCTTTGATGGCCAGTCGTTTGATTACCTGTTTTTCCAGCATCACAACCAGTTGAGCCATGGCATTCAACCTCACGCAACGATGTTCAAACGTTCACCTACCAGGATGTTCGCTGAACGTTTGTGGTTTTGCTTCATCAATGCCTGCACGCTTATGCCGTGACGTTTGGCAATGGTATGCAGGGTATCGCCCTTGCGCACAGTGTGAACCTTGCGTTTGTTGGCGGCATAAGTCGCTTTCTTGCTGCTGGTTCGTGCAGTTGCCACCTTGTTGTAGCCGCTGGCTGATTTGTTGGCAAGGTCGGTATTGCCGCTACTCGCAGCGGGCAGGGAATCCACTGCCGCAATAAGTGCCTGTGCATGTTGGCGCGGAATGATGATGCGATCGGAATATTGCGGTGTGGTAATGCCGGTGCGGAAACCTGGGTTCAGGTTCACCAGTTGGTCTCTGCTCAAGCCTGCCTTGACGGCAACTTCGCGCAGATTGACAGGCTTGCTTACCCGCAGGAATGCCAGACGCGCCTGATTGGGCGTATTGGGCAACTGGATACCATAGCGGGGTGCATGGCCGATCAGTTCCTTGAAAGCCAGCAAACGTGGCACATACTCACGGGTTTCACGTGGCAGGGAAGACAAATGCCAGAAGCTGACAGGCAAGCCTTTGCTGCGGTTGCGGTCAATTTCCTTCTGAACGCGCCCTTCCCCGCAGTTGTATGCAGCCAGTGCCAGCAGCCAGTCGCCGTTGAAGTCGTTGTGCAGTTTTTGCAGGTAATCGAGTGCTGCATTGGTTGCCGCAAACGGATCCAGACGCGCATCGTATTGCCGGGACTGCTTCAGGCCATATATCTGGCCTGTAGATGGAATGAACTGCCACAGGCCAGCGGCACCAGCGTGGGAAAATACATCCGGGTCGAACGCGCTTTCCACGAATGGCAGCAGTGCCAGTTCGGTCGGCATGTTGCGGCGATCCAGCTCGTGCACGATCATGTGCAGGAAAACACTGGCGCGTTCTGACAGCATGGTCAGTTTTTCCGGATGACGTCCGTAATAGTTGACGAAGGCGTCTACCCGTGGGTTTTTGGCATGATCACCCAGGCGGAAGCCCTGAAAAACGCGGTCCCAGGTATCAAAGTCGGGGTCAACCTGTGCCGGTTGCTGCTGGCTGGTGCTAAAGCCTGACTTTTGATTGCCACCATGCCATGCAGCCTTGCGTATGGTGTAACCGGATTGTGCGGATGCCTTGCGGATGCGCTTATTGGAGGAGTCTTTATGGAAGTTGGCGAACAGCAAATTTTCTGTATCATCACTGCTTTGGGCGACCGACGGTTTCACCGTGTTGCTGGAGCAGCCAGAGCCCGCGAAAATGGCAACGGCAGACGTTGCAAGGAATGCATATTTGCTTATTTTCATTCTTGTTTTACCCTTTGGGCCTGTTGTTGTTATGTAAGCCCGGATTCATCGTTATAATAAGGCGATATGCCGGTTATCCGGTCAGACAGCTAAGCCATAAGTATTTGTTATCAGGCGATGTAGGCCGAATATAATACGGACTTCTTCCGTGGACAAGGAAAAACCGCTGAACGTCATCTCAAAAAAATCATCCATGCCATCCGGCGTAAGCGCATGCAGGCAGTGGTACGCTACCCTGTCAGGGCAGGCGACGCTGGCGGGTGTGCAGAAAAAAATAGCGGCGATGACTGCCGATGTGTTTGGTTATTATGCGCTGGAAACCGGTGTGTTGACGGGTACGCGGTCTTTCCTGCAAGAGTCGCGGATTGCCAGCCGCTTTTCATTGGGGATGGTGCAAGGTGAGCAAAGCAGCATTACCGGGTCGCCCGTACATCTGCCCTTTGCTTTCAATAATCTTGACCTGGTCATTGCCAGCCATGCGCTGGATTGCACCCAGGAGCCGCATCAGGTCTTGCGTGAAATCGAGCGTGTGCTGGTGGCGGAAGGGCATTGCATCCTGATTGGTTTCAACCCGTTCAGCTTCAAGGGGCTTGGCAATTTGCGCCATTTCCATCAGCGCAAGGAATTACCCTGCCACCTCTACAGTGCCTTCCGGGTGCGGGAATGGCTGAGTGTATTGGGCTTTGACGTACTGGAAACGGTCACGACCGGCTTCAGCCCGGCACTTGGCGGTGAGCGCACCTTCCACCGTACCCGCTGGATGGAGAAGCTGGGGGAGCGGTTCCATCTGGCTACGGGCAATGTCTACATCATCCATGCACAGAAAAAGGTATCCAACATGACCTTGTTACCATCGCTACGCAAACCAGCATCGGTTTTGCGCCCCGGCATTATGGTCAATCCGGGCGCTGGCCGGATTTCTCCCCAGGAACGTCACGATGGCAAATAACGTGGTCGAAATTTTTACTGACGGAGCCTGTCGCGGCAATCCGGGGCCGGGTGGTTGGGGCGCTTTGCTGCGTTACAACGGTCAGGAACGTGAGCTGTACGGCTATCAGCCTGATGCCACCAATAACCAGATGGAACTGATGGCCGCCATTCAGGCGCTGGAAACCCTGACCCGTCCCTGTCAGGTCAGTTTGACCACTGATTCCCAGTATGTCCGCCAGGGTATTACCGAATGGATGAATGGCTGGAAACGCAAAGGCTGGAAAACAGCCGCAGGCAAGCCGGTCAAGAATCAGGAGCTCTGGCAACGTCTGGACGCCGCCGCCGCCAGGCATCAGGTCTCATGGCATTGGGTCAAGGGTCACAGCGGCCATGATGAAAATGAACGGGTAGACCAGCTTGCCAACAAAGCCATTGATGAGAAGAAAACATGAGCCGCCAAATTATTCTCGATACTGAAACTACCGGTCTGGAACCTAGGGAAGGCCACCGCATCATCGAAATTGGTTGCGTGGAAATGATTAACCGGCGTTTGACCGGTAACAATTTCCACCAATACCTGCAACCTGACCGCGAAATTGATGCCGGAGCGATTGAAGTTCATGGCATTACCAACGAGTTTCTGGCCGATAAACCGCGTTTCGAAGATATTGCCGACGACCTGCTGGAATACCTGCGGGGCGCGGAACTGATCATCCACAATGCGCCCTTCGACATTGGTTTCCTCAACCATGAATTACGCCTGATTGATCCGGGCAGCAAGCCGGTCACTGAGTACTGCACGGTTACGGATACGCTGGTGATGGCGCGGCAAATGTATCCGGGGCAACGCAACAGCCTCGATGCCCTGTGCAAGCGGCACGAAATCGACAATACCCACCGCACCCTGCATGGCGCATTACTCGACTCCGAGATACTCGCGGATGTCTATTTGTCCATGACCGGTGGGCAGGTCAGCCTGCTGCTGGGGGCAGAGCAGGAAGGGGGTAATCAGGACAACGGTGGTGCAGCCGGACTGCGCCGTGTGACGCTGGATGTAGGGCGCTTGCGGGTCGTGCGCGCCAGCGACGAAGAGCTGGCCGCACATGCCGAGCGCGTGGCGGCCATTACCAAATCAGCGGGAAAATGCCTGTTCGAGGCATGAGGTTTTTACCCCCCATCCCCGGCCCTTCCCCCGCAAGGGGGGCAGGGAGTAAGAGGGGGAGAACCTAGAAGTTGAAGGTGGCTCCCACGTAGATCATGTCGGTGTCAGTCTTGACGCTGCGCAGGTCGGCAAAATTCTGGTTGCTGTCCAGATGCAGGAACTGGTCGCCTTTACCGGTATTGAAATAATGATCCCACCCGGCGCGGACACTCACGCGGTCAGTGATTTCGTGCTCAATGCCTACACCCAAGGTTGGGCTGATGCCCCGATCCTTGGTTTTATAGGTTTCGCTGATTCCGACCTGATTGGTGTAATCCATTTTGTTCTTGTTCTCCCAGGCAAAAGCGCCGACCTTGCCGTAAACCGATGTGCGTCTGCCAAGATTGCGGTTGGCTTTGGCGCTGATGCCGATGCCACGGGTTTTCTGGGTGGCATGGGCACGTTCGGCAGGGTTGCCGGGAATGCCATTATCAGGGCGGTACATATCCAGTTCATAAGTTTTGCCCAGATCGGTCAACTCTGCTTCTACGGCAAGCGTGTCGGTCAGGTTGAGGCCGCCGTATACCTTGTAAGCGTTATTCCGCTTTTTGGTGTCGTACTGTGAGCCATTACAGGTGGGGCAGAAATTGCTGGATGATCCGTTATTGTTGGTTACACCTGCCCCGACACCGATGTAATAGGGGGAAAGGCCAGCGTGGGCAAAACCCGAACCCAACAAGGCAGTCAGACCAATATTGGCTGTGATAAATTTTTTCATGGCTGAAATTCCTGGAAATTATTTCTCAATAAAAAATTCTTTTTTAGTATTGGAATTGTAGGGCTGGGATATTGATGGCATGGGGCAGAAGGGTGATGGGTGGTTTCATTTGACTGATGGGCTGCGAAAACGGGATGGGTAAGTTGTTTCCATAAGCTTGTTTATCATGTGCCATAATACTGACAGATTTTATGGGCATGGAGACTCGTCATGGCGGAACCCGTACAAACCGGACATATCTTTCTCAGCTACAGCCGTACTGACAAGAGTGCGGCGGAAGTGCTGCGCAAGCGTTTGATACAGGCTGGTTTCAATGTTTTCCGCGATGAAGACGCCATCCGCATCGGCGACAACTGGCTGAAAAGCTTGCAGGATGCGGTGCAAGGCTGCGCCGCCTTCGTGCTGCTGGTCGGGTGTGACGGTGTGCAACAGCAACGCTGGGTGGGGGCGGAAGTCGAAGTCGCCCTCAGCCGCAAGTTGTCGCCGCATGATGACCGTGAACGCCTGCCGATTTTCCCCGTGTTGTTGCCGGAAGCGGCGTTTGACGACCTGCCGGTATTCCTGCGGCAAATCCAGTCGCTGGTCTGGCATCCCGACAGTAGTGAATTACCGCAAGGTTTGCTGGAGGCGTTGCAGGCAAATGAATCCCTGCAAACCGCGCCGCCGCAGTTGAAGGGCGAACCCTACCGTGGCTTGAGCTATTTCCGCCGTGAAGACGCCGACCGCTTTTTCGGGCGGCATGAGGAAGTGCTACAAGCCTTGCATGGCTTGGGCTATGCCGAAGACCTTGCGCCGGAATCTTTCGCCCAGCCGCATTCGCGTTACTACCGCTGGCTGCAAATCCACGCTGCCAGTGGGGCGGGCAAGTCGTCGCTGGTGCGTGCTGGGATGCTACCGAAGATTGAGCAGGGCTTGTTGTAGCGGCGTACTGGCTATGCTGACTGGAAAATCCTGGAGCCACTGATACCGGGCGAAAAGCCTGTAGAGATGTTGGCAGAAAAGCTGGCGAAGGCATTTCCGCAGAAAGACATGGATGACTGGTTGGGCAAGCTCAGTCAGGCGGACAAACCGACGGCTCTGGCACATGCGCTGCGTCCGCTACCCGCAGGTAGTGCGGTGCTGCTGGTGGTTGACCAGTTCGAGGAGCTATTCACGCTAGCGAAGGATGTGCAATGTCGCCAGTTTGACCGCCTGCTGGCAACGGCGATGGCTGACCCGGATTGCCCGCTGTTTTTGATCAGCACCATCCGTTCGGATTTCCTTGACCGTTTTGAATACCTGCCGGAACTGCTCAAGCTGTACAACACCCTCAAGGGCGATTACCTGTTGCCGACCATGACCGAGGCGGGTTTGCGCGAGCTGATTGTGTATCCGGCGCGGCTGGCGGGTTTGCAGGTGGATGAGGGGTTGGTGGAGGCGATGGTGCGCGATGCACGGGGTGAACCGGGGGCATTGCCGCTGGTGGAAAGTGCGCTTGCCGAGTTGTGGAACGAGGCGCAAACCCACGGTAGCCAACGCTTGAGCCGGGCGTATTACGAGCAGAATAATGGCGTGGTGGGGATGCTGGCAAAGCAGGCGGATGCGCTGATTGGCAGTCTGGGCGAACGCGGGCGCAAGCAGGCACTGGATTTGTTGCTGGCATTGACGCGCATCAATGAAGGCGGGCGGCATACGCGGCGGCGCTTGTTGCGGGCGGATGCGGTGCATGAGGCAGGCGGCGGGAAGCAGGGCGAAAAGGTGGTGCAGGTACTGGCGGGGGAACGGGTACGGCAGGGTGGCGGGCAGGTAGGGCCGTTGCGCTTGATTGTGACGGATGGGGAGGAGGGGGTTGCTTCCGTCGAACTTGTCCACGAAATGCTGGTGCGCCCCAGTGACCGCAAGGATGCGCAAGGTCGCGCCATCGGCTACTGGCCTACGTTGTTCAACTACGTGTTTGATAACCGTGACCGCGATTACCAGCGCCAGCAGTTGCAGGTGGATGCGCAACGCTGGCAGGAACGCTCAAAGCTGGGGCGTTGGTTCGGGCTGGCGGGGTGGCGTGACTTGCGGGTGTTCGGCAAGCTGCGGCCACGGCCTGACAGTGTGGAAGGACGGTACTTGCGGCGTAGTCGTTGGATGGCATGGGGGCAAACGGCGTTGCTGTTGGGGCTGTTGGGAGTGTTGGCTGAATCGTCGTGGTGGGCGACTGACAAAAACTTGCCGTTCGGTTATGCGTTGCTCAAGCCGTTGTGGGCGACAGGGTTGTATTCACCCTTCCCAGAAATGTCCGAAGTCATCCCGCCGGGTAAGTTCACGATGGGCTGTGTGGAAGGGCGGGACAATGTGGAGGGTGTTGAAAAATGTGATGAGAAGGTGGGTTATGGTGGCGAAGTGCCTGCCCACGAAGTCACCCTGACCCGACCTTTCCAGCTTGGCAAATACGAAGTGACTTTCATGGAATACGACTACTACGTGTGGGATCAGCAGCGTAGGGGCATGGACGTGGACTATCCGCCAGACCAAGGTTGGGGGCGTTACCGTCAGCCAGTGGTGAATGTGAGTTGGGATGATGCCACCGCTTATATTGGGTGGCTGAATGAACGCACAGGCCAGGCTTACCGTTTACCCACCGAAGCTGAATGGGAGTATGCCGCCCGCGCCGGGATGGATACCGCCTATCCGTGGGGCAATGCCATTGGGGAGGGTAACGCCAACTGCAATGATTCTTCCTGTAAGGATGCTTACCCCAATACGGCTCCGGTCGGTAGTTTCCCGGCCAGCCCGTTCGGGCTGCACGATATGCATGGCAATGTGGATGAGTGGTGTCAGGATGTGTATGGTGAATATCCGGCGGAGCCGGTAAGGAACCCGCAGGGTTCTTCTGCAAGTTCTTCTGATAGCGCCTACCGCGTGTTGCGCGGTGGCTCGTGGGCCTACTCGCCGAGGCTCGTGCGTTCTGCTGGCCGCGACTACTACGCGCCGGGTAACCGGTTCAACTCCATCGGGTTCCGCTTGGCCTCAGGTCAATAGGCCGCTGCTCAGGGCGGCGGAGCCGCAACAGGCCGCCGGAGGCGGCTCTTGTGGCGCGGGCAGCGTAGCCAAAGGCAGGGGCGTGTCGGAGCAGCCCCAGCGTTTGGTGGAGCAGACCGCGCCACTCTTCGGGGTGCAGGGGCAGCGCCCCTGCCGCCGTCAGGCGGGGGTGTGACCGGAAGTGATGCTTTTTCTGCGGCTTCGCCGTTACCCCTCACCCCAACCCCTCTCCCTCAAGGGGAGAGGGGCTAAAAGAACCTATTTCTTGCTCCCCCTCGCCCCTTGAGGGAGAGGGGGCTGGGGGGTGAGGGGTAGTTCGGAGGATGATGATTGAGCAAAGCATCACTTCTGGTCACACCCGTCAGGCAGCAAGCTTTTGCAAAATCGGCTAGTCGGTGGCATTTTGGTGTTCCCACACAAGCGGTACAAAACATGAATTACAGGCTCAGCGACCACGCTAAAAAGCGTCTCCAGCAGCGCAAAATCAAACCAGAATGGTTGGCGGCAACGCTTGCCAACCCCGACAGGATAGAAAATGATCCCGAAGATGCTACCTTGGTTCATGCTTTGCTGGACATTCCATAAAAGGGTTTCAAACGCTTGCGGGTCATTTACAATGAAACCAGCGAACCTGTCACGGTTGTCACCGCCTATTTCGAGTGAAGGTAACAAATCATGAAAATTGAATTTGATCCGTTAGCGGATGCACTGTACATCCAACTTGCCGAAGGTGAAGTGGAAAAAACCGAGGAACTCAAGCCCGGCATGATGGTGGACTACGACGCACTGGGCAATATGCTGGGTATCGAAGTCCTGTATGTCAGCAAACGGGCAGAGTTGCCCCTGCAACAGGCGGCGTAACGATTGCAACGCCAACGCATCCCCATGACCATCGGTATTGATTGTTTTCCCTGAATAGATGAATTACAATTTTTTGAAATAGGTAATTCAAGGGATATAGCTATGCGTAGCACCATTACCTCACGTGGCCAAACGGTCATTCCCGCCGAAATCAGGCGATTTTTCCACCTCTCCGCTACTGACCGACTGGAATGGGTTATTGAAAACAATACTATCCGTGTTATTCCGGTGCGGGAAAACCCCATTGAGGCTTTTCGGGGCAGCAGCAAACGTAAGGGGTCAGTTGAGCGCCTGTTGGCAGAACGTGCTTTCGACCGGGAGCGGGAATGAAGCGTTACCTGTTGGACAGCTCCGCATTGCTTGCCTTAAGGGATGAGGAAGAGGGCGCAGATACCGTCGCCGATATCCTCCATCAATGCGAGACTGGGCAAGCCAAATGCTTCGCCTGTTTCATGAGCCTGATGGAAATTCTCTACCGGGTCTGGAAGGATGAGAATGAGCAGGCCGGACGGCTGGCGTATGAGCAATGCAAGTCCCTGCCGATCGAATGGGTTCACGAGTCGGTGGAACTACTAGAAAAAGCAGCTGAACTCAAGGCTACCTGCCGGGTTTCATTGGGGGATGCGTGGATTGCCGCCAGCGCATTGCTGCAAGGTGCCACGTTGGTGCACAAAGACCCCGAGTTTGAAACAGTGAAGTGTCCGCAATTGCCCCTTCCCTATAAAAAGCCATCGGTTCATGAAGAAAGCAGTGAGTATCGGTTGTGAGACAGTTCAGACAACACTCAACGCCAACTTCCGCGCATTGGCAAAATCCGTCTTCCCACTGCCCAGCTTCGGCACTTCCTCCACATTGCGGATCACCGCCGGGATCATCAGCGCATTCATCCCGCCTTCCAGCAGCTTGCGGCGGACTTCCGCTTCATCGCGCTCACCCGCGATCATCAGGATCACCTTTTCGCCCTTTTTCTCATCCGGCAGGTTGATGGCGACCAGCTCCAGTTCGGGTTCGCCGAGGATGTTGCGTACCTGCTGCTCAATCGCGCCGAGGCTGACCATTTCGCCGCCCAGTTTGGCGAAGCGCGAATAGCGGTCGACGATGGTGAGGAAACCGTCTTCGTCCACATGCCCCTTGTCGCCGGTCTTGTACCAGCGCTGGCCGTCGAGTTCGGCGATGGCCTCGGCAGTTTTTTCCGGGTTATGCAGATAGCCTTTCATCACTTGCGGGCCGCCGATCAGGATCAGGCCGTCAGAGCCAGTGGGCAATATTTCCAGCGTGCCTGGGTCGACGATACGGAAGCTGGTGCCGGGCAGCGGCAGGCCGACTGTGCCTTCGCGGTTGGCAGGCTGTACCCGCCAGTAGCGGGTGTCGAGTTGGTCGGGCAGGTTGACGCTGGCGACTGGTGAGGTTTCGGTTGCGCCGTAGCCTTCCAGAATCTTTTTGCCGAATTTGTCGAGGAACAGGCGGCGCACGTCCGGCGACAGCTTTTCCGCGCCCGCCACCACGTAGCGCAGACTCTGGAACATCAGTGGGTGTACGCGCGAGTTTTTCGCATACAGGCGCAGGAAGGTGCTGGTGCCGAACAGCAGGGTGGCTTCGTATCTGGCAATGCCTTTGGCGATATTGACCGCATCGGTCGGGTCGGGGTGGCAGATGATGGGGATGCCTTCCGCCAGCGGCATCAGCGTACTCGCCAACAGGCCGAATGCATGGAAGGTCGGCAGTGTACCCATGATCACATCATTGTCGAGGGTGTTGAGCGCATCGGCTACCTGGCGCGCATTGATGGCCAGATTGCGGTGGGAAAGCTCGATACCTTTGGGCGCACCTTCGCTGCCGCTGGAAAACAGGATGGCGGCGGTGGATTCCAGGTCAATTTTCGGCAGGTACAGCCATTGCAACACGCGGGTTGGCAGCAGCATCACCATCAGCAATGTGCCCAGCAATTTGGCTTTGGGGATGCCTTCCTTCAAATCTTCGAGGAACACCAGCGGTGTATTGGGCAGGATGGCAGTGATGTCGATGTTGCGTTCCTTGAGTTTGTCGAGGAAACGCTTCGAGGTGTAAACCTGCTTCAGGCCAGCCTGTTCCACCGAGCTTTTGATGGCTTCGGCACTGGCGGTGAAATTGAGGTTGACGACTGTTTTACCCAGCGAAAGCACGGCCATGTTGGCAATTGCCCCGCCCGCACTGGTGGGCAGCAACATGCCGATATTTTGTTCCGGGCTGAGCTTGTCGATTTCGGCGGCGAAACGGAACACCGCAGTCATGAAGCGGTGGTGGCTCATCGGCTCACCAATCACGTCCGACGCTGCAATACGGAAGCTCTGGCGTTTGGCGGAACGCAGCCAGTTGAGCGGAATCGGATCGATCATGTGCGAATAGGCGTCCCACGAAGCGAACGACAGGTCAAACACTTTCTGTTTCAGTTCATACGCCTGAATGGTGGGTGGCAGCGATTTGCCAAAAGCCACCACGATGTCACGCTTGAAACCGGACTGGCGGTTCTGCCGCAAAAAGCCGCTGGAACGTGAGAATCGGCTACCCCACAGCCCGTGCAGGTAGAACGGCACGATGACCGCATCCGTCCCTTTGATGGCTTTTTCGTAGCCGCGCTTGAATTCGCCCAGTTGTCCGGTGCGGCTGATTGCACCTTCCGGGAACAGGCACACGACTTCCCCGGCTTTCAGCAGTTCGGTAACTTTTTCCAGCGAATCGGCGCTGGCTGTGCCGCTGATGGGTACTACCCCGAACCAGTTGAGGATGCCTTTCAGATACCAGCGTTCGTAATAGCCTTTCTCGATTACGAAATGCAACTGGCGCGGGCTGGCCATCTGCACCAGCGCCCAGTCGATGAAACTGATGTGGTTGCCCAGCAGCAGCACACCGCCGCGTGCGGGCAGATGTTCAAAGCCGATCACTTTCAGGCGGTAACGGGCGTGGAACAGGCGGCTGACGACGAAACGCAGCAGTGATTGCGGCAAATGGTAGAAAGTATACAGTGCCCCGGCGATAGTCGCGGTGGTCAGTACTGTCAGCAGATGCGGTGTATCCAGCCCGGCCCAGGCCAGTACGGCAGTGACGCTGACGAATACCAGCATCACCAGTGTTTGCACCATGTCGCTCAGTGGCAGGGTTTTGGCCAGTTGCTGTTCGTCGGGAACATGGTAGCGCAGCAAGGCGTGCATCGGTGCGACGAACAATCCGCCCATAATGCCAATGCCAAGGAACAGCGCAGCCTGCAAGGGAATGCTTGGTACCAGGCCAAACAGCAGCAAGCCAGCCACGATGCCGAATGCGCCGATGGGTGCCACACCGGTTTCCACATGTGTTTGCGACAGGCGTTCTGCAATCAGGATGCCGATGAAAATGCCAATAGCGGCAAAGGCCATCAGCAGTACAATCGCGGCACTGTTTTCCAACCCAAGGGCAGATTTGGCAAAGGCGGGGTAGATGGCCAGCAACACCAGCATGATTGCCCAGAATACGCCTTGCCCCATGATGGTCAGCCACAGGTCGGAATGCTGGCGGGCGGCCTGCCATGCCTGCTTGTCGCCGTCCGAACGTGAGTAACGGATGACGGCAACCAGGGCAAATGGCGCAATGGCCAGCAGCACCGCCCATGCATTCAGAAAGATGCTGTTTTGCCCGGCAAACAGATGCGCCAGCCCGGTATGCAGCAGTGGCGTCAGTAGCAGGGCGGCGACAAAAATCATGAACCCGTAAATGCGCTTGAGTTGCGGCATGGGGCTTCTCCTCCTCGGTCAAATCGTTGTTATCTATCCCTGCACGATACTAGATAACATGCAGTTGGGTAAATCCAGTTGGCTGATTCATACGTAATAATTGGTAAGTGACTCCTGGCTGGTTAGCCAGACTTTCCTGAAGGGCTGTGTGCTTGGTTTTGTGGTGGGAAATATTGCCGCGAATGCTCCTATGCTAAGCTATGCAGACTGTTTTGCAGGAGATGGCGTAAATGGCGCAAGATCAAACCCATTTTTACCCTTTGCTGGAACGTATCCGGCAGGGTGATCAGGAGGCGCTCGGCATTCTTTACGATGCAACAGTCAGGCGGGTGTTTGCCGTTGCCTTCAAAATTACATCCAATCATGAACTGGCAGAGGAAATCGTGAGTGATGTTTATCTGCAAGTCTGGCGGACAGCGGCTGCTTATGACATGGAGCGCTCTACGCCGTTGGGCTGGTTATTGATGCTGGCGCACAGCCGCGCACTGGATACCTTGCGGCGCGAAGCGTCCAGTACCAAACTTCAGGTTGAAATGCCGGAAACCGTTGATGTTGAAGATACCCAGACATTGACTCCACAGGAGGTGGTGCTTGATGCGGAGCAGGGCAGCGAGTTGCAGGCAGCTATCCGTTTGCTTGACGGACAGCAGCGTCAGATGCTTGCGCTGGCCTTTTACCGTGGCATGAGTCATCAGGAAATTGCGGATTACACCGGGGAGCCGCTGGGAACCGTCAAGACCATACTGCGGCGCGCTCAGGCGATATTGCGTGCGGCATTAACTGATTCTTACCCAAATGTGGACGTTTCATGAAAACCAATGATTCAACATTACCAGCGGTAGATGCCCTTGATCTGGATATCATGGAACTATTGCTGGAGCAGCAGCCCGGTCTGGATGTCCCTGTTGAACTCACGATGCGTATGCGCGGAAATATCCTGTCATTGGTCGCGCAGGAAGAAGCCGGGCTGTTGCCAGGTTTCAAGACCATTCGTGCCAGTGAAGGTGAATGGATCGAAGCCAGACCGGGCGCTTACATCAAAATCCTGCATCAGGAAGGCGATTCTGGCCTGCTGACCTATCTGGCCAAACTTGACCCCGGTTTTGAAATGCCCGGCCATCCGCACCCTTTCGATGAGGAGTGCATCATGCTGGAAGGCGAATTGTGGTTCGGCGATTTGCACCTGAAAGCGGGTGATTACCACTTTGCCGCCAAGGGCGTGCACCACGGCAGGTTGCGCACCGAAACCGGCGCACTGGCGTTTCTGAAGGGCGCGTTACCGGCATAGGAGACTGGCGGGATGAAAGCCGGATTGTTCAATGCAACGCTACTCAAGGATATTCCCCGCTCTGTCGCTTATAGCCATTTACGCCACCTGAATGCTACCAGCATTCCAGTCGCCAGCACGATCATGATGCCCCACACGCCGTAATAGCCATAGTGCCACTCCAGTTCCGGCATGTTTTTAAAATTCATGCCGTAGACGCCAACGATGAAGGTCAGTGGAATAAAAATGGTGGCGATCACGGTCAACACGCGCATGATGTCGTTCATCCGGTTGCTGAGGCTGGAAAGGTAGATGTCGAGCATTCCGCTGAGCATTTCGCGGTAGGTTTCGATCAGGTCGATCACCTGCACGGCATGGTCGTAACAGTCGTTGAAATAGGGACGCATGGTTTCGTCGACCAGTTCTGCATCATGCTGGATCAGGCGGCTGATGACTTCGCGTTGTGGCCACAGGGCGCGGCGCAGCAGTAACAGGTCACGCTTGAGCTGGTGCAGGCTGCTGACGACCGATTTGTCAGGCTTTTCCAGCACCAGGTCTTCGAGGTCTTCGATCTGTTCTCCGAGCTCCTCCAGTAACGGGAAAGCGGAGTCGATTACCACATCTATCAGCACATACAGCAGGTAGTCGACGCTACGGGTGCGGATGCGTCCGAAACCCTGACGCAGGCGTGCGCGTACCGGTTCGAAAGCCTCGCCATCGCCGCTGCAAAAGCTGAGCAGGTAGCCATCGCCGACGAACAGGCTGACCTGTTCCAGTACGATTTCTTCGCCAATCAGGTGTGGCAGGTTGAGGATCAGGAAAGCGTGCTTTTCGTGGAAATCGACCTTGGGCCGTTGGCCGCTGTTGAGCACGTCTTCCAGCGCCAGCGGGTGCAGGCCGAAGGTTTCGCCCAGTTCACAGATGGCCGTTGGGTCGTGAACACCGGTTACATCCAGCCAGTCGATGAGGTCATTCTGCTGGGCGATGCGGCATTGCTCCGGGGTGGGGGAGAGGATTTCGCTGAACTGTTCGCTGCTGTATTCCAGCAGGCGGATGCGGGTTGCACCACCGTCACCGTGACGGGAAAGTGTGCCGGGTGGTGTGCCGGGTGGGTGGTAACGTTTGCCGAAGGTTTCCATGCCATTCCTTGCAGGTTATTTACTTGCTACAAGGATACTATCCCAATTGCCGGGAAAAGGCATTTGCCAGATTAAATGATAAATAACGGAATTGAATCAGGAGTTGATTTATATACCCGATTCAATTCCGTATTAATTTTGGGTAATCAGGTAATGGCATGTTGGGAATACATTCCTTATTCAAGCCAAGATGAAATGTGATCCGGCAGGAAAATGGTGGTTTGGGATGTGTTCAATGGTTGCATGGCGTAGCTGATACTGGTGGCGGTAACCATTAAAATGCTTGCTACGCCCAGCCAGACTTTTTGCTTGAGTTTCATGGCTAACTCCTTGAAAGACAGGGGAGCCGTTACCGGCTCCCGTTTCAGGCTCAGTTTGCCAGCTCATCGAACCAAGAGCTGCGGTCGATGAACGTTGGCTTATTCATATCGGTGCTCATGCTGGAATCAGTGTAGCCGGGTGCCGGTGGGCAGGGGTCGGCATAGGCCGTAGCGCCAAACAGGGTCATCAACAAGCCAGCGATAAGCGCAAGTGTAGCGGTTGAACGTTTCATTTCATTTCTCCTTATTCGGGTATCAGGTTGTCTACAACGAACCCGCTGTATTTCAGGTTCGCTTACCTGTATTTACGCAGGCCAACGAAATCTGGATGAAGAAAATATGAAAAAAAACCAATATTTTTTAAAACTTGTGGAATGCAAATGGAAACATGGACTTGCGTGCCGGGTTTTTGGGGGTATTTCAATACTATTGGCTGTATTTTGCGCTTTCAACCGGGAAAATATGTCCAATACTATAGGGAAATGACATGCATGGGAGTCTGCCATGAAAACACATCTTAGCCTGCTAGCGTCATGCTGCCTGTTGCTGCTTGCTGCATGCCAGGTGGGCAGGACGGATGTCTTGAACGGCTACGTGGAAGCCGAACCCATCCGTCTTGCCGCCAGTGCCAGCGGGCGCTTGCAAACCTTGAGCGTGAAACGTGGTGATAACGTCAGCACAGGTCAGCCACTGTTCACGCTGGACAGTGACAAGGAACAGGCCGCCGTTGCCGAAGCCACAGCACGTCTTGCCCAAGCCAAAGCGCAATCCGCCGACCTCGACACAGGCAAACGCCCCAGCGAAATTGCCACAGTACAAGCAGGTCTCGAATCCGCCCAGGCCAGCCTGCAAGCCGCCGAAGCCGAGCTTGCCCGCCAGCAAAAACTGGTGGCACAACGTTACTTGCCGGTTGCCAATCTCGATACCTACCGGGCGCAGCGCGATACCGCTGCCGCCAAAGTCCGCGAATTTCAGGCACAACTCAACACTGCACAACTGGCAGGCCGTGATCAAGCCCGCCTTGCCGCCCAAGCCAATGTCCAGTCTGCCACCGCAGCTCTCGCCCAGGCACAATGGCAACTCGACCAGAAAGCCATCACTGCCCCACAAAACGGCCTGGTGGATGACACCTTTTACCGCGCAGGTGAATGGGTGGCAGCAGGCAGTCCGGTGGTCAGCGTCCTGCCGCCGGAGAACCGCAAAATCCGCTTTTTTGTCCCCGAACCACGCTTGGGAATGCTGCAACTCGGGCAAGGCGTCAGCGTCAGTTGCGACGGCTGCGACGACCCCATGCCGATGACCATCAGCTACATTTCCCCGCAAGCTGAATACACCCCGCCCGTCATTTACAGCAAGGATTCGCGCGAAAAGCTGGTGGTGATGGTGGAGGCTTTGCCGGGTGCGGCAGATGCAGCGCGGTTGAAAGTTGGGCAGCCGGTGGATGTGAGGGTGGAAGAAAATCCTCCCCCAGCCCCTCCTTTTGCAAAGGAGGGGAGCTAGATATGACTCCGGTTGAGCTTACGAAGTGTGACTCGGCCTCCCCCTTTGCAAAAGGGGGATTGAGGGGGATTTCCACGGCGCAGCCGTGCGCCATCGACGTCCGTGGCCTCAACAAACACTTCGGCGACAAACACGTGGTGCAGGACTTATCGTTGCAAGTCCGTCAGGGTGAAATCTTCGGTTTCCTCGGCCCCAACGGTAGCGGCAAAACCACCTCCATCCGTATGCTCTGCGGCCTGCTCACCCCGGACAGCGGGGCAGGTCAATGCCTCGGTTACGACGTGATCCGCGAAACTGCCGCGATCAAGCGCCACGTCGGCTACATGACCCAGCGTTTTTCGCTGTGGGAAGACCTCACCATCCGCGAAAACCTCGATTTCATCGCCCGCATGTACGGTATGAAAAATCGCACCCAGGCTGTCAACGCCGTGCTGCTCAAACTGGGACTGGAAGAACGCCGCAACCAGCTCGCAGGCGCACTGTCCGGCGGCTGGAAACAGCGCCTCGCCCTTGCCGCCTGCATGATGCACGAACCGCAATTATTGCTGCTCGACGAACCCACCGCAGGCGTCGACCCCAAGGCACGGCGCGAATTCTGGGACGAAATCCACCAACTGGCGGCGCAAGGCATCTCGGTGCTGGTTTCCACCCATTACATGGACGAAGCCGAACGTTGCCACAAACTCGCCTACATCGCGCGTGGCAAACTGCTGATCACCGGAACCATCCAGCAAGTCATTGCCAGCCAGCAACTGGTAGCGTGGGAAGTCAGCGGTGACGGTGGTCTGCAAGCTCTCGCCGCACAGTTACGCGCCTTGCCAGCGGTGGAACAGGTCACGGCTTTCGGCAGCCGCCTGCACGTCATCGGCACGGATGCGGCGCAACTTGACGCAGCCTTGCAACCCTTCCGCCAGCAATCTGCGTTCCAGTGGGAACAGATCGACGCCGGGCTGGAAGACGTATTCATCAGCCTGATGGAGCGGCACACCCGCCAGCAGGGGGCAACATGACGCTGGGTGCTTCGTTTGCCCGTCTGTGGGGTATCGCCATGAAGGAATTCATCCAGTTGCGCCGCGACCGGCTGACCTTCGGCATGATTGTCGGCATCCCCATCATGCAGTTGCTGCTGTTCGGTTTCGCCATCAACTCCGACCCCAAGCACCTGCCGACGGCGATCAATGTGCAGGACAACAGCGTGTTTACCCGCACCTTCATCCGCAGTCTGGAGAACACCGGCTATTTCCAGATCTTGCAGCAGGTGCAAAGTGAAGCGGAAGCCGACCGGCTGCTGGCGGAGGGCGAAGTGCAGTTCGTGGTCAATATCCCGCCCGATTTCTCACGCCAACTGGTGCGCGGTGAACGCCCGGCGATCCTGCTGGAGGCGGATGCGACCGACCCGGCAGCGACCAGCAATGCGCTGGCTTCATTGGTGTCGGTGGGGCAATCGGTGCTGAACCGCGACCTGACCGGCTCGCTGGCGAAACTGCGCCCGACTGACGCGCCGTTCGAGGTACGCATCCACCGCCGTTACAACGCCGAAGGTATTACCCAGTACAACATTGTGCCGGGGCTGATGGGCGTAATTCTGACCATGACCATGGTGCTGATGACCGGCTTGGCGATGACCCGCGAGCGTGAACGCGGCACCTTCGAGAACCTGCTGGCGACCCCGGCGAAACCGCTGGAGGTGATGGTGGGCAAGATTGTGCCTTACATCATGATCGGGCTGGTGCAGATGACGCTGATTTTGCTGGCGGCAAAGTTCATTTTCGGCGTGCCGTTCCAGGGCAGTCTGGCGTTGCTGTATGCGGTGTCGCTGCTGTTTATCGCCGCCAACCTGACGCTGGGCATGACTTTTTCCACCATTGCCCGCAACCAGTTGCAGGCGATGCAGATGACGTTCTTTTTCTTCCTGCCGTCGATTTTGCTGTCCGGGTTCATGTTCCCGTTCCGGGGGATGCCGGAATGGGCGCAAGTGATCGGCAATGTGTTGCCACTGACACATTTCCTGCGGCTGGTGCGCGGGATTCTGCTCAAAGGCAATGGCTTGGTGGAAATCTGGCCGCATGTGTGGCCAATTGTGCTATTTACGGTGGTGATCGTGGCGCTGGGGGCGAAGTTTTATAAGCGCACGCTGGATTGACCTTAATAACGACACAAGCTACGAGTGTATAGTGCGGTCAATATTTCTAGCCACATAGACAAACGATATGCCCAGCTACTACCTTCATACGGAAAATGCCAGACAAGCGCTGGAAGCCATCGCCAATGGGCTTTCCTGCGTCCGGCTTTCCACTGACCTGAATCTTTCGGAACAAGACTTTGCCTTAAGTGACCAGAGCCTGGTGCTCGACGCAGACAATCGACTCTCTATCGACGCACTCAAAAGCATCGTCAAGAAGACCCAGAGGATTTTCCTCTGTCGCGATGGCGCGATGAATCCCCTGGAAGACCGTAGCGCTGGCTACTACAAGCTCGTTCCCACGGCTGGCGCGCCCCTGCTGGAAATTAGCGGTGTCAAAATGCATATCTCCAAGGAAACCGACCCCTTTGCCAGTGCCGCCGAGATGGCGCAACAAGCGGTGCGCAAGGGTGACAAGGTGCTGGACTGCTGTAGCGGATTGGGCTATGCCGCTATCGCTGCCCACCGATTAGGTGCAAGCGAGGTACTCAGCATCGAACTGAGCCGCGAGGTAATGGGGCTGCGCTCGCAAAATCCTTGGTCAAACGATTTGGGGCAAGCGGGGATTGTGCAACGTCAGGGCAATAGCTATGCGTTGATAGGCACAATGCCTGTGGCTTCCTTTGATTCGGTCATTCACGATCCACCGCGTTTTTCCCTCGCCGGGGAGCTATACAGCGAAGAATTCTACCGGGAAATCTTCCGGGTGCTGCGCCGGGAGGGGCGGCTGTTTCATTACACCGGCAATCCACACATCGTCAAGAAAGGCAGCAGCTTTGTCGATGGCGTCATCCACCGGCTCAAGGCGGCAGGCTTCAGGCACGTACAAAAGGTCGAGCATCTGATGGGAGTCAGCGCACAGAAATAACCGCTGCAAAACATGCGATCTGCTTCGACGACTTCACCGCGTTCAATGCGGGGGATTTTGCTCAAGGGCAACACATTGCCGGAACTGTGGCCGCACATGTGGCCGATTTTGTTGTTCATGCTGGTGGTGGTGACGCTGGGGGCGAAGTTCTACAAGCGCACGCTGGATTAGTTGTCCCCCTCCGGTATCAGTCCTGCGGGGGGTGATAGATACTCAACGTGTTGCAGTTGAATATTGATCTGGGTACTGCTTTGGCCAAGCACCTTGCCGCTGCCATCCAGTAAACGCACAACCGGCTGGAATGTGCCTGTTCTGGAATATCTTTGCATGATGGATGAGCGCCATTCGCCGGAGGGTTGTTTGCTGCCATGATTGGCAGGGTAGCGGTATGGCTCGCTGCCATCGCCGAAATCCCATTCAATGACGGAATCATCTTCCACGCCCCGGTAGAGGTACACAAACGTGTGTTCGACCACGGCGTAGTCCATATCCAGCAGCTTGAGGTTTACCGTTGACGGGCCTTCCAGTTGGATTACTTCACCGGTTGCTGTGTCTGCTTCAGGAGCGTCATCAATGACGGTGATTTGCTTTTCCACACTGGCGGTTTGCCCGATATTGTCCTTGATCTTGAAGGTAACGGTGGTTTCGCCGGGTTCGGCGGGAGCCTGCCAATAGGCGAATGCACCAGTAGGCAGCGCCAGCCCTTCGATGTTGGTTGTGATGTAGTCGGGAATGCCGCCGCTGGCACTGATTTCATAGGTTTCGTATGCGCCAGTCTTGACGGTATCAGGGCCATCGACAGCCAGTTTGCCAAGCGGGCTGGCGTTGTTGATCAGCTTGTTGATGAACGCTTGTAAGGCTTCGACTTTTTCCAGCGTGGCTTTGAGTTCGGGGTAATCGCGCAGGGATTTTTGCAGGATTTGCCGGGCATCTTCCACATAGGTCAGTGCCTGGGTCAGGTTGCGGCCCTGGCGAACCCACTGGAAGCATTCCAGGTAAGGAATACGGGCTTCGGCAATGATCGCGTTGGCTTGTTGCAGTCGCCCGGCATTGTCGATGTTGTGTTCCAGCTCCTGCATTTTTTCATATAGACCGTCGCCGGGCATCTGGTGTTTGAAGTAAAACTTTTGCACCTTGGCGAGGTAGTTGCTGGCTTTTTGCAGTTCACCTGCCTTGATCAGTTCGTCGACCCTGATCATGCCCCGGATGACATCCATGCGCAGTTCGATGTCAGCCCAGCGTTCTTTTTCAGCCGCATTGGCGCGATCCTGTTGTAGCAGGATGATTTCGGCAACCAGTTCGTTCACTTTGCCAGCCGACCAACTGAGTACCAGCCCGTGCAGGAAACCGCCGCCCAGTGCCTGAATGGCGAGGCCGCCGCTGGCCTCCATCCCGTAACCAACCGCAGTGCCGGTCGCTTTCGCGGCTTTTTCGGCGGCGCTGTCTGCGCTGACGACGATGTTGTAGGCATCCCAAAGCACAAAGCCGCCATCTACAGCGGTGCCAATGTGTTCGCGGATGGGTTGCCATGCGCCTTTGAGTTTGTCGGCGACCAGTTTACGGGCAGCTTGCGCCCGACTGGGGGGCAATTGCTTGATGGCATCCGTGAGCTTTTCGGTGAGTTGGGCAGGAACTTTGCCCTTGTTCGCCACGATTGCGTCGATTTCACTGAGGGTATTCAGCGTTTGTTTGCCTGCCTGATCAATGCCGTCGTCACTTAGTCCGATCAGTTTTTTCAGGCTGCTTTCGCTGGCTCCATGCAGGCTGGAACTGCTTTCATCCAGTACAACCTGGGCAAACGCCTGTACCCGTTTGTTCTGTACGAGTTGTTTCAATTTGTCAGCCCCTGATTGGGACATGCGCTTGATGCCTTCGACAAATTGATCTGCTGCCTGGGGGTTATTTTCCAGCGTCAGCAGGGCTTCCCTGATCTGTTCCATGGCTTTTTGTTTGAGTTCGGGGTTGTCCAGTTCGGCAATATAGGTGGCGGCCTTGGCGAGTTTCTTGGTAATGGCCTTGTTGGTGTCGCGCACCACTACCTGTTGGGCGTATTCCAGTTCAGTTTTGCTTTCTATGGCGCAAGCCGGTTGCAGGATACTGGGTGCAATACACAGTAACGGGATGATCCAGTTAAGTTTATTCATGACTTTCCAGCTCCCATTCAGCCAGACGGGAACCCAGTTTGGCAGCTTGTGTGCGCAGGGTGTTGGCTTTGTTGTTGTCCTGTTTGATCCATAAGCCTGATTCGTATTCCTCAGCCAGCGCAACCATGGCGTTGGCATCGCCTGCCTTGGCGGCTTGCTTGAGCAGTTCAATGGCGCGGTATGGGTCAGCCTGCCCGTTGTAGCTGGATTGATAAGTGAGCGCGAGTACTTCCATGGCTTGCGGGTTGCCTGCTTGCGCCTGCTTTTCCAGGGCGGTTTTATCCGTTGGCGCTGATTGGGGGGGCGCTGTTGTGGGGGCGTCGTCAATGCTGACAATGCCTTCAATACCGCTGGTGTCGAGGCTGCCCGCTTCGCTTGTCGCTTGGGGTTCAGGGGGAGGGCGGGCGGAATTGCTCAGCGTCATGTAGCGGATGTGAGCCTGTTTGTATTCCTCCAGTGCCTGAAGCACATCACCCGCACCAGCGTCTGTCGTGACCAGTTTGGTGTAGCGCTCGAAGGCTGCATCGTAGGCCGCTTTGGCTTCATCCAGCTCCGAAGCCAGCACCGGGGGAATGGCGAAAGCGCCCAACAGGATGATGGAAGTCAGAAGGTTGCTGCGCAACATGTTTATGCCCTCGCTGGTTTGCTGTTGGTCTTGTCGCGATCGGCTGCCCCGGTTAGCAGGCATTCCCTGACCGTGCTGGCAACTTCCGGGTAGTGCTCGGGTGTGCAATGCAGACGGGCGACGGAACGCCAGCCGTTGAACAGGGTGATGGTGTGTGCAGCGGGGTAGTAGGCCGCTTTATGCAGGTCACGCCAGCGGTAGAAAGTCGTTTCCCTCGATTTGGCCAGCAGGCTTGCTCCTGCAACCGTGGGGTTGCCACTGAGCAGGCCGAGCACGATGCCTGTCCGGTTGGCCCAGCGGGAGCGTTTGCCAAGGATTTCTGACGTAACGCCCTTGCTGTTGAGGGTGTAGCGTATCGGCATACGGTTGACGTAAAACACCAGCATAATGAACATCAGGCCAAGTGTGACGGCGGGTACGACGACCGCAAACACTTGCGCCATTTGCCAGCCGAGTTCCATTTCCCCGCTTAACAGGCCGAGCAGTGAAAACAGCACGACAATGAGCACATAGGTGATGCCCATGATTTTGAAAAGATCAAACAGGATAAAACGATTGGTGAGCAGGGCAACATTGTGTTCCCAACGGAGTTCAGGGGGTGGCTGTTGATTGTTCATGTTATTAGACCTCTAGCGGGCAGCCTAACACCGTGACCGAGGTCTGATGATGACGAGTATCAACATCCGTTATGAATGCGGATTAATGACTCTCTGCCAGATCGCCGGGAATGAACGATTTCACCAGGTGGTTGACGGTTTCATCGTATTCGTCTTTCATGGCGGTGGGGTATTGCAGGTAGAGGCTGTTGATTGCGCCCCTGCCTACCCAGCTTTTGACGTACAGGATATTGTCGTCCTTGTAGCCTGACAGGGCATACCAGTTGCCTTGCTGCTTACGGTAGGTAACGCTGTCGAAATCGTCTTCCCGGCTTTTCATCTCGCTTTTCACTGTGCCGTCGAGCACATTGTTGATGCCGCTGGCAGTCATGCGGAAGCCTTCACCATCATAGAAAACCCGCCCGTCATTGTTGACGGAGGCTGGCTCCATGCCGAAATTGGCTGGGTAATCGACGCAGAATCCGTAGCGGCTGTTGCAGTAGTTCGCGTAGCCGGAAGCAAAGACCGGGATGGCAAGCGCAAGTGCCAGTACAGCAAGGGGTTTACGCAACATGGCTTTCTCCTTTCAGCCTGATTTCAGAAGATTATTAGATACTCTAATCCCGCCAGTAAGGCAATCTTGGCGCTATGGGGGGGTGTGACCGGAAGTGATGCCTCCTAATTTTAAGCGACATGGCAGGCAGCGAAGTTCTTCCAGTAATCATTCCATCCGCCATTCAAGCGAGTCACGCGCAGGGCGAGCATG
>JAHJJD010000027.1 GCA_018822845.1 Gammaproteobacteria bacterium | reverse complement strand
TCGTTTAACAACCGTGTGGTACAGGGCTTTTTCAGTGTTTCAATCCACTCCCGACTAAATAAGCCGGGAGAATGCTATTTTCGGTCGCGGCATTTGGTCGTGGTGTTAAGTTTCAATCCACTCCCGACTAAATAAGCCGGGAGAATTTGCTCTTTTGGGCGTACTTTGTATACCACTGGTGGTTTCAATCCACTCCCGACTAAATAAGCCGGGAGAATGTGCCGAGCGGGACTTGGACAAGCTCGGTACGGCTGGTTTCAATCCACTCCCGACTAAATAAGCCGGGAGAATAAATGGGGGGAGGTCTGATGCTGGTTAAAAAGCGTTTCAATCCACTCCCGACTAAATAAGCCGGGAGAATTACTGACAGTAAATTTAGCGGGCTTGTCCATTGGGTTTCAATCCACTCCCGACTAAATAAGCCGGGAGAATCTGTGACAACCCAAACAGGGATGCGCAACAATGATGTTTCAATCCACTCCCGACTAAATAAGCCGGGAGAATCGCCCTGATGTAAGGGCATAAAAGTTAAGAGAATTTTGGGGAAGTTGCGCGAACCGGCAAGGCAGGAAGTCATCAGTTGGTTCGTGGCGAAGGAACATTGTTTCACTCCAAGTAAAATCAATGGGTTAAGAATCCGCGAACCTACCCGAAAATCCGGCATAGCTATAGGTTCGCGTGCATTACCAATCTTGGTAATTATAGCATAACTTCTTATAAATTAGTTAGTTGTTTAAAGATGACTACAAAATCAAAGGCGCATCAAAGTCAGTCGCACGAAACTTGCCGAACTCTTTCACATTCCTCGCCAGCGGCTCAGTCAGGCGGTAAATCCGCAAATTATCCTCATCCAGGTCAATTTCCTTTAACAAGGCATCTTCCAGAATCTCCAGCGTGGCCGCATCCACCTTGCACTCAAACACCGACTTCTGCACCCGCTGCCCATAGTTCTGGCAGGTCTTGGCGACACGCCGCAAACGCCTGCGCCCCGCCGCTTCCAGCGTCGACACGTCATAACTCACCAATATCAACATGGAGCCTCCAGTTTAAATCCCCCACTCCCCCGTTCCCTGAGCGGAGTCGAAGGGAACAAGGGGATGGGGGGAACGCTTTTCACTCATTTGTTAAGGAACGGGACGTATGCCTCTACATCCCCGCGCAGATACCGTGCCAGCATCCGCGCCTGAAGCAGTGGCAACAGGCCGATCTCGACCTGCGTTTCCAGCACCGGATGCAGCAAGGTTTCCTTCTTGCGCTCCTGAAACGCCACGATCACCGTCTTGCGCCCGCTGTCGTTCAGCATCACTGCGCCACCGGGGCGGAAATCGAAATCCTTCTGCCGCACCTGCCCACGATTGATCAGGGTCAGCGCCAGCCGATCACCCAGCACCGCACGGAATTCTTCCAGCAAATCCAGCGCCAGCGCAGGCCGACCAGGCCGCACCACATGGAAAAAGCCCAGTTGCGGATCAAGCCCCACCGTTTCCAGCGCACTGCGGCAATCGTTCAAAATCAGTGCATACAGGAAGGAAATCAGCGCATTGACCGCATCCAGCGGCGGACGACGACTACGCCCCTTGTACTCGAATTCCTCACGCATCTGCGGCTTGATCATGGTATTGAACTGCTCGAAATACACCCGCGCCGCATCACCTTCCAACCCACGCACCGAATCCGCCGATGCTGCGTGCGCCACATTGCGCAAATTGATCGCCAGCGACTTGGCAGCGCGCACCAGTTGCGCCTTTTCCACCTCATCCTTGCTGTCGCGCGCACTGCGTAGCAACACATTGCGGCTGTTGCGCAACTTGCCCGCCGTAAACGCCTTGCTCAGCTCCAGCGCCGTTTCCACCCGGTCAGCCGCACGGAACTGTGCCTGCCGCAACAGGATATTGCCATTCACCGGGCCTTCCACCCGCGCCTGAAAACGCCCGTGCTCGTTCAGCCACACGATGCTGCGCCCGTCCGTCATATTGCGCGCCATCAATGCCGGACTCATGTTCACCCGCCCCAGACACACGATCGCGCCCAGATGATGCAACGGAACCTGGCCCATCTTGACCTTATCCAGCATCAGCACCAGCGTTTCGCCTTCCAGCCGCAGGTAGGCTCCGTCAGTAGAGACATACAAGGTATTGAGTAAACTTTTCACATTTCCCCATCATCCGTTTCAAACAAAGTATCGTGCAAACGGCGGATACGCGCCCGATTGCCGCTCAAATCAGGCTGGCAGGTATCCAGCAGCGAACACGCCTGACACAGGGAACGGTCATCCACTGGCGGCGGCAACTTGCCCGAGTCGAGCAAGGCGCGGACTTCGCCAATAATGCGGATGGTGTACTCGCGCAACTCCGCTGTGATCGGCACTGCCCGGCGGCGACGGCTCTTGTGGTGAAAGATTGCACCTTCGGGCACTGCCCTGCCGGTCATCTCCTCCAGACACAACGCCTGCCCCACCAGTTGGGTTTCATCGTGGATTTTCTTCTGGCGCTTGCCCTGCTTGTATTCGATCGGGTAAGGCGTGCCGTCTGCGAGAAATTCCACCGCATCAGCCCTGCCCGTCAGCCCATAACGCTCGCTGTACAACGGCAGGGAACGCTCCACCCGCACACCGTATTCCATACCGCTTTCACCGCTATCCACCCGCTCGTGCGCCAGATGCCCACGCACCGTATGCACGTTGTCATCAAAAGTCTGCTCCTGATGGATCAGGGCACACTGGCGCGGGCAATAGCTGAAGTGTTGCAGCGCCGAGAGCATGATGGGGGTGAGGTCAGTCATGCAGCAAACCGCAGGATTTCCACTTCAGCATTCTTTACTGCTGATGCTTCGGCCTGTTTCAAAACCTGATCGGTGATTTCATCCGACAGGTAATATTCACCGCAGTTTTCACAGATTTGTGCGGGGACATTCTTGATCAGCACGGTCAGTTCTCCCCGTTGCAAGGTGACGGTGACTTGGCCTGCGCTGGTTTCGCCCATTTTGCAGATTACACATTGCATGCAATGTCAGCCAACCAACGACAGCAGTTCAACACCATTTGGCAGATTGTCCGCATCAACTGTCACGGTGTAATCACTGAAACTGCGCGGCACACTGTCTTTATCTTTCAATTCGGCTTTAACCCGTTCAAACAGGCTGTATGCCGGAGCATTACCCAACTTGCCTTCATGCTTGAACACATACAAACCACGGGTAGCCATTTCTCCCCGTGCAGCGGAACGGTCATGCTCAAACATATTGCCCAACGCCTGCCACAGCAGTTCCAGGTCAGCCTCGGAAAAACCTGTTTGGTCGGCCAGATGTGCGGAAACAAAGCCATGCGCAGCATACAGGCCATAAGGTACGGTGAACTTGCGCCCCATTGTGCGGTTGTCGCCGCTTTGCTTTTCGGCTTCCGCTTCGGTAGCGACTGCCATGCGGGTAATGGAATGTTCGCTGGCAACTACCGGATCAACTGAACGGGCGAAGGTGATTTGTACCGGGCCGCGCACCTGACCGCAATTCACACCTGTAGACATAACCGCGCCAAAAGTACGCACGTCATAAAAGTTCTTGCACATCCACTGGCGGGCTTTTTCTACGGTGTCAGCTTTACCTTTCGACTTCATGTGACCTTTGCCATCTTCTTCCAGCATATCGGCTGCATCTGTGCTCATGTATGCACGTGCATGCTGGCGATTCAGGACAGCTTTTTCTTTCACATAGATTTCAAACGGTGGTTGTTCTTCTTTCACCAACCCGACGAAATTGCGCACCTTGCGTTTCAGACTGACATCCGTCACTAGCCCACGCCCTGTTTCAGCGTCGACACGCGGCAGATTGCCTGCATCCGGATCGCCGTTGGGGTTGCCGTCTTTCACGTCAAACAATAGTACGAAGTCATAACGGTTTTGCAGGCTCATAACAGTTCTCCTTGTGCCCCGGTTTCAATTTCAGGTTGAGTGTTTTCAGTTTCAGTCGTTTTTTCGCGCTTCTTGAAGAAATCCTGCCGCTGGTGGTAGTAGCCAATGGCAAAGCGCCCTTGGTCTTCAAGATTCAGTTGTTTCTTAAATTTTGTTGGTAGTCCATCCAAGATACTCCCAAGTTGGATCTCAAAATTTCTACGTTGATCTGGCCTATCCAGCTTTGATAGATGATGATTTTTCAATCTCAATAGGGTTTGAAAAACAGTTACTGGAGCAGCCGAGGCAGCACTATAGTAACGATCGCGAATAGTTGAATTAATCGTTACTTGCTTTGTCTTAGGGTCACGATGTGCTTCTTCTTGAATTCTCTCAAGAACAGCAAATAACCGCCCTAAACGATAGCCTTCGTTTTTCTCTTCAGGATCAAGTGACACGTTGACGGTCTCCCGTTGGTTATATTGAGAATTAATGCAAGCTTTAATCAAGGCTGCACGTGGGTAAGTGATGTTAGGTATTGACTTACCAGTATTCTTATCTTTTTTACTTTGCTCTGCACGAATACGCTGTACAGCCAATGATAGTAAATTTTGAGGATATGGCAGTCCTTCTAAAATACGTCGGATCACCTCACTTGCTAGCGCGGGAGGAATATTTTCCCTTTTCCCCAATAATGCGATGGACTCCAACAATAACCATAGTGGCAAAAACTCTCTATCACGTTCACTATGATCAATCTTTAAATAGTCAAAGTGATCAACAATACGCTGACCAACTTCGCGCACAGTTCCCGTATGCCAAAACCGGACACTGAGACGTGCCTTAGCAGGCGCAGCAAGCCCCAGAATATAAAACCGCGTTTCTTCTCCTAATGCCGGTTTTCGCCCGTGTTCCTCAACAGCTTTGTACAAGGCATTCACTGCATTGGCGTTACGGTCAGGGTCATCTTTGTTGGTATCCGCCACTCCCCACAGTGCAGTGAAGTTATCTTCCAGTGGGTCTTCCCTATCAGCCCAAAAAATAGTAGATGCATCACCGACTTGCATCCGTTGAGCTGAGCTCAACAAATAATTCAGCGCGGACGTATAAGCAGACGAAGCTTCAATACTAACAGGAGCATTTTCACCAGCTTTCTCAGATTTCCCATAAGATTCAAATGATCTTTTATTGAACGAAATGATGTTTGTACCTGAAGACTGCCCACCCCATACATTCTTTATGACCGTCTCATTAAGTACAATAGGAGTATTGGCTTTACCCGTAACCAGGCAATTACCTCTAGGAGCATTAGGATCAACATTTGTGATTTTTAATTCATAAGCAGATTTGACTTTTTCCCTTGTATGCACATAATCTCTATCTCCCAAAAGGCAGAAAGCCATAATTGGATCACGCTTTTCAAAATCTTTTGAGAATCCAAGAGAATCAATGAAGGCCAACACCCTACTTCTGTTATTATCAAAATCATTATAAAAACCTCGGACAGCAGATAAAGCCCTATCATTTAGACTTGGCACATCAAACCATTCATTTATAGTCTGAATGAAGCTTGCAACCTTTATCTGCCCCTTTCCTCCCAGCCCAAGAACGAAGCCCGCATTATCCCATAGTAAGTTAGCATCTTTCCCACTATTTGTGTGTTTCATCGCCTGCTTACCTATTGCAGGTAAAAACACTTGATTAGAAATAATCTTATTTTTCTCAATGGTAAATCTTTGTTCAATATTATTGAATAGACCTTCATCTGAAATAATGATCGCATAGTCAACACCACGGCAAACCCACCCCTCAGGAGCAATAGAACCTTTCTCCGAGGCAGATTTACGCTGGTAATAATCATAGAGTGCTTGCAGGATCATCCGCGCACCTCCTCACTATCCCATGCAGGAACATGGATGACCCCATCTTCCATACTGGCCTGAAAGAAGCGCGGCATCGGGTTGCTGGTATCGGCAAAATCCATGTCATACAGCATCCAGCCCAATTCCCTCCTGCCTTGCAGTTCGGGCGGAACCGCAGCATGACTGTCATCTTCAATCAGACGAAAATCACAGGAAAACTCTCGGGTTCCAAGATAAGGCTGATTGAAACACTGCCCCTTGCTGGCACGGCGTTTGAACATTTCGGCAAACTTGACAGGGTTGTTCTGAGGGTTGTTGTCCAGCATTTCAAAATCGGCATAAAGGCGATAACGGACATCACGCAAAAACAAACTGGCGCGTTGCTGGCGTTCATCTTCCACGTATAGGCCAAGATTGCCTTTACCCTGTTTCATCGCAGACTTAACCGCTCCAGCCGGAACCACGCACCCAACTTCATTGCGGCGCAAGTTGATCCAGTGAACTGGTTTTAAAACTTCAATACGGCGCACCTGCCAACGGATAGCGGGTTTCCAGAGAATCGCTTCAAAAACAGCACGGGCGGCAGAAGGCGTGATGACATCATATGACACGCGCTCCACCTTCATTTCCGGTCGGGTGAAGCAAGCGAAATCACCTGACACCTCTAAACAAAAGCTATTCATTTAGCACTCTCGCCAAAATACCAAGTTTGTCAAATGGGCGCGGAGAGCCGCGCCCGCCCATCCATTTCAAAAAGTATCAAATATTGTGTTTCAACCCACACTTGCCATAAAAACAAGTGATGAGTTATCCTATCATTAGTTTCAAATATTGTGAATAAGCATTATGGATTGGAAAGTCGTCAAAGAAATCAGATTGCTCCTTACTTCCCTACCAGAACGCTTGGTATGGGGAATTTTGGTATCGGTGGTAATCATTGCTTTAGCCATCATCACCAAACCAACTCCTCTGGGGCAAGCTGTGACAAATCCACCAATAAACCAAACTTCCCATCATATAAGCCAGGAGTAATTTGCTCATACACACCGGATAAATTGGCAAGTTCACGGATGTCACCGGCCTGTACCAAGCGGTTTTTATCTCGCTCGCGCAAGGTAACTGTGTAGCGTTGCAATCTGCGCATTAGGTCACGCTTCGGTCCAATGGCCTTCAGTTGGGCAATCAACCTTGCACCCTCGCTGTATGTCACCAATACGGCAAACCCTTCTTCTTCAATCAGGCGGAACCGCTGGGCAGCCGTGCGAAACTGGATTTTCAATTCGGACGCATTCCTAGCAAGTAAATCTACAACACCATGCTCATCCAGCGATTTTGCCCGCGCATAAAAATGCTCAAAGTAGGTCTTGTAATGGGCATGGTGCAAAGGTGGATAAGTGATAGCCTGCAACAAGGAACGACAAACTTCGACAGATCGACCCAAATGCCCCGACAGCTTGGCATTGAGCGGTGGAACAAACACTACGACCCGCCCCTTCCCGACCTGTTTTCCTTCACGATTGCAACGTCCGGCAGCCTGCGCAATTGAATCCAGCCCAGCTAATGCCCGGTAAACAACCGGAAAATCCACATCAACCCCTGCTTCAATCAATTGAGTGCTGACTACCCGCACTGCTTCGCCGTTTTGCAGGCGTTGGCGGATTTCTTTCAACTTTTCTGAACGGTGCTCACCACACAAGTTAGTAGACAGGTAATACGTATCAGCAGGCAACAACCTGCAAAGTTCAGCCGCTTGCTTTTTGGTATTGACGACAACCAACACCGAATCCAGTTCGGCAATTTCTGTCGCCAGATTCTCCCATGAGCGCTCTGCCACTAAATCCGGCGGCAACTCAACATTCACTCGCTCCAACGCATTAAACAAAGCAGCGGGATCAGGCATGATTTCGGTGATTTGTCCAGCTTCAAACCCCTTGACCACCGCTTCTCCAAAGGCATTATGGTAAGTGTGCAAAGCGGGCTGGGTAGCCGTAGAGAGAACGAAGCTCACACCATAATGCTCAACCAAGGCTTTCATCACGCCCAAAATCGGGTTCAGGAATTTAGGTGGTAACAATTGCGCTTCATCCAGAACAATCACGCTGTTTGCCAGATTATGTAGTTTACGGCAACGACTGGTGCGGCTGGCAAACAGTGACTCAAATAGTTGCACATTGGTGGTGACGACAATCGGTGCATCCCAGTTTTCCGCCGCCAAACGGCTTTGGTAATTTTCTTTATCGGGATCAAGATTGCTGTGATGCTCAACCACGCACTCACCAAAAATAGCGCGGTAAATATTGGCAGTTTGTTCAATGATACTTGTGTAAGGAATGGCGTAAATGATGCGCTGTTTACCGTGCCGGATAGCATGTTCCAGTGCAAATGCCATACCCGATAAGGTCTTGCCGCCCCCTGTAGGAACAGTTAGGGAAAAAATGCCGGATGCTTTCCCGGCGGCTTCCCGGCAATCCCACAGAATTTTCGCCCGTAAACGGTTGACTGGCGTATCTTCGGCTTTAGCGG
Source organism: Gammaproteobacteria bacterium (assembly GCA_018822845.1). GTDB lineage: Bacteria > Pseudomonadota > Gammaproteobacteria > Thiotrichales > Thiotrichaceae > Thiothrix. Next base: position 26,866 of record JAHJJD010000027.1, on the reverse strand, counting down.
CAAACGTTGCCATGTGCTGGTTAAACCGTGAGAGCAGTTCACCCAATTCCGGGTACTGCCCGCGCAGGGTAAACCTGTCTTCCTGTATGAACCTTTCGGTATCCAGAAAGTCAGCATCAACCAAGCTGGAAAACAACATGCGTATCCACAAAGCGAAGTTATCGCCACCTCCTTTTGGTGGGGTTGCTGGCAAGTTTGCATTCAGAATATCACTGGGAATTGACGAGAAAAGAGGTCGAATCGACTCCAAATGCTCTTGTTGAGCAAGGATTTCTTCAAGTGAGTATCCTGTTGCATCCGCTTTAACCCAATCCGGCAAACCGGCATGGTGTCCTACAATCAAATACCCTAGAACCTTGCTAAGCCGCTTTTTTGGGTCTTTATCCAAGGTTGCAACATACAAACCGCCAGCAGCAGAGTGATTGACTTTGCCGGGAACATTTTCTACTTCAATATGTGCGTTGAGAGCAGCGGTATAGCCGCTTCTGTCACTGATATACTCCTGAAACTTGGGATTATATTTACCGAGATCATGCCAAATGCCAGCGACATGCGCCCAATCAGCACCAAATAACTCAGCATACTCCGCAGCCAACTTCGCAACATCGCGCAAATGATCATCCAGCCAGTGCTCAATTGGCTGGTTGTTTGCATCAAACCGCACATGCGCTATTGGACGTGATTCACTCATTGCTTAGCCCCATTGGTTAAGTTTTCCCGATTCTACTCCCCCCGCCCTGCCAAACCGTGTCAGTGCTCCCCGTCTTTTTGGTAATTCGCCACCATTTTTTCCAGCTTCTCGCATACCGCCGCCCGCAGTTCCGGCGGTTCCAGCACCGTCACCCCATCCGCAAACCGCAATATTTCCCCGATCAACTCGGTCGGCAGGCTGTACGGAACCCGCAGGATAAAACCGCCATCCGCCAGCTTTTCGCTCTGCTGTCTGCTGTGCCAGATAACACCTTCGACCCAGCGCGCCGCTTCCGGCGTAAACCGCAACAGCGCAACCGCCTGTTCCCGCCCGGAGAAAATGCCAAAGGTAGAGAAAAACACTTCCTCCAGCTCATCCTTCGGCACTGGCAGGCTTTCTGTAGCAAGGGTTTCGGCGTCGCTGATCCGGTCGAGTGAAAACGGGTGCAATTTATCCCGGTTGTGGCAATGCGCCCCCAGATACCAGTTGTCACGGTAATAGATCAGCATTTGCGGCGACAGCGTGCGGGTTTCGCACTGATCTTCGGAACGGTTGTGGTAAGTGACACGCAATTGTTTGCGTTGCAGGCAGGCACTGGCGATGGTCTGGAAACAGTCATACTGATGCTCGCGCCGGTTGTAGGGCAGCAAGCGCATGAACACACCCAGCGACTCCGTGTTACCCGTTGTCTTGCCAAGTATATTCTCAATACGCCGCTTGAAGGGCGCAAGCTCCTCTTGCAGTAATTCGGGGCCAAGGCTGCCAAGCAGTTGCTGCATGGTCAGCAGGGCGGAAAGTTCCTGATCATTCAGCCAGAAACCGGGCAAGGAATAGACGCCACGCTGGTCTTCCCGATAATGCCAGCCGTTTGCCTGCGTATCGTATTCCAGCGGTGCATTCAACCGGTCGCGCATGAAATCACACAGCCGGTACATGGTGCGCTTGGAACAGGCGAGTTTCTTCCGCAGCTTTTCCAGCGGAATGGGGTAACGTGCTTCGGTTAACACATTATGCAGGCGGTAAACTTTATCGATGTGTTCCATTACTGGATTATTGTTTGCCTGCATTTACATTACAACAAAATTTAGTCACTACCGGGCTTCGACTCCGCTCAGCCCTCGGAATTGACTCCGCACTAATGGCTTTGTAATTTCCCCTTTCACAGCGACAAGCAAAAATAACAATAAGGAGCAACTTGATGCCATACATGTATATTCTTGAATGTGTTGACGGAAGCTATTACACAGGAAGCACTACACACCTTGAACTACGCCTCCAGCAACACATGGAAGGCATCGGTGCCAGACATACTGCCAAGCGCCTTCCTGTAAAACTGGTATACGCCGAGTATTACGACCGCATCGACACAGCATTCAATCGTGAAAAACAGGTACAAGGCTGGAGCAGAAACAAGAAGCAGGCTTTAATTGACGACCATCATGATAGCCTGCCAGCTTTAGCAGAATGCGTGAATGAAACCCATAGCAAAAATGCACCGCCCGTTGCCTGATCCACCAAACCGTTGCCTGAGCGGAGTCGAAGGCAACTTGAACCCAGGGAAAGCCGTGCCAAACGGCACCGGGCTTCGACTCCGCTCAGCCCTCGGGTCTCACTTCGCCCAAACACCCCGGATTCTCTCTTCACACAACCCCAAACGGAACTACCGACCCGTTGCCTGAGCGGAGTCGAAGGCAACTTGAAGCTCGGAAACGCCGTGCCAAGCTGCACCGGGCTTCGACTCCGCTCAGCCCTCGGGTCTCGCTTCGCCCAACCCCCCCGGATTCTCTCTTCACACAACCCCAAACGAATCCACCACACCGTTGCCTGAGCGGAGTCGAAGGCAACTTGAAACTGGCACCGGGCTTCGACTCCGCTCAGCCCTCGGGCATTTCTTCGCATAATCCTGTAACCTTCCCCCACCCCGCCTGTATAAGCAGACAAGTACAAAACAGGAGTTATCCATGCAAACCGGTTCCCCACCCCGCATCAAGCGCCGCAAGCCTTTGCTCGCGCTGCTGATGTCTTTCATCCTGCCGGGCTACGGGCAGTTGTACAACGGCGACCTGAACAAGGCGGTCTGGCTGTTTCTGGGCTTTGGGCTACTGACGGTTCCGGCGATTGCGCTGATTGCGCTATACCTGCCCACCAACTGGACACTGCCTGCCCTGCTCACCAGCTTGTTGTTGCTGCTGGTGTTGTGGCTATACGGGATGGTGAATGCGTTCCGTTCCGCCCGCCGCAAGCAGGATCATGTGCTGCAAGGATGGCAGACAGGAGGCATGTACGTGCTGGTGCTGATCCTGTGCAGCGTGGTGGCGCTGCCGCTGCTGACCGATTACGTGCGGCAGAATCTGGTGGAATCGTTCCGCGTGCCCTCCGGCAGCATGGAGCCGACCGTGATGACCGGCGATATGCTGTTCGCCGACAAGCGCTACAACCGCCCCGGTTTCAAGCAGGCGGTGCAACGCGGCGATATTGCGATTTTCGTCTACCCCAACGACCGCACCAGCTATTTCATCAAGCGCATCGTCGGCCTGCCGGGCGACAAACTCCAGATCAAGGGCAATGAGGTGATCATCAACGGCAAATCCACCCGTATGCTGGAAACAGCCGTGGAGGGTGGTGTGAGCGTTACCGAGACAGACGGCAAGCACAACTGGCAGGTATTCTGGGCAAAGACCAACCTGAAACTGCCCGAACCCACGCTGACCGTGCCACCAGGGCATGTATTCGTGATGGGTGACAACCGTTCCGCCAGCAACGACTCACGCTTTTTCGGCACCGTTCCCTTGCAGGATGTGGTCGGCAAGGCGCGTCAGGTGTGGCTGTCGGTCAAGGGCAATGAGGTGCTGTGGGAACGGGTGGGGCAGGTATTAAAGTAGCCGTACTCCGCGCAATTTCCAGCTCCTCATTGGTCGGAATCACCAGCAGCTTGATGCCAGCGTCAGGCTGCTGGAACTCCACGATTCCGCTACCGGCTTCCCTGTTCCTCACCGTATCCAGCCGGATGCCCAGCCCTTGCAGATTGGCGCAAACCAGCTCACGGATGCGCGCGGAATGCTCACCAATGCCGCCGGTAAACACGATGGCATCGACCCACCCCAGCACTGCCAGATACGCCCCGATGTATTTCTTCACCCGATAGGCAAACAGCGCTTCCGCCAGTTGCGCTACGGCATCACCGGCTTCAGCACGCTGCTGGATTTCACGCATGTCGCTGACGCCACACATACCTTTCAGGCCGCTTTGCTTGTTGAGCAGGTTTTCCAGCGCGGCACTGTCGAGGCCGGTTTCGCGTTGCAGGTAGAAATGCAGTGCCGGGTCGAGGTCGCCGCAACGGGTTCCCATCACCAGACCTTCCAGCGGCGTCATGCCCATTGAGGTATCAACGCTTTTGCCCCCGGCAATGGCGGTGGCACTACAGCCGTTGCCCAGATGCAGGGTAATCAGGTTGAGGTCAGCCGCTGCGGCTTGCAGATACAGCGCGGCCTGTTGCGCCACATAGCGGTGCGAAGTGCCGTGGAAACCGTAGCGCCGCACCTTGTGTTCGCGGTACAGGCTTTCCGGCAAGGCATAGCGGAATGCCACCGGCGGCATGGTCTGGTGGAACGCAGTATCGAACACCGCCACCTGTGGAATGCCGGGAAACAGCCGTTGCGCCACCTCAATCCCTGCCAGATTGGCCGGGTTGTGCAGTGGGGCGAGCGCAATCATCTCGCGGATGGCCGCAATCACCTCGGCGTCGATCAGCACTGATTGGTGGAAACGTTCGCCGCCATGCACCACCCGATGGCCAATGGCGTCGATCGTAACGCCGCTCGCCTGCAAATGCTGGATGATCCGTTCCAGCCCCTGATGGTGGGAAGCGATTTCACTGCCGGATTCACCAATGCGCTCAATCACCCCCGCAACCCCTGTAGGAGCCAGCCCTGCTGGCGATTCTTCGGTAAACACCTGATATTTCAGGGAGGAACTGCCCGCATTCAGCACCAGTATTTTCATGCCGCCGACTCCTGCTGCGCCTGAATGGCGGTAATCACCACCGTATTCACAATGTCGGTCACAGTGCAACCACGGCTCAGGTCATTGACCGGCTTGTTCAGACCTTGCAACACTGGGCCGATCGCCACCGCATTGGCGGAACGCTGCACTGCCTTGTAGGTGTTGTTGCCGGTATTCAGGTCAGGGAAGATGAACACCGTCGCCTTGCCCGCCACTTCGCTGTTGGGCATTTTGGAACTGGCCACGCTGGCATCCACTGCTGCGTCGTACTGGATCGGGCCATCCAGCTTCAGCTCGGGGCGGCGCGCATGGGCAAGCTGCACGGCAGCACGCACCGTTTCCACATCATCACCCTTGCCGGACTCGCCAGTGGAATACGACAGCATCGCCGTGCGCGGCTCAATGCCGAACATGCGCGCAGTATCGGCAGCGGTTACCGCAATGTCGGCCAGTTGCGCCGCATCCGGATTCGGGTTGACCGCGCAGTCGCCGTATACCAGCACCCGGTCTTCCAGGCACATGAAAAACACGCTGGAAACCAGTGAGCAGCCCGGCTTGGTCTTGATGATTTCAAACGCGGGGCGGATGGTGTGCTGGGTGGTATGCACCGCCCCCGACACCATGCCGTCGGCATAGCCCAGATGTACCATCATGGTGCCAAAATAGCTGACATCCACCATGGTATCCCACGCCAGCGCCGGGGTGGCACACTTGTGTTTGCGCAGTTCGTAATAGGTATCGGCGAATTCCTGCCGCAACGGGGAAGTACGTGGGTTGACGATGGCAACATTACGCAACTTCAGGCCGAGGTGCGCAGCTTTGGCTTTCACCTCCTCTTCCACGCCCAGCAAGGTGACCTGCACCACATCACGCAGCGAAAGGATTTCTGCCGCCCGCAACACGCGCTCGTCACCACTTTCCGGCAATACGATATGCTTGCGCTGCGACTTGGCGCGCTGGATCAGCTCGTATTCAAACATCAGCGGCGTCATGCGCTGACCCGCATTCTGGATGATCAGTTCGCGCAACTGGTGCATGTCCACGCAGGATTCCATCAGCCCCAGCGCCACCGCGATCTTGCGCTCGTCAGAAGGCAGGATCATGCCTTCCACCTCGTTGACCTTGAGGGCAGTTTCAAACGTATCCAGCGGCGACAGCAGGATCGGCAAGCGCAACGGATTCATGCCTTCCAGCAGCTTGCACACATCGGGTGCGGGGCGCTGCCCGCCAGTGAGGATCATGCCCGCAATCATCGGGTAGGAATTGGAAACATCTGCCGCCAGTGTACCGAGAATAATGTCGGAACGGTCGCCGGGGGTGATGACCATGCTGCAATTTTCCAGATAGCCGAGGAAATCCTGCACCTGCATGGCCGCCACCTTGTAGCGGGAAACTTCGTGGTTGAGCGATTGCGGCGTGCCATACAGGCATTCCAGCCGCAGTTCGCGGGCGATTTCACCCACGGTCGGGCGCTCCAGCGAATAGCGTTCCGGCAGCACAAAGAACGGGAAGCGCGAACCTTGCAGGAGTTCGTTGAGGCTGTCGACCTGATCAGCAGGCACGCGATTGGCGAAAGCAGCCAGCAGCTCGCAATGCTGCCCCGCTTCCAGATGCTCTTCCAGCATGCGCACCGCATCGGCAATTTCGTCAGCAGTACGCCCGTAACCCTTGATCACCGGCATGAACAGGCAACCGAAATGATTGGCGAGGGTGGCATTGAAATCCAGCTCCAGCGCCGAACTGGCACTGGCGAAATCAGTGCCTGCGCACACCACGATATCGACCTTTTCCTGCACCGCCCGGTATTTGGCCAGGATCAGCTTCAGCAATTCGTCGTGACGCCCTTCCGCCACCATCTTGCGGGCAACATCTTCGGTGCAGCCGTACAGCTCGCCGCCGCTCACTTCCAGATCGTAACGCCGGGAAATCAGGTGGATCAGCGGGTCATGCCCGTTGTTTTCGCGGATGACCGGGCGGAAAAAACCTACCCTCGGCGTCATGGCGCGCAGCATTTCCATCATGCCCAGCACGATGATCGACTTGCCACTGCGGGGCTCAGCCCCGGCTATATAGATGCTGTGAAACACAATTATTCCCTGCCGCTAAAACACACCAAAACATGTTACGCACATCGTTGTTATATTTGTTTCAACTGGAACCTGCCTTGCGGTTTTTGTGCGTTGCAGCAATCATCATAATCAATCGGCACACAGCTGCCAATGAATATTTTGTGTCGTTACGATGAACGTCACTGAATTCACCGTGCATTTGCAACAAGAATGGTACAATAGAGCTGACGATAAAATAATTATGATCAGGAGTTGCGTCGATGAACATTGCGAGTTCACTACCTTCTGGCGGGGATATACATCTATTGCACCGCCTGCGCGCCTTACAGGATCGCCACCAGCACATTCCCCCGCAAACTATTGCCCCACTCGCTAGCGAACTGGGTTTACCGGTTAGCCAGGTGGAAGCAGTCATTGATTTCTACAGCTTTTTCCACCGCAGCCCACGCGGGCATTTCGACATCCTGTTCAGCAATTGCACCAGTTGCGGCGATTTGGTGTTGATGCAGCAGTTGTGCGATTTGCTGGGGGTTGTCCCCGGTGTTACCCGTGCCGATGGTCTGGTTAGCGTTGACCAGACTTCGTGTGTCGGTATGTGTGACCAGGGGGCAGCGGCGCTGATCAACGGACGCACGCTTACCTGCCTTTCTGCGCAACAGTTGCCAGCCCTTGCCGCGCTGATTCATGCAGGCACGCCGCTGGATGAATGGCCTGCGGAATGGTTTGCGGTGCAAGATAATATCCGTCAGGCCGCGTTATTGCTCAACGATACCTTGTCCTCAGGCGACGGTTTGCGCGCAGCGGTTCAGGCTGGTGCAGAGCAGTTACTGGCTGAACTCAGGCAATCCAGCCTGCGCGGGCGGGGTGGTGCCGGGTTTAATACCAGCCTGAAATGGCAACTTTGCCGCGCTGCTCCTGCTGATACCCGTTACGTGGTGTGCAATGCCGACGAAGGCGAACCCGGTACGTTCAAGGATCGTGTGCTGCTGACCCGTTACGCGCAACAAGTGTTTGAAGGCATGGCCTTGTGTGCTTATGCCATCGGAGCGCAACACGGTTTTCTGTATCTACGTGGTGAATACCGCTACCTGTTACCACAACTGGAAGCGACGTTGGCAGAGATGCGTACCGCCAACCTGTTGGGGGAAAACATTCTCCAGCAACCCGGTTTCAACTTCGACATCAGCATTGTGCTGGGCGCAGGCGCGTACATCTGCGGCGAAGAATCCGCCCTGCTGGAATCGCTGGAACAGAAACGCGGTGTGCCACGGGTGCGCCCCCCCTTCCCTGTTACCCACGGCTATCTGGGGCAACCCACCGTGGTCGATAATGTGGAAACCCTGCTGGCGGCAACCCACATTGCGCTACATGGCGGGCAATGGTTCCGCGACCACGGCACGCAAGATTCCTCTGGTACGAAAATCCTCAGCGTCAGTGGCGATTGCATGGCTCCCGGCATTTACGAATTCCCCTTCGGCATTAGCCTGCAAACCCTGCTGGCAGCCTGTGGCGGGCAGGATGCGCAAGCCGTGCAAGTCGGTGGCCCTTCCGGCACGCTGGTCAGCCGGGCAGAATTCGGGCGCAAGCTGGCGTTTGAAGACCTCGCTACCGGCGGCTCAATCATGATCTACGGTGCACAGCGCGATTTGCTGGCTGTGGTACGCAATTTCACCCACTTCTTTGCGCATGAAAGCTGCGGGTTCTGCACCCCTTGCCGGGTGGGTACGCCATTGTTACGCCAATACCTCGACAAGATTGCCTCCGGGCATGGCACGGCTTACGACCGCGAAGAAATGGCGCGGTTAGGCAAGCTGGTGAAACGCCGTTCGCATTGCGGGCTGGGGCAAACTGCGGCCAATCCGCTGCTGGATCTGCTGGAAAAATTCCCGCAAGTCTATGCCGAACGCCTGCTGCACCAGGATTACGAACCGTTCTTCGATCTGGATGCAGCGCTCGCCACCACCCGTACCTTGACCCACCGCGACGATGCGGAGGCACATTTATCATGAGCAATATGTTTTTTATCGACGGGCAGGAAATCGCCTTTACCCCCGGACAAACCATCATGGATGCAGCACTTGCAGCAGGCATCTACATTCCGCACCTGTGCCACAAACCGGGGCTAACCCCACAAGGCAGTTGCAAGCTGTGTACGGTGGATGTGGACGGGCGCAGTGCCTCCGCCTGTACCTTGCCCGCCACCGCTGGCATGAAAGTCGACAACAACACACCCGCCTTGCAGGAAGTGCGCAAGACGCTGCTGCAAATGCTGTTCGTGGAAGGCAATCACCTGTGCCCAACCTGCCTGAAAAGCGGCGACTGTACCCTGCAAGCCCTGGGCTACCATCTCGGTATGCTGGATGGCCACTTTCCACCGTTTTATCCCTTGCGCGAAGTGGATGCCTCCCACCCCGATGTGCTGCTGGATCGTGACCGTTGCATCGTGTGCGCCTTGTGCGTGCGGGCCAGCCGTGAGGTGGACGGCAAGAATGTGTTCGCCATTGGCAGGCGTGGGGCCAATGCCCGCCTGATCGTCAATTCCCCCAGCGGCAAACTGGGCGACAGCGATCTGGCTGCCGACGACCTGGCGGCGCATATCTGCCCGGTGGGGGCAATCATGCCGAAAAACCACGGCTTTGAAGTGCCAATCGGGCGACGTACTTTCGACCTGCACTCAGTCGCCGAGTCGGATGTCGCCACTCCCGTCACCCTGAAAAAAACGGAGCATCACGATGAGTAAGATCCGTATTGCTACTACCTCGCTGGCGGGTTGTTTCGGTTGCCACATGTCGTTCCTGGACATGGATGAGCGTCTGGTTGGCCTGCTGGAACACGTCGAATTTAACCGCTCCCCCTTGACCGACATCAAGCACTGCGGGCCATGCGACATTGGCCTGGTTGAAGGCGGCCTGTGCAATGCTGAAAACGTGCATGTGCTACGTGAATTCCGCCAGCAGTGCAAAATCCTGATTGCGGTCGGGGCGTGCGCCATCAATGGCGGCGTACCGGCGATGCGTAACCACTACGAGGTGCAGGAATGTCTGGAAGAAGCTTTTTTGCACGGTGTCGGGGTGGATAACCCCATGATTCCGTCTGACCCGGAATTGCCGCTGCTGCTATCCAAGGTACACCCCTTGCACGAAGTGGTGCGGGTGGATTATTACCTGCCGGGTTGCCCGCCACCGGGCGATGCATTCTTCACCATTTTGAGCGACTTGCTGGCAGGGAAAGAACCTTCCCTGCCCAAAGCCATGCTGCACTACGATTGAGGGAATTGGAAATGGAACAGAATCAACCAGCGCCCAACACGCGCCGCATTGCGATTGACCCGGTTTCGCGGGTAGAAGGGCATGGCAAAATTACCTTGTTGCTCGACCAGGACAACCATGTGCAGGAAGCGCGTTTGCACATTGTCGAGTTTCGCGGCTTTGAGAAATTCATCCAGGGTCGCCCGTACACCGAAGTGCCGTATTTTGTGCAACGCCTATGTGGTATTTGCCCGGTTTCACACCATCTGGCTGCGGCAAAAGCGGTTGACCAGATTGTCGGGGTGGACGAACTCACACCTAGCGCGACCAAGTTACGCCGCTTGCTGCATTTCGGGCAGGTATTGCAATCGCACGCGCTGCATTTCTTCCACCTGTCTTCGCCCGACTTCCTGTTTGGTTTTGGCTCGAATCTGGCGCACCGCAACATCGTTGGCGTGCTGGAAGATCACCCCGATCTTGCCCTCAAAGGCGTCAAACTGCGCAAATACGGGCAGCAAGTCATCGCCGCGATTGCAGGCAAGCGCATCCACGGTACGGCAGCCATACCGGGCGGCATGAACAAATCCTTGAGCAACGATGAGCGTAAAGTCTTGCTGGGTGATATTGCCGACATCATTGCCTGGTCGCAGGATGCGGTGGCGCTGAACGAAACCATCCATCTGCAACACCCGGAAAACCACGCTTTCGCCACCTTGTCGACCAACTATCTGGGTATGGTCGGCTCGCAGGGCGAAATGGAGCTGTACCACGGTGGGCTACGTGCCAGACAGGCGGATGGCAGTGAAATTTTCGACCAGTTTGATTACACCCAATACGGTTCTGCTATCCGCGAGGAAGTGCGTAATTGGTCGTACATGAAATTCCCTTACCTCACCGCCATAGGCAAAGACAAGGGCTGGTACCGGGTTGGCCCGCTGGCGCGGGTAAACCTGTGCGACAGCATCCCCACCCCGCTGGCGGAAGCGGCACGGGTACGTTTCCGGGCATTTGCCGGGGGTGCGTATGTGCATGACACGCTGGCCTACCACTGGGCGCGGATGATTGAAATGCTGCATTGCGCGGAAGCCATTCAGGAACTGCTGAACGATCCCGACATTACTGGCACGGATCTGGTGGTGCATGGCGAAAAACGTGCGCAAGGCATCGGCGTAATCGAAGCCCCACGCGGCACGCTGTTCCACCATTATCAGGTCAATGAGCAGGGCTTGATTGAAAAGGCCAACCTGATCGTTTCCACCACCAGTAATAATCAGGCGATGAACGAATCGGTACGTTCGGTGGCCAACCACTATCTGGATGGGCAGGAGATCACCGAAGGCTTGCTCAACCATCTGGAAGTGGCGGTGCGGGCGTATGACCCGTGCTTGTCTTGCGCTACCCATGCGCTGGGCAAGATGCCGCTTCAAGTAGAACTGTTCAGCCATAACGGGGAATTGCTTAGCCGCGCGACGAAAAACAGTGACGGCTGCGCCGTTACCCCTCACCCCCTAGCCCCCTCTCCCTCAAGGGGCGAGGGGGAACAAGAAATACAGTCTCTTAGCCCCTCCCCCCTTGAGGGACGACCCTGTAAGGGGCTGGGTGCGGGGTTGGGGTGAGGGGTAATCTTGCCCCGATCCTGCTGTTTGGTTACGGCAATCCGGGGCGTGGCGATGATGCACTGGGGCTGTTGTTGCTGGAGGCAATAGCAGCTCAAAGCTTGCCTGGTGTCGAGTGCCAAACCGACATGCAGTTACAGGTCGAACACATTACCGACCTGGTGGGGCGGGAATACGTGCTGTTCATTGATGCGGATATGAGTTGCGCCGAGCCTTATGTGCTGGAAGACCTCAGCGCACAACAGGATTGCAGCTACACCAGCCACGCGATGTCACCCGCTGCCGTGCTCCATGCCTTCCGGCAGGTATACGGCAGGGATGCGCCGCCTGCTTACCTGCTACGCATTCGCGGTTATTCGTTTGAGCTGGGCGACAGCCTGACAGGGCAGGCGGCTGGCAACCTTGCGGCAGCCAGCCATCTGGTTGAAACCTTATGCAAACATCCCGACCAGTTTACAACGGCCAAAGCCACAAAATGACCGGAAGCGACACACATCCGCTCAGCAGGCTCAGTGGCACGCCCAAGCGCAGATAATCAACCATCCGGTAACCACCCGGCCCGTACACCATCAGGTTGGTCTGGTAGCCAATCGGTGTGATGAAACTGGCGGAAGCCGCATACATGATGGCGATGGCGAACGGCATGAAATTCACCCCCAACTGTTCCGCCACAGCAGCCGCTATCGGGTACATCAGCACCGCCGCCGCATTGTTGGTGATGAATTCGGTAAACATGACCGTCATGGCGTAGACCACCACCAAAGCCAGCACTGGCGTCAATTGCCCGCCGAACATCAGCAGTTCCGCCAGAAACTTCGCCGCCCCGCTGGAACTCATTGCCTCCCCCAGTGCAAACGATGCGCCGATCACAGTCAGCACCGAGAAGTCGATGGAACGCCTTGCCAGACCCGCATTCATGCAGCCAGTGATCAGCATGACCCCCGCCGCCAGCCACGCCGCTTGCAGGATCGGCACGATCTCGAACGCGCTCAGCAGCACCATCGCCGCCAGTATGCCCAGCGCCAGTTGCGTTTTCTGGAAATTGGGCGGGCTGGAATCTTCCAGTGCGCTGACCAGCAGAAAGTCCTTGCGAAAACGGTACTGGTTGGCGAACTCCTTGCCTGCTTCCATCAGTAAGGTATCGCCCACTTGCAAGCGTGCCCCCAGGCCCCGGTCTGGCAGGTTGCTTTCATTGCCGCGCGACACTGACAGCACCACCGCCTGATAGGAACCGAGAAAATCGCATTCTTCCAGCGTCATGCCCAGAAACGGGAAATCCGGGCCAATCACCGCCTCCACCAGACGGCGACGGAAATGCACAATATCCAGCCACTGGATGTCTTCGTTGGCTGGCTTCAGCCCCTGGATGCTGCGCAGCTCATGGGCACAACGCGGCGCACCGACAAACGACAGACGATCGTCCTGTTGCAGCACGAAATCAGGCGCAGGGTGATAAATAACCACACTTTCACGGGTCACTTCCCGCAAATAACCATAGCCCAGATTCAGCAAACCCGCCGCTGACAGCGGCTGCCCGGCCAGGGTCGGGCCATCCACCAGCATATCGACCCGGTATTCACGCAGGCTTTCCAGCCCCTCATCCACGCCACCACGGTCTGGCAGCAGGCGACTGCCGACCAGCAGCAGGAAAGCACCCGCCACCAGCACCAGTAACAGCCCGACAGGGGTAATCTCAAACATGCCCAGCGAGGGGTAGCCATTCTTTTGCAACAAGCCATTGACCACCAGATTGGTGCTGGTGCCAATCAGGGTGCAAGTGCCGCCCATAATCGCAGCAAAACTCAGTGGCATCAGCAACTTGGAAGGCGGCAGCTTGAGCCGCTGGCACCATTCCTGAATGGCCGGGATCAGCATCGCCACCACTGTGGTATTATTCAGGAATGCACTCAAACCGGCAGTCGGCAGCAACATGCGGAATTGCGCCCCGCGCACCGTCGACGGCTGCCCCAGCAAACGGCGTGTAATGCACTGGATCGCCCCCGTTTCGCGTAAGCCTGCTGCCACGATATACAAGGCCGCAATCGTCATCAGGCCGGTATTGCCAAACCCGGCGAAAGCAACTTCCGGCGTAACCACCCCGCTAACCAGCAGGATGACCAGCGCCGCCATCAGAATCAGGTCGGGCGTAATCCTGGACAAGGCCAGAAAGCCCAACACGCCCACCACCAGCAGCGTGGACAAAATACCTTCCCAACCCATCTGCGGCCTCCTTGGTTACACCGCCATCGCTGCCCTTTGGAAGCAGTAATGCTTATTCTGATTTCAATGCTGCAATATTCAAAATTCCCCCTAATCAAGACAAACCCGCTCACGGGCCGCTGATCATATGCATGCGCAACTGTAGTGCGCGTGCGATAATCGCCAGAACACACAGGGAAAAGAACATCATGTCAAAACTCGGTCGCTACAACCTGCTGCGCGTCACCAAAACCACCAGCTTCGGGGTCTATCTGGATGGCGCAAATTACGGCGAAATTCTGCTGCCCAAACGTTACGTACCCAAGGACTGCCAACCCGATAGCTGGCTGAAGGTGTTCGTTTATCTGGACTCGGAAGACCGCCTGATTGCCACCACCGAGACCCCCCTGGCCAAAGTCGGCGAGGTTGCCTGCCTGAAAGTGGTTTCAGTCAACCGCTTTGGCGCATTTCTGGATTGGGGCCTGCCCAAGGATTTGCTGGTTCCGCGCAGGGAACAAGCCATCCCCATGCAGGAAGGCCAAGCGTATGTGGTCTGCGTTTACGTCGATGACAAAACCGAAACCATTGTCGGCTCCTCACGGCTGGAGTTGTTCCTCAATGAATTCGGTAGCAGCTTCACCCCGCGTCAGGCGGTGGAGTTAATGATTTACGAGCGCACCGAACTGGGTTTCAAAGCGGTGATCAACGGCACACACCTCGGTTTGCTGTATGCCAATGAAGTCTTCCAGCCGTTGCACATCGGCCAACGGGTGCAGGGTTACATCAAGGCCATCCGCCCCGACCAGAAAATTGACCTGATGCTGCAACTGCCCAGCCCGGTGGTGCAAGACGCAGTAGCACAGAAAATCCTCGACCATCTGCACGCACGCGGTGGCAGTTCCACCTTCACCGACAAAAGCTCACCAGAAGACATTTACCGCGAGTTTCAGGTGAGCAAGGCGCATTTCAAACGCGCCATCGGCTTGCTGTACAAGCAGCAAAAGATTGTGATGGGGAAAGACCTCATCCGTTTGGTCGAGTCTGGCTAACACGCCCTGCACTTATCACGCACCTGTCGCCGCAATCATCCCTGCTCCCACCGTATTGTTGGTGCTTTCATCAATCACGATGAAGGCACCTGTACCACGGTTGTGGGCATATGGGTCAGTCAATAAGGGTTGCGCCAATTTGAAAGCAACGCGGGCAATATCATTCATCGCCAACTGGTTCACGGCTTGTTTCTCCAGACTGTTCACATCCACCCTCCAGGCAATCTCAGCCACTTTCGCCCTGGTGTCGCGGGTGGTGTGGCGGATCAGGTAAGTGCGGGCACGATCCAGCGGGGTTTCCGCCAGCCAGCACACGGTGGCATCCAGCCGTTTGGTCTGGGTGGGCAATTCGCTGGATTTCACGATCATGTCGCCGCGTGAAATGTCGATTTCGTCAGCCAGCAATAGCGTGACCGACTGTTCCGTCACTGCCTCGTGCAGCGCTTCGCCACCCAGCTCAATCGCCTTGACGGTACTGCCCAAACCGGAAGGCAGGATGGTAACGGCATCACCCACGGCAATTGCGCCGGATTCCACCCTCCCCATGAAGCCACGGTAATCATGCAGCTCAGGATTGCTGGAATCCTGCGGGCGGCACACATACTGCACCGGAAAACGGAATGGCTGCGTGAGTCGGCCCTCCACCCCCGGCGCAGTTTCCAGAATATTCATCAAGGTCGGCCCCTGATACCAGCCCAGCCTGTCGCCACGCTCCACCACCATGTCGCCTTTCAGCGCAGACAAGGGAATGAAACGCACATCACGGATACCCAGTTGTTCGGCAAAATCCAGATACGCCCGTTTGATTTCCTCGAAACGCTGCTGGCTGTAATCCACCAGATCCATCTTGTTGACCGCCACCAGCAAATGGGGAATACCCACCAGATGCGCCAGATGAGAATGCCGCCGGGTCTGGGTCAGCACCCCTTTGCGCGCATCCACCAGAATGATGGCCAGATTGGCGGTGGAAGCCGCCGTCACCATGTTGCGGGTGTACTGCTCATGCCCCGGTGCATCGGCAATGATGAACTTGCGCGTGCCGGTGGAGAAATAGCGGTAAGCCACGTCGATGGTGATGCCCTGCTCACGCTCGGCCTGCAAACCGTCGGTCAGCAGGGAAAGATCAACATCCTGCATGCCGCGTTTCTGCGAGGTCTTTTCAATCGCATGCAGGGTATCGGCCAGAATTGACTTGGAATCGAACAACAGCCGCCCGATCAGGGTACTCTTGCCGTCATCCACGCTGCCACAAGTCAGCAGGCGCAACAGGCCGTGGTCTTCAATGAAATGTGTCATCAGAAATAGCCCTCTTTCTTGCGTTGCTCCATGGCCGCCTCGCTGGCCTGATCGTCCAGCCGGGTAGCGCCGCGTTCGGTAATGGTGGTGGTCGCGGTTTCGGCAATGATCTTTTCGATCGTATCGGCGTCGGACTCGACCGGTGCGGTGCAGGTAATGTCGCCAACAGTGCGGAAACGCACTTGCAAGTCGATGATTTCCTCACCCGCTTTGGCCGGGGTGATGTCAGTGACCGGCACGATGGAACCCTGGCGCAACACCACCGGACGTTGGTGGGCAAAGTAAATGCCGGGCAATTCCAGCCCTTCGCGCTCGATGTATTGCCATACATCCAGTTCAGTCCAGTTGGAAATCGGGAAGGCGCGGATGTTTTCACCCTTGTGGCTGCGCGCGTTGTACAGGTTCCACAGTTCCGGGCGCTGGTTTTTCGGGTCCCACTGACCGAATTCGTCGCGGAAACTCATGATACGTTCCTTGGCCCGCGCCTTTTCCTCGTCGCGGCGTGCGCCACCGATGCAGGCATCGAAACCGTGTTCCTCAATCGCTTCCAGCAGGGTGACGGACTGGTGCTTGTTGCGCGATTCATCCGCGTGCTTGAGCACTACCGTGCCGCGCTGCATGGAATCTTCCAGCGAACGCACGATCAGGCGCTCGCCCAGTTCAGCGGCTTTGCGGTCGCGGAATTCGATGACTTCGGGGTAATTGTGGCCGGTGTCGATGTGCAGCAAAGGGAAAGGAAAGCGTCCGGGGCGGAACGCTTTTTCCGCCAGCCGCAGCAAGCAGATGGAGTCTTTGCCACCGGAAAACAACAGCGCTGGATTGCTGCATTGCCCGGCAACTTCGCGTAGGATATGGATAGCTTCGGCTTCCAGCCAATCGAGGTGACTGAGCAGCCGCTGCTTCGGTTTGAGTGTCGTGAACAACATGTGGTTGTATCCTGGGTAATCTTGATACAGCGCAGTATCCGTGAATTCACTAAGTTAAAAAAACGATATAATAAGATGCTCATATCTTGAAAAGAGATTAGAACCAACAATTACATAAATTCCGTGCTTGTAGAGTGAGGAGTAAATAATGACAACAGCGATCTTTGCCAAAACCCCCAAAGGCATTGAGGAAGTTGAAACCAAAGCACATGGCCTATCCCGGCTGGAGCGCTCTGTGCTTATTTATGTTGACGGCAAGCGTACCGAGGAAGATTTTAAAATCTTGCCGCGCGTGAGTGCTGAACTAGACAATATCCTGGCCATGCTGGAGTCGGGTGGCTATATCACTCCGGTCGGGATGGCAGCAAGCCCAGCCGCACATCCCGCACCAGCGGTGCTGACAAACAACGCCCCTTCCCCGGTTGCCGACCCCGTTTCTGGCGTAACAAGCACTATCTTCCGTGAATTGCCCGCCACCTTTGACCCCGCCAAATTCAACATGGCAAAAAACTTCATGACCAATACCCTGAACGCTTTCAAAGGGCCGTATGGAGCAACCACGCTGGTGCGAAATATTGACCATTGCCAGACCCATGAAGAGCTACGCGCCCTGTTTGACCAGTGGCATGAGGCGATTGCCAATACCCGGCAAGGGCAAAAACAGGGCAAGGATTTGCAGGCGAAGCTGCTGGATGTGCTTTAGGGGATTCCCCGAAAAACCATACCTCTGTCCGCCGCCGCCTCCCCCCATCCCCACCCCTTCCCCCGCAAGGGGTGAAGGGAGCAAGAAGGAAGAAGCGAGTGCCTCTTGTTCCTTCCCCCCTTGCGGGGGAAGGTTAGGATGGGGGGAGGTTCGGAGTGAGGGAATTTAAAATTTTATGGCTTGGCAGAGACGTAAGCCTTGCGAATCACGAAGTCACCGAAGGCTTCCGCATCGCGCCTCTGCGTGGCATACGCTGCAAACAGCTCATCCAGATTGCCCAGGATGGCTGCCTCATCCAGGTTTTCGCGGTACAGCGTATTCAAACGGTCGCCGTTGAAGCTTGCGCCCAGATACAGGTTGTAACGCCCCGGCGACTTGCCGATCAGGCCGATTTCGCCCAGCACGGAACGCCCGCAACCGTTGGGGCAGCCGGTCATGCGGATCTTGATTTCCTCATGACGCAAGCCGTGTTTGTCCAGCGACACTTCCAGCTTGCTGATCAGGGTGGGCAGGTAACGTTCCGCTTCCGCCATCGCTTGCGGGCAGGTGTTGAGTGCCACGCAAGCAATGGAATTGCGCCGCAAGCCGGACAAATGGCTGGCATCAGGCGCGTAACCATAGGCTTGCAGGATGCCTTCCACCTCGTCAATGTCGTCTTCACGCACGCCGGTCAGGATCAGGTTCTGGTTGCCGGTCATGCGGAAACCGCTCAGCTGCTGTTCGGCAATTGCCCGCAGCGCCGTTTTCAGGCGGTGAGTGCCGTTATCCAGCACCCGCCCGTATTCCAGCCGCAAGCCCAGATGCCACAAACCATCGGTGGTGGAACGCCAGCCGAAACGGTCGCCTGTGGTTTCAAACCCGAACGGGCGCAGCTTACCCAGCGCAAAGCCCAGACGGGTATTCAGCTCCTGCTTGAACCAGTCCAGCCCGAAACGGTCGATGGTGTACTTGAAGCGCGACAGCTTGCGATCCTGCCGGTTGCCGTAATCACGCTGGATGGCAACGATGTGATGGCACACGTCCAGCACCTGTTGCGGCGTACAGAAACCAATGGTGGTCGCCAGACGCGGGTAGGTGTCGTCACGCCCGAAGGTGAAGCCCAGACCACCGCCGATAGCAACGTTGAAACCCGCCAGTTGGCCGTTTTCCTCAAGCGCAATCAGCCCGATGTCGTTGGCGTACACATCCATGTCGTTGAACGGTGGAATCGCAATGGCAATCTTGAACTTGCGCGGCAGGTAATGCTTGCCGTACAGCGGTTCGACTTCTTCCGCTTCGCCGCCTGCGACCAGGGTTTTGCCCTGCTCTTCATCCAGCCAGATTTCGTGGTAGGCACGTGAACGCGGCAGCAGGTGCTCGCTGATCATTTGCGCCCACGGAAACACTTGCGCATGGAAAACCGACAGCGTGGGGTCGGGCGTACACATCACGTTGCGGTTGACGTCGCCGCACCCGGCAATGCTGTCGAGCAGGGCTGCATCCATCGCCTTGATGGTGTTTTTCAGGTCAAACTTGATGACGCCGTGGAACTGCAACGCCTGTCGGGTGGTAATGCGTGAGGTGCCGTTGCCATACTGGTTGCTGATGTCATCCAGTTTCACCCACTGTTCGGCGCTCAGGTCGCCACCCGGCACGCGCAGGCGGATCATGCAGGAATAGGCCGGTTCCAGTTTCTTTTGCTGACGTTGCAGGCGCACATCGCGGTCATCCTGCATGTAGGAACCGTGGAATTTCAGCAGTTGCACATGGTCTTCGTTGATCGTGCCAGTGAGCGGATTGTGGAATTCCTCCAGCAGATTGCCACGCAGGTAGTTGCTGCGATCCTTGATGCGTTCGAGCGCAGAAGCGTTCGGTGCCACTTCGTTCAAGGGCTTGGGGGCAATGCTCACGGTCATTACGCAGCCTTCCTCAATGGGTTAGCGGTGCCGTCATGCAGGCCGCACTCCTGATTGTGGGATTCCCACCACCAGCGTCCGGCGCGTTCGTCTTCGCCTACCGCCACGGGGCGGGTGCAGGGCGCGCAACCAATACTGGGGTAGAGTTGGCCATGCAACTTGTTGTAGGGGATAGCGTACTTGCGGATGTCACCCCACAACTGGCCGGAAGTGGCGTGCAACAACGGGTTGAATTTCAGCAGGTCACGCTGTTCATCGCGCTCGAACAGGCCCATGTCGGCACGGTAGCTGGATTGCGCCGCACGCAAACCGGTAATCCACACTTGCGCCCCTTTTAATGCGCGGTTGAGCGGCTCGATCTTGCGGATGTAGCAGCATTCCTTGCGGTTCTCGACCGACTCGTAAATCGCATTGATGCCCTTGATGGTGACGTAACGCTCAATCGCCTCGGTTTGCGGGTAAAACGCCTTGATCGGCCTGCCGTACTTCTTGCGGGTTTCATCCAGCACGTCGTAGGTTTCCGTAAAATTGCGCCCGGTATCCAGCGTAAACACGTCAATGTCCAGCCCATTGCGGAAGATGGCATCGGTGATCACCTGATCTTCCAGCCCCAGACTGGTGGAAAACGCAATGCGCCCGTCAAAGCGCTGGCGCAAGGCAATCAGGGCCTCGTCGAGGGTCAGGTCGGCGAAATCAGCATGCAGGGTGTGCAGCGGTTCAACATTCAGGGTCATGGCTCGTACCTCGTTGGAATTTGATGCGAGGCAGTATCCCTGAAATCTTAAAGCGAAAAAAACGATATAATTCGATATTAATATCTTAAAAACAGAAATAAGCTATTTGTAGCTGCCGACTACTGAAGCAGGGGTGCGGGCGTATGCTATTCTAGGCTTATCGCGATTGGACACAGATCACCACCATGTTGAAACAACTACCCATCGGCATTCAATCCTTTGCCAAACTTCGTCAGCAAGACTGCCTGTATGTGGATAAAACCGAAGCCATTTTTGGCCTGATTGATCGACGTGCAGGTTATTACTTCCTCTCACGTCCGCGCCGTTTCGGCAAGTCCTTGCTGCTGTCCACCATCAAGGAAATTTACAGCGGTAACCATGACCTGTTTGCCGGTTTGTGGATCGAAAATCACTGGGACTGGCAAAAAACACACCCCGTCGTGCATCTTTCCATCAACACGCTGGACTACCAGGGTTTGGGGCTGGACAAGGCCCTGCAACAGGCGCTGTATGAACATGCCAGCCTGTATCAGGTTGATTTGAAAGGTTCAACCCTCAAAACACTGTTCGGTGAGCTGCTGCAAAAGCTTGCCCAACAACACGGCAAGGTGGTGTTGCTGATCGACGAATACGACAAACCGCTGATTGATTACCTTGACGACATTCCGCAAGCCAAAGCCAATCAGCAAACCCTGAAAACCTTCTATTCGGTGATCAAGGACAGCGACCCGTATCTGGAATTTCTGCTGATTACCGGGGTGTCGAAGTTCAGCCGGGTGTCGATCTTTTCCGACCTCAACAACCTGTTCGACCTGACAATGGATTACAGTGCCGCCACCTTGCTGGGCTACACGCAGGAGGAACTGGAACATTATTTCGCGCCCTATATGCCCGCAGTGGAAAAACGCATGAAGGTTGACCGCGCCGCTTTGCTGGCAGATTTGCGCCATTGGTATAACGGTTATACGTGGGATCTGGAATCGTCCGTGTATAACCCCTACTCCATTCTGAGCTTTTTCCAGGCGCAAGCTTTCCGTAATTTCTGGTTCGAGTCCGGCACACCGACGTTCCTGCCCAAACTGATGCGCCGCAATGGCGTGTACCGGGTGGATGATATGGAGGTGGATGAACTGGCGCTAGGGAATTACGACCTTGAACGCCTGCAACTGACCCCTGTGCTGTTCCAGACCGGCTATCTGACCTTGAAAAGCCGTGATAAATACGGCCTGCTCCAGCTTGGCTACCCCAACCATGAAGTGCAAGCGTCCATGCTCATGTTGACTGATAGTGAAAACGCCGACCCTCGTCCAAAAGTGTTGGTGGGAATCAATTTCAGCAGCGAAGCCAAGACGGTGGATGATTGGCTGGTGGAGTAACTGATTTTCACGACTGACTCCATTGCTTGCTATACTTAACCTTAAATGCTTTTGAGTATGGCAAACATGACAAGATCACCCAGCTTATCCACCCGCACCCAAACCACGCTGCACATTTTCGCCAGCATGATCCGTGCTGCGCGGCTGGAACGCAAAATGCCGCAACAGGAACTGGCGGAACGCCTCGGCGTCAGCCGCCAGACCGTCAGCGCCATCGAAAAAGGCGACGCCAAAGTTGCCATCGGCACGGTATTTGAAGCCGCCGCCATTGTTGGCATCCCCTTGCTGGCGGAAAGCACCCGCGACCTGCAACGCCTGTCGACCACGGTTGCCGGACTCGCCAGCCTGCTGCCAGAACGCGCCCGAAGCGCAAACGTGGAGCTGGATGATGACTTCTGAACTGCAACATACTGGCGGTGCCTATGTCTGGGTCTGGCTGCCACAACAATCCGAACCAGTGGTTGCCGGGCGTATCGTCAAACAGGGGCAGTTGCACCATTTCACCTATGGGCGCAGTTACCGGGAACGGGACGACGCCATTGCCCTGTCACCGTTTGAATTGCCGTTGCGTAGTGGCGCGTTCCAGCCGGAAGGTTTGAACACCATCCATTCCTGCCTGCGGGACGCCGCGCCGGATGCCTGGGGGCGCAGGGTCATCAGTTACCAGCACGCTGGTTTTACCCCGGATGAGCTCGACTATCTGCTGCTCTCCGGCAGTGACCGCATTGGCGCACTGGATTTTCAGCGCAGCGGCGCGGAATACCAGCCACGCCAGACGCCACAGGCCAGTTTGCAGGAGTTGTTGCTGGCGGCGGAGATGATCGACCAGGGCAAACCGCTACCGCCGGAACTGGACATTGCCCTGCGCCATGGAACCAGCGTCGGCGGTGCACGCCCCAAAGCCCTGATCAACGCGGATACCCACAGCTACATTGCCAAATTCAGCACTTCAACCGACCAATATGACATCGTGAAAGCCGAGTATGTCGCCATGCAACTGGCCAAACAGGTCGGGCTAAGCGTAGCCGACACGCAACTGGCGTCAGCCATGGGCAAGGATGTGTTGCTGGTGGAACGTTTCGACCGCTTCCATCAGGCCAACCGGACGCACCGCCGTCTGTTGCTGAGCGGCCTGAGCCTGTTGGGGCTGAATGAAATGGAAGCACGCTATGCGAGTTACCGCGACCTTGCCGACCTGATCCGCCAGCGCTTCGCCGACCCTACTGCCACCTTGCACGAACTGTTCCAGCGGCTGGTGTTCAACATCCTGATCGGCAATACCGACGACCATGCCCGCAATCATGCCGCCTTCTGGGATGGCGAAACCCTGCAACTCACCCCCGCCTACGACCTTTGCCCGCAACTGCGAGCCGGGCGTGAAGCCACCCAGGCCATGCAGATTGGCGGTTCACAGGGCAACTTTTCAACGCTGGAAAACGCCCTGTCGGTTTGCCATGTGTTCCAACTGACAAAGGAAGCAGCGCAGGACAAAATCGGCCAGCAGGTAGCCACCATCCGGCAGAACTGGGAAGCAAGCTGCGAAGCCGCAGGAATGGGGGAAATGGAGCGCAAGCGTTTGTGGCAACGGGCGGTGTTTAATCCGTTTTGTTTTGGGGAGTAGGTAAGTTTCGGCTTGACGCTCAACATTTGAGGTAACCAACCGCCGGAGTGTGAAGGGAATCTATAAGCACTGTTTACAAACTGTCTGATTAGCCGAATTGTTAGAATCACCGTTGACACGAGGTGATGTGATACGTATAGTCTTCAAAACTAATGGGATCGTGACCATGAATCAACTCGAAATGAGTGTTTGTAGCTCTGTTGACTATTTTGATGCTTTCCGCAAGCTCTACTACTATCTGTATTCCAACAGCAATGCGAGCAGAGCTGAGCGGATTATTGGAGATCTATCGAAGCTTCTCCTCGTAGCACTGTGTCGCGATCGTAGCCCAGCATATCAACAACAAATTGAGTGGTTTCTGACAGACAATGTATCAGCCAATACTTCCCTCCTTCCGATACTCAAGTCCCAATATGCAAATGTATTCGGAAGTGATGACAAATTCCATCTAGATGATAACTCTCTTCGCTATGGCTTCTTGTCTATAGCGAACCTAGACCTCCACGGGGCAAAATCACACCTATTGGGAGATGCATTTCAGGCTCTTATTGGTCCAAATCTCAGAGGCGACAAAGGACAGTTTTTTACTCCTCGAAGCATTGTACGGTGCATGATTTCAGTACTTTCTCCGAAAGCAGGCACAAAAGTGGTAGACCCCGCCTGCGGTACAGCGGGATTCTTGACCGAAACAGCCTCGTTTTGGGAAGCAAAAAGGCGCGAGCCGGGTAGGCTTGTAGGCATCGATAAGGATACCGACCTTTTCGTTTTTGCATCGGCCTTGTGCGAACTAGCGGCCCCCGAAACCAGCAGAATTCTGAATGCAAATTCTTTGGATTTACGAATGCTATCGGCAATTGACGCTGCTCATTCACCATTGGGCGCTGATTATGTCCTCACGAATCCACCATTCGGCGCAAAAATTCCAATTAAAGAGCCAGAAATTCTAGCGCAATATGATCTTGGATTTAACTGGGAATACTCAAAGCATAAACATTCATGGTTAAAAACCGGGCAACTAAGATCGTCTCAAGACCCACAAACATTGTTCATTGAATTATGCGTCAAACTCTTGAAACCTGAAGGCACACTCGGGATAGTTCTTCCTGAAGGGGTGTTTGGCAATACAGGCTCCGGTTACATTTGGGACTACTTGAGGAGCCATGGTGAAGTTTTTGGTCTTATCGATTGTCCTCGAACATCTTTTCAGCCGGGGACGGATACCAAGACAAATATTCTCTTCTTCAAAAAGACTGAAAGACCTCGTAATGACAATATGAAAATAGCGGTAGCTCTTGCTTGTGGCCATGATCGGAGAGGTAGAACAAGCAAAAATGATGGCACGCCGTTTCCTGACGACTTTGCTTCAATAGCTAACGATTGGGCGGCGGATGCACATAATTATTGGTTCGAATCTCATGTTTCTAACAAATACTACCTAGTTCCAAGATATTACGATCGTAAAACGGACTTACTACTTGAGCGAGATGCCGCCAGATTCAATGCAAAAATCGTCTCATTCGAGGAGATGATCAATCGCGGGTGGATTTCAATTCGGAAAGGTCATGAGGTTGGATCCGAGGCATACGGAACTGGAGACATCCCTTTTGTAAGAACTTCTGACATTTCCAACTTTGAGGTTTCAATCGATCCTACAAAATCGGTGAGTGAAGAGACATTCAATTCGGTCAAACATGACCAAGGATTGAAACCTGGTGCAATACTTATGGTGGTTGATGGGAGATACCGAATTGGTCGTTGTGCAATCTTGCACGAATTTAATTATAAATGCATCGCACAGAGTCACCTGAGAATTATTACGGTTGAAAAAACCGCACCATTTAATCCGTTTGAACTTCTTTACCTACTTAGTTTAGCTAGTGTTCAACGTGACATTCGCAGCCTTGTTTTTATTCAGTCTACACTTGGCTCATTAGGTAGTCGGGTTCGTGAAATAAAAATTCCCGTCCCTGACGCACAAAATGCAGAGTTTTCGACCCTTGTTGAGTCTTTTACTGAAGCGCTAACCGCGAGAGCTAAATTGCTCAACGTACTTACTAGTTTCGATGAAGCTACTGTGGAACTTTAGACAGAATGCTGGCCTCTAGCACGCTCAAGAATCCCAGCGATCCAATCATAAAATTCATCAAGAGTCTTGTTGCCTTGAGCTATATTGCATTCTCGATGCGCAAATCCAACATTCTCCTGATTATGTTCACGAGGATTAGCATGGGCTGTCTCTATTTCAGCTTTTCCTCTTTGTGCATTCTCAAACAGAGAAAAACTCAATGGCTCTTTGCAAACAATACAAGTCGCTGCCTCCGATGTCATTGAACCGAACCGAGACTCAAGATAAATCTTAATTTCATGTGGGCATTCTGGGGCATCGGGCATTTGATATGTCAACCATGTGAGCTTTGCTGCGACATCCATGCAATCATTGTAAGTAGCCGCCTTTTCTCTCAACTTTGCAACAACTGTCGGTTTCAATGCCCTCATGTTGAGTCCAAACTTTAATAATGCTTCATCATCTTGAAGCATTACCCAACGATCAATCCTGTTTGGGCCTGCGTCCTCACTTTTCCATGCCGCACCAGTAGTCTTTGTCGCATCACGCTTGATCTTGTTTGCAACTCGGGGATGGTTCTTTGAAAGGTCGGAAAGATAAGGAAACTCCTCACAGCTCCCCTCATGCCCATGTACTCGATAGCATTTTTTTTCAGCAATCTCTTTGTATTTGCTACGAATAGGCAAATTTTTCTTGCACAGATTCATCCCTATACCGCCTTATCAACACCAGCAACCAACTGGCTTGGTTTACATTTGAGGGCGTGGGCAATAGAGATAATGTTTTGGAGGGAAATATTTCTCTCCCCTCGTTCGACACTTCCTATGTAGGTGCGATGAAGATCACATAGCGCAGCAAGCTCTTCTTGAGATAGCCCCAAGTCTAACCGCCTTTGTCGAATCTCTGAACCAAGAAGCTTTAATGGATCCATAATCCCGCCCCGATTAACACTGGCAAGACTATTTGGATGATGACTTTATATCTACAGACTATAAGTAGCGATTTACCAAAACAACTCTAACAGTAACTTAATGAATTGGAACATTGGTCTACTTCAAGCGCTGATGCGAGTTTCATCAATAATACCTAAAAAGCCTTCAGCCTCACTCCATCGCATTATACACAACTCAAGAAATTCCAATTAAATCAGAAGCTTGATAAAAATATCAAGTTCTTGGTTTTTAAGGAGTTTTCCGACTTGTGTATAACGAGATGACCTCACTCACCCCGTAGCGACCATCTCCTTATACACAAGTCACCAAGTTACTGTAAAATAAACCATTTGAGCCTATGAACTGGTCAGCCACCGAACTCAATGATCTCGACTTGGGAGACGAGCGCCTCAATACACGCGCCGTCCATATCCTCAACACGCT
>JAHJJD010000002.1 GCA_018822845.1 Gammaproteobacteria bacterium | reverse complement strand
GGCAACTATGGCGGGTGGCCAGGATGGGGACAATATTCTGATTTGCGCGATAGCGGGTCTGCGTGGGCACAAGCTTGACAAAGCGGAATCGTTTGGCGGATTTTTGGACGCTTCAATACCATGCACAAAAGCGGTCATCCTTCAAGGTTCTGCGTGTAAGCGGGCGGTCGGCTGGTAAGCGGGAATCTGGCTATCCCATTGGGCTTCCGTAAGATGGCACGGTGATCCTGATGGCAACGATACGCTTACCGTGACAACATCCAACACGCTGCATTCCCTGCTGGCCCCACTGGGCTGGCAAGCCTTTCTCCCGGCCTTTGAGCTGCTGCTTCAGCGCTTTGCCGGTACCGAGGCGTGGCTGGATGAAGGGGCTGATAGCCTGCCGGAATGCCTGATGCAGTGGCTGGCCACCATGACTGACGCCGAGGGTCGGCCCAAGCCGCTGCGCCTGGCGTTATTGGCCTTGCGGGGTTGGCCGTTACTGTCTTTTCGGGCGGCGGCGCAGGGCAGGTTATGGGACTACCGCCATTGCAGCTTCAGCCAGTTTGTCCAGGAGGCGGGTGAGGCGGGCATTACGGTATGGTTTTCTCCCCGCCGCAGGGCGTTCCCTGGGCTGTGCCAAGGTCTGGGTTTTCTGCGCCAACACGCCCAGCGATCATCACCATGCTAGCATCACTTGCCCGGAAGCTTTTCAAACCAGCAGCACCCACGCCAACCTGGACGGCAGCCATCCCCCCATTGCCGCTTGGTGTGTGGCCGGTATTACCTGCCGATGTGTTGCTGGAGCCACACCACAAGCTGCTGGCGCGTATCCGTTCACTGGCGGGGGTGCCTGCCGATTACTGGGGCAGGCTCTACCAACCCCTGCTGGAAAGCTTCGCCGCCTTCGTCCAGCAAACCCCAGCCTCCGAAGCACACCACCATTGCGGCCAAGGCGGAATGCTCACCCACAGCCTGCAAGTGATGCAACTGGCGCTGGAAGCCCGCAAGGGCAAGATGCTGCCCCCCGGCGCTGCCGCCGAGGAGGTGAACCGCCAGCAGCACGCCTGGACATTTGCCATTGCCAGCGCCGCACTGCTGCACGATGTCGGCAAACCGTGCAGCGACCAGAAACTGCGCCTGTTCAACAGCCACGGGCAGGACACCTTCGCCTACTGGAAACCGCTGGATGGTGCATTGCAGGCGGGCTGCTACCGGGTGGAGTTCGTGCGCAACCGCGAATACCGCACCCACGAACTGCTGCCACCGTTGCTGGCACGGCAACTCACCCCGGACACCGCGCTCTCCTGGCTGCAACAGGATTTCCCCAACGTGTTCAAGGCATGGCTGGCCTACCTCTCCGGGCAGGATGAAACCGCCGGGGTGCTGGGCCAGACCGTCACGGAAGCCGACAGGCAGTCTGTCGCAGATGACCTGTCCGGTGGCCAGCCGATCCACACCCAGCAGATACCCACCGCCAAAGCCAAACCGCTGTCGCAGCGCCTGTTGACCGGCCTGCGCCATCTGCTGGATGAGCAACTGCTTACCCTCAACCGTCCCGGTGCTGCCGGTTTCTTCGACGGTGACAGCCTGTGGCTGGTCAGCAAGCGGGTGCTGGATGAACTGCGCACCCATCTGGAAAAGGAAGGGCAGACCGGCATCCCCTCGCGCAATGACCGGCTGATGGATGAGCTGCAACAGCATGGCGTCCTCACCCCCACGCCTGCCGGGCAGGCGATCTGGCGTGCCACCGTCAAGACCGGCGGTATGGAACAGGCGTTTACCTTGCTGCGGCTGCCTGCTTCAGCACTCTGGGCTGATCCGGCGTTATTTCCGGTAGTGCTGGAAGGCAGCGTGACACCAGAAGGTGAGGAGGAAACCCAGCCCACCCCACCGCCATCCCCTGTAGGAGCCAGCCATGCGGGCGATGCCGTTGAAGAATCGCTTGCAGGGCAAGCTCCTACATCAGGGTCACCTACATCAGAACCACCTGCCACCATTGAGCAAGAACCCTCCTCCCCTGACAAGGGGGCGAAGCGCCGCGTTGAAGCGGCTGGGCGGCCGGGAGGGGTTTCTTCTGACGACCCTGGCCAACACTTCCTGCACTGGTTGTCGGAAGGGTTACGCTCAGGTAAGCACAAACTCAACGAAACCGGCGCTTTCCTGCATGTGGTACCCGAAGGCTTGCTGCTGGTCAGCCCACGGATCTTCAAGGAGTTCGCCCCGGATGCCTGGGAACATGCCCAAAAGCGTTTCACCAAACTCGGCCTGCACCGCAAAGCCCCCAACGACAGCAACATCTGGCTGTACCAGGTCAGGGGGCAACGCAAAAGCGGGGTGGTGCGCGGCTTCCTGCTGGATGAACCGCTCGGCAAGCTGGGGCTGGCTTACCTGCCATCGCCCAACAAATCCCTGTCCCTGCCGGAGGCAACATGAGCCAACAGGTGTTTGACAACCGCCTGCGGCCAGCAGTGGAAATGACCGTTGCCGTGCTCTTGCTGATACTGGCGGCCTTCCTGCTGCTGCGTGCCGGTTGGCTGTCACCCCTGATGCCGGGAATGGCGGTGTGGGCAGCACTTGGCATCCTGCTGCTGGCGCTGCTGCGTTTCTGGCAGGGCTGGCAAATCCTCCAGTACCGCGCCAACCTCAAACGCCTGCCCAGCTACGGCCTGGCGGCGGAGGAAATCCCGCTGTCGCGCCACAAACTGTTCCTCGGCAAAGGTTTCCAGTGGACGCAACTGCACAGCCAGCGGCTGGTGGAAGCCCGCTCCCCGGCAGGGCGCATCTGGATACAACCCGGCAAGCTGTACCAGTGGGCGCGGGCACTGGAGCTGCGCCATGAACACAACCCCCACCTGCAATGGCTGCCCAACCTGACCCGCTCACCCCACTGGTGGAACCCGGTTAAACCGTTACCCCCGGTGGGCGGTGACCCAGCCTTGCACGGTGTCGGTGTGGAAGACGAACGCGATGTCTGGATCGACCTCGGCGACCGGGTGGCTCACACCCTGGTGCTGGGCACCACCCGCGTCGGCAAGACCCGCCTGGCTGAACTGCTGGTCACGCAAGACATCCGCCGGGGAGAAATCGTGGTGGTGTTCGACCCCAAAGGCGACACCGAACTGCTGGCACGCATGTGGGCGGAATGCAAGCGGGCAGGGCGGCTCGACCAGTTCCACATCTTCCACCTCGGTTTCCCGGAGATTTCCGAACGCTACAACCCGGTCGGCAGTTTCGGGCGGGTCACGGAAGTGGCGTCGCGCATCGCCGGGCAATTGCCGGGCACAGGCAATTCCGCCACCTTCAAGGAATTCGCCTGGCGCTTCACCAACATTGTTGCCAATGCACTGGTGACCTTGGGGCGTCGCCCTGATTACAGCATGATTGCGCGTTACGTCACCAATATCGAGCCGCTGCTGATGGACTACTACAGCTTCTGGTTTGAGCGCGAAGGCATCGAAAACTGGCGCGAACAGGTCAACACCATCGCGCAGAACATCGATGCCAAAAACCTGCCGTTTGCGCTCAAGAGCCGCGACTTCAAGGCGATTGCCTTCACCCAGTTGGCCAAAAGCCGCAACCTGTATGACCCGGTGGCGGATGGGCTGCGTTCCGCGTTTGAATACGACAAGACCTATTTCGACAAACTCACCGCCAGCCTGCTGCCGTTGCTGGAAAAGCTCACCACCGGCAAATCCGGCGAGTTGCTGGCCCCCAACTACGCCGACCGGGCCGATAAGCGCCCGATCCTCGACTGGATGGCTGTGATCCGCCAGCGTGGCGTGGTATACGTGGGACTGGATGCGCTCTCCGACGTCGAGGTGGCCGGGGCAGTGGGCAACTCGATGTTTGCCGACCTCACCTCCATCGCCGGGCAGCTTTACAAGCACGGTGACAACCTCGGCCTGCCGGAACTGGCGGGGCACAAACGCGCCAAGATCGCCATCCATGCCGATGAGTTCAACGAGCTGGTGGGTAATGAGTTCATCCCGCTGCTCAACAAGGCCGGTGGTTCCGGGGTGCAGGTCACGGCCTACACCCAGACCGCTTCTGACATCGAGGCAGGGATAGGCGAAAAGCCCAAGGCCGGGCAAATCCAGGGCAACCTCAACACCCTGATCATGCTGCGGGTCAAGAACGAGGAAACCGCTGCGGTGCTGACCGACCAGTTGGCCAAGGTGCGCATCTACACCAAGACCGCGCAATCTGCCGCCACCGACAACAACGACCCGGATTCCTGCGTCGATTTCACCTCCAGCAATTCCGACCGCATCACCGAGGCGGAAGCCGACATCCTCACACCGGCTGACCTGGTGCAACTGCCCAAGGGGCAGGCATTCGCCCTGCTGGATGGCGGCAAGCTCTACAAGCTGCGCCTGCCACTGGCCGGGGCTGACCCGCTGTTGCCCAACGACATGGACACCATCATCCGTTGGGTGCGTGAAACCCGGCTGGGGGAGGGTGGCTGATGGAGAAAGTGACCGGAACCCTGTGGTACCTGAAGTGGTTCGCCATTGTCTGTGCGCTGGCCTTGCTGGTGGACATGGTGTACGTGTTCTGGCCGTTTCCGTCCATGCGTGGGGTAGCGGCATTCCAGCACAACCTTCAGGTGGAAAGTGAGCTGATCGCCAGCCTGTCCGCGCCCGATTCCGCCGCCTTCATCCGCCAGGTGCAGTTGTGGGCGTACCAGCCCACCTTCGCCTGGTCGGGCCTGCACGAAATGATGCGTGACGTGAACCGACCGGCATCGTGGCAGGGGGCCAATGCCTACATGCACAGTTTCGTGGTCGGCAACTGGCAATTTCTGCAAACCGCACACATTGGCATCCTGCTGTTTGCGCAACGGCTGGCGGTGTTGCTGCTGTCCGCGCCGCTATTTTTGGTGGTGATGCTGGCCGCCGGGGTGGATGGCTTCATCACCTGGTACCAGCGCCGCACCAGTGTCGGGCGCGAGTCGGGTTTTATCTACCACCGCGCCAAGCATGGTTTCAACCATACGCTGCTAGGCGTGTG
>JAHJJD010000026.1 GCA_018822845.1 Gammaproteobacteria bacterium | reverse complement strand
AGCGTCAAGGTTCGGGTCGATGACCAATGCCCGGAATGCGCGCCGGGTAACGTCGACCTGTCGCGCGATGCCTTCGCGCAAATTGCTGACCTTGCCACGGGTCTGGTGCCTATCCGCTGGCACTATGTGGCCAACGATCAGGCTGGCAACATCAAGTTCTATTTCGAGCCAGGCTCCAGCCAATGGTGGGCTGGCGTGCAACTGCGTGACCATCTTTACCCAATCACCAAACTGGAATACCGCGCGTCTGGTTCCGGCAATGCTTACACAAGCATTGCAAGGGAGCCACACAACTACTTTATTGCCGCCAGCGGTATGGGGCTTGGGCCTTTCGATTTCCGCATCACTGATATGCGCGGGCAGGTCATTGAAGTCAGCAGGATTGCGTTTACTACCGGGGTGGAACTCAATAGCGGTGTGCAATTTGCCGGTGGCAACGGTGGCGGCACAACGGTTACGGGCAGCAATGGTGGCAGCGGTGCGGCGGGCTGGCCGGTATTGCTCCTGCTGGCAGGCGGGTTGGCGCTGCGTTTGCGGCGCTGGCAGATATTCCACTAGTTGCCGTCTTTAATGGTGAAAGCATTCCGCTGGAAGTGGTAAAGTACGCCTCTTTGTTTTTGCCCCTGTTTTCGCCCAAGGATTGACCCATGCTAGTCGTTGCAAACCTCACCATCCAGTTCGGTGCCAAGCCACTGTTCGATAATGTTTCCGTCAAATTTGGTGACGGTAACCGCTACGGCCTGATCGGGGCGAACGGGGCGGGCAAGTCGACTTTCATGAAAATCCTGTGTGGTTTGCAGGAGCCGACAGCGGGCAACGTTTCCAAGGACGCGACCGAACGCATGGCCTACCTGCGGCAGGATCAGTTCGGTTTTGAAGAGGTGCGCGTGCTCGACGTGGTACTGATGGGGCACGAGGAAATGTGGCAGGTAATGGCCGAAAAAGACGCCATCTACATGAACCCGGAAGCCACCGAAGACGATTACATGAAAGCGGCGGAACTCGAAGGCCACTTCGCCGAGCTGGGCGGCTACACTGCCGAAGCGCGTGCTGGTGAACTACTGCTGGCGGTTGGCATTCCTACCGAACAGCACAACGGCCCGATGAGTCAGGTCGCACCCGGCTGGAAACTGCGGGTACTGCTGTGTCAGGCGCTGTTCGCCAACCCTGACATCCTGCTGCTGGACGAACCAACCAACAACCTGGACATCAACACCATCCGCTGGCTGGAGGAAACGCTCAACAACCGCAATTCCACCATGATCATCATCTCGCATGACCGGCACTTCCTCAACCAGGTCTGCACCCACACCGCCGACCTCGACTTCGGCAAGATTCAGGTTTACCCCGGCAACTACGACGACTTCATGGAAGCTTCCACCCAGGCGCGTGAACGTCAGGCCAATGCCAACGCCAAGGCCAAGGAACGCATAGCCGAATTGCAGGATTTCGTGCGCCGTTTCTCCGCCAACAAATCCAAGGCCAAGCAGGCCACCAGCCGCCGCAAGCTGATCGACAAACTCAAGCCGGAAGACATCAAGCCATCCAGCCGCCAATACCCGTGGATTCGCTTCGAGTATGACGAAAAGGAACGCCTGCACCGTTTCGCGGTGGAAGTCGAAAACCTCACCTTCGGCTACGAGGGCATGGAAAAACCGCTGATCAAGAACTTCAGCTTTGCCATCGAAGCGGGTGAAAAAGTCGGCATCATCGGTGAAAACGGAGTGGGTAAAACCACCCTGCTCAAACTGCTCGAAGGCCAGTTGCAGCCACAAAAAGGCAGCATCAAATGGGCGGAAAAGGCACGCCTTTCCACCTACGAACAAGACCACGAGGACGAGTTCAAAAGCGACAAGCCACTGACGGAATGGATGGCGGATTACGTGCGCAAAAGCGGCTACGAAGGTGAAGATGCCGAAACCCAGAACCGTGGCACACTCGGTCGTTTGCTGTTCGGCGGCGAAACGGTGAAAAAGCCGGTACGGGTACTTTCCGGTGGTGAAAAGGGCCGCATGATTTTCGGCAAGATGATGCTTTCCCGCACCAACGTGATGCTGATGGACGAACCCACCAACCACCTGGACATGGAATCGATCGAATCGCTCAACGGCGCGCTCGACCGTTACGATGGCACGCTGCTGTTCGTGTCGCATGACCGGGTATTCGTCGGCTCACTCGCCACCCGCATTTTCGATGTGAAAGGTGATGGCACGATTGTCGATTACCGTGGTACTTACGACGAATACCTGAGCAGCCAGGGGCTGGAGTAGTAGTCTGCTTTAGGAACAGGCACGAAACAACATCCCTGACTCGGCACAACCGTGAAGAGGGCGTATGCCATACGCCCCTACGAAGACCATCCGCTGTAGGGGCGTATGGCATACGCCCTCTTTGACTTCTTTGGTTGCCACATCCACGACATAGCGATGTTGTAGGGTGCAAGGTTATCGACTTCCTCCAGATATCCGCCATATATCGGCCAATCGTCAAGTTATCGGCCACATATCGGCCATTTGTATGCTTTCAGATCGAAGGTAATACCGATGCAACCAGTAGAGATGAGTGGAATCTGCCCGTTCTGTCATATTCCCAAAGATCAGAAGCGGAAGGCTTGCGTCATCCTTTCCTGTTCGGCCCTGCTGATGCCGATGGCTTTGGCCTTGTCCGCCCAGCGGCTGACACTCTGGCGGACTTCCTGCTGGATGGTGTTGGCACGGGCTGGCTTGATTCTGAAATAATCGGCGACTTCCTGCGCCAAAGCAAAATCCAGTTGGTTGCTGGATTCGTTGATATTCAGGTGCAAGCCGTGGGCAGGTGTAACCGGGTTGAGGTCGTATGCTGGCGACAGCCGCCAACCCTGTTTATCCAGAATAAAACCGTGATTACGTAAATGGTCATCGGTATTGGAGACAGCGATGTTGAAAACAATGCGCCGCCAGAGTTGCTCCAGATCCTGCTGCGCCTGTGAACCGTGGAAGGTAATGAACTCCGCCAGCTCCAGGTAACTTGCTTCATAGTCACCATCATAATAGCCAAGCTGGGTCATGGCTGAAGTGAAATGCAGCCGCCGGGTTCCCTTGCGGTCAAAACGCTGGGTCAGGAAGGTGTGGTAGGGGCTGTTGAAGCGTAGCAGGCGGGATTTTGCCATGTGCACGCCTGCATCCAGCGCCAGTTGATGCGTCACAAATTCCCATGCACCAATGTCGTAGTCATCGTAGCGGCTGGGAAATTTGGCGATCCAGAGCGAGCCATCGGTATCAATGACACAGGCTTTGGGTCTGGCTCCGCCCAAAGAAGAGCCGGGTGAAATGAGCATGAACAGCCATTTCAGGTAATCAGGATCATCTGTATGACGGTCTGCTTCGATTTGACTGACAGCATATTCCAGTTCCCGCAGTGAGCTGATGGGCGGGGCTGCCAGCTTGTCGTTGTTGTCCAGGAATATGCCGTCGGCATCCAGTTTGAAGCGCAGGCCACCCATGCGGTATTGATCATGCACCCCCAACAAGTAATCTGCTTCGAGCAGCACCTTGGCACGCCGCTCTTCCAGTCTGGCCATAGCAGCCTCGCGGCGCTTCATCAGCAGGCGGCCCCAGCGGTCAGGGCAGGAATCCAGAAATACCCGGAAATTCTGGCCTTCACTAAACTGGCGACCTGCAAACAGGTGCAGCTCCGGGTCGATGGGTAGCGCATAAGGGGACGCAAGCCATTCCGGTGCATATTGGAAGTTGAATAGCTCCTTGTTTCTTACCAGGGTGGAGGTCAGTGTGCCTACCAACAGAGGTGCCGGTAAGCCGTCACCGTCGGGCAGAATCCAGTCAGCGTATACGTGGATGGTGGTTTCCATTTACGTGTTGCCTTTGTTCTGCATACCCAGCAGTTTGGCGTCTTGTAGCCTGCGGCCAAACTCGTCATCCTGCGCCACCTTGGCGAGGTCTTCCGCCAGATTCAGCACTGCCAGCACACTCAGGTAATGGCCAATGGAAACACCTGCATCACCCTGTTCGATTTTGCGTAGGGTGATGGGGCTGATGCCAGTACGTTCACTGATCAGTTTCTGGGTGAGCTGACGGCGTTTGCGTGCCAACTTGATGTTCTCTCCCAACGTGCGCAGGACTTTCTGCTGCTTGGGGAAAAGGATGGCTTTGCGACGTTCTGCCTGATCGTTCATAAAGATACTACTGCAATGATATGTGGCAAAAAAGCATATTATAGTATTCTTTTTTGATCGTCTATATAACGTCGGAAAAGTGGCTGGGCAAACGGTGTTCGACCTGTATGTGCACGATTATTCCTGTGATCATCCGGATAATGAAGTATTCACCATGTCCTGGCTAATCATTCCTTGATTCGAAGGAATGATTGGGAAAACACCAGGACACATTCTATACTTCCCAAGATCACAGGAATCATTGGTAAAACGATGGCTGGTAAAATCAAGGCAAGACCTACTCCTACTCAAGATGGCCCCATGAGCATGAAACTGCTGGGGCAATATGTGCGGGCGCGGCGCACCCAGGCAGGGCTGCGTATTGATGATGCTGCCCTGCTGTGCGGCGTGGCCAAGGATACCCTGTCCAGGATCGAAACTGGCCGTACTACCGTGCAGGTCAGTTCCGTCTTGCAGGTGCTGCAACAGTTGGGTATCAACCTGAAAGTCGAGCCGTGGGAGGAGGAAACCCATGGTGCCTGAGCACAGCCTTTCCATCTGGCTGGAAGCGGATCAGGTGGGTGAACTGACGCTGGAACCTGCGGCTGAATCCCTCACTCTCCATTACACGCCCAAATGGCAAACCAGCGGTTTTGCCTTGTCGCCTTGCCTGCCGCTGACCGGCAGTATCAAACCCGCCGACCTGCAACGTTTTCTCAGAAACCTGTTTCCCGAAGGCGACAGCTTTGAGCAACTGCTTGATACCTACCGCATCAGCAGACAGAACACCTTCGGGCTGATCCGGATGCTGGGTTCGGATACCGCCAGCGGCCTGACCTTCCTGCCCGGTGAACAGAGCGGAAGCGAGCCTCCCCGCTTTCGCCCGATTAGTGATGCCGAGCTGATTGAGCGTCTGGACAAGCGTGAACAGCAGGGGCTGATCGTATGGGATGCCAAACCACGTTTATCCGTGGCGGGCATTCAGGACAAGATCAACGTGCTGCTGGATGCTGATGGCAAACCCGGTTTTGGCGAAGGGTCGCTGTGTTCCACCCACATTCTGAAGTTTGAGCATCGGCAGCATACCCATCTGGTGCTGAACGAGTATGTCATGATGCGCCTGTGCGAGCAGGCAGGCTTGCCGGTGGCGGAAGTGGAACTGCGCCGCTATGGGCCACACCCGGCGCTGCTGGTCACGCGCTTCGACCGGCAGCGGATCAGTCAGGATCAGGTGCGCCGCCTGTATGTGATTGATGGCTGCCAGGCGCTGAACCTGCCACCGGAATACAAATATGAACGCAATTTCGGCAGTGGGCGGGATGTGCTGCATATCCGCGAAGGAGCCAGCCTGCCGAAGCTGTTCGCCCTGTGCCAGGCTTCGGCGCAACCGGCGCTGGACACCAAACGCCTGCTGGATCAGGTGTTGTTCAACCTGTGCATCAACAACCACGACGCGCACGGCAAGAATTTCAGCTTTTTCCTCAACCGCCAGGGGCTACGGCTGACGCCCGCCTACGATCTGGTGAATATCGCCATGTACCCGGCATTTGATCAGGAAATGGCAATGGCACTGGGGGATGAGTTCGATTCCTATACCGTCAACGCCTACCAGTTGGCAGATTTTGCGGATAGCTGCCGCTTGCCGCGCAAACTGGTGACAAACCGCCTGCGCGTCATTGGCAAGGCTTTGTTGAAAGCGCTGGATACGGCAGATTTCCGGGATGTCATCCGTAGTGAGGCTGAAACCCGCTTTGTAGCGGCGCTACTGGAAAATGTGCGGGAACGTTGCCAACATCTGCTGGCGGAAGCCGGGGGAATTGCCGGGATGAAATTGTAAGCCAGCCTTTACTTATCATTTGGTGAATCAGCATGAAAAAGCGCAACCTGTTTGATGAACTGATGGAAGGGGTCGATGCACTCAAGGCAGAGCGTGAGGGCAAAAGTAGGTGCCCATTCTGCCAGATTCCCGAAACCGACATCGTGGCCGGAAACGCCAGCCACATCGTCATCCGCGACCGCTTTCCGGTATCACCGGGGCATTCCCTCATCATTCCGCGCCGTCATGTTGCTTCGCTGTTTGAACTGACGGCGGAGGAATTCAGCGACCTGCACGAACTGTTGCACACCACCCGTAGCCAACTGGATGCGCAATACCAGCCGGACGGCTACAACATCGGCGTCAATGTCGGGGAAGCTGCCGGGCAGACGGTGTTTCACCTGCATGTACATGTGATTCCGCGTTATGCGGGGGATTGCGCCGATCCGCGTGGCGGGGTGCGGTGGATTCTTCCAGAAAAGGCGGTTTATTGGGAGTGAGGCGAGGTAGGCACATTGAATCGATGACTGGCATACATCAGCACTGCACGAATGTCGGCTGCTTCAAGATAGGGGTAATCCTCAAGAATGTCCTTGGTTTCCATCCCTTCTGCCAGCATTTCCAAGACATCCTGTACACGAATGCGAAGACCACGGATGCAGGGGCGGCTACCACACTTGTTTGGTTCAATGGTGATGCGGCTCAGTAAATGTTCTGCTGTCATGTTTTTGCCCGCTCATGAGTGTGGTCTAGCCATACTTGCCTTGGAATACTTCACGGATGTGCCAATCGGTAAACTCCAGTTTCGGAGCATAGGCCAACTGGCGCGGTTTGAGCAGTAGTTTGCCGTGGAAATTCAGTACCCAATCCTGAAAGCCGCCATGTCCGTTGGCTTTTTCCGATACCACGATCTTATGTTCGTTCGAGATAGCTAATGCGCCCCGGTCGAGCAATTTATGGTGCAAGGAACACAAGGCCAGCCCATTGCTTTCAATATCCGGGCCACCAGCCTGAAACCATTTGATATGGGCAGCTTCCAGCGCAATCGGGGTGTTTTCCATGCGCACGCTGAAACTGCAAATGGCGCAGCGGTAGTCATAGGCTTCCAGCACGCGGCGACGGAATGTTGGATCACGCCTGGCTCGCTTTTGTGTGGAGTATTGGGGAATAACTTCAAAATCCAGCCCGACCTCATCGAGAATGTCCTGATGCATTGATGGCGGGAAATTCTCCTCAAGAAGCTGCATGGCTGCTTGTTCAATCAGGTCTGGGGTGGCTTTCAATAGGTCGTACACTTCCTGGGTGAAACCGGCCTGAACCTGATGGTCACGCAAATATTTACGGCTCACACTGCCAGATTGTGTCAGTACGTCAGCAGTATGAGGAAAATCCCATATCTGGTCTGATTGCAGGTGCCAAAAAGGGAGTTCCGGGTAATAGCTGGCGCGGCTTGGGCCGAAATCTTCCAGTAGCTTGGCGAGCTTGCCTTCGATTGCACTGAAGGGTATCAGTCTGGGTTGATCAGTATTGATACGCGCCAATGCCAGCAGCAACAGCAATGGTTTGTGCGGAGCGCGTTGGTCACCTTTTTTCCAGACATTCAGGGATGCAATGCGGGTAAGGAGTTCCTGTGCGTTCATTCAAAAGCCTTATATTGTTTCGCTGTTTGAAGTATAACCACCTTATGCTACGCTGGTAAGCTTGGTGCACAACAATATACAAAGGACGTAAGCCATGATCATTAAAAGTACCGACAATAAAACAGATGCATTGGCGACTCTCGAAGAACTGCTTCAACAGCCAGGTATTTCCTCTACTCAACAAAAATTGATCCAAAAAGAAATCAATATTTTACGTGCAGGGATCAAGGGTGAGAACGAGGCTGCCTATCAGATAGATTTCGATTTCAAGGATTCTGAACATTCGGTCGTCATTCATGACCTCCGTCTTGAAATTAATGGCAGGGTAGCCCAGATAGACCATTTGTTGATTGGTCGGGGGCTAATAGCATTTGTATTGGAGACCAAACATTTCAATTCTGGCTTGAAAATCAATGATAACGGCGAGTTTCTACGTTGGAATGACTACAAGAAAACGTATGAAGGCATGGCTTCTCCACTGGAACAGAATGAACGCCATATTGCTGTTCTGAAAGATGCTTTTAAAATGATTGATATGCCCACCCGGCTTGGTATGCGTCTGACGCCAACATTTAACTCTTTTGTTATTATCTCTTCATCAGCCAGGATAGACCGTCCCAAAAAATTTGATACCAGCCAGATCATCAAGGCTGATTCGATCAAAACCAACATTCAGCAGAAGCTTGACAAGATGGGAGTGATGGATCTGTTTGGAGGCGTTGCCCGCCTGGTTTCCTACGAAACACTGGAAGAAATCGCCCGTAAGTTATGCGCATTGCACACCCCAATCATCATTGATTATCGGGCTAAATTTGGTATTCCTGAAGTTGCAGCCTCAGTCTCTCAAACCAGCCAATCACCTATGGAGCAACCAAGTTCCGAGGTGGCACAACAACACATTTGCCGTAAGTGCAGCAGTACCAATATTGGTGTCCAGTACGGTAAGTTTGGCTACTACTTCAAATGTCTTGATTGTGATGGCAATACGCCCATCAAGCCTGCCTGTGACAAGAATGGGTGTAAAGCGCGTCTTCGCAAAGAAGGTAACAAGTTTTTCCGTGAATGCGCAGCTTGTGGTATTAGCACGCTGTATTTTACGAACCCATAACCTGTGATGCATTTTACGGAGTAGAGTTTATGCGTACTCAGGTTTTGACAATTTCATCGTGCCCGACGAAAACATGCTGGAAGTGGCGCAATGGCTGGTGCAAAACACCCCGTTCGACCGCCTGTATTTCTACGGCAACGACAAGCCGCTGCACGTCAGCTACGGGGAGGAACACAGCCGGGCGATTGTGCTGATGCTGCCGGGGAAAAGCGGGCGGCTGGTGCCGAAAGTGGTGACAGCGGAAAGA
Source organism: Gammaproteobacteria bacterium (assembly GCA_018822845.1). Taxonomy (GTDB): domain Bacteria; phylum Pseudomonadota; class Gammaproteobacteria; order Thiotrichales; family Thiotrichaceae; genus Thiothrix. The sequence goes on along the minus strand of JAHJJD010000026.1, from coordinate 38,193 downwards.
TTCGCAGCGATGACGGCAGGTGCTTAGTCTAGGATCATACCGTTTTCCTCCGCATACTCTCGCATGGTGAGGATTCTTACCCCGTGGTACGGATTCAATACGGTTAAATCCTTATCCCCTGAAATGATGAAATCTGCATCACCTGAAAGAGCAAGAGAAAGAAATTTATTGTCCTTTGGATCTCGACAATCTGTAACAACAATAGAAATGGGGATACTTTCGGCAATGAACACATACTCTGCCAGCAACTCTTCCCGTTTTCCGTCTTTGCCTGCAAATTTCTTGTCAAAGTAGGGGCGAAAAATGACTTTAGCGAGTTCTAAAAGAGTTTCATCAGAAACTAACAACTCATGGGTATATTTTACCTGCTTAAAAAATGAAGCACTGCTAGAGGTTTCATTTTGGAAGGCACTAATGAGGGTGTTTGTATCCAGTACCAGCCGTTTTTTAGGGGTAGTCATCGTGGAGAGTGCAGGTTATGAACTAACAGACGTAAGGTGTTTTGCATTTTCTGCTTGCTGTTCTTGCCATACTGCCTCCCGCTCTTCTTCTATAATTTTCATCAGCTCGTTTTCCTCTTCCTCTGTCATGGGTGTTTGGTTGTTCTGCTTCGCTGCTTGGTAGGCACGTTCAGAAGCTGCCAAAGCCTCTTCCTTGCTGGCAAATCGCTTCAGTTTTCGCCCTGTTGCCTCTTCAAGTTTTTGCAGGATTCTTTCTTTCTCTGCCTGCTCATCAAAGGCGGGTTTAGCGGTTCTGGCTTCGAGCCATTCTAGCAACCCTTCGCCCTCATCTTGCTGGCTGTTGGGCTTTCCTTGTGCTCGGTAAGCTTTGAGAACTTCTTGGGCAAGCTTGAGCGGAAACAGAACCATCGTCGGTTCGCCGTGTTGGGTGATGGTGACAAGCTCCCCCGATTTCACGATATTGGAAACGCGCCCAAACCTGCTTTTTACCTCAAGGGCTGGCAAGACTTGCATGGCTATCCTCACTGACAATTATGGCTAATATGGACAGTATAGGCGGATTGTCTGTTTTGGCAAATAATGCATTCGTGTTTGCCCATTCCTGGCTTGGTTTTGCTTGATCCTGTCATGCTTTTGAAAAGACATAGTAATGGCTTTTTTCGGTAATATGTGTCGATATAAGATATAATGGTATCCATTGTTGGCCATCAGGTAACACACCCGTGACCTTACTCACCCTGCTGACCGCCACTGACACGCAATTGGCATTGGCACAAACCATCCGGCGCAAGCGCAAGCAATTGAAGCTGTCACGCCAAGTCTTGGCAGAACGCAGCACCGTACCCGCCGCGACCATCAAGAAGTTTGAAACCAGCGGGCAAATTTCCCTGCGGCAGTTTCTGTTGCTCTGGCAATGTGTGGATCGTCTCGACAAGGTGATGGCGCTGACCCAGGAACCTGCGGCAACCCCGCGCACCATTGCCGAGGTATTACGATGAAACACCTGCAAACGGTCAAACAGTTGGCGGTTCATCGCCGCCTCAGCGATGGGGCGCAAGTGTTGGTCGGGCAACTGGCACAAAATGCCCAGGCCGTGTATTTCCAGTACGATGCTGCTTACCTTGCGCATTACCATAGCCTGTCACCCTTTACCCTGCCGTTTTCCGCCGAGCTGACGCCCGCACCGAAACACCCCCATGCCGGTTTGCCGGGGGTGTTTGCCGATTCCTTGCCCGATGGTTGGGGGCTGTTGTTGATGGATCGGGTCTTCCGCCAGCACGGCATTGCACCTCAGCAGATCACCGCGATGGATCGCCTGGCCTACATCGGCGCACACGGTATGGGTGCACTCTCCTATACCCCCGTCTCGCCCTTGGTAGCGGATGCGCCTGATACCTGCACCGCACTGGCAACCTTGGGCGAACACGCCGTACAACTGTTTGACGGGCAAACCAGCGAGGTACTGGCAACCCTTGCCCAGGCAGGCGGTTCAGGTGGGGCAAGACCCAAAGCACTGGTGTATCTGGATACCCGCCAGCCGGGGCGCATAGCCACGCTGCCATTAGCGGGGTTAGCACCGTGGCTGGTTAAATTCACCTCGCAGCACTTGCCGCTAGGGTATGAGGAAGGCTTGTGTGAAGCGGCTTATTTGAGCATGGCGCAAGCGGCAGGGCTGCATGTGCCTGCGTGGCAGTTATTCCCGGCACCCCACGGAGCATGGTTAGGGGTCGAACGTTTCGACTGTAACCCCGCTTGCCTGGAAGGGCGCTATCATATGCACACCCTGTGTGGTTTGCTGGATGCGGATTTCCGCCAGCCGTCGCTGGATTATGCAGACCTCATCAAAGCCAGTCAGGTGTTATGCCGTAACCCAGCCGTCGGCAGGCTGCAATTTGCCCGCGCGCTGTTCAACCTGTTTGCGGCGAATCAGGATGACCACACCAAAAACTGGTCGTTCCTGATGGATGATGTGGGTGAGTGGCGACCAGCGCCTTTTTATGACGTGACGTTCAGCCCCAACCCGCATCAGGAACACAGCACCGCATTCATGGGTTACGGCAAACAGCCGCCGTTAAAAGCGATCCAGTCGTTGGCAGTGCAAGCCAATTTTGCACATTGGCATGAAGCCCGAGCCGTTATCCAGCAAATCGTGGAAGCCTTGAGCCGATGGACGAGCATCGCCGGGCAGTTAGGGATAAGCCTTGCCACCCGTCAACGAATAGGTCAGCAACTGAATGCGCTGTACCAGCAGAACAAGGGCTTATTGGCATGAATGCTGGCTATCCTGCTGTCCCCATGCGCCTGATCCTCGCCCCGATGGAAGGCGTGATGGATCACACCATGCGCGACCTGCTCACCCGCGTCGGCGGCTATGACCGCTGCGTGACCGAATTCGTGCGCGTGGTAGACCGGGCATTGCCCGCACGGGTATTTTACCGCGCTTGTCCCGAACTGCTAACCGGTGGAAAAACACCCGCCGGAACCCCGGTGTACGTGCAATTGCTGGGTGGCGACCCCGACTGCATGGCGCTCAACGCGCAAGTGCTGGAACAGCTTGACGCCCCCGGCATCGACCTCAATTTCGGCTGCCCCTCCCGCACCGTCAACAAAAGCGACGGCGGTTCGGTGCTGCTGCGCGAACCGGAACGGGTACACGCCATCGTCAAAACAGTGCGGGAAGCGGTCAGCGCGCACATTCCCGTTACGGCCAAAATCCGCCTCGGCTTCAAGGACAGCAGCCTGCTGGAAGACATCGCGCTGGGGGTGCAAGCCGCCGGGGCGACCGAACTGTGCATCCACGCCCGCACCAAACAGCACGGCTATTTACCCCCGGCCTACTGGGAAGAAATCGGCAAGGTCAAACCCAAGCTGAGCCTGCCAGTGATTGCCAACGGTGAAATCTGGTCAGCGGCCAATGCGCGCCAGGCCCAGGTGGAAAGCGGTTGCACCGACCTGATGCTGGGGCGCGGCGCATTGAGTTTCCCCGACCTTGCCCGCGCCATCCACGCCCAGCACACGGGTGCAAACTACCGCCCGTTGGTGTGGGCGGAAGTGCTGCCGCTGGTGCTGGAATATGCTGCCCATCTGGAAACACGCGCGCCCAAATACGCGGCCAGTTTCGTCAAACAGTGGTTTACCTATTTGCGCCGCCAATACCCCGAGGCTGACAGCCTGTTCCAGCACATCAAGCGGATGCCAGCGCTGGAGGCCATCAAGCCTGCATTATCGGCGGTTTCCTGATACTTGTTGCGGCGCTATATTCATTGGCAATCACATTCCCCACACGCCAATACTCCGCCCTTGCCAACTTTCCTGGCGCTGCCACACTTTATCTTCCCATGATGTGTTGGCATTACGGTCAAAAATGATCAAATACATTTCCTGCGCACCGCATTGATCCGCATAGCCAGCGGTTTGTTCCAGCCCTTCGGCAAGGGTAGCGGGCAAGCCTTTGTGCAGCAGCTTTAGCTCCAGCACCACGCGCTGCACGTCACCGTAAAAGCCTTGTTCTTCATCCAAAGGCCACTCGATCAATAGGTCAGTACGTTTGCGCCCTAATCCGTACTCACGGTTGATGCGCCCACCGCCATTGATAATCCGCTGCAAAAAAGCTTGCAACAGCAATTGCGGCCCCGCTTCCTTATAATCAAACCGTTCCAGCCAGCTTTCGGCATTCTCACGAAAGAATTGCTGGAAAGCATTTAACAACTTCGGCATATCCACGCGCCGTTGCGCAGTCAGATACCACGCTTGATTTTGGGTAATCGCCATCTGGCTACCCCACGACAGTTCACGTGGAATCACTTCCTGATAAATGCGGTTAGTGATGCTGATAGCCCCGTTGCGGGCGCGTTCAATCAAGCCCAGGTCTTGCACGTATTCCACATCATCCGGGTTAAGCGACTGGTCACTGTCTGCACCTTTGAGCATCGGTTCAATCACCGAACGTACCCGCGCTTCTTTGAGTTTGTCAGATAATTGCGCAAGGTGTGTCGTGCGGGAATAAATCAGACGCTCCCGCGCAGCACGGTAACGTTCCAGGGTAATCGGCGTGGTGCGGTCACGGGCGGTTTTATCCTCCCACGTCAATTCATTTCCCAAGGCATTAACCAGCCAGGGCTGACCGTGAGTGTCTTCCCACAGTTCAGCAAAGATTTCAGAGCAAAAAACTTGTCCAGTGGCGGCGGTATGTTGCGCATAAAGGGCTTCGACTTCGGCACGACTCAAGCTTCCCATCACCAACGATTTAGCTTTCACATTGAAAGCACTACCCCCGGTAATAATTTCATGATGCGAAGTATGGATGCGGTAGTCACGCACATCCCGCACGCCACACAGGATGACGCTTTGCACAAACGGCACACCGGGACGCCCGATATAGCCTTCACGTAATTGGCGCAATAATGAAATCAGCGTATCGCCAACCAAGGCATCCACTTCGTCGATCATCAACACAATAGGCAAAGCCGCTTGTTGCGCCCAGCGGCTCAAACCCGCTTTAAACACCCCCGTTGCCCCGTGTTTTTCCCACAGCTCCTCACGCCATTGGTTAAAACAGTCATTGTGCAAACGGTAATAGGCGCTATCTGCCAATGCGCCCCAAATGGCCCGCATTCCTAAACTCACATCACCACGAGCGGCTTGTGCCGACTCAACATTGATATACAGCGCGATGTATTCACCCGACTGATTCAATGTATCCATCATTGCCAATAACGTGCTGGTCTTACCCGTTTGACGAGGGGCGTGCAGCACAAAAAACTTTTTAGCGCCAATGAGTGAGGAAATTTCATCCCAATCCAGTCGCTGCATGGGATCAATGCAATAATGATCACTGGCAATAACCGGGCCGGTGGTATTGAAATGTCTGGACATGAGCCTGCTTAACCTCAATTTTCAGTATATTCAGTGTAGCAGAAACCCACCTGCCAGCGGGGAAATCCCCGCTGCCAACCACTGATACAAGAGGCCATCAAGCCTGCATTACGCACGTTCACGCCGGATTAGCCGTACTCAGCAGCCCGCCGCAAACGCATCCAGTTCCGCTGTGCATTCACTCGGCGGGGCATCCGGCGGTGTGTACGCATCCTTGATAATGGCGCAGGCTGCCTGCTGCGCGCCGCTGATGTTGTGCTGCGTTTCCAGTGCCGCCAGTTGGGTCAGCACGCCCTGCATCCGGCAGTCGCGCTTTTTGTCGGTCTGCATGGATTTCTGGTAAGCGTCAGCGGCTTCCTGATACTTGTTGCGGCGCATGTATTCATCGGCAATCGCAATGTAAATCAGCTTGTCATACAGCACTACATTGACCGGTTCGAGCGCCCGCGCCTGCTGGCAACTGTTGCTTTTCAGGGTTTCTTCCATGTTGCCGGTGTTGGCATAGACTTCTGCTTCGCACAGGCTGTTCCAGATCCAGCCCTTGGTGCTGTTCAGGCGGGTGGCAATCAGCAGTGCCTGTTGCGCCTGTTCCAGATCGCGTCCCGGATTATCCGGCCTGGTGTACAGGTAGCCCAGGTTGGCCCAGGCGTAGACATTGCGGCAATTGACCTTGATGGATTCCTCAAACCTGGCAGCGGCCTTGTCGAACAGTTTGTTACGCAACAGGGTGGTGGCGTCCGCTTCCAGTTGGTTGGAAAGCCGGGTGTCTTGCGGGCTGACACTGGTGGTGGCAGCACTTTGCTGGATGACGCTTTGCAGGACGCTGCTGTTATCGGTTTCCAGTGCATCACGGCACTTTTCCTCAAGCTGTTTGACCGGCACGGGTAAGGCTGGTGGTGCAACGGGTGCAGGTGCGGGTGCAGGTGTTGGGTCGATGACTATCGTGTCTTCGGCTGCCTCTGCTGGCTGGGTTTCCGCACTGGCTTCCGCACTGGTTTCCGCCGCTGGTGCAGGTGCTTCGCGGGAGGGTGCCATGAATGCCGGGACTGGCACTTCCAGCAGCGCTGTTTTGGTTTCCGGCTGGCAGCCTGCGTCGCCTTTGGGGGTTTCACCGTTGAGGCACAGCAGCTCGGCTTTCTGTTGTACCTTGCCTTTGAGCAGGGTCAGGATATGCGAAGACAGCACTGCATTGCCGTTGGTATCTTCCGGGTCAAGCTGGCCCAGCTCGGTTTGTAACTGGCGGACTTTTTCCGGGCTGATGTCACGGCTGCGCAACTTGGTGCAGTAATCGAACCATTTCTGGTAGTCACCGTTCTTGTATTCGATGTCCTCGGTTTCTTCGGTGCAGTAGAAGTAGAGGTTGTATTCCTCCGACGCCACACTGAGGATTTTGTCGCGGCTTTCGCGCAACATGTCGGCCAGCAGGTCAAGATTGAGGGATTTGTCAGCGCGGTCTGCAAGATCGCGGGCAAACAGGAAAATCCTGCCCTTGAGTTCCACTTGCAGGTACAGCTTGCCTTGGTCTTCATACACTGAACCGGTAATGTTTTCGCGCCCGAAAATGCTGGCGAGGAATTCCACCACGTCGTCAATGGAAATGCCGGTTTCCGGCAGTTTGATATTGGCCGCCCCTTGCACATAGGTTCGCTGGTTGCCGCCAGTGATGAAGGGGGAAATCTCGGACGCAATGCTGTCGTTGCTGTCCTGATTCATTACCCGCGCGATGCCTTTTTCTGCTTCCACCAGCTCCTGCTTGAGGATGTTGGCGACAATGCGCCCGGCGTCACCATGGGTATCCACCATGCGTTTGGGTACGGAAAACGGTTTTACCACCACGGTTTTGGCGCTCTGGATGGCATTCCACACCACAAATATGACGATCAGGAACAGCGCGGTGGTGGCAAACAGGCGCAACATGCCGACGGTTTTTTCCGTCATCCAGCGCATGCCTTCGAAGGATTGCGCGACCGTGTCCCAGGCTATTTTGCCCATGCGTTTGCGTGCCGATGGCTGCTCTGTTGCCCCAGCTGCGGTTTCTTCGCTCATTGTTATGTGCTCCCTGACAAGGTGTAGCTTCAAGTATAGACAAAATAAATTGCTACGCAGGTTGTGCTTGTGAAGTGGTTGTAACGGATTTGTGGCAAAATGTTGCCATGCAAACAAGATAAGGGAGTACCGTTATGAACGTGCATATTAATGTAGAGATGACGCCGGAAGAATTACGTCGCCTGATGGGCCTGCCGGATGTGCAGGAATTCAACCAGAAAGTCATGGAGCAAATGCTGAAAAAATTGCAGGAAGGTGCGGAAGGCTTTGATCCATCTGGTATTTTCAAGGCCAGCATCATGAGCAATACGGATGCTTTCAAGCAGTGGATGAGCCTGTTCAATGGCCTGTCAGGTGGAAAGGGCGCAGAAAAATAACTGATCCTGCACAAAATCTGCAAAATATTTCTGCTGTTTCTCCACATCTGGAGGACAATCCCTGCACAACTCATTAGTAGTATTCATTCCTGACACTACTCACTGAAACCGGTCACTGGCTTAATCAATAACAATAATGTGCTTGGATTTAAGGTCAGTTGTTCCGGTGGGCCTGACACGCCCGAGACTCCCCCGGATACCGGCCAGCGTGGCGACACCCGCTGGTCGGCGTCCGATGTCTTTCTGGTGCTACACTCAATGTTTTATACTAACCTCAACATTTTGGAGCGGTGCATACGAGACATGAACAAACGCATACTCATTGCAGACGACGACCCCCATATCCGTGATGTCATCAGTTTTGCGCTGGAAAAGGCTGGTATGCAGGTTATCCAGGTGGAGGACGGCTTTCAGGCGCTGGATACTTTCCGTTCCCAGTCTGCCGACCTGATCGTGCTCGACATCAATATGCCAGAGCTGGATGGCTTGGAAGTCTGCCGTGAAATTCGCAAGTTTTCCGAAGCACCGATCCTGTTCCTGTCGTCCCGCGATGATGAAATCGACCGTATCCTCGGTCTCGAAATCGGTGGGGATGATTACGTCACCAAGCCGTTCAGCCCGCGCGAACTGGTGGCGCGCATCAACGTCATCCTCAAGCGCACCCAGCAGATCAAGCCGCAGCCTGTCACTGAGGAAGGGACAGGTGCCCTGCAACATGGCAAGCTCAATATCCAGCCGGAACAACACATCGCCAGCTGGAGTGGGGAGACACTCAGTCTGACTGCCACCGAATTCGCCATGCTGCAAATGTTCACCCGCCAGCCGACCCGCGTGTTCAGCCGCGACAGCATCATGAACAGCGCCTATGACGGCAATGTGTATGTCAGCGACCGCACCATCGATAGCCATATCCGCCATATCCGCCAGAAATTTGCCGACATTGGTTGTGAAAACGTGATTGAAACCGTTCACGGAGTAGGTTACAAACTTGCCTCATGCCAATAAACGCCCATTTGCCGCTACCACGCAAGGCACGGTTCCGCTTACGCAGTATCCTGCTGATTGTGATGCTGACGGTGTTGGCTTTGCCGTTGGGTGGCCTGTATTTTTTCCGTATTTATGAAAACGAACTGGTGCGGCAAACCGAACTGGAGCTGATTTCCCAGTCCGCCGTGCTGGCGGCCACCTTCCGCCAGATGGTGCGTGACCAGCAGCGCGAAAGGGATTTTGGTTATATCCAGTTTTCCAGCTCCCTCACCCAGCCTTATGCGCCGTATGCACCCAAGCGGCCAGGCGACCCGTTTTACACGCCAGTGGAGCCGGGGGTAGACCTGATTAAACCGATTGCGCCGCCGCGCCCGGATGCCCGCCCCAGTACCCATGCCGTCGACCCGCTAGCGCGCAAGCTAGGGGAGCACCTGGCGCAGATAATGCGGGATACCCAACAGGTTACGCTGACCGGCATCCGCATTCTGGATGCCAATGGCACAGTCATTGCCGGGCGTGAGGAGGTCGGCTTGTCGCTGGCACACGTCCCGGAAGTGAAGCAGGCGCTGACGGGGCAATACGCCAGCGTGATCCGTGTGCGTAATTCCGACGAGACGCCACCACCGCTGTATTCGATCAGCCGGGGCACGCATATCCGTGTTTTCACCGCTTTTCCGATCAAGGAAAATGAACGCCTGCAAGGGGTCGTGTACCTTTCACGTACCCCGGTCAGCATCCGCAAGTATTTGTATGAAAACTGGGGTGTAGTGCTGATCGCCACGTTTAGCCTGTTGGGGGTGGCAGTTTTGTTGATACTGTTCGTTTCATCCACGGTTTCCCGCCCGATCCGCGAATTGTTGCAGCAGACCGAGCGGGTGCGGCAGGGGGAACAGCGTGAAGTCGAGCCATTGCGCAACCCGGTAACCCGCGAAGTGGCGCAGCTTTCGGAAAGTTTTGCTGGTATGTCGCACGCGCTGGCGGAACGTTCCGACTACATCCGCCGTTTCGCTGCTCACGTATCACACGAGTTCAAGACGCCGCTGACCGCCATGCAGGGGGCGCTGGAACTGCTGAGCGACCACATGGATACCATGCCGCCGGAACGCCTTGAGAAATTCATCCAGAACCTGCTGGACGACACCCAGCGCATGAAGCAACTGGTCAACCGTTTGCTGGAACTGGCGCGTGCCGATGCCATGGAAACCAGCAAGGAAACCAGCATCCTGCCGGATATTTGCAAGGCGCTCAAAAGCCGCTATCAGGATCGTGGGCTGGAGCTGCATTTCGGCAATGCCCTGCCGGGCACGCCGCTGGCAATTGCGCCGGATGCGCTGGAGGCCGTTTTCAACAACCTGCTGGACAACAGCCTGCAACACGGTGCCACGCGGATGGAGGTGTCTACCCGCTACTGGGTAAACAAGCTGCAAGTACGCCTGCTCGACAATGGCGAAGGCATTTCCCCTGCCAACCGTGACAAGGTTTTCACGCCGTTTTTCACCACCAAGCGCAGCAAGGGCGGTACGGGTCTCGGGCTGGAAATCATTGTCTCGATCCTCAGGGCTTACGGCGGCAATATCCGTCTGGGGGATGCGCAGACGGGCGCGGAATTCATTCTGGAACTACCGGTCGCGCGGGCATAGGTCGGCCTACTTCCCCGTTTTTCCTGCTGTCAATGGCAGACGACGCAATGCATTGCTATGCTCTGGGTATCCGCTGATGCACAGGGAGATGGTTCATGCATTACTGCATTCGTTTGATAGTGCTTTTGGGAGCCCTGCTGTTGCTGCCGCTGACTGCACTGGCAGAGGGCAAGGTGTTGGTCATTCATGTGGAAGGCGCAATCGGCCCGGTCACGCAGGATCTGATCGTGCGCGGCATTGAGCGTGCCGAGGCTGAATCTGCTTCGCTGGTGGTGCTGGAAATGGATACGCCTGGTGGGCTGGATACTTCCATGCGCAATATCATCAGTGCCATCCTCGCTTCGCGCGTGCCGGTCGCCACTTTCGTTTACCCTTCCGGCTCGCGTGCTGCCAGTGCCGGAACCTACATCATCTATGCCAGCCACATTGCGGCGATGGCTCCGGCCACCAATCTCGGTTCCGCCACGCCCATCCAGATCGGTGGTTTGCCGGGCATGCCGAACCCGCCCCAGCCGGAGCCGGAAAATGCCCAGCCCAAAGCCGAGCCGCCACCCGATACCATGGAAAAGAAAGTCGTCAATGATGCCGCTGCCTACATCCGTGGCCTGGCCGAGTTGCGCGGGCGCAATGCCGAATGGGCGGAAGAGGCGGTGCGTGAGGCTGTCAACCTGACCGGCAGCGAGGCGCTGAAAAAGGATGTGATTGACCTGGTGGCGACCGATCTGGACGACCTGTTGCGCCAGCTCAACGGGCGCGAAGTCGAAACCACTGCGGGGAAAATGCTGCTGACCACTGCCAATGTCGCCGTGGAACGGATTGAGCCGGACTGGCGTTCCGAACTGCTGGGGATTATTACCAACCCGAACATTGCCCTGATCCTGATGATGATCGGTATTTATGGCTTGATCATCGAGTTTTCCAACCCCGGTTTTATCCTGCCCGGTGTGACCGGGGCGATTTGCCTGCTGCTGGCGATGTACGCTTTCCAGATGCTGCCGGTCAATTATGTCGGGCTGGCGCTGATCATCGTTGGCATCGGTTTCATGGTGACGGAATTCTTTGTCGCCAGCGGCGGGGTGCTGGGTGTCGGCGGCTTGATTGCATTCGTGATCGGCGCGGTGATCCTGTTCGATGACAAATACCTGGCCGTTTCCCTGCCATTGTTTGCCGGTATTGCGCTGGTGGCGGGCGGGTTCCTGTTGTGGATGCTGAGCCGTTTCACCAGCCTGCGCCACAAGCCAGTGGTCAGCGGGCAGGAATACCTGGCCGGGCAGATGGGCAAGGCCACCGAAGCCTTCAGCGGCAAGGGGCATGTTTTCGTCAATGGCGAATACTGGGCTGCGCATAGCGCAAGCCCGGTGCACGCAGGGCAGCCGGTCGAAGTGCTGGGCGTGCATGACATGGTGCTGGAAGTTCAAGCCAAGGAGAAAAGCTGATGTTTGTCGAATACCTTGCCCCGCTGATATTGCTGGGCGCAATCCTGTTTTCCGCGATCAAGATTCTCAACGAATACGAACGCGGCGTAGTGTTTTTTCTGGGGCGTTTCCAGGCGGTCAAGGGGCCGGGGTTGATTATCATCATTCCCGGCATCCAGCGCATGGTCAAGGTCGACCTGCGCGTAGTGACGATGGACATCGCCAAGCAGGATGTAATTTCACGCGACAACGTGACCGTGCATGTCAGCGCGGTGCTGTATTTCCGCGTGGTCGACCCGGAACGCGCCATCATTCAGGTGGAAGACTATTACATGGCCACCAGCCAGTTGGCACAGACCACCTTACGCTCCGTCCTCGGTCAGCACGATCTGGATGAAATGCTTTCCAAACGTGACAAGCTCAATATCGACATCCAGCAAAGCCTTGAAGAGCAGACCGCCGCTTGGGGCATCAAGGTAACCAACGTGGAAATCAAGCACATCGACCTCGACGAAAGCATGATCCGCGCCATTGCCAAGCAGGCCGAAGCCGAGCGCGAACGTCGTGCCAAGGTCATCCATGCAGAAGGCGAATTGCAGGCATCCGAAAAGCTGCGCGGCGCTGCCGATGTCCTTGCTGGTAACCCGCAGGCCCTGCAATTGCGTTACCTGCAAACGCTCAGTGACATCTCCACCGAGAACACCACGACTATCGTATTTCCGCTACCGATCGACATGATGAAGTCTTTCCAGGGCTGGATGGAAAGCCAGAATAGCGGGAAGAAACCTGCTGATACCGGTCAAGCCGGGTAATGGCCTGCCGCATCACCGGCAGGTAACTGCCGAGTGATGTTTATGCGTTATCTGAAAAAATGCCTGTTGGTATTGCTGGTCTGCCTGCCTGTCTCCGTGTCGGCTTTTGTTGCGCCTGCCCAGGTAAACGTGGCAAGCAAGGAGTGGGGGGATGCCAATCCCGACGATGTGCAGACCGTGCTGCAATCGGTTATCGACACCCTGTCGCCCTACATGCTCAACCGTGAGTTTGGTGCCATTACGATCCGGGACGACCCCCAAGGCCCTGTTTCCCTGTATGAAAAGGGTAAAAATGGTGAATACGTCATCCTGCTGAATGTGAAAGGGCGCTACTGGGCGCAGCTTGTCTACCAGTTTTCGCATGAAATGTGCCACCTGATGTCGAATTACGATCTCGCGCCCAACAACATTTCCCGCCAGCAATGGTTTGAGGAAGCCTTGTGTGAGGCATTCAGCCTGTTTGCGCTGGATCGCATGGCGGAGCAGTGGGCAGCGTATCCACCCTATCCGCAATGGCAGGATTACGCCCCCGAATTCCTCAAATACAAGCAGGATAACCTCAAACAGGCACATCGCAGGCTTCCCAGGGGTATGAAACTGCCTGCATGGTATGAGGAATACCGCAAAACCCTGAGCAATGACCCCTATGCGCAGGGGCGTGACCTGAATGAACTGGTTGCCAACCAGTTGTTGCCGGTTTTCAGCGCCCGCCCGGAAAGCTGGATAGCCATCAACTACCTGAATCTTGGGGAGGATAGTAAAGGCGTGCCCCTGCAACAGTATCTGGAGGACTGGGAGAACAGCACACCGCCCGGTTTGCGGACACCCGTCAGGGAAATCCGTGAAATGTTGCTTAAATAGCTTACATAAACCGCTCTTCGGAAACAGGTTTTCGCAAACCAAGAAAAATTCTATTATGATAATAAAAACGACATGAACTTTTCAGCCACGGCTGAATCAATAAAACAATAAGAAATGCACACGCGGGGAACCTACGATGAACAAACCAATGTTGCTACTCGGTGCGCTAACCATTTTCATGATGGGCTACTGGATTCCGGAAGACCGTCATGTCCCGGTTGAGGGCGCAAAACCATACGACTGGAACCCGGCTTCTTTCTGGTACGTGGGTGGGATGAGCGCGCAGAAAGGAATCAATATCTTTGCCCACAAGGGTACACCGGTCGAAGCCACCACCGGTGGTTGGGTTGTCTATCGGGAAAATGAGCCGGAAGGTGACAATTCCGTGTGGGTGCTGGGCGCGAAATGGCGTCTGCATCATTACGCCAATCTGGATAAGGTGGAGGTAAAACCTGCTTCCTGGGTCAAGACCGGCGAGAAAATCGGCACTATCGGTATTCCTCCCAGCGCCAAGCCGCGTCCGGCTAACCTGTATTACTCCATCCGCAGTCTGCCACCGCAGGTTTCCGAGTGGGAACCGGACAAGCCGTTTGGGCTGGATCGGGTGTTCTACGTGAATCCGCACGAGTATCTGACAGCGTATCAGAACAGTGATGGCAAACATGAGTGAGCAGCACCGGATTCGACGGATGCCTGCCTAAATCAGTTATACTGTGGCTTTGTAATTGACCTTGCAAAGCCACAATGACCAACACCAATACCACCGCCAAGCCGCTTGTCCTCGTGGACGGTTCTTCCTACCTGTTCCGCGCCTTTCATGCCCTGCCGCCGCTGACCAATTCGCACGGTGAACCCACTGGCGCAATGCATGGCGTGCTCAACATGCTCGACCGGCTGCGCAAGGATTATGACCCGCAACACATGGCGGTGATTTTCGATGCACCCGGCAAGACTTTCCGCGACGACATATTCCCGCAGTACAAGGCCAACCGCCCATCGATGCCGGAGGATTTGCGCTGCCAGATCGAACCGCTGCTGGACATCATCCGCGCGCAAGGCTACCCGCTGCTGATCATTCCTGATGTGGAAGCCGATGACGTGATTGGCACCATGGCCAAGGAATACGACGGTAAGGTCATCATTTCCACCGGCGACAAGGACATGGCGCAATTGGTGGATGAGCGCGTGCACCTGATCAACACCATGAGCGGCCTGTATTCCGACCCGGCGGGCGTGGTAACAAAGTTTGGTGTACCGCCGGAACGCATCCGCGATTACCTCGCCCTGATCGGCGACACGGTGGATAACGTGCCGGGCGTCAACAAGGTCGGCCCGAAAACGGCGGTGAAGTGGCTGGAAGAATACGGTTCGCTGGACAACATCATGGCGCACGCCGCCGAGTTCAAGGGCAAGATCGGGGAAAACCTGCGCGAGGCGTTGGCGCATTTGCCACTTTCCTACCAGCTGGTGACCATCAAGTGCGATGTGGAACTGGATTTGCAGCCGGAAACCTTGGCGTTTGCTCCGCCGGATGTGGACAAGTTGCGCGAGTTGTATGAGCGGTATGAGTTCCGGACGCGGTTAGCGGCGCTGGGGAGAGAAACTCCGAGAAGAGAGGAAACCCCTCCCAACCTCCCCTTGTCAGGGGAGGAGCAAGACGGTGGCACATCCAGTCCTCCCCCTGATAAGGGGGAGTTAGAGGGGGTTTCTTCGGCGGAGCCGGGAGTTTCTTCCGCCGAAGGTGCTGCTTATTCAGCCATTCTCTCGCAAGGTGATCTCGACATCTGGCTGCAACGCCTGCAAGCCGCTGGCGAATTCGCCTTCGACACTGAAACCACCAGCCTCAACTATATGGATGCCGAAATCGTCGGCGTTTCCTTCGCCATCCAGGCCGGTGAAGCCGCTTACTTGCCGCTGGCGCACGATTACCTGGGCGTTCCCGAACAGCTCAACCGCGCAACAGCCCTTGCCCAACTCAAGCCGTTGCTGGAAGACCCTGCCTTGCGCAAGATCGGCCAGAACCTGAAATACGACCGCAGCGTGCTGCTCAATCACGGCATTACACTACGCGGCATTGCCCACGACACCATGCTCGAATCCTATGTGCTGGATTCCACCGCCAACCGTCACGACATGGATACGCTGTGCGAAAAGTACCTCAAGCATACCAATATCAGTTTCACCGACATCGCTGGCAAGGGTAAAAACCAGCTCACCTTCAACCAGATTGCGCTGGAACAGGCAGCACCCTACGCCGCCGAAGATGCCGACATGACCCTGCAACTGCACCAGCATTTCTGGCCGCAACTGCAAGCCCTTGACGGCCAGCGCAAACTGTACGAGGAAGTGGAGGTGCCACTGGTGAGCGTGCTTTCCAGCATCGAGCGCAACGGGGTGAAGGTTGATGCGACCATGCTGGCCAGGCAGAGCAAGGAACTGGAGGGGCGCATGCAGACGGTGGTGGAGCAGGCCTATGCCGCTGCCGGGCAGGAATTCAATCTGGCTTCGCCCAAGCAGTTGGGCGAAATCCTCTATACCAAACTCGGCCTGACTGCACCGCGCAAAACCCCCAAGGGGCAACCTTCCACTGCCGAAGACGTGTTGGAAGAGCTGGCGGCGCAAGGCCATGAATTGCCGACCCTGATCCTCGAACACCGGGGGCTGGCGAAACTCAAATCCACTTACACCGACAAGCTGCCGGAACAGATCAACCCGCGTACCGGGCGGGTGCATACCTCCTACCATCAGGCGGTGGCGTCTACCGGGCGGTTGTCGTCTTCTGACCCAAACTTGCAGAACATTCCGATTCGTACCGAGGAAGGGCGGCGTATCCGTCAGGCGTTCATCGCGGACAAGGGCAACAAACTGCTGGCGGCGGACTATTCGCAGATTGAACTACGCATCATGGCGCATTTATCCGGCGACAAGGGCTTGCTGAATGCGTTTGCCCACGGGCTGGATGTACACCGCGCCACGGCTGCGGAAGTGTTCGGCACACCGCTGGCTGAAGTCACTACTGAACAGCGCCGCGCTGCCAAGGCGATCAATTTCGGGCTGATTTACGGCATGTCAGCTTTTGGGCTGGCCAGGCAACTCGGTGTCGACCGGCGGGATGCGCAGGATTACGTCAACCTGTATTTCGCCCGTTACCCCGGCGTCAAGCAGTACATGGATGACACCCGTGAGCAGGCACGCGCGCAATGCTATGTCGAAACGCTGTTTGGCCGCCGCCTGTTCCTGCCCGACATCAAGTCCAAAAATGCCGCCACCCGCCAGTATGCGGAACGCACCGCCATCAACGCGCCGATGCAAGGCACGGCTGCCGACATTATCAAGAAGGCGATGATTGCGGTGGATGCTTGGTTACGCGACAGTGGCTTGCAGACAAAGATGATCATGCAGGTGCATGATGAACTGGTGTTTGAAGTACCGGAAAATGAGCTGGAAACGGTGCGGGCGAAGGTCACTGAACTGATGACGAATGCGGCCAAACTGGCTGTGCCGCTGGTGGTGGATGGCGGGGTTGGTAATAATTGGGATGAGGCGCATTAAGGTTAAAAATTATTTTTATTTAGTATCATAAAATTTTAAAACTAGGGTCAGTCTCAGGAGATAAACAATGTAATGGGTGATTTGTTTTTGTGCATTTTTTTTGACTATACTATAATCATGGTTCGCTTAATATAACGGCAAGTTTATTTAATAGAGTTTAGTTATAATTGGGCTTACGAGAGGGAGCTACAGTCATGTACGGTCAAAAGTTTAAGCCTTAACCAAAACGGCATTCTTGTATATATAATAAAATCAGGTGGTTGAAGATTGCCGGTCGCACTGTGGAAGGTGATGGCGATGCGAGTTGTAGTATTTTCAAATGTGCGCCTGTTTTGTGAAACCTTAACTTCCTGTTTGGAAAATTACGCGGAAATAAAGGAAGTTATAGCCTGCCACAAGACAACGGAAATACAGGGGCTATTGGCGGATAAATCCCCTGATGTTGTGCTGTTCGACGTAACGGATAAAGATATTTTGCCGGAATTACGGGCGCTTACCGAAGTTTCTATTGGTGTGCGCATATTGGCGATGGGCGTGCCGGAGGTGCCGGAAAAGGTGCTGGCGTGTGCGGAAGCCGGGGTTGACGGTTACATTCCTATCCAGTGTTCGATCAAGGACTTGCTGGAAAAGATCCGGATGGCGCTGCGGGGGGAATGCCTGTGCCACCCGAAAATCGTGGGGCATCTGTTCCAGCGTTTGCACCAGCGCGGGCATGGGGCTGACCGGGCGGAACTGCATGATCCGCTGACGCATCGCGAGTGCGAAGTGCTGCGGCTGGTGGCGCGCGGGCTGTCGAACAAGGAGGTGGCGCGGGAACTGGTGCTGAGCGTGGCGACGGTGAAAAACCACCTGCACAAGATTTTCGGCAAGCTGGGGGTTAGCGGCAGGATGGAGGTGCTGGCGAAGCTGCGGAATGAGCCGTGGTTGATCCGGGCGGCTTGAGTGCTGCTGTTGGTGTGGAGGAAACAGTTTTTCTGGGAATTACTCTGCGAGCGTAAAGTTACCGGCCTTCTCGAATTGCGGCCTGATAATCCAGGCACCAGCTTCATTTATATAGCCATAGCCGTCCCGTGTCCTGACAGCCGCCAAGTGTTGTGAGAAATGCGCGGCATCGATGAATGTGGGTGGCACAAGCCATTTCCCTTTCTTGTTTATGTAGCCGTACTTGCCGTTTGTTTTTACTGGAGCCATATCATCGTTGAATACCCCAGCAGCTTCAAATTGCGGAGTGACCAGCATTGCTCCGGTCTGGAAGTCAAGGAAGCCCCAAAGACCATGATCTTTAACCGCTATTACGTCAGATGTTCCAGGCTCGCCGAATTGGCTGAATCTGGGTTCGACAATCCACTTTCCATTGACCCCCATTAAGCCAAGCTGACCTGCCGGGAGGGATGCAATCAGAAATCCGTACATTAATGTCGTCTGAAAATCGTAAAATTCATACTGTGGCTGAATATGAATTTTTCCTGCCTTGTCGATTAATCCGAAATGGCCGTTTACAGAAACGACGGCATAATTGCCGACAAACTCAAATGCATATTCAAAAGATGGTGGAATGACCATTTTACCGCTGTTGTCGATATACCCGAACAGTTTTATTCTATCCCCTTTCTCGTCAAGTTCCTCACCGGTGTCGACTGCCGCCCGTCCTGAGGAAAAATCGTGGGCATTTCTATAAACCGGGTCAATCACAAACTGTCCTGATGCATTGACAAAGCCAAAGTGGCCTTTTAGCTCGGCGGCAAAAAGTCCTTCACTAAAACCGGAAATCCCGTCAACTCCCTTGAAAACATGCTTGCTTCCATCTTTTTCATAGAACTCCCTGATTGATGGGTTGTCGCCATGGAGTTCGATAAATCCGTTCCTGAATGCGTAAATATCTGGGTAATGGGGTGGAATGATCCATTCTTCGGCGAGATTCATCAGTCCATATTTGCCAGTCTGCCCGGAACTGAGGGCGCAGAGGCCATGTTTTATCCAAGGAGTGGCATTTTCATAATACTCATATTCCGGCTGTATCAACCATTTGCTATTGCTGTCAATGATGCCCCATTTGCCATTCTGCATGACTGCGGCAACAGTAAGGTTTTTGTTTCCAGGCATTTGTGCAGCCTCTTTTTCGGTTGGTTCTGGGTAAAAACTAATGTAAAAACCGGCTGCGGCGGCAATCAGGAAGACTGCTGGCCATATCCGTTGGCAGAAGTTCATCCATCCGTTCATGGTCGGCTTATAGTGATTCCCTGATGGATTCAATCGGCCTCTTCACAACAATTTCCGTAGCGCCCGGCCTTACGAATGGCGTGGGGAAATCAGCAGGTGTAAAACGCCGTAATGGTCTCGACAGAATGGTGTTGCCCATGTCCGAATCCTCCCACAATCCATGCTCATGATATTGGATTTCCGCATTCCGGATCCTGCCTCCGGTAAAATCATGGGCAATGGGGTTGAACGTCGTTCCGCTTCTGGTAAATTCAAAGTCTCGCCGTAATCCTGAAACACTGTTATTGCCGACATGCCGGATGGCGATATTGACCAGTGTGTTTATCTTGCTGACCATCGCATTGATAAAGTGCTCGCGAGTATGGGGGGAGAAAAATCCATGGCCTTGGAATCTTCGTGTACCGCCTCGTCCGCTACTATCAATCACGAAGGCGTTTTCCAGACGCCAGCTTTGTACCTGCACCTGATTAAGGTCGTTATAAGCTTCATGATTCCAGAATATGACATGGTCGCCAATGATCAAGTCATCCTCGGAATTTATCGTTACTGTCTGTAATGATTTGTTTTCTGTATTCCCCGCAGAGCCTGTAACCCGTAAAAAGCCATCCCAGGTGAGATCGAGATTAATCTCGCCGGATGAGACGGCATGGTTGAAATTGCTCCTCCCCATGGAGTCCGCCATCGTTATGTATTGCAGGGCGGTAATCATGTAATCGCAGTGCATCAAGGTACGCAGGCAGGGATCAGTGCGGTGGGTAAACAGTAATGTCCGCAAGGCTTCGTAGGCGTCGGCTCTACCGGCTCCGGTGAGTGTGAAATGGTACGATTTGCCAGCGGGTTCCCGCACATCCCAGTAAGGTCGGGCGGCTTCACTGACGCGCGGGCCGGGGTCACGCCCACAGGCTGGCGGGTAGCCCGTTGGCCTTGCCCTGCTTGTCCTGCCCTGTGTGACCCGCATTCTGAGACTTAACAAAGCCCGTTTCCGCACCTCGGATTCGAGTTCGGCGTCACTGTCGTAAAACAGGTCGTCTGCTGCGTCGTGCATGTCTCGGATGATCTGTGTAATGAGTTCACTGCGGTAGGTTTCTCGGGCGCGGCGGGTGCGTCCGCCAACGAATTCATACTCTGTTTCAGCGCCAGTGATGGCATCTATGCCGCTGATAATGTCGTCGTAAGCATGGATTGAGGAACCAATGCCGCTGATATATGCATCCACTTCCGCATCCGTCATGGTATGCAGGCTTTCATCCGGATCTACGAGGAATGGCAGCAGCCATGACCAGAATGTAGGTGTCAGGGTGCGCATAACGATACGTCTTTGAATATAGGGACTAGCAAAGGAGGAGCCGCCCGCTTGCTGTACGACGTGTGTTAGTTCATGGGCTAGCAGACTTTTGCCAGAAAATGTGTCGGGCGCATACTGACCCGCGCCAAACACGATATTGTTCCCCACGGTAAATGCCTGTGCATTGAGCATTTCGGATGTTCTAGCTGCCAGCGATCCCGTATGTATGCGCACCGGTCTGAAGTCCGTACCAAAACGGGATTCGAAAAAGTGCCGGGTCTGGGGTGGAAGCGGGCTGCCGCCGTTTTGCAAGGCGTTTATGCCGGGTCTCTGGCCGGTTGAAGTTTCTGTGGGAGTGGCAGGCTCGCGGGAACTACTCTGCATTTGGATGACAGGTGTTATCTTGGTCGTTACTGGTTGAGGCTGTCTTTGCAGCTTGTCGGGACAAGCGGGGCAAAGTTGATGTTCGGTCGGAGTGGGTGTTGACATCACTCGTTTGGCTGTCTGGTCGGCTTCCTGTTCGTATCTGTCGTTTGGCTCGCCCAGCGTGAATTCTGCCTGAAAGGGTTGGGTTGCTGCCTTGCCTGCCAGCCAAGTGTGGATTCCCCTGTTTCCAAGTCGCTGCTGTAATGCGTGTTGAGGCGTACCCGCGCCAGACCAGGCCGAGGCATTTTTACACTGAACCCGCGCGTTGCTCGCCCCCGGCTTTTTCTGGGTGGGCTTGACCGCCGATATTGCTGCTTTTCCTGTCATCAGGTATTCCTTACATTCGTGTGTGCTTCGCCGCAGTACAAAAAAAAACTATTCAAATTGCTCCGCCCACTTCACCCACTTGCTTACTGCACTCTCCCGCTCCTCCAGCGCCCCATGCGGATCATACCCCCCCAGCCTTTCCGCCAACTCCTCCCAGCCATTCTCATACCCTGGCATCCGGGTAACGATACCCATCACTACCCAGTAAGCCCGCTCCCGCGTATACACATTGTCATCCGCCAGCAGCGGAATGACTTCGGGCAGCACTTTTGACCCCATCCCGATCAGCGTGTAGGAAGAAAGCGTATGCTGCCCATGCAATTCATCAGGATAGTCATGGAAAGTGCGCAGCAATGCCTCAACTGCGCCGGGGTCTTTTATCCGCACCAGCCCCTGCGCTCCCCAGGCACGCACATGCCCGTCAGTGTCATCCAATGCGTGCCGGAACAAATCCGCACAGGCGGGATCAGCAATGGTTGCCAGCGCCTCCATCACTTTCGCCCGCATTGCCGGGTCAGGGTCATTCGCCGCCGCGCGCAGTGCCGGAATGGCTTTCGCGCCCAGTCTGATCAGACTAGCCAGCGCCGGGCCGCGAATATCATCATTTTTCACATGCAGTTGATTGATCAGGTTCTGTATATCGCCATCCATCGCGTTCTCCTTTAGTCATCAGGGGCCGGGGAAGGAAGCCGTGTGTTCAAACGTCAGCGTCACCTGCCGGTTGCCGCGCCGGTTGGCTTCCAGATCCTGTGGCTGGCTGGCACGCGCATCCTGCGTAAACTGGGTGGTTTCACCGTGTGGTGGCAACAGCGTAATCCGCCCCGCTGCAACACCCTTGAGTATAAGTGCCTGAGCCACGGCATTGGCGCGGCGATCTGCCAGACCGAGGTTATAGGCCACGCTGCCACGCAAATCGGCAAAGCCTTCCAGATTTAGCCTGACATCAGGGAAGTCATCCAGATATGTCAGGAACTCATCAATCTTGTCGACTTCCGTTGCATCAAGGGTGTCTCGGTCAAAGCCGAAATAGAACGTCACTGGCTCATGCACGTAAAAATTCCGGTGCAACTGCAAGGCTTCATCAAACGTGGCCGACTGCGCGTCCGCCGCGCTCATGTGTTCGTTGATGACGCTTCCGGCGCGGATGCCGAAGCCCCAGCTCAGACCGCCGAAAATGGTCATGGTGTCTTCGCCCTTGGCCACGGTTTCGAACTCGAAATCGAGATTATCGGTGGTATTCGAGGTGCCGGGTGCGTCGAATATTTCCGCCGCCTTGATGTCAGCCGGGTCGTCGGAACGTTTGAAGCCGAACACCTGCCGCCCCCCGGTAGCCGCCGGGCCAAACGGATATTGCGGCGGTAGCGAAGACCCCGGCGGTGCATCCACATTCCCGGCAGTGAAATCGCGGTGCAGCACATCGGTGAAAAAGCCGCCTTCCACGCCGGTCAGCGGATTATCCGTAGTGCGCAGGCTGGCTCCGCGTCCTGGGGGCATGGAAGCAGGGTCGACGTTGCCACCCGTGCCCGAATCCGTCAGTTTCACGATCTGTATGATGCCGATGCGGTTGGAATAGGGCGAGCCGATGGCCGGTTCAAACTTGATGGTTCCGCTCAACCCGCTTCTCGCTCCGGCAGGTGGGCCGGGCAGCAGCAAACCCTGCTGCGTCTGCATGTCGATCTCGAACACGCCCCGGCTGGTCGGCAAGCTGGCTGCCAGATCGCGCTGAATCACTGAATTGCGTTGCAGTTGTACGTCATTCGTCTGCTGCGTGACGTGGGTCAGCTCGTGCGCCAGCAGCCGTTTGCCCCCTTGCGATTCGGGTGAATACTGGCCCGGCCCGAACACGATGTCCTGCCCCGTGGTGTAGGCGCGCGCATTCAGCGCATTGGCGGAACGGCTTGCCTGCGCCCCCTTGTGCACCCTTACCTGACTAAAATCCTGCCCAAAACGCGGCTCGAAATAATTACGCACGGAATGAGACAGCGGCTCGCCCTGCTGGCGCAGTGTCCTGACCGGGGAAGCCGCCCGCGCAGGCATTGCGCTGGACTCGTTGGCTGGCTTGCGCATGATCTGTTCCGCCGTCCGGTCTGCTTCACGCTCGTAGCGGTCGCCCGGCTGGCTGATCCGGTAGCTTGGTGGAGTGGTATGGCTCAAGGCCCGGTTGCCTGCCGCGCGTTGCAGGTACAGCATGTTCGCGGGCGCGGCGGCGGTGTTGCGGCTTTCCACCGTTTTGGGATGCACACGACTCTGGCCTCGCCTCTGGAAACCGGGACGTTTTCCTTCTTTCGCTTGAAACTGGCTACCCATGGTCATCCTCCTCGCCCCCTGTTTTCCGGGACATTACTTTGTAGCTAGGTTTTGTTGGCGGCGGCAGGTTTCCGGTTTTTGGTATCGAGACCTGCCGGATAGTCTTTCCGGTGCTCTACCTTGGGTTGGCAAAGGCAATCAACCGGTTTGACATATTTACGGCAACTTGTATCAATGCCGTCTTTTGATATGCCGCAATCCTCAAGCGTGACGCAACCAATCAGCACCCAGGATTCACCACAGCAGGACTCAGGGCAGGTGGTCATGCATTCATGAATTTCTTTGCAATGTTTGGGATTGTCTCTGGAAACCTCACCGCCACACCCAGGCTCTTTGCAGGCGCTACACAAGTTTTTCGCCAGATCGGAACACTTGTCTTTCAGGTCGTTGGCGTCAAACGCCTTGATCCGTACCAGTTCCGCCTTGCGCGCATAGCTGGGTTTGGCGTTGCCGTTGCTGTCATCGCAGCCGTTTTCCCGTGGGGCAGTGGGGCTGTTGGTGCGGCTGATGGCGATGCAGACGCACAGCGGATATTTCACCTCGGCGCAGGGGTCTGGCTTCAAATTAAGCTTGATCCCGTCCTTCAATTGCAGGGGGAAACCGTTACAGTCCAGCGCAACCCCCGGCGCTATTGTGACGCAGAAGGTTTCTTTGGCGTTCTCCGGCTCTTTGTTTAAGTCCAGCCCGCACACAATCCCGCAGCCGAAATAGGCACGGATCAGTACCTGTATCACTTCCAGCGGATACATCATCGCAGTGTCCAGATCGCCTGCATTGACCACCATGCCGTCGCTGAAAATGGTGGAGTGGATGCCTGTCGCTCTGGTTTCGTCAGAAAATGTTGGCTTTTTCATGTTTAATTCCTCTCGCTATCCTGATCATGCATCCTGGTTACGCCCAAGCTGTTTAGGGGATTGTTGCTTGCCATTACCGCCATTCTTGCCGCCCTTGTCGTTGTCGAGGGCACCGACGCAAATGGCGACGACGAAATCATCGCCCAGCATTTCCTGCCGGTAGTTTTTCCCTGTGTAGTCGAGCGGTGCGGCGTCCAGCATGTTGCCGCACTGATCCCGCAACATCGCACCCCGAATGGTCAGCTCGGCGATTGAGCCGTCCATGAGGGACGAGCGTGTGTCATTGACTTCAGCGTCGATCCATTCATCCGCAATTTTCAGGGTGATTCCCTGGGTAAAGCCGTTGTGGGGCGATTGATGCTCAATCAGCAGGGGCACGCGCCGCCCTTCCCAATAATCCGTGCGCCGTTCCTGCATGAAGATCGTCAGCAGCACGCTGACCGGATGCAGGGTGGCGATTTCAATGGGCTTGCTGAAGCGGATGGAAAACAGGTTGGCGTGGTTGATCAGTTCGCTGAATTGCTGCCACGGCATCAGTGTTTTCGAGTTTGTGACCGTCAGCTTTTCCTTTTTCCAGTACAAGGCTTCGACTTTGGGCAAGTCGCGCTGGCAGCCCATGATCAGCTCATAAAGGAGCGGGTTGCGGTAGACATAAGGCCGTGTATGGCAAACCTCCGGCTGTGCAGCACAGAAACCAAGCTGCGGGCCGCACTTGTCGCTCTTTTCGCTCAGGTCGCAGATGTCCACGCAGCCCAGCGCTATGCCGTGGTCGGCGTCGTAAAACCAGTCACCACAGGAGGCGTCGCACAGTTTGGGAACGTCCTTGCAGACATTGGTCAGGCATGCGTCAGGCTTGATGCAGTTATTCGTCGAGCTAGTGTGGCCGCAGGCGTAATCACAGGCATCCAGACAGGTATCGTCTTTGCAGCAGTTATCGGGGCATTCCCCGCAAGCCGCTTCGCAGCAGCCCTTGCTCAAGGTGAAAACCACGCCTTCCTCCACCCAGTCGGTTTGTTCATGCTTGCAACCGCAGCCTGCCTCATCGCTAACGCGCCGTTCGGCGTAATGCAGACTCAGGGTGTAACTGCCCGCGCAGGTGGGTGGCTCGCCGCACAGGCTGTCCAGCTCCAGCGCCCCACCCGGCCAGTACAACTGCCTGCCGAAACAATCCAGCGCCAGGCCGCAACTGACGGGCAACTTACCGTCGCCATTGCCGCAGTGTTCCTGTTTCCCGGACTGGTTCTGCTTTTCCGGTTTTTCACCCTTCTCCGCACCGATCCGGAAACCGTAGACCACTCCCGACCCGGCCACCCCCAGCAAGGTCATGCGCAGCCGCTGCATCTGATGTTCGTGCACGCGGTTCAGCCGCTCCGGCGTCAGCCGTTGTTTTTCCCGGAACACGGGGCGTTTCGCCCAGTCCGGAACCTGATAGATTTTTTGGCTCATGGTTTTAATCTCCTTCCTCAAGTACCTATGTCAGACGGGGGCCGTCACGGGTCAGCGCGGAACGCCCCACGACAACGCCAGAACCTTTGCCGGATGCAAGCCGCAGGCAGCCTTCGCCCAGCCGGGGCGGCGGCGCGTCGTGCAGCACCAGTGTTTCATCAAGAATGGGATGCCTGGGCAATGCGTCAGGCGCGACGAAGCGCAGTTCATAGCGGCAATGCGCAGGGATGAAATGGGGCAGGTAACGTTGCAGCAGCGGCTCCAGCTTGTCGCGCGCATCCTGCCAGCCCGGTGGAAGCGCCACGCGGATGACAATCAGGCCACTGGTGCGGGCGAACATCGGCAGCGGATCAAGCGCGCAGTAACCCAGCGGCTGTTCATCCAGCAATGCATCGCAGCCCAGCCGGAACCCCGGCTGACGTTGCGCCAGCACCAACGTGCTGCTGCCCAGACGCGGGCCGCAAGTGTCCCCGGCAGCAGGCAACACCCACGGAACCGGCCCCTCGCTATTGTCATCGACCTGAAAATCGAAACTACCGCCCGCCACTTGTGGTTGCTGCAACAGCACTTGCAGCAACTGTTCCAGCGCCGCTTTCGAGCCGCGTTCCTGCAACAGTTTGGGCGCGGCCTTCAGCAAGGCGCGCTGCGCAGCCGGGGCAAGCTCGACCGGCGTGGGCAAACCCAGCCAGCCCAGTAACCACGACAGCCATTCATTCGGCGCAGTATCCGGGTGAATGCGGCTTGGCAATTCGCCCAACTGCCTGTCCAGATCGCCGAACAGGCTTTCAAACACGGATAGCAAACGGCGCAAGGTTTTGGCAGCTTGCGGCGTTTCCTGATACACCGCAGGCAGGTAGCGCGCATAGGAAATGTTGGGGTAGAAAACCTGCAACGACTTTAGCTGCGGCGGTTTTGCCCCATCCACGCTGAGCACGCGGATGCGTAGCCACAAATGGGTGTCGGTCACTTCCTGTAGCGGGAAACCCAGCGGCTGCCCGGCAGGCCAGTCCAGCCCCTGATAGACCACGCTGCGCTCCGCCGTCCACGGCAGGCGCGCGTTGATCCGCTGGAAACGGGCAGTCGCGGGTAAGGCGGTATTGGCGAACAATCCACTCACTTCCTCAATCAGGTTCTGCTCGCGGGTGGAGGCCACGCTAATCTCGATGGCGGAACCCGGCCCGAATACTGCGTCCAGATCAGCCCGCAGCCAGCCGCCTTGCACATCATCCGGCGAAATCATCAGCGGGGCGATGTAGCTGGGCGCTGTATCCCCGCTGGCCGTGCGGCTTTTGCCAGTTGCATGCAATTCGCCCAGACCGGCATTGCTGGCAATGACTGGATACGCATTCATCACCAGCCCGCCAATGGGCAGTTGGTACTGTGGAATCACGTCGGGTAGTTGCGCCAGCACTTCGCCCTGCCGACTCAGCGACCACCAGTCGCCTGTAACGCTGGCCAGCAGATGGATGCGTCCGTCAGGGTCAAGCACGAAGCGGTCAGGGTGAAACGGCGGCACATTCCGGTTGCAGGCACCGTCCCTGCGCGGCAGGCTGAAAAGGGTGGCAGGCTGGTTTTTCTGCGGATTTGCGCTGCACGGGTCGAATTGCAATAGTCGCCAGGCCAGCGGTTCCTTGCACGGGTCGGTTTGCGGGTCGGCGTCGAGGATAAACAGCATGCCCGCGCATGCATCGAAAGCGAGGCTGGCACGTTGCAGGAGCATGCCTTCCAGCCGCAGCCGTTGCAGCGTCTCGCCAGTGCGATCCAGATGCAGCAATTCCGCCGCCACGTTATCCCCGCCCAGCAGCAGCCATACACCATCCCGCCCATCCCCGGCCATGTCCAGTGCCGGGCGCTCGGTGTCGATGGAAACCATGCGCTGGAGGGTATCGGTGTAATAGCGCCACAGGCGGGTGCGGTTTGCCGCAGGGTCTGCCGCGCGCGTCAGCAGCCACAGGCGGTAAACGCCCATGCTCAGCCGCACAGGCAACCAGTCAGCCGGATCGTCCGGACTGGTGCGCAGATGACCAAGCATCTGTACCCCTTCCGGCATGGCGCGCATGAATTCGAACGTTCCCGCCCGCACCCAGTACAGGCTGCCGCAGGCGTCAGTATCCAGCGCCGGAGTATTGTCCGCCCTGCTAGTGCCCGGTATCTCTTCCACCATCAGGCTGGAGGCGGAATGCAGCCCGTCCGCGCCAATGGTGAGCCGGTCGGCCACACCTGCGCGCCATTGGGCAGCGGTCTGGATGCGGTAGCGTTGGGGGCCGTTTGCATGCATGGCTAACTCCTTGCCTGCGCGGTGGAAACGGGATTGATGCTGCAATCCGCCTCCCCGGCAATGGCGATTTCATCGCGTTGCAGCCGGATGTCTGCCGTCTGCAACGCTTCCCCGGCTTTGGCGACCTGACAGGATGTAACCGTAACCACACCCTTGATGGCGGCCAGCAACGCCCGGATTTCCTGTAGCCGCACAGCGCGCCCCACCGGCCAGGGCTTGATGCCCCAGTCATTGGCGACCTGCACGTCGGAAAAGCGCGCGCTCAGCCGTTGTCTGGCTTCCTGCATGATGGCCGCGCCATCCAGCCCGTCCTCATACAGCAGCCCCGCCTGAATGGTCAGGTGTACGCGGCGCGCGGGCAGGATCGACAAGCGTTCGCCCAGCACCCGGTGTGGCTGAAGCTGCCGGTTCATCGCGCGGAAATACTGCGCTGGCAGTGGTTTGACCGCATCGCTGCCGGGGGCGCGTTTCGGTATCACAATCAGCGAACGGGTGTTGTGCAGATGGCGGTCAGGCATGGCAGGGTGGAAACCGGTCAGCACGCTGGTGCGTTCCACCGCCATGCCGGGCAGGTCGCGGGCGGCATCTTCCAGTTCCGTATTGGTCAGCAGGGAGGTACGGCGCAAGGCGGCGTCGCGCGCGGCGGCGATCAGGCGTTCCATATCCCAGGCGTCGCTGCCGCCGCTAAAGGGTGTGTGGTTGATACCGTAACGGCTCTGGCCGGGTGGTAAGGGCGCGCCTGCAACTGACCAGTTCAGGCCAGATTGCAGGTTGCCCGCTTCCCCCCTGGTCAGCCGGTAATCGGGATGCTGGATCTGTGCGTTGGCGGGTGGAATCTTGCCGTTTACGCCATTGCCGAAGCGGATTTCATTGCGTTCGCCGGATAGCTCGAACAGCCGTTCGTTCGGCGCGGCGTCCAGCAGGTCTTTGCTCTGCTGCCAGACGACGAAGCCGTCGTTTTCCACCACCTGCAAATAAAACTCGCGAGGGTTCAGCAGCGCGCCGGATTGCAGGGAAAAGCCCTGGTTGGGCAGGCCATTGCTGGTGCCGATGACGGACTGGCGGATGGTTTCCGCCTGCCTGACTGGCAGCACGTTTAGCTCGACGCGCTTGATGCGCGGTGGCAGCGGGTTGACCCGCTGTTCGGAGCGGATACGCAGGCGTGCGATGGGCGGGGCGGCATCCGGGCTGGTGGAAGCAGGTGGAATTTCGAGCAATATGACACCGCTGCGGTTGAGCGCTGCGGTGGTGTCGGCGGCAATCGCGATGCGCCGCCAGCGCAAGGGTTCCGCTTCCAGCCGGTAATCAGCGACCAGATAGCCGCCGGGCGAGGTTTCTACCCTGGGATCAGCGCCTTTCATGTCCAGTTCCACACCGATGGCAATGGGGGGAAAGGCGGTGGTACTGTCGCCTGTGATCAGTGGTTGGTCAAACCACAGCTCGATTTCCTCCGGCTTGCTGTCGTCTGTGGTGAGGCTGGGGGCAAGTGCACGGGCATTGCTGGCCAGCGTGGCGACGAATACGCCGCCGCCGTCATTCGTCAGCGGGCGGGTGGTGAAGCGGGCGGGTGACAGGTAGATGGCTTCAGCCAGTTCGAAGGGAATTTCCGGCTGCTCGCGGCAACTGATCTTGGCACCTACGGCCAGACTGACACCGGGCAAGGCTGGGGTGTTGGTGGTTTTGCCTTGCGCAGGCCAGATCAGGCCGTGGGCGGGTTGGGCAGGTTCCGGCGTAACGCCCAGCAGGGCGGCGAAGGCGCGGATATGCTTGTCGCTGACAAACCCGGCGCGGTAAACCTGCTGATCCACCAGCCAGGTGGCCAGTTCCAGCAGGGTGATGCCGGGGTCGTGGATGTTGTGGTCGGTCCAGGCAGGGGCGTAGCGGGGAATGAAGCCGCGTGCCTGCTCCATCAGGGTTTCAAAGTCGAGGTCGTCGAGTTGGGGAACGGGTAATGGCATCAGTCGTCCTCCCTGGGTTGGATGCGGATAGTGATGTCTTCTTCCTGTGCACAGATCACGCCGAAAACCGGCATCCGGGTGAAATCCATGCCTGCCTCTTTGGGTGCCAGTGTCAGGATGGTGGCGCTGTCGAAGGAGGGAATTTCCGCCAGCGCGCGCAGGATGTCGGAATCCCACAGACGCCTGCCAAATGGCCAGCCGCCACCATCTGGGCCGCCGTCAGCCGGGTGCAGCAGCAGGCGGATGCGTTCGGTGGCGGCCTGTTCCAGTTTGGCGATGTTTGCGTTGGAATCCGGGGTGACGCTGAGGTCGATGGTGACGGGCACGAATTGCGGGGTGACGACGCGGATGTCTTCCTGGCGCAAGCCGCCCCATGCCTGTTCACGGATCAGCCGCGCCAGCCCGTCTTTTTCCGCTAGCGTCGGTGCTGGGCAGCGCTGGCCATTGCGTATGATGATGGCAACCTGGATGGGGCCACCCGGTTCCTGCGGATACAGGCAGCGGGCGCGGATCAGGTCGGGTGAGCTTGCTTCAGCCAGCGCTTCGATGTCGGGCGGGGTCATGGCGCGGCCTGAACGGCGCAAGCGGGCAGGAGCTTCGGCCATCTGTTCCGCCAGCGTGGGAGCGTCTGCGCCACCGGCGGCCTGTACCGGGTTGGTGACGGTTTCCACCCCTTCGATGGCGGATTTGAGGCCAGTGATGGTGTAAGCGCCGGTATTGCCGCGCACGCCGCCGCCGGTCTGGTAGCGGATGGCGCGGATGTGGCCGCCGCCAGCAGGGGGAATGCGCCCATGCCGGTCATCGCCGAACTGGATTTCGCCCGTGACGGGATCAAGCCGGTAGATGCGTTCTTCCGCGCCATGACCGATGAAGCTGTCGACCGGCTTCCACAATACCCAGTCGCCGGAGAGGGATGGGTCGTCGAAATGACGTACTGGCAGGTCGCGTTCCGGCAGGTCGGCGGGGGCGTCTGCCCACGGGGCGGCGCGTTCCTCGTCGCTGAGGTTTTCGCGGATGCGCAGCTCCAGACTGTGCGGCAGTACCGGGAAATTGCTCAGTAACAGGGTCAGGTTGGGTTCCCCTGCGGTGGAACCGAGTGGTTCGTTGGCGATGGTTCTGGCCTGTTCGGCCTGTACGGCGTTGATGAAGACGCCACGCAGTTGCGGTGACCAGGATTGCGGCTTGCTTTCCGAGGCGTGGGGTTTGACCCGCAGCCAGTAGGATTCCTTGCCGAACAGGCGCGCCAGCCGTGGCTTGAAATCGACGAATACCTGGGCGAAACCGCGCCGGTGGAAACCAGCGGTTGCGTCGATGGCGTTGACCTTGCGCCAGTCATCACGCGCCAGAATCTCGAATTCCAGTGCCATGTTGCGCTCCTGTTCCACTGCGTCCACGTACAGGGACAGGGGGCGAATGTTGAATGGCTTGCTGAAACCGAAATACAGCGCGCGGCTGGCTTCTGGCTGCTGGTTGGCAATGTTCAGGTAGCCATTGATGCTGGCAGCGTTGCGGTACAGGCCGAAGCTGGCGTTTTGTTCCAGATTGGCTTGCGAGTGGTTCAGGTATTCCAGGTTGTTCTGGGTGAGGATGTGTTCCGCCGCGATTCCGGCCATTTCCCCGATCTCAAGAACGAGGTCGCTCAACCGGGGGGCGTGTAGGGTGGAAGAGTCGGCATCAAGGGAGCCATTGTCACAATCCACCGTATAGGTGATTCTGCCGTAGTCCCCGTCGGTCAGCCGGGCGCGTATCCAGTAGCCCATGATACCCGCCACTTCACCTTCAGCAATATCATCCGGAACTGTAAATGCAATGGAGCCGCTGACCCGGAAATTCTTTGCATGGTCATTGGCTTCAAGCGGCAAAACCTGCCAGCCACGTCCGTCGAAATATTCCCAGGACAGAACCGGTGCGATGCTTTCCGCCGTTAGATCGGTTTGCAGGGTAGTGTTCAGCGTGACCTGCGCCCCCTTCTTGGAAAACAGCTCGGGCGAGGAAATGGAAAACGTGTCGAAGCGCAGCGGCTCTGCGCCAAAGGGGAGCAAGCCGCTTTTCAGCTCCAGTGGGAAGCTGTTGTGGAAGGCGTGTTTGATTGCCTGGAAACTCATGCGATATTCCCTCCTCCACCTTCACCGACGTTTCCCAGCGTGATATCCGGAGGATCATCGTCGCCGTTATCATCCGGTTCGTTACCCTGATCAGATTCTTTTTCCGGGGTCTGGATGCTGATGGCGATGCTGGCCAGCCGTTCGATTTCCAGTGATGCGAAGGCGGCGTTGTTCAGCACAAACCGCATCCAGAAGCTTTTGATGCCGTTGACTTCCAGCTGTTCGGTTTTCAACCCCTGCGTTTTGGAGAAAACCAGTTGGCCGGATTCAAGCGTGCTTTCCAGCGTATGCCAGGCAGGGTCTTCATCAGGGTTGGCGGCGTAAAGCTGCCATACGCCGAACTCACCGGTCAGGTTGCTGGCGAGTTCTTCGGGCGCAATAGCCAGCAGGATGAGGGTTTTCTGCTCCAGATTGAACAGTTCGGAGTGGCCGATGTAGAGCGTGTGTTGCTGCAAGTTGCGGTTGTGGAAGGCTGCGAAATCGACGACTTTTTCGATCATGGTTCCCGCGCTGACGGCTTCTTCCAGCGCATCCAGCAATGGGAACAGCCCATCCTGCCCTGTGCCCAGCCGGTAGATGAATGCGCCGATTTTGATCTGGTTGCCTTCCTCCAAATCTTCGAACGGTTCGATCTGGATGGTGTTTGCGCCTGCTTGTGCCGGACTCGCGGCAAAAAAGACGGGCAAATCCCCCACTGGAGGTTCCAGCTCCAGAAAGCCGGGCGGCGGCAGTTCGATGGTGTCGTTGATGGCATCCACCGCCGCCATGAAATCCAGCCGCGCAGGCGTCAGGTTGACGGCTTGCAGCGTTTCAAACAGTAACTCACCGTCTGCTGCATCCGCCCCCACCTGAATGCCTGGCGGGGCAAACACCGGTTCGGTAAGCTTTTCCCCCAACTGGAACACCAGCGGCGCGGAGGACGGATGCGGCGGCTGCACCGGAATGTCGAGGCTGTCGAAAAAGGCTACGGTGTCGCGCCATGGCGTCTTGCCGATGCGGGTGCTGACGTGTTCGCCAAGGCGGGCAATGATGCGCAGTAATGTCTGGCCGAATTCGCCTTCCGCCTCCATCCCACGCCATTCCGGCAGGAACACGGAGGCGGTCGCTTCCAGCCCCGCATGGATTTCGCTGGCACGACGGACAGGTAGTTTGGGCGTGGCTGGCAACATGTCAGAAGCCCTCCTTGAAATAGAACGGGTAGACGAAATTGTCCCGCTGGTTGGTGGTGTGGTTGCGGTAATCCAGATTGATGATCAGCCGCCCGTCGACAGCCTGGGATGCATCTACCTCGACCCGCAGCACCTCGATCCTGGCTTCGTAGCGGCGTAATGCTTCGGTCACGGAACGCTTGATTTCGGTAATCAGTGCCGTGGTGATCGCGCCAAACACCAGATCGTGGATGCCGCAACCAAAATCTGGCCGCATCACCCGTTCCCCCTTGGAGGTGGAAAGGATGATGTAGATCGACTGCTTGATGTCGTCCTCATAGGCCACGGAGGCGACATGCCCACGGTCAGGGCTGATGCTGATGGGGAATGCCCAACCGCGTCCGAGAAATTCCTTGCCGTTTTCGTTCATGACGTACACCTATCCGATCAATACCGTGGGCAAGCCCATGGCGATGGCGTTGGGCGGCCCGGCTTCGACGATCTGGTCGCCCTGCCGTGCCGCAGGCAAACCGTTGATCAGCACGCTCATGCTGCCAACCGCGACCACGCCACCCACATGGGGAACGACGCCTGTGACTAACGGGCAGGTATGCATGTCTACCCCCGCTCGCCACGCAGGCAATCCACCGATCAGCACGTTAGTGCTGCCGGGGCCGGGAGCCAGCGGCGTGCCGTGGCTGGTCAGGTCGGTGACGCGTGCTGCTGGTTTGCCCATAACGCCTCCTAATTAATGTTCACAATGGTTCCGTTGATGGTCAGGGAACCGGATGATTTGAGTTCCAGACTCGCGTCCGCCTTGATGGAAATGCTGGGCGATTCCAGCTTGATCTGTGTATTGCTCTTGATTTCGAGCGCGCCCGAGCCAGACTTGATCTCGATGCGGTTGCCTTGGCCGTCTTCAATGACGATGCCCTGGTCATCCATTTTCAGGTGCTTGCCGTCAGCCAGACTGAGTTCCACCGAGGGTGGGTTGCCGTCGAAAAAGCGCAGTTCGCTGTTGGCGCGGGTGCGGATCAGGCGGTGATCATTCTTGCCGTCGCTGTTGTTTTCCGGTGGCTTGCTTTTGCCGTTCCACAGCGAGCCGAGTATGCAGGGGTGGGTCAGGTCGCCCATTTCGAAACCAACCAGCACTTCCTCATCCACTTCGGGAATCCAGACGAAACCTTGCCCGGCCAGTGCCATCGGCACTGCCAGTCGCGCCCAGTAGCTTTGCTGGGATTCGGGCTGCCACGGCAGGCGCACCCGCACCCGCGCCAGACCTTGCGGGTCCTTGTTGTCTGTCACCCGGCCTATTGCCAGGCCACGTGCATTGCCGTCGGCTTCGCGGTCTGCTTCCAGGTTGCCCAGCGGGTTGAGGAAATCCATCATCGTCTGCTCCTCCGGCTGCCTTCAGGTTCTGGAGCTTCGCCTTTTTCGGCTGTCCAGGTGGTTTTGTAGCCTGAACTGCTGATTGAGTGTTTGGCCGAACGGATGCAATAAACCGTGCTGAAAGGTTGCCCCAGACCAAGCAACTGGATGTTCCGGTTCAGCCTGATTTCGGGAATGCCGATACTCTCGCCGTTACCTTTGATGTAGTCGCGGGTCTGGCCTTCCAGAATCGCCTGGGCTAGCCGGTCGGCTTCTTCCTGCGTGCGCACGCTGGCGCGGATGGTGATGGAGGAATCCGTCGGCAGCTTGCGCACCTGCTCCGAGCCACTGGTGGTGCGGGGCGAGTCGCCGCGTTCCTCCCCGGCTGCGGCCCTGCCCGTAATCACTTCACCGCGTTCGGCGGATACGCCCCTGACCTCAACACTGCCGATCTGCGCGGCGAGATTGGCTTCGGGTGAAAAGCTCAACAAACCGCCACCCCAGAGGAGTTCGATGTCCGCTTCCTCGGTATCTTCTTTTTTGGGCACAAAATGGAAGGTGTCGTCCTGGATGAAAAAAATGAAATCGTTGCGGTCAGCCAGTTTTTGCAGAAAGGCGAGTGGCGTTTCCTGACCCTTGTCGATGCGCTGTTTGACCGGACTGGTTGGGGTAATGTTGGTTTTCAGGCCGATGGGCTGAACCAGATCCCTTGCGGCGTCGCTGTCGCGCCGATCCTGCCAGTTGCGTGACTGTTTGCCGACGGTCAGCAGATGCAGTTTGTCGAAGCCCGAAACCGTCAGTTCGGGCGTGCCCCCGGCGTTGAAGCTGGTGCTGATTTCCGTGATGATCCCGCGCAGCAGTACCGGCAATTTCCCCACGTCGCCATAGCCCATGCTGATTTCCACCTCGCTGCCGAAGGCGAAGAATTCAATCAGGTTGAGCTGCTCGTCATTGCGGGTGGAAATGAACGCCCGCAGCTCCCAGTCGAAGGCGTTGGCAACCGTGAAGGTGAAGCGTCCGGCAGCTTTTTCCTGCAAATCGACTTCGGCGCTGGTTACGGTCAGGAATAGCTCCCTGACCAGATCCTGCCGGTTCACCCGCACGGCGAAGGTCGGAACGTAAAAGTCATTGTATTTTTCCACCAACTGCTCAATTTTCATCATGACGGGTTCTCCACGGGGGGCAGAACCAGCGCGTCGCCGGGAATCAGGCTGAGCGGGTCTTCGATGCGGTTATGCCGGGCGATGCGCCGCCATTCACGCGGGTGGCCGTATTCGCGCGCGGCAATCGACCAGATGCTGTCATCCGCAGTCAGGATGCGGCGCTTGGTCTTGTCCACCGATTGCAGGCGCAACAACTCCATCTGTTTGCTGATGGGCAGGTATTCCTTGAAGGTGACGTTGAGCGTTGCCCTGACCGGCTTGCCGTTGGTGTTGAACATGGTGAAACGCTGGGAAAGGTTGGCGATAATGCTGGTAAATTCCAGTTCCCCCCACTTGAACATGACCCTGGGTGGGGCATGCAGTTTGGCGTCAATCGCCATCATCGACCTGAGCGTGTCGATTTCTGCCAGCAGGTCGGCATTGGTTTTGTTCACATTGCTCCAGGCGTCGAGCAGCAGTTCCATCGTCAGGGTGCGGATATTGCCGTTGATGAACTGGAGCACCGGGCTTTGCAGCCCCGGCAGGGCGGTTTCCTGATAACTGTTGCCGATTTCGAGGCTGTACTCGGTGGGGTTGAACAGCACCTCCAGGTTCTTGCCTTCTACGTCCAGGTTGATGATTTGTGCTTTTTCCATCTCATTCTCCTAGAGCAATCCACGGCGTTGGCGTTCGATGCGGATTTGCTTGCTGAGCTTCTGCATCACGGTGTCGGCCAGCCGGTCGATGTCGACGGCGGTTTCCGCTTGTGCGGCTGGTTTGGTGCCAAAAGGCGGTAGTTGCCGGGTGCGCTGGTCGGGCGGTTGCGTGCTGTTGCGGACGTGGCGGGTGACAGTTTCCTCCGGGTTTGCCGGTACGCCGTGCTGTGTAGCCTGGCCGGATGCTGCCGGGTGGATGTAGTGCAGCGTTTCGTTGTGCGCGGAACGTAAGTGTGCAGGCGTGGTGTCTGTATGGGGTGGCGATGAAGAGGGCGTATGCCATACGCCCCTACGAAGGCCGTCCGCTGTAGGGGCGTATGGCATACGCCCTGAATGGGTTGTCAGCCATGAGACAGCGTGCGTGGCAAATGTTGCTGAAATGATTTTCCTATACCCAGGCCGCAGTGAAGAGGGCGTATGCCATACGCCCCTACCAGGATCGTCCGCTGTAGGGGCGTATGGCATACGCCCTTCCTGGAAGGATGTTGCATGACGATTCCGATTTCTGGCGATTTGCCGAGAATGGGTTGTCAGCCACGAGCAAGCGTATGTGGAAAATGCGGACTGGGTTGCGTGTTTCTGCTGCGTACCCTGTATGGCTGTGGCGGGTGAAATCAGGGGGTTAAGGTGGTTCCATGAAATGATTTTCCTGTATTCAGGCCGCAGTGAAGAGGGCGTATGCCATACGCCCCTACAGGGGACGATCTTCGTAGGGGCGTATGGCATACGCCCTCTTTGGGCAATTGTTTCAGGGTAATGCCTGAACTCCCATCCCTGTTGATTTTGCGAAGCGACACCCAGCTTCCCCCTTTGCAAAAGGGGGATTGAGGGGGATTTTCTTTGTGGCATTACAGTCATGCGCGCTTCCCCTGCAAGGGGTGATGGGAGCAGCAAGGAAGAATGGGCGATGGCGGTGTGAAAATTCAGCATAGGCTTGAGCAGCAGGCTGAGCGGATTACTAACCAGCGTCAAAAACTGCCGGTATGTCTGCACGAATGGCGCGCGCCTGCCGGACAGGAACACCAGCGCCAGCGGACGCAAACGGAACGGGCGCAAGCCTTTTCCGGCAAGCAGGGAACGCGGCACACAGGCTATCCGCAGCGCGCGTGCCCTGGTCAGTTTGCCGGTGTTGCTTGCGGTTTTCATAGGCGCGTCAATCCGTGGTGGACAAATTCGATACTTTCGGTGGCGATGTTGTTACCGGTTGCATCCAGTTCCGCCCCCGTCCATTTGGAGGGAAAGGCGTGCTCGCACTGCCAGCGCCAGACTTCAGTGTCCTTGCCTTCCAGCAGCACGATGGTGATGGTTTCCCGCCTGACATTGCCGTTGATGACATCCTGATGCCAGTCCCACAGGGCCGTGCTGAACAGGCCACGCTTGAGCACCAGTGCGGGGTAATTCGTCAGGGTAATCAACTGGTGCTCGAAATGGTTTGCCCCGCCTTCATGGTACGGTTCAATGGTGCAGACACGCTCCAGACCGCTGACCGACTGGAAGCCACCTTCCTGAAGCTGGTCTATTTCCACCCGGAAGCGGAAGGCGCGGTAGGGGTCAGGACGGGCTGTCATGACAATCCTCCCAGGCTTT
>JAHJJD010000001.1 GCA_018822845.1 Gammaproteobacteria bacterium | reverse complement strand
GGATTGCAAGCCCAAACGGATGATTGCAAGCTCAGTTGCAGTTAATGTGAGCCGAACCCCGTTTTCATTCGCAACTAATGTGAGCCGAAAAACGCGCTGATTGCAAGCCCAACCGTTTTCGATTGCAAGCCGTTACAGCTACCGTCTGGGTGGAACAGATACGTCTGGTGGTCTGGGAATGTTTTTCCACCGGCTCGTCGTAGATCAGCACGATTTCGACCCGGCGGTTTTTGGCCATGCCTTCCGGGGTGTCGTTGCTGGCAACAGGCTGGGTATCACCTTTGCCATCGACACTGATGTCGGTCTGCACGCCAAGATTTTTCAGCACATATTCGGCAGCTTCATGCGCACGCGCTACGGAAAGCCCCTGATTGTCCTTGAATTGTTTCCGGGTCTCTGATTTCAGGCGCTGGTTGTCGGTGTGGCCGATGAAGCCGAAACGGACATTCTGTTTATCCTTCGCCAGTTTGATCATCTGACGCAGTTTTTCCATGTACTCCGGCAGGATGATGGCTTTGCCGGAATCGAAATGCAGTGGTGCAATGATGTTGGGGATGGTGCGGGTCGTCCACTCACGACCAGGGTCAGACACCTCCTTTTCCGTGCACTTTTCTGCGGTTTTGGTGACCGCTTCCGGGCAGCTTGCAGTGAAATCGGCGCGCTGGAAATCGCCCGGAACCAGGTCAACGAAGCGGCTGTCGGGGTCACCTGCGTGGGCCGTATCCATGGCTTTCAGCAGAACACCTTCCGGCAGGGTGTAAGGGTCGACTTTCAGGACATGCAGACCCGGTTTCAGGCCGTACAGGCTGAACTGGCCATCAGGATCGGTAACGACGTAAGTGCCGTCTTCCATGTAAAGGCGCACGTCAGCCAGCGGCCAACCTGTTTCCTGACGTTTTTTGTCATCGCCGATGGCGCAACCGGGTTCGACTGCAATGCGGCCAAACAGGATGGCACGGTCAGACAGGACTCCTTCCTGTTTGACCTGTACCTGTGCCCTGGCAACCGGTGAGTGGATTTGCAGACCAGTCAGGGTATTGGCCAGCGCATGGGCCGTATTAATGCCTTCACTGCCAGTCGCCGTCGCCGTTACCTGGGTGATGTAAGTAAGGCTCAGCTCCGCATCCGCCGGGAAATTTCCCAGCCGGAATGACAAGCTGACGCCATCAGGTGCCGCTGCCGGTGTGACGACCGGGTCTTGCGTCAACGTATCGCCGAGACGCGCTGTCCCGCTCAGGTAACGGAAACCATAGGGGAGCCGATCCTCGATATGGGTGGCGTAAAGTTCCTGTCCGGAAACATTGCGTATCTTGACGGTGTAGGACAGCAGGTCACCGATGGCCACTGTGGTTTTCGAGGCAGCTTTCTCGATGGAAATCTGGCTGGTAACGCCAATGCGATCCAGCGGAATGTCGAATGCCGCCCCGGCTGCATCGGTGAGCTCGAATACGCCCGCCGTACCAGAGCCGGTCGAACCCACTGCAACAAACCCGAATATGCCATAAGAAGGGTCAGAAACATTACGCCCTGGGAAATTGCTGGCCGGGTTGACCGACGGCATGACGTAGCTGGCTGGTGGGTTAACCTTCAGGTAATACTTGCCTGGTGCAATGTTGGTGAAAAGATAGAGGCCGCTGTTATCGGAAGTCGTGGTGGCGACAGCGGTATTGGTTGCCACATCCATCAACAGGATTTCGGCGTCGGGTATACGATCCAGTGATGCAGAATCGAACACAACGCCGCTTACAGTACCTACAACATTTTCAATTACCTCGGTTTTCGGTGGCAACAGGGTGTTGCAACTGCTGTTGCTATTGAATTCGGGATTATTGTCGGCGTTTTCATCCAGTGTAGACTGGATATACACAATACTCTGGGTCTCGGGCTGTCCGATAACCTGGAGGGTATAGCCGAATTTGCCACTCTGGTGCGGTTTCATCTGGGCGGCTGGCAGCAGGATGCCG
Source organism: Gammaproteobacteria bacterium (assembly GCA_018822845.1). Classification (GTDB taxonomy): domain Bacteria; phylum Pseudomonadota; class Gammaproteobacteria; order Thiotrichales; family Thiotrichaceae; genus Thiothrix. The sequence continues at coordinate 13,982 of JAHJJD010000001.1, read as the reverse complement.
ACTTTTTCGACCTTGCTGACGCCATCCCACTGCGCACGGCTGATCCACATGCCACCCTGGGTAAACACCAAGGGCATGGCCTGGACGGGAGCAGCAAAGAAATCGCGATCGCTGGCCAGACTGACATAGCGGGAAAGCTTTTCCTCGATCAGGACGCCCTGCAAGGGAATGTTATCCACAACCACGGTGCGTTCCGCCGGTATGTCATTGCCGAGGTTGGTGAAAGAAACTTCGTTGTAAATCTTGTGACCAAGCGTCAGCCCGATGCTGCAATCCATGTCGGTAAAGCGGCTCATGCGGATCATGGCTCCGGTATCGACAGAAACGGTATCAATACTGGACTTCTGTGCATCACTGTTCTGGCTGGAGGTAGATGTCAGCTTGGCAGCATACTGGTCGCCAATCGCAGCCGCTGACGGAACCGTACCGACAATGACAACCTGTAACTGCTGGCCCGGCTGTAGCACGCTGGTCTGGATAATTTCCTGCTCACCGGGATTAACCTGTCCGTCGCCATTATCATCCAGATAAATACGCAGGTTTTCCAGGTCGCCATTATCATCCGGCAGATTATCTACCAGCAGGCTATAGGCGTCCGCCACGTTACCGGTATTGGTGATGACATGAGGGAAATATACTGGTTGCCCGCCTACAGCAGGCAGGGTGTTATCCTGGGTTTGCTCGTGACCGAGGTAGCGTCCAACTACCAGAGTCGCATAATTCGATAATACATTGATGACCTGACCACTTTCGGTATCAAAATAGGAGGCTTCTGCCTGATTGGTGATGCGTGTCCCTGCCTTGGTAGTCGCCTGGGCAGGCATTATTAACAAAACGCTCAGTATGAAGAGCAGTAAAACGCCAAAAATGCGTGACATGGAAGCCTCTCTCATTTCTTATGTATTTTTGTTGCGGGCTTTTGTCATTCTCACAGGCAAGGACACTCCCTTCCTTTCCCGTCCAAAAAGCGCCGAAGCCCTCCCCCTACAGGAGGAAGAGGGCATCCGCTCAACAAGGTTTAGTCAACCTTGGTAGTGAACTGAACAGTGGCCTGTTGGCCCGGTTGCAGTTCGCCGCCGATCTGGCTGGCCGGGACTGAGTTGGCTCCAACGAAGAAGGTGATTTCGCTACCACTGATGACGCCTTCATTGGTAACAGCCGCAGGGGAGCAGCTGCTATCCAGACAGTACTTAAGGCTATTGGTCACGTAGGTAGTGAATGCTGGCACGTTATCGCGGATAACCACGTTCTTCGCCAATGCGTCACCCTGGTTTTCAGCCTGAATCTGCCATACGGCGCATTGACCCGGTTCGACTTCTGTCGTCAGGTTGGCTGCGAAAGTACCATCCGCACTGCCATCACAGTTGCTGTCAATGGCTGCTTTCTTGTCCAGACGCACCTGGCCGAGGATAACCATGGAAACATCTTCCACCGTGGTGGATGGGCCAGTACCCGTATTGTTGGCATAAATGGTCAGGATGTCGGTTTCACCCGGCGCAGCACTGGTAGGCGCAAACACGGTTGGCGTCAGGTCGATCTTGTAACCTGGTTGCAGGGTAACTTCCGGCTTGTCGTCACCATCCGCATCAGTCACAGGAATATTAACCGGGTTGCCATCAGTATCGGTGCCCTTGATCACATCACCTGGGCTAAGCTCAGCCAGGGTCTTGTCAGGAATGCCATCACCATTGGTATCAACCTTGACAACACTGCCCCAGTCATCTCCTGCCAGCGAGTTGCTGGCGTCCAGTTCCAGTGTTTCGGTCGTGTTGCCGGTGTTTTCCAGGACGTTGCTGTAATCAACGGAACCACCCGGCTGGATCTGGTTACTGCCAGGCGGCGTCAGGCTGACCTGTGGCAGTGAGTTAACATCAACCGCATCCAGCATGATGTCGGATGAGCCGCTGTTGGCGGACTGGATACGGATGAACAATGGTTGATCGCCATCACCATCGCTATTGGCATCCATCTTTTCTGCCGTACCATCACCATCATTGTCATGAATGAAGTCAGCCAGTGCATAGGCCGGGTTACCCGGAACCTTGACAACCGCAACGTATTCATTACCGTTTGACATCGCAGGCAATAATGCCGTACTGGTCAGTGGGCTTCCCATTGGATTGCCGCTGCCATCCCCTTTATAGAACAGCACGCTCCAGCCATTTGGCAGGCCACCCACGGTAGAGCCATCCCAACTGCTGCCGACACTCAACTGGAAGGAATCGGAAGAGCCAGAACCATTGTCGATGTAGAAAGGAACCTTGATGGTATCGCCCACATTAGCGGCAATAGCCAGACGGCTACCCGAGGTTACGCCATGGTTGATGTTGTATTCGGTGGCACCCAGATCATCCTCATTAACGCCTGTGCCTGCATTGCTGACATCATCATACAGGTCAACGCCCGGAGCCGAGATAGCGCCCAGATACAGGGTGGTTGAGTCTTTTTGTGGCGTAGCCGCCGGATCATTTGCCGAAGTAGCGGAAATGGTTGCGGAATAGCCGCTGCCGGTCGCATCGGTCGGCAGTTGCGCTTTAACCATGATAGTAGTGGTCTGGCCAGCTTCCAGCATGCCCGTGTCAACACCACCCTTGCTGTTGGTGTCAACCAGTTGAACCGTACCGGCTGCGTTCCAGTAGGTGAATACAGTGCCTGCCGGGAAGTTGCCCTTGTTGATGGACAGTTCCAGCGTATCCCGACCTGTACCAGTGTTGCTAACATCGACGTTAAACAGTACGGAAGAACCTGATGGCGCAACGTCAACAGTCTGGACATTATCAGTATCGTCGGTATCGTCGGCACCATCGTTGGCTGTATCAGAGCCACTGTTGGAACCACCACCCATATCATCAGTATCCACCGCAAAGATTTGCGGCAGAACTGTCTGGGTCGGATTGGATGGAATGACTTCATTGGGCGTCACCGGATTGCCATCCACATCAGCATTCAGGAAGGCCGTGTTCTTGACGACATCGCCAGCAGAGCCAGGAATGCTGTTATTGTTGAAGGTAGCCGGATTGTAGGCGACCTTGAATGTCAGGCTGATGGTTGCGCCAGGAGCGAGGGCTGAATCAAGCGCATAGACGCCAGCCAGACTTGTATCGACCGTATCGCCATCCTTGTTCAGATCCATGCCGCTTACTTCGTCAATGGCCTGATTGAGCGGCAAGGTATCACCATTGGCCGCCAGCAGACCGGACGCAGATGCGGACACAAAGGTAGTACCCGCTGGCAGTGCATCGAAGATTTCAACGTTTTCAGCCGTCTGGTTACCGGTATTGGTAACAGTCAGGGTATAGGTAATTTGATGGTTGACCGCATCCAGCACCGCTGATTTGGTGTGGTTCAGAACAGCATTGTTCGCAACGGTAATCAGCGTCTGGGTAGTGTTATCAAGAGTGTCGGCACCTTTGTTGGCAGAGATGTCGGTAACAGTTCCGTTGGCACTGGTTGCATTCAGGATGACACCCAGGGTATTACCTGCTGTCGCAGTATTTGGCATAGTTACGGCGATAACCAGCTCCGCACTCTGAGCAGCCGCCAGCGTTACGCTGCTGACTTCCTGCTCACCGGCATCAGCCAGACCGTTGCCGTTGCTGTCCAGATAAACTTTTACGCTGCTGGAATTCAGTGAATCTGTAATGCTGGCGTCATTCAACGCACTCAGCGTGTAGGTATCCTCACCGTTACCGGTATTGGTCAGGGTGTGCTGGATGTAAACAACCTGACCAGCCGCTGCTGTCTTGGTTTCATCAACACCCACTTCAGCGGAGTAAACCTGCTTGACGGTAATGACTGCCTCATTGGACTGGGCGCTGTAAGTGTTGCCACTCTCGTCCTCATAAGTAACAGTTGCCAGGTTCTTGATCTGGGTTCCAGCAGCAGTCGCCGCAATTGCCGGGGAAATATGGGTTAAAATTCCCCCAGCAAGCAGGGCCGTTGCACAGGCACCTGCCAGTTTATTAACCTTTAAAGGCTTCATTATTGGACTCTCTTTTATTGTGATTTATTTTTATCGGGTTTGCGGTAGTTGTTATTAATCGACAAGCGATCTATAGCTAAAACTCTCGGCTTCTCCTGCGTTCAAGGGTTGCTTCAGAATCCAGCGAACATGGGTGTACTCGCTGGGTGGAATAATTTTTTCAACCTTTTTACCCTGCCCGTTTTCAACCATGCGTTTGACCGGCTCACCTTCGAAGGTTTTGCCGCCATCAATACTGACCTGGAAATCAGTATCTGCTCTGGTTTTGGCAGTATCGCCCAGGTAATGGGTTGCATCAGGAACAGGCCCGGTAACAGCAATGCCTTTGAGAGCACTCTTGCCAACATTTTTGTAATCCAGGCGATATTCAACGATTTGGCCAGGCTCGACTTCCTCGGCCAGTTGCGCTACTTCCTTGCCATCCTGGCCTTGAGAGATGACATAGGCTTGCATGGTGCTTTGCAAAGGAGATGGCGCGGACTCAGCATTTACAGCCGCGATGCCTCCACCAATCATGGCCAAACTCAAGGCAGCCGCCCAAAATGACTTTTTAATAAACATATCCATTAACCCTTTTTTGTATAATTATGATGATAAATTGCACAACACTATTGCAACATCTTAATTATTAACAAGGGCGATGATGCTCGGCAACAAAAAGCAGATAGATGGGCAGTTATCTAATCACTTAATTCGTAAACGGATATTTTTAATCTGCTATAAACCTGAATTCCTGCACATCCCAATCCTGATCATTTGCTGTCAGGATCAAGCAGGAAGGCCCGCCATGAGTACGGGTCTGCCCCGCAGCCCCCGGATTGATAACCCATGGAGCATTGCTTCTATCCTGTACCATCTTGTGGGTATGCCCATAAACAATTACACGGGCGTCAGGGTGACGCTGACGGAGGGAGTCATGGCAGGGCATCTGATGGCCATGCTCATGACCGTGTTCGATACAGACCTTGCCGCCTGGCAATTCCAGTTCGCTGATCGTAGGCAGGGGGAAATCCACCATGCAGCGCGGCTCATTATTACCAGCGACGGCGATAACGATGGCACTTTTGGGCTGCATGGCAGCCAGTATATCTTCCCCGCAAATATCACCCGCGTGAATGGCGTAATCGCATTCACGGATAAGGTCGGCAATACGCGGGTCAAGATGCCCGTGTGTGTCGGAAATAATGGCAACGGAAACATTATTCATCGCTGTTTACCCTAAAAGCTTGTATTTGGGCGCGATTGTGACCGAGTGAGCCAGCGATGGCAAGCAAGGGGAACTCTGCCCGTTCCAGACAGCAAAAACCCGGCACGAGACCGGGTTTTTGTATTTATGCCGAGCCGAAGCCGGTTTTACCAGCGACTGCCGCCGCCGCCACCGCTGCGACCACCGCCGAAACCGCCGCCACCACTACGACCGCCACCAAAGCCACCGCCACCACTACGACTATCGCGTGGAGCTTGTGGCTTGGCTTCGTTAACCTTGATGCTACGACCGTCAATGTCAACACCGTTCAGTTCTTCGATCGCTTTCTGCGCTGCGCTGCTGCTGGACATTTCAACGAAAGCAAAACCTTTGTTTTGCCCGGTATCACGGTCAGTGATTACGCTGACAGAAGTCACGTCACCAAACTGGCCAAATTTGTCTTGCAGGGTTTGTTGGGTAATGGAATATGGCAAATTGCCAACGTAAAGCTTAGTAGCCATGTGGAACCTCCTAAAGGTTTCAGTAAACCGTCCAAGAGGATGTAGGCAAAATTACCCGCAGACTCAATAGAAACGATATGATAAAAGAAGACGGCAGTATACAGCTTTTCTGGCAGCTAGAAAGCCCGCCAACTGCATAAACAACGCCTAAAAAGGTTGCTTTGTCGGATTTAAGTCCGTTTTTACGACTGGCAGCCATCAGAACCGCACAGGTCGTTGCCCTTTTCAGCTTCGGCTTCCAGGGCTGCACGCCGTTCTTCCTCGGCTTTTTTCAGGTGCAACTCCACTGCGGCCTTGTGGCGCAACTCAATAATGTCCTTGCGCTCTTCCCAACGCTTTTCCAGCACATTCTCATGGGTAGGAATGGTTTGCTCATCGAACAACACCTGACGCAGCAAACGGAAAGCAAACTTTTGCAGGGCAACATCATCCTTGAACTCTGCACGGTTTTCATCGCTGAGGATGTAAGCCTTGGCAAAGGCCGGGCTTTCCACAAAACGACGGAAACGGTCAATGTCGAAACTCGCCATGAAATACAACTGGAAGCTCAGTGGGTCTGGCTTGCCAATCGCAGGGCCTGCCGACTTCTTCTTCAACATCAACTGCATCCATTCACGGTTGATGGCGTCGTATTCGGGGATGCCCTGCTGGTTCCGGTAATCGCGGATGGTCATCACCTTCTCGGTGTTCCAGCCCTGGCAATGCGCTTCCTTGTTGCGGAAGTAATATTGTACGTCTTCGTAAGTGTCCTGGGCGCGGTGTGACAGCAGCCCCAGCCCGTAATAACGGCAAGCCGCCGGACGGTCTTCATACACGCTGCACCCTTCCTCACGTACAAACAGGCAGGTCTTGTTGTCGTCGGTGCGCAATTTGATGCCGGGAGTCCCTTGCCCGTCCGCTTCAAACGGCACGGTATGCTTGTCGAGGAACTCGCTGGAGGTCATGCCCAGGCGTTTTTTCAGTCGCAAGATGTCATACGGAGCCAGTGTCACGTCTGCCGCTTTGCAGCAAATGTTGAAACAGGAAACACCGGGATGGCAGTTAAACTGGATAGTGGTGTCATCCGTCAGCAGTTCAGGAATGAGGGAGCTTTGGAATTCCTCAGGAATGTCGAGTTTTTCAGCCATGATAATCTTTACCGGGGTGTGTACTACAAGAAAGCAGAAAGTATAAAAAGAACGCCCCTGCTATGCAAACAGGGGCAGTATTTGTAGGGTGGAGTGAGGGAGATTACAGCTCAAACGCTGGCAGTTTTTTCTCAAGCAATTCGTGCTTCAGGGTGACGTACTTCGGCATCCCGTTTTCGTATGGCGGGTAATCTTCGCCTTCGATCAGCGGTTGCAGGTATTCGCGGCAAGCGTCAGTAATGCCATAGCCGTCTTCGCTGATGTATTCCATCGGCATCATTTTTTCGACGTTGGCAATGTCTTTCAACTCGCCTGAACCAATGTGCCACTGGTAGGGGTTGTTGGAGGTGCGGATAACCGCTGGCATGACCGAGTTCTTACCTTCCAGCGCCAGTTCAACCGCTGCCTTGCCCAATGCGTAGGCTTGTTCAACGTCGGACTTGGAAGCCAGATGGCGAGCCGCACGTTGCAGGTAGTCTGCTACCGCCCAGTGGAATTTATACCCCAGCGCATCCTTGATCATATTGGCAACGACTGGTGCAGCACCACCCAATTGCGCATGACCGAAGGAGTCACGTGTGCCTTGTTCTGCCAGGAAAGTACCGTCAGGGTAATGACAACCTTCGGAAACCACGATGCTGCAATAGCCGTACTGCTTCACTTTGGCGTCAACAGTAGCGAGGAACTTTTCCTGGTTGAATTCAACTTCAGGGAACAGGATCACGACCGGAATATCGTTGTTGGCGTCTGCTGCCAAGCCACCTGCTGCTGCAATCCAGCCCGCATGACGCCCCATGACTTCCAGCACAAAAATCTTGGTGGATGTTGCACACATGGAAGCCACATCGTAGCTTGCTTCACGGGTAGAAACCGCGATGTACTTGGCAACTGAGCCGAAACCAGGGCAGTTGTCGGTAACAGGCAGGTCATTATCAACGGTTTTTGGCACATGAATCGCCTGGATCGGGAAATCCATCGCTTCCGCCAACTGGGAAACTTTCAGGCAGGTATCGGCAGAGTCGCCACCACCATTGTAGAAGAAGTAACCGATGTTGTGCGCCTTGAACACTTCGATCAAGCGGTCATATTCGCGCTTGTTCTTTTCCAGGCTTTTCATTTTGTAGCGGCAGGAACCGAATGCACCGGATGGGGTGTGGCGCAGCGCAGCCACGTCTTCGGCGGAAACTTTACTGGTGTCGATCAGGTTTTCCAGCAATGCGCCGATGATGCCGTTTTGACCCGCGTATACCGTGCCGATCTTGTCGCCGTGCTGGCGGGCGGTTTCAATCACGCCGCAGGCCGAAGCGTTGATCACAGCGGTAACACCACCAGACTGTGCGTAAAAAGCATTCTTAACGGTCATATCACAAACTCCTCTATGCAATCTCTCAAACTAACGTGTGGATTCAAGCTGTGGGAAAATTCTTGTTGCGCTCGCTCTCATGGTCTGCCTGCAAACGCAGCAGGTAGAGAACGCAGTCGCCCAAATCGGTGTATTCTTCGATACCCGTACTAAATTGGTCCCTGACGGAATAGAAAAACTGCGAGCGGTAATGCTCTTTCCCCGTCTTGGCGAGGATAAATTTGCAGTCTTCATGTTCCCAGTACATGGCGGGGCAAGGGGTCACATCACGATCAGCCGGAGACAGGCGGATTTCCACCTCAACTTCTTCAGCCGTGACCGTGCCTTTGCCCCAGCGTTCGTTAATGGTTTGCTGAATAATGGATTTTTCAAAGTCGGTCAGATCAGGGATGGCCATCTTGCTACCTCAGTTATCAATGGATAGTGGCGCTGCCCAGGTCATCCGGTGCGCCTGTTGCAATACCGTTCAACAACTCATCCTTGGTGGCATCGCGGATAGCAATCACTTTGACGTGGAAGGTCATGGTTTGCCCCGCAAACGGGTGGTTGCCATCCAAAGTAACGGATTCTTCAGTAACACTGGTCACTCTGAAGGTTTTGATTTCGCCATTTTCGGCTTGAAATTGTGCTTCCGCGCCGATTTTGCGGTAAGGCGGCGGCACATGCTCAATGTCTTGCACCAGAATCAGGTCAGCATCGGCCTCGCCCCATGCACCATCAACGGCGGGAACATCAACCGACACTTCATCACCCACACGGCAACCTACCAGGGCTTTTTCAACCACGTCATACAGGCGATTATGGCGCATGAACACCATGCTCAAGGGTAAATCCACCTGTTCCATGATGTCGCCATGACGGTCAGCAATGCGGTAAGTGAACTGGACCACTTTACCGGCTGCCACTTTTTCGGGAGATGCAGTCATTGTTGTTCCTAAAATTTTGGGTGTGGGAAGTTGCCGGGCACAGCCCGGCAACCCCAATAAAATTAACCCAATGCCGCGAAAATCTGGTCGCGGATAGAGTCAACTGAACCAACGCCTTCGATACGGATGTAACGGGGTGCTTTGGCTTCGCCAGACGCAGCCCAGTCAGTGTAATAACCAATCAATGGCGCAGTTTGTGCATGATAAACTTCCAGACGCTTCAATACGGTTTCTTCCGCATCGTCAGCACGCTGGATCAGGTCTTCGCCGGTTTCATCGTCTTTGCCTTCAACTTTTGGTGGGTTGAATACGACGTGGTAAGTGCGGCCTGATGCCAGGTGTACACGGCGACCACTCATGCGGCGCACGATCTCGGCATCGTCTACAGCAATTTCAACAACCGCATCAATATCAACGCCTTGGGCTTTCAGCGACTCGGCTTGAGCCAAGGTACGCGGGAAACCGTCGAACAGGAAGCCATTGGCGCAATCTGCTTCAGCAGTACGCTCTTTGACCAGGCCGAGGATGATTTCATCAGAAACCAGACCGCCTGCGTCCATAACTTTTTTGGCAGCGACACCCATTTCGGTGCCAGCCTTGACAGCGGCACGTAACATGTCGCCAGTCGAAATTTGAGGGATATTGTATTTGTCTTTGATAAACCCAGCTTGTGTGCCTTTGCCAGCACCTGGGCCGCCTAACAGGATAACTTTCATGTGGTGAACTCCTCCAGAATTTACTACCGTAGATAAAAATCAGGGCATCATGAGATGCCCTGATTTGGCCTAAACCAGATAGTACGGTTTAGAGCTGTTGTCGAGCAACCCCTTAGTGGGCAGCAGGCTTGAACAGCTTGGACTTGTCAACCAGGTCCTTGTGAGCGCGCTTGAACACGTTCCAGGTCTTGGTTTCTTTGTCGTAAACAGAGTTTACGAAGCAATGCCAGTTTTCTTCGTCTACCAGGTTGTAGTCCATACGGTAGTAGAAACCAGGGTAACGGCTTTCTTTACGGAACTGGATGTGCTTCATGTGAGCTTCCGCCGTCAGGATACGGTGGTAGTTTTCCCATGCGCGCAACAGTTCGTGCAGGTCTTTTGCACGCATCTTCTTCGCGTCTTCTTTCAGCATACCCAGCTTCTCTTCTGCCACTGCCAACATATGACCGTTGGTGGTGTAGTAAGTCGCAACGCCCGCTACATATTCGTCCATGATTTTTTGCAGACGGAACTGCAACATACGTGGAGTGATGTAGTGTGGGTTCACATCAATGGCAGTGGTGTAATCCTTGTGCTCAAGGAAAGTACGCACTGGTTGATAGATTTCGTTAACCAGGTCTTCAACAGAAGTGTCCAGTGTAGGAACCCAGTCTTTGTTGTCCATAACGAACTTAACCATAGACTGTGCACACATACGGCCTTCAGTGTGTGAACCGGAAGAGAACTTGTGACCAGATGCGCCCACGCCGTCACCTGCGGTGAACAGACCACGTACAGTAGTCATGGAGCGGTAGCCCCAGTTCCAGCCTTCTGGCAGGTGAGCAGGGATCAGGTGTTTATCTGGATGTTCTTCAGTAGTCGGTGCACCAACGTCATCTGGACCAGAAGCCCAGATACCGCAGCAGCCTGAGTGTGAACCCAGCAGGTACGGTTCGGTAGGCATCAGTTCAGAGTTTTTCTTTTCTGGTTCGATGTTTTCACCAACCCAGATACCGCACTGACCGATACACATGTCAAGGAAGTCTTCCCACGCTTCTGCTTCCAGGTGCTTTACTTCACGAGGAGACAGGGTTTCACGCAGTTTGCCCAGAGCGGTAACGGTATCCATGTAGATTGGGCCGCGACCTTCTTTCATTTCCTTGAGCATCAAGTGGTTACGCAGGCAAGATGCCGGAACCGCTGCTTGACCATACGGAGGATAGTCGTTCAGCAATTCTTTGTTCTTGACCATGTAAACTTCGCCGTAGGCGTTAGTTGCTTGGGCTTTGAACAGCAGGAACCATGCGCCAACCGGACCGTAGCCGTCTTTGAAACGGGCTGGAACGAAACGGTTTTCCATCATGGTCAGTTCTGCACCGGCTTCAGCAGCCATGGTGTAGGTGGAACCTGCGTTCCATACTGGATACCATGCACGACCTTGGCCTTCACCAACGGAACGTGGACGGAAGATGTTTACGCAACCACCGGCTACCAGCAGGCAAGCCTTGAATTTGTAAACGTATACTTTGTCTTCACGGGTAGAGAAGCCAACAGCACCAGCAACGCGGTTCTTGTCGTTAGCATCATTTACCAGTTTAACGATGAAAACACGTTCCTGAATGTTGTCAGAACCCAGTGCTTTCTTGGCAGCTTCAGCAACGATCCACTTGTAGGATTCGCCGTTGATCATGATCTGCCATTTACCGGAACGAACAGGGTCGCCGCCGTCTTTCAACAGCTTGCCGCCTTCTTTCGGCCAAGTAGCACCGTCAAAACGTTCGCCGTTAACGGTTTTCCAGATGGGGAGACCCCATTCTTCAAACAGGTGAACGGAATCGTCAACGTTACGGCCTAAGTCGTAAGCCAGGTCGTCACGGGTGATACCCATCAGGTCGTTGGAGACCATGCGAGCGTAGTCCGCTGGATCCTGGTTTGGACCGATGTAAGTGTTGATTGCAGACAAACCTTGTGCAACTGCGCCGGAACGATCCATTGCTGCTTTGTCAACCAACTTAACGGTGATGTCAACGCCAGCTTCTTTCGCTGCGCCGATCCAGGGCATGATTTCATACGCCGCGCCACACGCAGCCATACCACCACCGATGATCAGGATGTCCACTTCTTCCTGGACAACTTCTGGATTACCAAATGTACCTGCCATTTGTGTTTCCTCAATACTTAAGTGTTAATAACGAAGCGCAATTACTTGCAGATCAGTTCAGCCGGGTTGCCAGCGCGGTAGCCGCCCATGACATCACGAGTCAACAGTGCTTTACCGAGGTTAGCCAGATCCGCTTTAGGCTTGCCGCCGTAGCAATCAATGGAACCTTCCGGGGTAGTACGGATCGGGAATTTGAAACGCTTCATAACACCGTTACGGAACTTGATAGACCACATGATGGAGTCTTGACCGCGCAAAGGCTGTACAGAACCACCGAGTGGTACAACGTCAGCATAGTGACGTGCTTCGATTGCGTTGGAAGGGCAGATTTTAACGCAGGAATAGCATTCCCAGCATTGATCCGGCTCCTGGTTGAACGCTTTCATCGCGTGACCTGTGGCAGAACCGTCAACGTCCAGCTTCATCAGGTTGTGTGGGCAGATGTACATGCAAGCGGTGCGGTCGCCGCCCTTGCAGCCATCACATTTGTCAGTACGTACAAACGTAGGCATTGTGTAACTCCTTCAAATAGAGATTGTATTGCTACATTACGGTTACAGAACTCAACCAGCGGCAGTCGCAGCCCCTCCTCAGGTTCGCGACTACCGCCAGAGATATTTTAAACAGACTTAACTGTTCTCACTTTGATAATAATCGATCAGGATCTGAGCCACTTCAGGACGGGAAAACTCCTTTGGTGGTGCAATGCCCTGACCAAGCATTTCACGAACTTTGGTACCAGAAAGAAGTACAAAATCTTCCTTCTTATGATCCGGTGCCTCGCACATCATCACAACCTTATCCAGCTTCTTGGAGTAAGCCGTGTGGTCTGCGCGGAAGATTTCGATCTCAAGGGCGTCTTTAGGCACTTCATTATCGAAGATTTCCTGAGCATCAAATGCACCGTAATGATCGCCAACACCCGCATGGTCACGACCAATAATGAAATGCGTAGCACCCATGTTTTGGCGGAATACGGCATGTAATACAGCTTCTTTTGGACCTGCATACAACATGTCAAAACCGTAACCGGTTACCATCGCGCTGTTCGGCGGGAAGTACAGCTCAACCATCTTGCGGATGGCGGCATCACGTACTGGAGCAGGGATGTCGCCCTTCTTCAGCTTGCCCAGTAACATATGGATGACCAGGCCATCACAGCCGAGACGATCCATAGCCATGTGGCACAGTTCTTCGTGCGCCAGGTGCATCGGATTACGGGTCTGGAAGGCAACGACCTTTTTCCAGCCGCGTTCGGTAATTTCGTTGCGGATTTCAACAGCAGTACGGAAAGTATCCGGGAATTCGCTCTGGAAGTAGGAGAAGTTCAGTACCTTGATCGAACCTGACAGGCAAAACTTGCCTTGGGAATTGAACGTATCCGCGCCGATATGCCCTTCACCTTCAGCAGGACGATAAATCTGCTGGGTCATGGTGGCCATTTCTTCGTCGGTGAATTCTTCAACACCTTCGACATCCATGACGGCAAGTACCGGATGCCCTTCCACGTTGGGGTCTCTCAATGCAATGCGATCACCCGCTTTGATGCTGCCAGCATCTTCAACCAGGTTCAGCACCGGCGTTGGCCAAAACAGGCCAGAAGTGGTGTGCATATTGTCCGCAACTAACAACGCATCTGCCTTGTTCATGTAGCCCGTCAGCGGGTTGAAGTAACCACCGCCGAGCATCACAGCATTCGCTGCTGCCGCAGAGCTGACTACGATTGAGACAAGACCTTCTGCCTCTTTCCGCAGTGCTTCGTTTTCAGCACTGTCATATACGAATAATGGATTCAGTTCATCGGAACCGTGTGGTTTGATCATGCTAAGTTCCTGGCTAAAAGGCTGTCAAAATGCTTGGCTAAACATTGCCCTTGCTATAGAAAGTTTTCATTAGCCAAACGGTTAGAATTTTGAAACACGCACACTTTATACACTTTCAAGGCACAAACCAATGCGTTTCTTTCTCTTGGTGCATAAGAAAAACTTATAATTAAAGTTTATAAGTGGCTAAATTTAAAG
>JAHJJD010000025.1 GCA_018822845.1 Gammaproteobacteria bacterium | reverse complement strand
TTTCTGGAAGGCTTGATCATGGATATTACCTCGCAGGTGGATACCCGGCAAAAATTGCAGGAAGCCAAGGAAAAGGCCGACGCCGCTACCCGCGCCAAATCCATGTTCCTGGCCAATATCAGTCATGAAATCCGCACGCCGTTGATGGCGGTGACAGGATTGACGCAGTTGTTGCAGCAGTCAGGCCTGGCAGGCAGGCAGCGGGAGTACGTGGAACAGCTGCGCAGTTCGTCCAGCCTGTTGTTGGGCATTATTGAAGACGTGATGGATTTCTCCTGCATCGAAGTAGGGGAGGTGGTTTTGCGTCCAGCCCCCTTCCATTTGCAGGGTATCCTGCAAAGCGTCGGGCATATCGTGCGGGATGCGGCGCAGGCCAAGTGCCTGGCTTTCCATATCGATGTGGATAATGGTATTCCGCCGGTACTGGTGGGCGATCCACTGCGTTTGAGTCAGGTGCTGAACAACCTGTTGGTTAATGCCGTGAAGTTCACCAACAGCGGCAGCGTTTCCCTGCATGCCAGCCTTCAGGCGCGTAGTGAAAATGGTGCCCGGCTACGTTTCAGTGTACGCGATACGGGAGTAGGCATTCCTGCCGGTCAGCGCGACAGCCTGTTTGAGCCGTTTGTGCGGATAATTCCCGAAGGGGAGGTGGCAATCAAGGGCGCAGGTTTGGGGCTGTCCATCAGCCGCCGTCTGGTTGAACTCATGGGTGGCGATATCAAGGTGGAAAGCATTCCCGGCGTTGGCAGCGAGTTTTCATTCTGCGCCGATTTTGGCGTTAATGATGAAGCTGGTTCCATGCCTGTCGCCAGTATCTCGGACACCCTGCTGGGCGCGCGCATTCTGCTGGTGGATGATGAGCCGCTGAACCGCATGATCGGTACGGAGTTGCTGAAAATTCTCGGCTGTTCCCCTGAGTGCGTGGAAAATGCCCCCCAGGTGCTGGCTGCGCTGGAACGCGAACCCTTCCAGGTCGTGTTGATGGATATTGAGATGCCCGGCATGAAAGGGGACGAACTTACCCGCTTGTTACGGGCTGATCCGCGCTGGCGGCAGTTGCCGGTTATTGCCCTGACTGCTCATGTCACGACGGGTGCGCGGGACGCTTTCCTCGCCTGTGGCATGGATGATTACCTCGGCAAACCATTCAATCTGGAACAGTTGCGCACTGTCCTGCTGAAATGGCTGGACAGGCCACCTACGGCTTGATGATTGCTGCTCAGGTGGCTGGCGAGAAGCGGTAACCAGCGCCGCGTACCGTCTGGATGTACTGGTCAAAACCGTGTGGAGCCAGCGCCTTGCGCAAACGCAGGATATGTACGTCGACCGTGCGCTCTTCCACGTAGACATTGCGGCCCCAGGCGTTATTCAGTAGTTGTTCGCGGCTGTAAACCCGGTCAGGGTGCTGCATGAAAAATTTCAGCAGACGGAATTCGGTAGGGCCGAATTCGATTTCTTCCCCTCCCGCCGTGACGCGGTGGCTGAGCGGGTCAAGCGTCAGCCCGTCGAATTCGCAGTTTTCAGTAGGGATCTCGCTACGGGTGCGGCGCAACACGGCACGGATGCGGGCAACCAGTTCAGTAGGGGAAAATGGCTTGCTGATGTAATCATCAATGCCTGCGCCAAAGCCCTTGATCTTGTCGGATTCTTCCGCCCGTGCAGTCAGCATGATGACCGGAATATCCTGGGTATTGGCGTCACGCTGCAAGTGTTTGACGATTTCCAGCCCGTTGATGCCTGGTAACATCCAGTCCATCAGGATCAAGGCCGGGCGCTCGCGGTCGATTTCTGCATAAGCCTGCTTGGCATCAGCGGCTTCCCGCAATTCGAAACCTGCCCGCCCCAGTGCCAGTCCCACCATGCTGCGGATGGGTTGTTCATCTTCCACAATCAGGATCGTATTCATCGTTTGTTTAACCTGCATGAATTCCATTTTACGCAGGCATTAAAACTGAAAAGTATGTCAGTTTCATGACAGAAAAAGCGCTTATGCAGCCCGTTGTAACTGCCCTGGGTTACTGACCGGGTTGCGTTGCAGGCTGCCCTGGACAAAATGGCGGTGGTAACGGGTATTGAGGTTGTTTACATCCAGCAAAATGAAGACATCCGCCACATTGAAGTCAGGGTCAAGGCAAGGTTCGCCTGCTACCCAGGCACCCAGTTTCAGGTAGGCTTTCAGCAAGGGTGGCATGCTGACGCGCGCGGCTGGCTGGGTTGGCAACAAACGCACCAGTGGGCGTACCCGCATGTGTTCCGGGGCCAGATGACTGGAACGGGCTTCATTCATGATGGCGCTGGCCTGTGCGCCGCCGTCATTCATGCTGATGCTGGCGCAACCGAACATGAAATCGACCTTGTGCATTTCCATGAATTGCGCCAGACCCAGCCACAGCATGCCGATGCCAGCGCCATTGCGGAAGTCGGGGTGGATGCAGGTGCGGCCAATCTCGATGGCGTTACCGGGCAGCGGGAACAGGCTGCGCAGGTCGAATTCGTTTTCGGAATAGAAACTGCCAGCCTTGCGCGCATTCTCTGTGGTCAGGATGCGGGTGGAGCCGACCACTTCGTTGGTATCAGCCTTGCGTACCAGCAGGTGATGGCAGAAGTCATCGTAATAATCGCGGTCGATGCCTTCGTGGGCGCTTTCCAGTTGCGCACCCTGTTCCCGCGCAAAGATTTCGTAGCGCAGGCGTTGGGAAGCGTAAACATCTTCAGGGGTGGTGGCCAGCTCCACCCGTAGTTGCGGTGCTTGGGGGCGCAGGCTACTGCTATCGTGCCGGATTGTTGCGGTCATAGGGTAAATTCCTCGTCATTGTATTCCAGCAGCTTAAGAATTCTATATGACAAGCGCATGACGGTTATTTTGCAGGAAAGTTAAATCTATGGAGGGTCACATAACACAACCGTCACACAAGCGTAACCCGGCAGTCATTTCCAGCCGTTAGCCTGCCACGGTGATTAATATGCAAGAGATTATGTACATGGCAGGTATTTCCGAGGCGCTCCGCGACGCCGTTCACCAGCATGCCCCCACCTCCCTGATGGGGATGCAGCAGCGGTTGTTCAGCTTCTGGTTTAACAGCTTTATCTACAACCAGATTTGGGAAGACCCTGCCGTTGACTTGCAGGCGCTGGAGCTGACCCAGGAAAGCCGGGTGCTGACCATCGCTTCCGGTGGCTGCAATGCATTGAATTATTTGACGGCTTCCCCGGCGCACATTACTGCCATCGACCTGAATCCGTATCATTTGTCGCTGACCCGCCTGAAACTGGCAGCGATGAAACACCTGCCTGACCATGCGGCATTTTACGATTTCTTTGGTCATGCCGACCGTGCAAGCAATATCGAGCTTTATAAACAACACATCCAGCCGCATCTGGATGCAGAGCTGGATGCCTTCTGGCAGGGGCGCAGCATACTCGGCCAGAAACGTATCCACATGTTCCGTGACGGTTTGTACCGGCACACCCGCTTTGGCTATTTCATGCGTTTGCTGCACTGGATTGCGCGCCAGACCAACTACCAGCCGGAGAAAATCCTGGCAGCCAACAGCCTGTATGAGCAGGAATCGATTTTTGTCCAGCACATTGCGCCTTTCTTCGACAACCGTCTGGTGAAACTGTTGGGCAAACTACCGGTATCGGTGTTCAGCCTCGGCATTCCACCGCAGCAGTACAAGGCGATGAAAGAGCAGGGCAACCTGATTGGCCAGTATCGCGAGCGGGTTGAGCGGCTGGCGTGCAAGCTGCCTATCCAGGACAACTACTTCGCCTGGCAGGGTTTCAGCCACAGTTACGACCATGCCAAGCGTCAGGCCATTCCTGATTACCTGAAGGCAGAAAACTACGACAGCATCCGTGGGCAACTGGGCAAGGTGGATACACAGCTTGGCTCAATGATCGACTTCCTCAAGGGACAAGTACCGCACAGTTATGACCGTTTCGTGTTCCTCGACGCGCAGGACTGGATGAGCGATGAGGTGCTCTGCCAGTTGTGGACAGAAATCGCCCGCGTCGGCAAGCCGGGTACGCGCATCATCTTCCGCACCGCTGCTGCCGAATCCCCGCTGGAAACAGCGCTGCCAGCCGACCTGCGCAACCAGTTTGTGTACGAAACCGAAACATCGGCAGAACTGTTCAAGCAGGACCGTTCCGCCATCTACGGTGGTTTCCACCTCTATCGCAAGGTTGACTGAGATGGCTATGGGTATGGATGCCGCGCAGAAAATGGATCAGCAGTACCGTTACCAGCGGTATGTTTACGATCTGTCGCGCAAGTATTACCTGCTGGGGCGTGACGCGCTGTTGAATGAAATGCCGGTGCAGCCACAGGAAACCGTGCTGGAAATCGGCTGTGGCACGGCGCGCAATCTGGTCAAATTGGCTTACCGCTACCCGGAGGCTGAGCTGTACGGCGTGGATGCTTCCGCCATGATGCTGGATACCGCGCGCGCCAAGCTGCAAGGCACGTTGTACGAGAAAAAAATCACCCTGAAACAGGGGCTGGCGGGGCAAATTAGCTACCGCGACTTTGGGCTGGATAAACCGTTCGACCACATCGTATTTTCTTACGTGTTGTCGATGATTCCGGGTTGGCAGGATGCGTTGGAAAAGACCCTGCCCTTGCTGAAAGCGGGTGGCTGTCTGCATGTGGTGGATTTTTCCGACCAGCAGACCATGCCTGCATGGTTCCGCCGGGTATTGCTGAAATGGCTGGAGTGGTTCCATGTCCACCCTGACCCTGAAGTACCGGCGTTTCTGGAGCAACTGGCCGCCCGGCATGATGATCAACTGCGTATGCGCCACCTCGCTGGGCGCTACGCCTTGCTTGCGCATTACCAGAAAAAGGGGATACCCGATGAGCATCAACCAGACCTCCCGCAAATACCGCAGTATCTGGATTTCTGATACCCATCTGGGTTCGCGGGGCTGCAAGGCAGAATTCCTGCTGGATTTCCTGCAACGCAACAACGCCGAGCACCTGTATCTGGTCGGCGATATTGTGGATGGCTGGGCGTTGCGCAAGCGCTGGTATTGGGATGAATTCCACGATCAAATCCTGCACCTGCTGTTTGAGCGCGCACAACATGGTACGCAAGTGACGTATGTCAGCGGTAACCATGATGAATTCCTGCGGCCTTTCATCCATCACCAGATCACTGCGATCAATCTGGAAGACGAAGTGGTGCACACCACAGCGGATGGGCGCAAGTTCCTGATCCTGCATGGCGACCAGTTCGACGGGGTGATGCAGTTTGCACGTTGGCTGGCGAAACTGGGCGACTGGGTCTATGAGCGTTTGCTGGTGGTCAACACCTTGTACAACAAGCTGCGTCGCTGGATGGGTTACCCCTACTGGTCGCTTTCCGCTTATCTCAAGCACAAGACCAAATCGGCGGTGAACTTCATTTCAGCCTTTGAGGAAACACTGGCGAAAGAAGCCAGACGCCGCGAGCTGGATGGCATTATCTGCGGCCATATCCACCATGCGGAAATCCGCGAGATCGACGGCATCCTGTACTGCAATGATGGTGACTGGGTGGAAAGTTGCACCGCGCTGGTGGAAGAGTGGGATGGCAGTTTGCGCATTCTGGAGTGGACGGAGATCAGCAGCGAGAGTGTGCGTTCAGCCAATGCGCCAGGGATCGAGCCGGTGCCAGTGGGTTCGTAAGGTGGATTCCTGAAAACCTTATACCCCCTTATCACGGGTAATGCGGTCAATTCATCAGGCGGCATCTTCATATAGGTCGCCGAGCAGGTCTTTCCATGGATCTTCAGCGGGGGTGATTGCATGATGGTTCCCCTCGTCTGCGTTGCCGAGAATGGCCAGCACTGCTGGTAAGTGATGGCGGGGAATCAGCATCAATTCAGCATTCAGGCCATGCGCGACCAGTTGCAGGGTTTCCAGATTGGGATTGCCGCCTGCTTCGATGCGTTGGTATTGCTGCTGGCTCATGCCGATACGGTTTTTCATGTCGGCTTGAGACAGGTTCAAGGCGCGGCGGCGGGCGCGGATTTGTTCATGTAGTTCCATCATGATGCTCCTGATTTAACATCATTCTAGCTGTATTTCGCAAAATTATACAACTTTTGGAATGTATTTTGATTGCGAATACTCGACTGGATACATGGGGTT
>JAHJJD010000024.1 GCA_018822845.1 Gammaproteobacteria bacterium | reverse complement strand
GTGTTGTTCCACGAGCCACCGCGCAACACGCGGTTGGCGCTTGACAGCCACCCTCCCCTTTACATAGCTGGTGGTGGGTACAAACGCAAGTTTTGCCTGCGCCATGCGTCGCTGTCAGCATGGAGCGTGATGGCATGAACAGACTGGTAAACCTGCTGCAACTCCAGTTCAGTGATTTCACCATCCAGCCACGCTTGCTCCCATTGCAGACGCAATTGCTGGTAGCGCTGGCGTTTGCGGCGGCTAAGCAAAACCGCTCCGGGCAACACCCGATACCCACAATAGCTGACTCCCCGACTGCTGCGGTTGATTTGTGGCTCAGGCTTGACCCGCAAGTGGCGCTGCTCGTGCAGCCAGTCACTCAATTCTGCCAGTCTGGCTGCCGCCTCTTCGTGGCTGTCGCACCAGAACAGCGTATCATCCATGTAACGGACATGCGCCCGTACCTTACAAAACTCCAGCAGGAAACGGTCAGCACCATCCAGATAATAGTTGGCGAAATGTTGCGAAGTCAGGGAACCAATCGGCAAACCTTTCCCCGGTTGGGCAGGGCAAGAATCAATGATCCGCCACAGCAGGTAGAGAAAATCATCTCCCTTGAAACGGCGCTGTAACAACCCGAAAAGGGTGTGATGATTAATGCTGGGGAAATAGCCGGAAATGTCCACCTTGACATACCAAGGGTAACGCCGCAGGTTGGTCTGCACTTGAGTGATGGCTTTGTGTACACCTTTCACTGGACGGCAAGCATAGGTGGTGGGAACCAGTGTGCGCTCAAACACTGGCTCGGCCAGATTCATGATGGCGTGGTGCAATACCCGGTCTTCAAAACAGGCAGCATGGATCAGGCGTTCTTTGGGATCGTGGATATGGAATTCACGGTAGCGGGCATACGGTACGCTGGCCTGCATAATATCATTTGCCAGCCTGGCAAGGTTGCTGTCCAAATGGTTAGTGAAGTGGATGACATCGGGGCGATGGCGCTTACCGCGTGCGGCTTTCCAGACAGCCAGATGGAGATTATGCCAGTCGATGATGTCCGCAAGGTCAATCTTTCTGCGTTTCATTGTCGCCTTTATCCACTGGTTTACTGGTCGGTGGGAATTCGGCTTTCAGCAACTGCAAAAACTGTGCACCATACTTTTCTAGCTTAGCGTCGCCTACCCCATCAATCTTTGCCAAAGCAGCAGCAGTATTAACCCGTTCTGTCACCATTTTGGCCAGTTGCGCGTTGGAAAATACCGTATAAACGGGCACTCCCTCAGCTTCAGCCAGTTCACGACGTAAATCGCGCAAGCGCGAATAGCGGGCAAAATCTTCCGGCGGGAGAGCTTCGCGGTAATCGACCCGCCCTTTTTTGTCGACTGCTTTGGTGGGTTTGGCAGGTGAAGAAGATGGCTCCAGATAGGTGACACAGACCGACCAGTAACAATAATCGCCACGTTCAACAAAACGTTTGTCTATGGAAATCAGACGGTGGCGTGTACAGAAATCATCAACCACGGATTGATCATCGTCAGGCTCCAGCGCATCTACACTGAAAAATTTCAGTTTCATAGTTTCTCCCTTCCTTGGAAAAACGTTCTTAATCAATAGCACAAAAAACGCGAAGCAAGGGGCTTGCAGCCCCCTGCACCCCCGCTGTGGCGCGTCCTGCTTCACCAAATGCTGGGGCTGCTCCGACAACGCCCCTGCATTTGGCTACGCTGGCCGCGCCACACTGGCCGCCAAAGGCGGCCTACGGCGTCCCGCCGACCTGAGCAGCGGCCTATTGACCTGAGGCCAAGCGGAACCCGAAGGTGCGGCTCCGGGGACCCGGCGGGGAGTTGAAGCGGTAAGCAGAACGCACGCGCCTCGGCGTGAGGGACCACGAGCCACCGCGCAACACGCGGGCGGCGCTATCGCCAGACTCCCAAAAACCACCATCAACAGGCGCACCTTTGTAATCATCATGCCAACGATCCTGCACCCATTCCCAAACATTACCGTGCATGTCATACAAACCGTAACCATTCGGCTGAAACTTCCCAACTGGTGCAGTATAAATATAGCCATCATTGCAATCAGCGATTAACCAATTGGGGAATTTTTCTTTGGCTGTTTGATCCGCCATATTCGCATAACCACAACCAGCCGAACCCTGTTGCCCCCATGGGTATGCCCCTCCCTTGCCACCTCGGGCGGCATATTCCCATTCAGCCTCTGTCGGCAAACGGTAGGGCTTGCCCGTTTCCTTTTTCAACCAGTCAATATAGGCATTTGCATCGTTCCAGCTTACGCAAGCCACTGGGTCATTGTCCGTCTGTTGGTAACCCAATTGACGCCATGAGTTGCCTTTCACATCCGACCATGAGTTTTTTTCATCCAGCGACCAACAGGAACCCTCCGTTTCGGCAGTGGTTTTATAACCCGTCTTTTCCACAAACTGGCGGAACTGGGCGACAGTCACTTCGGTTTGCGCCAGCTTGAAGGCGTCAAGCGTGACTTGGTGAGCGGGCTTTTCATCGTTTTGACACCCCCCCTCCACGTCATCGCGCGCGCCATCACAGCCCATGGTGAAAGTACCACCGGGGACTATCACCATCTCAGGCTCAAAAGATTTCCTGGCTGGAGGAGCTGTCTCCACCGCAGCAGGAGCAGGCTGTGGGGGTTGCGGTACTGGTTGTGGAGCAGCATCACCGAAACGCGCCAACAAAAAATCACCTTGAACATCACCATCAGTGCGCCGGAAAGGCTGCTGGGTCTGGCTCATCTTGCGGTCTGTCCACTTGGCCACCTCGCTTTCCACGTAATTGGCGAGGCTATTGAAGGTGACAAAACCATTTTGCACACCTTGCCCGGTTAAACCCTGCACCAGAAAATGGCTGAAAACACCTTGCTGAAAATCGTCATGCTCCCAACTGACATCCCCAAACCGGGTGGAATAGAGAATCTGCACCCCTTCACCGGTATCAACATCCGCGTAGCTGTCACTACCACCTTTACTGCCCGGTCGCGGATCATTGCGGCAGGCATCAACCAGCAATACCGCCCGACGCACTTGCGTACTGCGGATAGCATCCACCACTCTGGAAATCCCCAAACCGGAATCCTGCAAGTCTTCAGCTACGGCATCCCACGCTGCCAAAAAGTTGTCGTTACCAACAGCAAAGCCATGACCAGAAAAATAAAACAGCATCGTGCCATTCTGGATGCCGGGCAACCTGCCCTTTTGCCTAATCCGGTTGAGGATGACATTTGGACTGGCCTGACTATCCACCAGCAGTTCCACCTGATAGCCAAGGCTCTTCAGGACTGCCGCCACCTGTTCTGCATCATCTTTTGCATAATTCAGAGGACGAAAGCCATTCAGACGCTGGTTATAGCTTTCCACTCCAACCACGATTGCAACCTTGCCACCCTGCTCGAACTGCTGGGTTTCCTGCACCAGATTCACATCTTTCGTTTCGGCGGCTACCACGCCCGCCAACAATGCCAAACTTATCGCCACACTCAGCCGTAACCCTGTCATGCTGAAAGCTCCTTTCACTTGCCCCGGACAATATTCAGCCCATATTGTACTGATTAACCGACAAATTACAGCATAAACTGGTTTATTATTCCTGTAACGAAAATCACCAGACGCCAAACCATGCACGATATATTCATCAGCTACAGCCGCACCGACAAACCGTGGGTAGATAAACTTGCCACTGCACTGGAAGCCACTGGCTATTCAGTCTGGTGGGATGATGACCTGTTACCGGGGCAAAGCTTTGAGGATGCCATCAAAAGCCACCTGGATAATGCCTGCTGTATTGTCACAATCTGGTCGGAAGCATCAATCAACTCCCTGTGGGTCAGGGAGGAAAGCAGTCAGGCATTGCAGCGCAAGGTGCTCGTGCCGGTCATGTTTCAGCCAGTGACATTGCCTATGCCGTTTGGGCGTATCCATACTGCTGATTTGCAGAACTGGGACGGTGACACCAGCGACCCGCGTTTTCAGCAACTCCTGCAAGCCATTCAGCAGCATGTATCGCCAGCAAAACCAGTTTCTGTAGAAGAAGGAAAAACATCTCTTGCCCCACTCCCTGACAAGGGAGGTGCAGGGGGTGGGTTTCTTCACAGACTATCCCATCACTGGAAATCCCTCAGCGCAGCCGCATTGCTAATCGTGGCTGTTGCCGGAGCTTACAATGACATCAAAGGCGTCATTGTCGATCTACTATCACTGTCACAACCACCGGAAATTACCCTGTCACTGAAATCAGACGGTCATATCAAACCGGGGGAATATTTCACGCTGCTATACACAGCTCCTGCTGGAGGCTATCTGAGCCTGTGGAACATTGACTACATTAGCGATGCAGTTGAAATGAAACTACCTGTGCGGGGCATGGGAACCATTCATTTGAATGCAGAAACAGCCAGCCAACCGGTAAAAATTCCAGCCACACCCGGCAGCAACGGGGTGGATAAATATGTGCTGCTATGGACACCGGAAGGCGAACCGGAACATTTACCTCATCGGCGTTATGGCAGCAGCACAGAGTTCCGGACAGCGGTGGAGGCATTGCACACTCGTAGCCATGCCCTGATAACGGAAGTAGAAGTACCTATTTTTCCGTAATTTCAAACGACAAGGTGCAACGGGTGATGATGGGTTCAGGCTCCGATGCTTCAGCCTCTGGCACAAGATTGACATCTTTGCTTTTGCGGTCTTTTTGTTCCGCTTCAGTCTGGTCAGACTTGGCAAGAGGTTCTTTGCTGGCAATAACTTCAAACACATTGTTGCCAGTGGAACCGCAAACCTTCAATTTGCCAACACCAGGAGGCGGAAATGTGTAGGTTGCACCGCCTTTTACTTCTACATCACTAAATAGTTTGTAGTTTCTATCTGTATCGCCGGAACCTTGGTCAATAACAGTAATATAAGCATCTTCACTTGGGGTAACGGTCAATGTCAGGAACTCACCTTTTTTGTAGCTGGCGCTATCCGTGGTTGCCTTGAGTGATAATTCACCGCCACTGGCATCTTTTGCCATGGTTAAGGCGCAGCCTACAATTGGCTCACCACCACCTTTACTGCCTGCACCACCATCTGCAATGACAGACCCGCTGAACATGATGGCTATAGCACCCATCAGTCCTTTGACAATACGTTTTTTCATTTCGCCCCCAACATGTCCAGCATCAGCCCATCAAAAACCGATAAACATCATCCACCGCTACTTCCAGCCCGACTGAAGCCAGCGTGAGTGACTGACCCGCAGTGTAGATTTCCCGCGCCCACTCAGTGCTACGCCGGTAAACCTCAATATGCGGCGTATCCTGCGAGCACAGCACGTATTCCTGCAAACTCGCAAACAGACGGTAGGCTGCCAGCTTTTCGGTACGATCCTTGTAAGCGGTGCTATCGGACAATACCTCGACAATCAGGCATGGGGACGTGTTGTAATAAGGGTCGGTTTCTTCCTCGCAACTGACTTGTACATCCGGATAGTAATAACGGTTGGTTTCCAGAGAACGGATACCTACTTTCATGTCGGACTGGAACACTTCACATGAGCCACCCTCCAGGTGATTGAACAGTAGGTTGGCAAATTTCATGGAAATGCGGTTATGTGCCCGGCTGGCTCCCGCCATGGCGTAAACCTGCCCGTCAACGTATTCGTATTTTTCGTCATCCTTCCGGCTGTGTTCCCACAGCAGGTATTCTTCCGGGGTCATGTAATTTGACTTTGGTAATGCACCCACGTTGCACCTCTTGCTTGTTAGCAGCGACCTCCACAGCTTAGCCCAGCCATTAGCCAAAGGCAAAGCCCCCCTCGGCGACCATCAGGGCTGGATATACACTAACGTATCCACCCCCACCCGGTTGAACAAATCAATAATCTCGTCATTGTTCATACGGATGCAGCCATGTGACGCACGCTTGCCCAGATTGCCTTCCTTGTTCGTGCCATGGAAGTAAATCATGCGATTGAAAGTATCAACATTGCCGCCCTTGTTCCTGCCCAGCTCCAGCCCATCCAGCCGCATGATACGGGTCAACACCAGCGCCTTGGCACTGTATTGCGGCTGGGTATAAATCTTAGCCACCTTGCCAGTGTCGGCCAGCTTTTCGAAAATGGCACCCCGTTTGGCGTTTTTGCCAATTCTGGTACTGATGCGGTGCGCCCCCGGTGGCGTTTTCTCACTTTCCGCGATAGCCCCCAAACCTTTGGCAGCAGTCGAGATCAGGTAACTGCGCACCAGTTGCCCAGCACTATACCAATACATACGCTGCTCACTATCGTCGACCAGAAAAACCCCATTGGCGTAATAAGCCGGGTATTTGGCCTGTAAATCTGCCAATGTCGCCGTGTGGTCGGGTGCATTGTCTGCGCTATTACCCACTGCCTTGAGAAAGCCGCCAAACACATAGCCTTTGCTGCCTGCATAGGGAATTTCCGCCCATTGCCCGTTACGCCCGCCTACCGACTGCACAGCTCCCACAAACCGCAAAACTTCAACTTGCGCATTGCTTGTCAGACTTCCCAACGGAGCAGCGTTTGCTGCCGGAGTTTTACGCACCGTCAATGTTGTGGAAACATCCACCCGATACAAACTGGATGCTGCCTCCACCCAACTGGCAAAAGGCAACACACAACACAAGCAAACAATTAACAAACATTTTTTCATGGTAAAATTTCCTTTATTGTCGTCCACTATCCTTTAGTGCAAAAAAGTTGTTTTTGCTGAAGATTCAGGTTTCCGAGAGTTCAGCTTTTTGTCTATAGTCATGGGACAACAAAACACCAAAGAGGTTGGAGTGAAGCATTCGGGTCAGCAAGCCATATCATCCCTGCATCGGCAACGCGGCTTTGTATTCAAACTGATACATTCGCTGATGATTGTTGCGCTCGTCATCATCTTGGTCGTGCTTTACAAAGGCGGCAAGCTGGCGTGGCTGGAAAACAAGGTCCGGGGAATCGTCAGCGGTGGCGGAGGTGCCAGCACCGAAACCCACCCCGGACGACGCGACAATTACCTCCGCGCCAACCAGCGTGAATACCGCGCTCCCGTCGAACGCCCCCTGGAAGACAGTGCTTACACCGAAGAAGGCCGTTACGCGGTACAAGTGGCGGCAGGATATGATTCCCGCCAGTTGTATGGGTGGCGCGATGAATTGCTTCAGAACGGCTATGACGCTTACCTGGTCAGCCTGACCACTTCGCGTGGCATGATGTTCAAGCTACGGGTCGGTGCCTATTATGATCGGCAGGATGCTGAAGCCATGCGCGACCGTTTAAGCAGGCGTTACCCCACAAATTTTGGCGACAGTTTCATCATTGAGGGCGAGTAACGGCCATGCCCGTCACTTTCGGGTAAACAGGCTGTATTGAAAATTTTGCAGCCCCTGATCAGCGCAATACACGCTGCCCCGCATGATATAGGAGGATGGCGCGACTTCCCCTCCCTTGATGATCAAACCCTGCACTTCCTGCCCACAGCGTTGCTTTTTGACCGGCGTGCCGACCACCGCCACAACCCAGGTTGTTTTATCCTGCTGAAAAACTTGTACCGTCTCCCGCCCCGGTGACTTGATAAAATGACAGGGTGCCATGGGTTTGAGCCATATCTGCGGTTCCGCGTTACCAACCTGAAGCTTGCAGCCGCCGCCGTCATCCCGCAAGGTCAAATGTAGTCCTGCGGCTGTTGTCTGGTCAGTTACATACTGGCCATCCGGGCGCTCCGGGATCGACAAGGACTGTTCCCCTGCCTTCTTTTCCCCGCAGCCAGACAGCAGGCATAGCAACAACAATGGCGCGCCATAATGGCTCAAATGGTTCAGTGTACCGGCCAAAACCAGACCTCCTCGGAACGCTCGAAATAATCCAGCGAACCATCTGCCAACCCTGGCCCTTCCAGACTTGAGTCATTTTCCCGCCGAATAATACCTGTGCCATCCCACAAATCTATGTGGTCGCCCTGATTCCCCGCCCCCCAGAAATTGTGGAAACAGACGAAACCCGTGCGCCCCCTGAATGCGCCCCAACTGACATTACTGCGGATTTCCACCCTGCCAAAGCGTTCGGGATGACGCCGCATCCACTCAGAGACTTCCCGCGCCCGCAGGGTATGCCCCTTGTGTCCGCGATACCAGCAGGTAGGCTTGTCATAGCCATGCAACAAATCACTGCGCAACAAACAGGTTCCCATCAGAATGGCGCACTGGTTATCGAAATGCGGCGTGCCATCGGCATCCCGACAGGGGAACACCTCGCCCTCACCCACTGTTGGATGATTATTCCACAACTTGCGGAAACCAAGATTGGGGCCTTCCGTTGGCAAGCCTTCCCGTTGTGGCTGTTCCGGTACCGGAGGAATGGGAACCACTGGTGGTGCTTGCGGCGCTGTCACCGGGGGTGATGGCTGCAATGGCGGAACGTTCAACACTGGCGGTGTAGGGGGCTGTGCTGGTGGAGCGGGAGGTACTACCGGAGGTGCTGGCGGTTGCGTCTGAGGAGCAGGCCGAAAAAACGACCACAAACGAGTCCAGAACGAATTTGATGAAGGCATGTAGCTCTCCTTGCTGAAGTTATTATAACTATAGGAAATTTTGCTCCAAATGACCGGGAAAAACCTGATTACTGGCAGCGTTCGCGTAATTTGCTGCTACGAGGGAAGTGCGCACTGAGAAATTCCATCTGATCAGCCAGAATATTACGCCCTTGCAGGAAAATATATTCGGCATACGTAGGCTGGAACGGAATCGCCAGCAACGGCATACGCGCCTGTTCCGGGGTTCGCCCACCCTTGCGGCTGTTGCAGTGTTTGCAGGCGGTAACCACGTTGGTCCACAC
>JAHJJD010000023.1 GCA_018822845.1 Gammaproteobacteria bacterium | reverse complement strand
GGGTTGCGAAATCTGGAATGGCGAACAATTCCAGTCCATCGACCAGCCCGCCGTGGCCGAATTGCTCGGAATCAAGCCCGAACAGGTCAAGATCAACGCCCTGTACGCAGGCGGTTCGTTTGGCCGCCGCGCCAATCCCCATGCCGATTACGTGCTGGAAGCGGTCAATATCGCCAAAGTCAGCAAACAGCGCCAGCCGGTCAAGCTGGTGTGGACGCGCGAAGACGACATGCGCGCCGGTTACTACCGCCCGTGTTTCTACCATGAACTGCAAGGCGGGCTGGATGCGGACGGCAACCTGATCGCCTGGCAACAGCGGCTGGTCGGCCAATCCATCATGCGGGGCACGGCCATGGAAAGCATGATCGAAAACGGCATTGACCCCACTTCTGTCGAAGGCGCGGGCAAGCCCTACAGCATTCCCAATGTGCTGGTCGAGTTGCACACAATGGAGGATGTCGGCGTGCCAGTGCAATGGTGGCGTTCGGTCGGCCACACCCACACCGGTTTCGCCACTGAATGCTTCATGGATGAACTGGCGCACGCAGCAGGCAAGGATCCGCTGGAATTCCGTCGCGCCTTGCTGAAAGACCATCCCCGCCACCTGAACGTGCTCAATCTGGCCGCCGAAAAGGCAGGCTGGGGCGGAAAACTGCCGGAAGGGCACGGGCGCGGCATTGCCATGGTCGAATCCTTCAATACCTTTGTCGCGGAAGTGGCGGACGTTACCGTGCACAAGGACCGCACTTTCACGGTCGACAAGGTGGTGGTGGCGGTGGATTGCGGCGTGCCGGTCAACCCCGATGTCATTTACGCGCAAATGGGCGGCGGGGTCGGTTTCGGCCTGTCGGCGGCGCTGGGCGAGAAAATCACCCTCAAGGATGGCAAGGTCGAGCAGGGCAATTTTGATGCCTATCCGCTGCTGCGCATGGCGGAAATGCCAGAGGTGGAAGTGCACATTGTTGCTTCCAACGAAGACCCGACCGGCGTGGGTGAGCCGGGCGTACCACCGATTGGCCCGGCAGTCGCCAACGCGCTGTTTGCTGCTACCGGTAAGCGTGTTTACCAGTTGCCGATCGGGAGGTCAGTATGACGCCCTCAGCCGATCTGGACATTCTGGCCAAAGCGCTGGCATGGCTGGAGCAAGGCAAAGCTCCGCTGCTGGTGACGGTGGTTGCGACCTGGGGTTCTTCACCGCGCCCGGCTGGCTCGCTGCTGGCAATGTGCGCTGGTGGTCTGCATGCAGGTTCGGTTTCCGGCGGTTGTGTGGAAGAGGACTTGTTTCGGCGGTTGGGCGCGGGCGAATGGAACAAGCTCTGCCAACCCGCGCTACTGAGCTACGGCGTGGACAAGGAGGAGGCCAACCGTTTCGGCCTGCCCTGCGGCGGCCAGCTCGACCTGCTGATCGAACCCATACTGGCGGAATCGCACTGGCTGGCGCTGTACGAATGGGCCGCCAGCGGCCAGACAGTCCTGCGCATCATGGAGGCCGCCAGCGGTGAGGCGCGCATCCAGATAAGCAACGACCCGGCAATACCGGCTTTCAGCTTCGGAAATGGCCTTATGCACAAAGTGTTCGGCCCGCAATGGCGCATGTTGCTGATCGGTGCCAACCATCTGGCGCGCTATGTGGCACAGTTCGCCCAAGCGCTGGATTATCAGGTGCTGGTGTGCGACCCGCGCGAAAATTACCTCGCACAATGGGATATGGCTGGAACGGTCTGTCTACGGGAGATGCCGGATGACGCCGTGCGTGCACTGGAACATTACCGGCGCAGCATCATCCTGACCTTGACCCACGACCCCAAGCTGGACGACATGGCGCTGATGGAAGCGCTGGAACTGGACGCTTTTTATGTCGGCGCGCTCGGTTCGCAGCGTTCCAGCGACCAGCGCCGCAAGCGGATGCGCATGCTCGACATTGCGCCGGAAAAGATTGACCGCCTGCACGCGCCAGTCGGCATGGCGATTGGCAGCCGTACCCCGGCGGAAATCGCCATCGCCATTATGGCCGACATCACGGCACAGCGAAATCAGGCAGGCGCATATGCAAGACGGTGAGCGTTTCGGGCCAGATTATTGCGCCATCCTGCTGGCTGCTGGATATAGCAGGCGGTTTGGTGCGGACAAACTGCTTTCCCCACTCGACGATGGTCTGCCGATAGGCGTGAAATCGGCGCTAGGCTTGCAGGCAGTTTTTCGCCATGTGGTGGCCGTGGTCAACCCGCAAGCGTCTGTGCTGGCGCAGCTTTACCGCGCAATGGGGCTGGATGTCGTTACCAATGCGTTCGCCCATCAGGGTATGGGGTTGAGTCTGGCAACCGGGGTTGCGCATACGCCGGGTCGCAAGGGCTGGGTGATTGCGCTGGCCGACATGCCGTTCATTCAAGCCGCCAGCATACGCAAAGTGGTGGAAGCGCTGGCGGGCGGCGCGTTGCTGGCGGCACCTGTTTATCAGGGCAGGCGTGGGCACCCGGTGGGGTTTGCCCTGCGTTTCGAGGACGAATTGCTAGCTTTGCATGAAGACAAGGGCGCGGGTGGAATCGTGCAGCACTACCCGCAACACCTTCAATTACTGGCGGTAAACGACCCCGGTGTGTTACAGGATGTGGATACGCCGTTTACAACAGCCAGCCCATCACCCACGGCAGCAATACCGAAGCCAGAAACGCCGACAGTGCCATTGCCAGCCCGGCAAACGCGCCCATTTCCGCACTGACCTGGAATGCCCGCGCTGTGCCGATGCCATGCGCCGCCACGCCCATGGCAATGCCGCGCACGCTGTCATCGCGGATGCGCAGCAGGTCGAACAGCCGGGTTCCCAGCACCGAGCCAATGACGCCAGTGGTCACCACCAGCACGGCGGTCAGGGAGGGCAAGCCGCCGAGCCGTTCCGAAATCCCCATCGCTACCGGTGCGGTAACTGACTTGGGCGCAAGCGACAGCAGGGTTTGTTGGTCTGCCCCCAGCCATTGCGCAATCTTGACCACGCTTGCCCCGCCGATGGTCACCCCGGCAAGCAGCGCCACCAGCACTGGCAGCCACAGCTTTTTCAGCTTGGAAAACTGCCGGTAAAGCGGAATCGCCAGCGCTACCGTGGCAGGCCCGAGCAGGAAATGGACGAATTGCGCCCCGGCGAAATAATCCTGATACGGCATCCCGATTGTCAGCAGCAACACGATCAGCAGACCCACGGCTGTCACTACCGGATTCAGCAGCGGATTGCCTTTTGCCAGCCGGTAAACCCGGTGCGCGATGCCATAGGCAATCAGGGTCATGGTCAGGCCGAACAGTGGCGAGGCCGACAAGTAAACCCAGATTTGCGCCAGATTGTCACTGTTCATGCTCATCCCCCTTGTGCCCCAGCAAGCGGCTGACGCCCTGCATGATCAGCGCGGTCGCCGCCAGCGTAATGATGGCGCTGAGCAGTAATGCAGCCGTGATTGGCAGCCATTCGCCCCTGATTTTCCCGAAATGCACAATCACGCCCACCCCGGCAGGCACGAACAGCAACGACAAATGGCTAAGCAGGGCACTGGAAGCCGTATCCAGGGTTTTTTCCAGATTGCCGCGCAACAGCAGTGTGCAAAACAGTAGCACCATGCCCACTACCGGCCCCGGAACTGGCAGTTGCAGCAGGCGCGAACTCACTTCGCCGACCAGTTGGTAAACCAGCAGGATGGTGATGCCGGTGAGGAAGTCAGGGGACATGGGGGAACTCCAGTTGTTGTTTTCCGGAAAGGATGTGCGCGTTCATAGTGCCTGTCTGAATGTCAGGTTGATGCGCTCATCCCCGGTCAGCGGATGATACGCCTGCCGGATGGTCAGCACGCCATGAAACCGCAGCCGCGCCTCGCCGCCCCACACCACCACATCACCATGCATCAGCGGAATTTTCAGCGGCGGGTCGGAGCGTTTCACCCCGCCAAACTGAAACGTGGCAGGCACACCCAGCGATACCGATACAATCGGCGCAGAAAAATCGCGTTCATCCCTGTCCTGATGCAAACCCATTTTCGAGCCGGGCGTATAGCGGTTGATCAGGCACGCATCCGGCTGGAAATCAGGGAAGCCAGCCGCCAGCGCCGCAGCCTGCGCCAGTTCGCGGAAGCTTTCCGGCATCGGTGGCCACAGCTGCCCGGTGTGCGGATTGGTGCGGGAATAACGGTAGCCACTACGGTCGCTGAGCCAGCCGACAGAGCCGCAATTGCTCAGCGCGACCGACATGGTATGGCCGCCGGGCGTCTGCATCTGGCGGAAGGGCGCTTGTTGGGTGATTTGCTGCACCGCTTGCAGGATGCTTTCGGCTTTTGCAGTCGCATACTGGCGTAGCACAACTGCACCGGGGCACAGGGTTTCTGCCCAGGTTTCGCCATTGTGTACACTGCTGAAAAGGTCAAGGTTCATTGCACCAGTTTAACGGTTTTTTTCCAGACAGGCAGGCAATCGCCTACACTGGTGCAGCAGAAATTTCAGCAAAGGGAATGGTAAATGAGCATCGGTTTTGAATCGTGGGAATCACCGGTAGGCCGTTTGTACATCGCCGCCGATGAAACTGCCGTGCGGGCGCTGGCATTCGACGCCAACTGGTCGCGCATCCGCGCCTCGCTGGGCGATGTGCAGGAACAAGGTAACGCCCTGACCCGGCAAACCATTGCCCAGTTACAGGAATATTTCAGCGCAACCCGCCAGACTTTCGAGCTGCCGCTGCATCTGCAAGGTACCGAATTTCAGCGTCGTACCTGGCAGGCGTTACAGGAAATTCCCTACGGTGAAACCCGCAGCTATGCCGAACAGGCTGCCTCCATCGGCCAGTCGCAAGCGGTGCGTGCCATCGGTCACACCAACGGTCTGAACCCCATCAGCATCATTGTTCCCTGCCACCGTGTCATCGCCAAATCAGGCAAGCTGGCGGGGTATGTGGGTGGTTTGGCGGCGAAACAGTATTTGCTGCAACTGGAAAGCAGGACGCCGGAATTGCGCCTGCTTTAGTTCAGGAATAGTGGATCGCCAACCAGATGGTTGGCTGATCCGGCTCTGTCCATGCGACCCGATGTCGGGCGTGGGCAGGAATATTGAGGTAATCACCTTTGCGCAAGGTCACTGCGCGGCCATCCTCAAACGCTACCGTTCCAGCGCCTTCCAGCACCATGACCCATTCATGATTTTCCTGGTCGTACCAGTGGCCGGGTGGGGACGTATGGCCTTTGGAAACAATCCGCTCGATTTTCAGGTTCGGGTGGCTCAGCAATTCAGTAAAAGCTTCCTGCCCGAAACTCTCGGGCAGGGTAGCAAAGATATTGTTTGCTTGGTCGGGATTCACGTTTGCGCGGATAGCTTGCGTTCCAGCTCGGCCATACCGGCAGGCAGGTCGAGTGTGGCACCTGCCGCGCGCATGCTGGAGCCAAAGGCGTGCAAGGTGCGGAACAGGTTGTGGGCGCGGCTCTGTTCCCCCATCTGGCCGATGCGCAGGATGTTGAGGCCAAACGCGCCGGAAATCTCGACCTTGTGCACTTTCGACATGTGCGCACGCACGGCATCGGGGGAAACGTGATCAGGCACGACAATACCTACCACTGAATTGAGGCGGTGCTGCTTTTCGATCAGCAGTTCCAGCCCCATGGCTTCGATGCCGGATTGCAGGGCTTCGGAGCAGCGCAAATGGCGGGCGAAACGCTGCGGCAGGGTTTCCTCGCACACCAGCCGCAGGGCTTCGTGCAGGGCAAGAATGCCGGAAACCGGTGCGGTGTAGTGGTAGGATTTCTGGTTCCAGAACTTGTCGGCCAGTTGCGCATCCAGACACCAGTGGAACGGCAGCTCTTCGCGGCGGGCGATTTTCTGCGCCCAGGCTTGTTCAGAAAACGCCAGCAGTGACACACCCGGAATCGAGGACAAGCCTTTTTGCCCGCCACTGATGATGGCGTCGACTTGCCAGTTGTCCATTTCCAGCGGCATGGTGCTGAGGGTGCAAACCGCATCGACGATGGTCAGGCAGCCGTAACGCCGGGCCATGCGGGTAATTTGCGCGAGGTTGGTGTTGCATACGGTGTTGGAGGTTTCGCCCTGCACCATGGTGACAACATCGTACTTGCCCTGTTGCAGGGCGCGTTCCACTTCGGCCAGATCGGCACCCTGATTATGCATGGATTCCAGAATCGTCGGTTCGCCGCGCACGCGCCGCACCATTTCCGCCAGACGCTGGCTGAAATAGCCGTTGGTGATGCACAGCACCCGTGAGCCGGGTGTGACCAGATTGGCAACGGCCATTTCCATCGCCGCCGAGCCAGGCCCGCTGACGCCCATGACGTGGCTGCTGGAGGTCTGGAACACGTAGCGGCCCATATCCTTGACCTGCTCAATCACCCGGCTCATGGTTTCGCCGAGGTGGTTGATGACGATCGAGTTGGCGGCTGCGACTTTTTGCGGAATGGGTACTGGCCCGGCCCCCATCATCAGTAACGGCTCATCCGGCAGGATATGATCAAGCGGAACGATACTGGGTGCGGGAAATGGTTCGATCATGGTGTCCTTCGTGAGGTAAATGTAAAAGTTGCCTACGTTAGCTGTAACCGTTCTGTAATGGAAGCCCTACAGCTGCACGCCGATGGTTACGCCGGTACGGGGAAACCACGGGGAGCCGAAGCTGTCGTAGTTGCTGTTGCGTTCATTGTTGCGCTGTACCTGACGTGACTGGCAGACGCGGAAGCCGTCTTCCCAGCCCTGTTTGTACTGGGCGTTGCTGGCTTTGGTCATGTCCTTGACGAAGCGGAAGGCGTTGTTGCCACCCGCCGACAGCCCACTCTGGCAACCGTCGTGGTAACCACTGACAAACATGGGCGGTAGGGAACTGTTGCTGACGCCAGACATTTCACGCGCCATCTGCTCCTCAGGCGTCAGGGTGGAACAAGCTGCCAGCAGTGCGGCTACAGAAGTGCTGACGAGAATGTGTTTGATCGTCATGATGTCATCCTTGTGCATATGCACGATGTTGTGTCATTCAGGGAGTGGCTCCGGCATTTTTCAGCAGGTGGATAATGGTCTGGTGGCGCTTGGCATGAGCTATATCCAGCGGTTTTTCCCCGTCCCGTCGCCCCTTGTTGGGGTTTGCGCCGTATTGCAGCAGCAGACGCACCATTTCCGAGTTCCTTTTCATGATGGCTGCTACCAGCGGAGTAGTGCCTGTCGGGTCGGTCGCATTGGCGTCGCTGCCAGTTTTCAGCAGGCATTCCGCTGCCAGCAGGTCGCCGGAATTGGCGGCGTAGGAGAGCGGCGGGCCGAATGTTGCCATGTCTTGCGGCGTGTAATGATCAAGAATGGTACAGGCTGGTTTGCTGGCAGAGCTTGGTTTTACCGCAGGTTTTGCCGGGATATTGTTGCAGCCGACCAGTATGCCACCCGTCAGGAACAGGGTTGCAAGGCTGAGGTGGCGGTGATTTTTCATGTGTTTTTTGTGTACTCAGGTGTAGGCACATAACAGCCCACCCCACAAGAGGCGGGCTGGCCTGTTGACAGGCTTACTGTGGTGCTTGCGCCGTTGGAGGAGTCAAGTTCCAGACTCAAGCAGCCTGATTATAACCGAAGTGAGGTATTTTCTGGATAAAAGGCCGGGAAATTTATTATCGATAGTTTCCTTGCTCTGTGTTCAACGTTGGATATGTGTCTTATTCGGTACGGGATATACAGATATTCATTAGGCAAATGTTGCCGTCACCGCTAAAATGCGCGGCGCTATTCTGTTGTAAAAGGTGACTGTCGTGAAAAAACTGGAAAATGGATTTGAGCATTTACTGTTTACCAGCCGCTGGCTGATTGCCCCTGTATATCTGGCACTGGTGATTGCCTTGATGGTGCTGCTGGTGAAGGCCGCCAAACAGTTGTGGTTGTTGGTGAGTACTGTCCTGACCGCTTCTGATGATGAAATCATCATCGGTGTGCTGTCGATTGTGGATATTTCCCTGATCATGAACCTGCTGATCATCATTATTTTCAGTGGCTATGAAAACTTCGTTTCCAAGATGGAAGACCTGCACGGCCACGCCGACCGCCCTGACTGGATGGGGCATATCGGTTTCACCGACCTGAAGCTGAAATTGATCGGCTCAATTGTCGCCATTTCCGGTATTGAGTTGCTGAAAGCGTTCATGAGCATCGGGGTGGGGCAAAGCATTGCCGGTACGCCCGCGACTGACCGGGAACTGGCGTGGATGGTGGGTATCCACATCACCTTCGTCGTCTCCGGGCTGATCTATGCGCTGATGGATCGGGTCAGCCATCCGCCTGTGCATAGAGACAAGTAAGCCTTTGAAGGCGTAGTGATGAATAAAATACACCTCCCGCACCAGAAACGGTAATTGCGTCGCCAGTGAGCGGTACATGCTGGAGGGTGTGGGTGATGATACCGCCTTGATGCCTGCGTCTTGCGCCATCCACATTGCCCGTTTCAGATGCAGCGGGTCGCTGACAACAATCGCCGAATGCAAGCCATGTAGCCGCATGAGCGCGGCGGCTTCGGCAAGGTTTTGCTGCGTGGTGTGGGAGTTTTCTTCGCTGTAAATGGCGGTGTCGGGTATGCCGAGCCGTTGGGCGAAGGTGCGGGCAACGCTGCTTTCAGAGTGTGCATTGCCCTCACCTTTGCCACCCGTGAAGATGATTTTTTCCGCCAATCCACGCTGATAAAGATTGACTGCGTGGCGGATGCGTTCAGCGAAAACGGGCGTAGGTTCATTGCCTTGTACCGCAGCACCCAATACGATGATGCAATCGGCGGGCGCGGCATTATCTTTTGTGCCGTAGTGCCAGATAGTGCTGCTGATGGTGATGAGCCAGAGAGCAATAAGCAAGATAAACCATTTCACTGCTCTCATTACTGTTGCTGCGAATGCGCCGGGTTGATCAGCCCGTACACCACAGCATTGTGATACACGCAATCCTTGAGGATTTCCTCGCGCAATACTGCTTCGTGCTGCATCCCGATTTTTTGCATGACACGCCCGGAGGCAGGGTTGCCCGCCATGTGCCGCGCCGTAATCTTGTGTAAATCCAGTACCTCGAAGCCGTAACGGATGAGGGCTTGCACTTGCGCGGCATCTGCGAGGGCAAACGGGCGTAACAGCAAGCGGTTAGTGGGGAGGGTGGTCAAATGTAGCATGGGCTTATTCCCGGTTACTGTTCATGTTTGGTTATTGCTTATGGAAATCCATAATCACCGGCTCGGTGGGCAGAACCCCAGAAAGTCCGGTTTCTCACAGGTTTGTGGTTGCCCGCGCCATTGTTTGCAATGCCCGAATGCATCGGCTTTCTCACATTCCGGGTGCGCTGTGGCGCAGGCATTCAGCCCCAGCAGGCACAGCCAGAGCAGTAAGTGTTTTCCGGGGTGTTTCATGGTGATTCCTCCGTCATTGTTACGAGCATGGATTTTGTATTCGAGCCTGCACAGCCGCTATTGGTTCAGGTGATCCACCCACCACACCATCACGCACCCAGCCGCATACATCAGCAAATCGTGGAAACTGAAACTCGTCCCCAGCACCACCCGCGCCCAGCCGGTCAGGTGCAGCACATCCGCCAGCCGGAACAACTGCGCCAGCTCCACCGCGACGGCGAAGGCAAACACACCGATTGCCAACCGTTTCGGCTCCACATTCCAGAAGACTTTCACCGCGCAATACACCAAGATCACCACCAGAAAATCGCCGAAATAGGCGCGGATAAAGTGGTAGCCGTTGAGTTTGGTGGCAATGATCACTTCGATGAAAAAGAGAGCGATGGCGGCCAGTGCGTAGCGTTGCTTAGTCATGGGGATTGGCATCTGTCAGTAGCCGTAAAAATCCCATGAGTATTTCTTCCGCCAGTGAGCCGCTTTGCTTGCCCTTGTAATCCACATCCAGCAGGCTGGCAGGTTGGGTTTCTCCCCGCAGATAGGCATGGATGCGCTGCATCCGCTGCACATTGGCAGGCGTACCCGGTTTAAGGTTGTTCGGGCCGATCAGCATCGCCACCAGTGAAAGGAATTCCTCATCATTCAGCGCGGCGAATTCCTTGCCGAAATAGGTGCGCGCCGCCGCCGCAAAGCCGTGTACTGCCTTGCCGTCAACCTCGCCGAGGTAGGAAATGTTCAGGAACAGGCGCAATTGTTCGTCCTTGGAAACCAGCGAATCCAGTGCGTATTGGGCGATCAGGGTCTGGCGGATTTTGGCAATGCCGGGGCGAAATCCTTGCGGGAAATAGAGCTGTTTCACCAGCCCCTGCGTAATTGTGGTCATGCCCGCACCGGGTGTGCTTAGGTCAACGCCGTGATGTTGCAGGAATGTCGGGTCTTCGATGGCCAGCAGCATGGCCTTGCGTTCGGGCGACAGGTCGGTGGGCTGCAAGGCTGTGCCGTAACGCTGGAAAGCGGTTTGCACCAGTTGCGGCGTTTGCTGGCGGGCAATGCGTATTGCGTAGTCGTACCAGGCGGTTGCCGCGATCAGGCCAAACAACGCTACCGCCGTTGTGGCCAGCAACATCCGCGTAATTCCCGCTTTGCCAGTTTTTCTGGAAGTCATTTTCTCTACCCCAAGTTTTGTTCTGCATTTTCAGACAGAATTATTCACCAGAGGTTTGTAGGAAATATGCAAGCTTGCTGTATTTGTTGTGGATTAGTGTTTCGGTAAGCCTTACAAATCCATAACAAAAAAACTGCGGACTTTTGCCCCCACTCTGCTTATGCTCAAACGATTTGTACGTAACACCAACAAACACAGAAACTGCAATGTTTGCCCAGAACTCCCCCGTATTGCTGCTGGTCGAGGATGATGCCCGACTGTCTGCCCTGATGCAGGAATATCTGCAACAGGAGGGCTTTCGTGTCTACGTGGAAGGGCGCGGTGATACTGCTGCACGCCGCATCCCCGCCGAACAACCCGATCTGGTGGTGCTGGATGTGATGTTGCCGGGGCTGGATGGAATGTCGGTATGCCGTCAGGTGCGCCATGCCTATGACAAGCCGATCCTGATGCTGACCGCACGGGATGAGGACATTGACCATGTACTGGGGCTGGAACTGGGTGCGGATGATTATGTCGTCAAACCCGTGAAGCCGCGCGTGTTGCTGGCACGTATCCATAACCTGTTGCGCCGCCAGGAAAAGCAGATGACGCAAGCAAGCCTGCGTTTGTGTTTCGGCGACTTGTGCATCGACATGCAAAGCCGCAGCGTATCGTTGGCCGATCAGACGCTGACATTGACTACCCAGGAATTTGATTTGCTGTACTTGCTGGCCAGTCAGGCGGGTACGATCCTGAGCCGTGACGCCATTCTCAATGGCTTGTCAGGCATCGACTACGACGGGCTGGATCGCTCGGTCGACATCCGTATCGCCCGCTTGCGTAAACTGCTGGGGGATAACCCGGCGCAACCGCGCTACATCAAGACTGTCCGCAATCAGGGGTATTTGTTTCTGACATGAGCCGCTTGTTCCTTTCCCTGTTTATGCTGCTGTTGATTGTGCTGGTCAGCTTTATGCTGAGCGCTAATGGCGTTGTGCAGTACTTGTTCGGTGGTACGCTGGAAGCTATGCGTGAACAACAACTGGGTGGTGTGATCACGTTGCTGGATAATGAAATACGTGGTCTGGACACTGCACAACGTCAACAGCGCCTGTCAGAAATACAAACCATGTTCCGTTATGAGGTTTCCCTGCTGCCCATTGCTGAAATGGACTTGTCACCCGGTGAACGGCAACGTTTACGGGCTGGTGAATTCGTCAACAAAATTCATGACCACGCCGAATTTAGTTACCACCCATCCTTGGTGGAGGGTATGGCCTGGAGCTTACAGATTGATCCCACTTTGACCGAGAGGGACAGGGATTTTCTGGTCGGGCCGTTGGCCTTGGTGGAGAAAATGCTGGCAGCCATGCCCCGCGAACAGTGGACACAGGCCGTAGCAGAAAATGCCAGACATTTCGGCATTCCCATTCAACTGCTGACGATGCAGGCTGTACAGGACAGTCGCTTGCTGGATGAAAAGCAGTTGCTAGCGTTAAGGGGTGGGGAAATTGCCACCCGCTTTAGCAATGATAATCTGGAATACGCCTTCAAGCGTTTGCTGGATACGGAGCAGGTGTTGCAAATCGGTAAAATTGAAGTGCCCTGGGTGCTGGATAATGCCATCTATGCCTTGATTGCGATGCTGGCCTTGTTACTGGGAACCGTTATCTGGCTATGGTTGCGTCCGGTGTGGCAGGATTTGCGTCAGCTCCGCCAGGCTTCTGAAGGCTTCGGTCAGGGAAACCTGGCAACGCGCATTGCCGTTTCCCGTTACTCGTTTGTCAAAAGCATTCTGGATGCCTTCAACGGTATGGCCAGCCGGATTGAACAACTGGTTACTTCCCATCAAACCCTGACCAATGCCGTGTCGCATGAGCTGCGCACTCCGGTTTCGCGTTTGCGCTTCAGCCTGGAAATGCTGGAAAAAACCTCATCCGAAATGGATCGGCAGCGGCATTTGCAGGCCATGAATGCCGATATTGACGAGTTGGAGACTATGCTGGCCGAACTGCTCAGCTATGCACGCATGGACCGGCAGCATACGATGGTGCAGAAAACACCGCTGGTGCTGGGGCAGTGGCTGGCTGAACAAATCCAGCGTAACCAGCCGGATTGCAAGACTATCAGCATTCAGACCGACTGCCGGGGCTTACCCGATACCCAGGTAACTGTCATGGATGCCAAATTGATGGCTCATGCCCTGCGCAACCTGTTACAAAATGCTTGCCGTTACGCCAATCAGCAGATTCAGGTGGTGCTGGAATACCATAATGGCCAGCATGAATTGCGGGTGGAGGATGACGGGGATGGTATTCCCGAGGAATATTACGACAGCATTTTTGATCCCTTTACCCGCGTGGATGCCAGCCGTGACCGGCGTTCGGGGGGCTACGGGTTGGGTCTGGCGATTGTCCGGCAGGTCATGCACATGCATCAGGGCAGCGCGGCGGTGGGGCGCTCGCCATTGGGCGGGGCGCAATTCATTTTGCGTTGGTAAGTTACAAACTGCCAACATTTCCCCAACAGACACCTACAGAGTAGCGCTTTAGCATGGTTCCTGTTTCCAATAACCGAGGACTAAACCATGCGATATGTATTTCTCCTGTTCACGCTGCTGACGCTGAATGCCTGTAGCTACACCCCTGAAACCCTGCAAAACGCTTACCACAACCTGGGCAAGGACTACGCCAGGGAACTCAAGCAAATGGCCAGCTTCAACGCGGATGAGCAAGCCCGGATCGACGGCTTTGGCGTACAGATTCAACAATGGCACCAGCAACAGCAACTGCCCAAATACACCCAGGTGTTCCAGGCGCTGGCTACCAGCCTGAAAACGCAGGATGCCGTTCCCCGCGACAAGCTGGCGGATTTTGTTGATTTGCTGGATGGCTACCCACATTTCAATGAAGCGCGCGAAGTGAACCTGCATCTGGCCACATTGGCGGAAAAGCTGAAGGAAGAGCAGTACGCGCAGATTGCCACCCGGCTGCGCGAAGGCGTGGCGGATCAGGAAGAGTATCTGCTTGCCATGAGTCCGCAGAAACTGCAACGCCAGCAGGTCAAGAGCATGAACAACTTTGCCGCCTTCGTGGGGGTGGAGTTGAGTCAGGAACAACTGGCACTGGTTGAACGCCATGTCGCCGGGTTGCCTGACCAGCGCAATGACATGATCACTACCCACCGGCAATGGACAGAAGGTCTGATTGCGCTGCTGGCAAAGCGTGGCCAGGCCGACTTCCCGGCACAGTTTGCACGCCATATGCTGGATGACAGCGATGCGCGGCGTTTGCAGCAATATGCGCCTGCCGCCGCGCAGGAAAACCGCCAGCGCGTGCTCGTAATGCTGGAAGAACTGCTTGCCAGTCTGAGCGCCCAGCAAAAAGCAACCCTGGCTGGCAAACTGCAATCCATTGCGGATACGTTTGCGGGGATGGTGAAACCAGCCCAGTGAGTTTCATTTTCTAATGGTGTTATGCAGGCACTATTTCCAGCACGTCACCAACCCTGACCCGCATACCGTCACCAGCCGTCAGCGTGGTATTTTGCCCAAAATATGCCCCGGTCAGGTGTGCGTAAGGGTTCATCGCCGTCAGGGTACGCAGCGGTTCTTTCGGGTTGGCAATCAGCCCGGTGCGCTGGTCAACCGTGGTGGTCTTGCAGCGCTGGCAAGGCTTGCGGATGGTGAAGGCATAGCTGGAGTCGCTTGAGGTAAGGGTCTTGCAGGCATTTTCCCCAAACGCATCCATGCCGTTGAGGACGATATTGGGGCGGAAACGTGCCATCGGTACGG
Organism: Gammaproteobacteria bacterium; assembly: GCA_018822845.1. Taxonomy (GTDB): domain Bacteria; phylum Pseudomonadota; class Gammaproteobacteria; order Thiotrichales; family Thiotrichaceae; genus Thiothrix. The sequence continues at coordinate 1,643 of JAHJJD010000023.1, read as the reverse complement.
CATCCGCCCCATTCGCCAGCAGTTGCGCATTCAGGGCAGCCAGCGACGCTTCCGACACGATCAGGAACGGGTAGCCGTCGGAAAATGCCGTATCAGCGCTATCGCCATCCATATACGCCGGGTCAACCGGGCGCACGTTTTCGGGGGCAAAGCGCACCAGCCGCAGGTCGCTGCCCTGCCATTGCCCCACAGCTTGCGTCAGCCAGCGGGAAGCAGCCTCGCCTTCCTCGCAGCCGACACAGGTATCGCGCCACACCAGCACTTCGCAACGTTGCGCGGGAATGGGTTCCAGCGGAATGCTTAAGGGGGGCAAACCGGCGTGTTCCAGCACCAGATTGTCAGCCGTCAAGCGCACGCCAATGCTGGCCAGTAACGGGATTTGCCGCTGGGTAACGAATTTTCCGTCAGCATCCACCAGCATCCACTGCCGATCAAAGGCCAGCCCCTGGGTGGTGAGGGTAGCGTGCGGCAAATCAATGCCCTGAAGCGATTTGACCGGGTAGATGTGCAAGCTGCTGATGGTTGGCATGGGGCTTCCTTGATAATCGGTAATGGCAGACATTTTCCCGCTTGCAGCCTGTTTTGCAAACCCTATCTGCTCGGGCATCAACCCGAAGGTCTGCAAATCAACGCCTCAGCGATAGCCTGAAACGCCACAGGGACAGCAGCGCAAACGCCCCGATCAGCAACCATTTCAGGCTGGCGCAGCTTGCTGCCAGCGCTACCAGCATTGCATCCCGGCAACCGGCAGGCTGCCCGATCAGGTACAGTTCCAGCACATTTTCCGCCGCATCCAGCACTGCCGCCGCTGGCAATGCCCACAAGGCGAAGCGCGCCAGCCACGCTTGCAGCCCCGCAAACAGCGGCAAACGGCTTGCCCACCAGTAACCGCAAACGGCGTAAAGGCAGACATGCACGAAGTCGAACGGCAAATGATCACGGAAAGTCTGCATTCCTGCATCGCCCCATTGCAGCAGAACCCAGTTGAAAGCATCCGGTGTAAAGGCAAACTGCAAGGCCAAGATGTTTGGCTCCAGCGTGGCCAGCATCACAAACAGGTGTGTTTGGGAAAGGATCAGCAGGAGGGCGAGCAGGGCGGAGATGGTGCGATTGGGCATGGTGGTCACTGCTTATAGGATGGTGGCATTTGGTCTTAGGTGATTTCCGGGAAAAACTGTACCTCTATCCTCCGAACTCCCCCCATCCTAACCTTCCCCCGCAAGGGGGGAAGGGACAAGAGGCATTCCCTTCTTCCTTCTTACCCCCTTCACCCCTTGCGGGGGAAGGGTTGGGGATGGGGGAGTTCGGAGTGAGGGAGAGGGTATAAGATTTTCGGGGAATGGTCTTAATCCCTTTTAAATCAGGGCAGTGTTCAAACTTGCCGCGTTTGATGACATGACAGGAAGTGTCAGGTCTTAATCCCTTTTAAATCAGGGCAGTGTTCAAACCACTGACAAACGAAAGAACTCAATAAAGCAGATGTCTTAATCCCTTTTAAATCAGGGCAGTGTTCAAACTTTGTCTCTGTTGAAGTGTTTAAGGAGGTGAGAAGGTCTTAATCCCTTTTAAATCAGGGCAGTGTTCAAACAATTGATACAAAAATTATGACATGCGAACAATAGTCTTAATCCCTTTTAAATCAG
>JAHJJD010000022.1 GCA_018822845.1 Gammaproteobacteria bacterium | reverse complement strand
CAACTGCGCAAATACACCAAGCATCCACGCGGGCAGAAAAAACCGATGCCCGCGAAGACGAATGACCCGACAAAACCCCATATCTCAACCGCAAGGCTGCTCAGCCAGCGGAAGGGCAAGAACTCACCTTGAAAGGCATAGTATGCACGGTTCGGCTTACTGGTTTTCTTGGAGATTTAAATAACTATGTCGGTTGTTGAACTCCCGTTCCCCTCTCCAGTCCGTACAGCCGTAAGATTCTTTCCAATCCCTGCGGACTCGGCAAAGCTGACAACACAAAGGGACAAAACATCCTGTAACAACGAACTAAGGTAAACCCATGTTTGAACTAACCAACGAATCCAGCGAAATGGATACAGAACAACATCAGGCAGTTGCCCAACACGTCCAGACCATTTTCAGCAATGCTAAAGCGTTGGCTGATTCATACGATGGGATCAGGCAAGCGGAAGAACAGAAACGTAAAAGTAAACGCCCGCTGCTTGATCTTGAAATACCGGGCTTGAGCGAAAACAAACAACGCTACAGGGACAACATGTCAGCACTGGAAACTGACGGGGTAAGCATCAGTGAACTGTACCTATCCACGATCCAAGCGCAAAAAGTGGACGTTGAAAGCCGTCTGGAAGGGTTCGCCCAACATCAAGCAAACCTGCAAGAAAAACTTGATGAGCTGGTGGCACTGGAATCAGCCCTTGACAACCAGTCAGGGAAATATTCCGAACTTCTGGCACAAGGTGACATTGCCGCCGCTGATTGTATGGAAGAAGAACGCCTTGGGAACCTACAGGCAACCCGTAATGAACGGCAGGAAATGGAACATAAACTTGCTGCTTCCTATAAGGCTGAATCCATATTGAAAAAAGACATTGGGATTTACCGGGCAATGTTCATCAAGGCTCACCGCAACTTGCTGATGCAAAAATATAACTTGGTGTTGTTGCCCGCTTTCAAACAGCAATTTGCCGAACTGAAAGAAACCTTCACGAATATGAACAGCATCATGGGCAAGATCAACACCGGCAAGTATGCCGAATGGGAACATTGGGCAATGGCTCATGAACTACTGGAGAATAAAGTACACGGCTTCATTGACTCTGAGCGATCCAAGGAACAGCAGTACTATCAAAGCCTAGGCTAAAGCCATACAACCAGACCACGCCGAGTAAGCCTGCCACAGACGGCGGGCTTTTTCATGTCACATCACGTCACGCTTGTGTCACACCATCATTTTTATGCAACAAGCCATACCACCACAAAAGCAGATTAAGAAAAATTCCTTATAATCAATCACATGCAATGTATTCATGACAAACAGCAGGAAGCAGCAATAAAGCCCAAAGGATACCCGCCCGCACTCCTCCTCACCTGCCGCGTTTTTGCATTTTTTTCTGTGATTACTTGGCAAACGGGCACAAAAAAGCCGGGGTGTGCCCGGCTCTGGTGGTGTGGTTGGTGTAATCGTCGGGTATCGGTTCCCGCCGTTTGTGCTTGTGCCTGCGGTTGCCCTCACACCAGGGGCAGGAACCGTGATTCCTGCATGTGCGGTCAAATTGCTTGCTGCGGTGGTACGGCTTGCGCCGTTCCTTGCCGTGCTGGATGGCCTTATCAAGGCTCATGGTTGTTGCTGCCTCCTTTCTTGGATTGTCAGGCCAAAATGTTTCCTGCCGTTGCCACACATCCAGCAGGAACAGACTTTAGGCGTATCAACCACAAGCCCGAGACACCGCTTTGTAGACCCGGCATGACCGCCCCAATAGCTTACGCGATTGTGTTTCAATCTGGCTGTGTGGTGCCTGCGGATGGCGCGTTTCATTAAGCCGCTTCCTGATGCTCTGCCTACTTTTTCCGGTTGGGTTGGGTCGGGGTTCATGCTGCCTCTTTGGTTGTAACCTCTACACGTTGCCCAACACGCGACAGCAGGTTAATCAGCATATCAACAGTGAATTGCCCAATCTTTCCCCGGTACAGGTCACTGATACGCGCCTGGCTAACGCCCAACAGTTCCGCCGCTTCGCCTTGGGTGCTGAAACGGGCTTGCAATACCTTGGTCAATTTGTGCATCAGTTCTGCACGGATCAGCATGTTTGCAGCTTTTTCAGGCTCGAACAGATCAAAAAAGACGCTTTGGCCTGCTGGTGTGGTGTGTCCTTCGGTCATGCTGTACGCTCCTTAATCATTGTCTTGAACCGTTCCCGTGCCAGCTCAATATCCGGCTGTGCTGTTTTCTGTGTCTTCTTCTGAAAAGCATGAAGCACATAAACGGCTTCTTCAAATTTGGCAACGTAGATAATCCTGAATGCGCCGGTCGCTTCCTTGATGCGGATTTCCTGCACTCCATTTCCTACGGTTCCCATTGGCTTCCAGTCTATTGGCTGTTCACCTATCTGTAACAGGTGGAGCTGGTAGCCTGCCGTATCCTTCGCATCTTCGGGAAAACTGCACAAATCCTTGTAGCTGGTTCCTATCCATTCCAGTTTTTTCATGTTGCTACCGATTGATTATATAAAATCCTGCATATCTTGCGAGTTTTACTTTGTTTGTTGGCGTTTTGCCAGTATTTCCGCTGCGTGTTGCTGCTGGTAGGCGGTAATGTCGCCTTCCTCGCTGCCGTCCAGGTGGTAACGCGCCCCGCCCTGCACTACCGCTTGCAGGTAGCGCCCATGGTTGGCGTGCATGGCCAGTGTGAGGCGTACCACGCGCTTGGATGCGCCGGGGAAGTGTTCCTCATTGACCAGGCGGAACACATCCTTGTCAATGCCGATGGCAAGGGGCAGGAAGTCACGCCAGACCGGGAAACCGTTCAAGCGGTCGTTCAGTTCGCGGGCTTTGAGTTCCGAAGGGGAAATAACGGGTTTTCGGGGTGCTGGCTTGCGCGCTGGCTTTTTCTTGCCGGTGTCGGCCTTGCCGGTGGGTTTCGGCTTGCCCTGCCCCGGTCGCTGGACGTTGGGCAGCTCTTCGCGCCGGATGATGCGCTTGCCCGTGCGGGACATTGCGCGTAATTCTGGCATGGTCACGGTGCTGCTTTCTGGTGATTGGATGGCTTCAAGCGTTTTCTGGTTTGGCTTGCGCGTGATGGTCAGTGTCTTTTTGGGTGTGTCGCTCATTGGTTCCTATACCCGTTTGATGGTTCCGGGGTTTCCCGCCTGGCGGTGTTATATGGCATGAAGTGTAGCATGGTTCCCTACCCTACCAGACCGGCTTTAAAAGGAATAACCTGCCCGCCTGCTTTGAGTTCGTCCAGGTAGTCCGCCCACGCTTGCAGCATGTCGTGCCGTTCCTCCAAATACTCTTGGTGGTTGTATATCCCCCTGATGCTGGAATCCTTATGGGCTAGTTGTCGCTCGATGGCTTCTTTATCCCAGCGCCGCCGCCCATCCTCCCCTTTCATGCCGTTCAACAGGGTGGAAGCCGTATGCCGGAAACCGTGGCCGCTCATTTCGGTTTTGTCGAACCCCATCCGCCGCAAGGATGCATTTACCGTGTTGTTGCTCATTGGTTTATCTGGTGTGCGGATGCTGGGGAACAGGAAGCCGCCGCGCCGGTTGCCGGTCAGGGGGTAAAGCTCTTGCAGGATTTCGACAGCCTGCCGACAGAGGGGCACGTAATGTACGGAAAGATTCGCTTCCTTGACGTGGGTACGGGCTTTCATGCGCTTTACCGGGATAGTCCACAAGGCGTTCACCAGGTCGAATTCAGACCATTGCGCCGTTCTCAATTCCGTTGGCCTGAGCATCACCAGGGCGGACAGTTTCAACAGACAACAGGTTGTAAATTGCCCTTCGTATCCGTAGATAGCCCGCATCAGTTCCCCCAGCTTCGCGGGTTCCTTGATGAAAGCAAAATGCCTTACCTGCCTTGGTTTCAATACCAGTGATGTTTTTATGTCCCGCGCCGGGTTGCGGGGAACAATCCCTTTGGCTATGGCGTAGTCGTAAACCTGCTGGATGTGCTGCTTGACCTTGCGCGCCGCTCCACCTGCCCCGCGTTCATCCTGCCTGCATATCACCTTGACGATTTCAGGCGCTTCAATCTCGGCAATCGGGCGGGAACCGATCCAGGGGAACACATCCTTTTCAAGATAACCAATCATCTTGGTTGCATAGCTTGGCTGCCATGTGGGCAGGTAGCGCCGATGGTATTCCCTGGCGATGGCCTCAAAGCTGTTTTGTGATAAATCGGCCTTGATGGCCTTCTGTTCGCGCTTGTGGCTGGAAGGGTCAACACCACGCGCCAACAGTTCCCGCGCATCCCTGTGGCGTTCCCTGGCTGCCTGAAGGCTGATTGCAGGATATACGCCTACGGCAAAGGTTTTCTGTTTGCCATCCATGCGGTAGTTGTAGCGCCAGTATTTGCCGGTGGTGGTGACATGCAGGTAAAGCCCTCCCCCATCGCTCATGTTCTTTGGCTTGCCGTCCGGCTTGGGATTAGCGTTTTTTATCGCTGATGCTGTTAGTTTTCCGCTCATTGTTGGTATCTCCTGTCGTGGGTTTCCGAGATACCAACAATAATACAAACAATTTCATGGGATGCAGTGACACAACATGAGACGCCATGAAACAAAAATCCCTTGCAGATTGCGGCCTGCAAGGGCTTTTTGGCACTCCATGACACTGCATGGAACTATGTAATGGTGGCTACACCGAGATTCGAACTTGGGACCCCATCATTATGAGTGATGTGCTCTAACCAGCTGAGCTATGTAGCCAAGAGGCGGGGATGATAGCCGCTGGTGTGGCGGCTGTCAATGCCTTTACGCAGTATGCGTCACGATGAATTGCTTGATCGCCATGACATCGGCTTCCATCACCTCATAGCGCTGCGGCAAGTCTTCCAGCTCTTCCATGCCAGCCGGGCGCACCGGGTCACAACCCAGGGCTTCACGTATGGAATCCTCGAATTTGGCAGGCAATGCTGTTTCCAGCACCAGCATCGGCACGTCATCTTCACGCTTTTCCAATGCCACCTTCAAACCATCAGCAGTATGCGTGTCGATCATGACGCCGTAGGTTTCCCACGTCTGGCGAATCATCTCCATACGTTTGGCATGGGAACTGGCACCTGACTGGAAACCGAATTCCGGCACTTTGGCAAATGCTGACTGGCCGTTGAGCGGCTTGCCCTGAGCGGAGCCGAAGGGAGTCGAAGCGAGGTCGAACGCGCCGCCATTATCCACCGCATCCCACAGTTCACGTACCTTGCCCGCATCCCTTCCAACCAGATCAAAGACGAAACGCTCGAAGTTGGACGCCTTGGAAATATCCATCGACGGGCTGCTGGTGTGGTAAGTATTAGCCGAACCACGCGGACGATAAACACCCGTACGGAAAAACTCATCCAGCACATCATTTTCATTGGTCGCCACTACCAGATGCTTGATCGGCAAGCCCATCATGCGTGCAATATGCCCGGCGCATACGTTACCAAAGTTGCCGGAAGGCACCGCAAAACTTACTTGCTGATCATTCGAGTCAGTCGCCGCAAAGTAACCTTTGAAGTAGTACACAATCTGCGCCGCTACCCGCGCCCAGTTGATCGAGTTGACCGCCCCGATGTGGTTGGCCTTTTTGAACGCATGGTCATTGGAAACCGCTTTCACGATGTCCTGGCAATCATCAAACACGCCCTTGACCGCGATATTGAAAATATTTTCATCTTGCAGGCTGAACATCTGCGCGGTTTGGAAGCGGCTCATCTTGCCGTGCGGCGACAGCATGAACACCTTCACCCCGTGTTTGCCACGCATCGCATACTCAGCGGAAGAGCCGGTATCGCCCGAGGTTGCACCCAAAATATTGATGCCCTGCCCTGCCTTGTCCAGCACGTATTCGAACAGGTTGCCGAGCAATTGCATCGCCATATCCTTGAATGCAATGGTCGGGCCATTCGACAGGCACAGCAGGTGCAGGTTGGGTTCCAGCGTATGCAGCGGGGTAATGTCCGCAGCATTCTCGCCGTCACGCACGTTGCAATAGACTTCCGCCGTGTAAGTCTTGTCAATGATCGCCTTCAGATCATCCGCCGGAATGTCGGTTGCAAAGCGTGACAGCACCTCGAACGCCAGTTCGCGATAGTTCATGCCACGCATGCGGGTCAGATCTGCATCACTGAAATGTGGATAGATTTCCGGCAGATACAGGCCGCCATCCGGGGCAAGCCCGCCCAGCAGGATTTCACTGAATGATTGCGCGGGTGATTGCCCACGGGTCGAAATATACTTCATGGTTTAGCCCAAACCCTCTACCCGGATGCGGGTAACGCTGCTGCAAATGCTGTCCAGCGCTTCAATGGCGGCAAGCGCCTCATTCATGTTGCCTTCGCGTACCCGCTGGGTCAGCATGATGATGTCTACCTTGTTTTCACCGGTCTTCGGCTCTTTCTGGATGAACGCCTCAATACTGATCTGACGATCGCCGAGGATGCGGGTAACGTCCGCCAGAACGCCAGGGCGGTCTAGCGCACACATCCGCAGGTAGAACGCCGTTTCCACTTCCTCAATCGGCAGAATGGCGGTATCGGCCAGGCTGGACGGCTGGAAGGCCAGATGCGGCACACGATTAGTCGGGTCAGAAGTCAGCGCACGGGTAATATCCACCAGGTCGGCGACTACCGCAGACGCAGTTGGTTCGGCACCTGCACCCGCACCGTAGTACAGCGTCGGGCCAACAGCATCGCCTTTCACCAGCACGGCATTCATAACGCCATCCACGTTGGCAATCAGGCGGCGGTGTGGAATCAGGGTCGGATGCACACGCTGTTCGATGCCCTTTTCGGTGCGGCGCGCGATGCCCAGATGCTTGATGCGATAACCCAGCTCGGTAGCGTAAGTCACATCTTCCGCTGTGATTTTGGTAATACCTTCGGTGTAGGTCTGCTTGAATTGCAAGGGAATACCAAACGCGATGGAAGACAGGATGGTCAGTTTGTGGGCAGCATCAATGCCTTCCACATCGAAAGTCGGGTCAGCTTCGGCATAACCCAGCGCTTGCGCTTCCTCCAGTACATCGGCGAATGCACGCCCCTTGTCACGCATTTCAGTCAGGATAAAATTGCCGGTGCCATTGATAATGCCCGCCAGCCATTCGATACGGTTGGCAGCCAGACCCTCACGCACAGCCTTGATGACAGGAATTCCACCAGCGACAGCAGCTTCAAACGCCACCATGACACCCTGTTCCTGTGCTGCGGCGAAAATCTCGTTGCCATGCAGGGCAATCAGCGCCTTGTTGGCGGTGACAACATGCTTGCCGTTCTGAATTGCCTGCATCACCAGATCACGTGCTACAGTGTAGCCACCAATCAGTTCGACAACGATCTGAATATTCGGGTCATTGACGACATCGAAAGCATCCTGCGTCAGACGCACATTACCCAGACCAAGCGCGTCAGCACGGCTCAGATCAAGGTTTGCGGCGTAATCGATCACGATGCCCCGACCAGCGCGACGGGCAATTTCTTCCGCGTTTCGTTTCAAAACAGTTGCAGTACCGCCACCGACGGTCCCCAGCCCCAGCAGGCCAACCTTGACAGGTTCCATGCTCACTCCTTCATACCTTGATCTTTACGGAACATTTGCTTGATGTTGCGGATTGCCTGTCGGGTACGGTGTTCGTTCTCGATCAGGCTAAATCGTACATGGTCATCACCGTATTCGCCGAAACCGATACCTGGCGACACCGCAACCTGGGCATCCTTCAACAGTTTCTTGGAGAATTCCAGCGAACCCATGGCAGTGTATTGTTCGGGAATTTTAGCCCAGACGAACATACTGGCTTTCGGCCGTTCAACAGCCCATCCGGCTGCATTCAGACCGTCGCATAACACGTTGCGGCGGCTTTCGTACATGCTGCGGATTTCTTCCACGCAATCCTGCGGGCCATCCAGCGCTGCGATCGCCGCCACCTGAATCGGGGTAAACATGCCGTAATCCAGATAGGATTTCATCCGTTCCAATGCCTTGACCAGCGTAGGATTACCGCACATGAAGCCGACCCGCCAGCCCGGCATGTTGTAGGTTTTGGACAGGGAATAGAATTCCACTGCGATGTCTTTCGCCCCCGGCACTTGCAGTATCGAGGGAGCCTGATAACCATCGAAGCATATCTCACCATAGGCAATATCGTGGATCACCCATATCTGGTGCTCCTTGGCGATCTTGATGACGCGCTCGAAGAAATCCAGCTCCACACACTGCCCCGTTGGGTTACCAGGGAAGTTGATAATCAGCATCTTGGGCACTGGCCAGGAATTCTTGATGGCACTTTCCAGCTCTTCGAAGAAATCCTTGCCCGGAACCAGCGGCACATGACGAATATCTGCATCAGCAATAATGCTGCCATACGGGTGGATCGGGTACGCCGGATTTGGCACCAGTACCGTATCGCCACGACTGAGGGTGGCCAAAGCCAGATGCGCCAAGCCCTCTTTGGAACCAATCGTGGTGATTGCTTCGGTTTCAGGGTCAATGTCCACATCAAACTTGCGTTTGTACCAACTGCTGATAGCCTTGCGCAGGCGCGGAATGCCACGCGACATGGAATAACGGTGGGTATCATTACGCTGGGCTGTTTCCACCAGCTTGTCTACGATATGCTTGGGTGTAGGCTGGTCGGGATTGCCCATCCCGAAATCGATAATATCCTCACCCTTGGCGCGCGCTTCCCGCTTGAGGGCGTCCGTGATTTTGAAAACGTAAGTTGGAAGCCGGTTTATTCTTTGAAAATCGTCCTGCACGGTTCAAGTCCATCGAAGAAAACAACCCATCACTGGGACCCAAGTAAGCCAGCCACATTACAATTCACCATGCAGACTGTCAATTACAGATAAGGTCAAGGGAGATGAAATGAAATTCAGCGAAGACATGGGGGACGCATACTACCGCATCACAGGCTACGGCGAAAACTGGGTAAAGGTAAACCAGGAAACGCTGAGCAAAAGCTTTTTACTGGGGCCACAGACCCTGATCAGGGACTGGCGACCCACGCGCATGGAAGAACTGACGCCTGAAGATCTTGCGCCCCTGTTTGCGATTGGCGCAGAAGTCATCATTATCGGAACGGGGACGAAACAGGTTTTACCACCAGCAGCAATCTGGAAGGCACTGGTGCAAAACGGCGTCGGTTTTGAAATCATGTCAACCGACGCCGCCTGCCGCACCTACAATGTTCTTTTATCGGAAGCACGGCGCGTCGCTGCGGCCTTCTTCCCCTAGTAAGCACCATTCAAAGGGGGCTACATCATTCCCAACAGATTTTCGCCGGAAAGCCCCTTGTTCTCCAGAATACGGCGCAGCCGCTTGAGAGCATCCATCTGAATCTGGCGGACACGTTCACGGGTCAAACCCAGGGCTGAGCCAACCTGCTCCAGTGTGGCGCGCTCATGGCCATGCAAGCCAAAACGGCGCACGATCACTTCTTTTTGCTTGAACTCCAACTGGCTCAACCAGTTGTCAACTGACTGGGTAATATCCTCATCTTCCAGTTTGCTGGCCGGTTCATCACACTCCTCACTGCTGACAAAATCCACCAGCGGGCTATCACCTTCCTTACCGACAGGAATATCCAGCGAGGTAATCCGCTCGTTGAAATCCAGCAACTTGCGCAGGGACTCGATCGGTTTCTCCATCGCTGCTGCCACCTGTTGCAGGGAAGGCTCATAACCCAGCTTCTGGGTCATTTCCCGCACCTTGCGCATGTAGGCATTCAGTTCCTTGTTGACATGGATGGGCAAACGGATCGTGCGGGTCTGGTTCATCAGGGCACGTTCAATGTTCTGACGAATCCACCAGGTTGCATATGTGGAAAAACGGAAACCGCGTTCGGGATCAAATTTTTCCACCGCATGAATCAAGCCGAGATTACCTTCCTCTATCAGGTCAGGTAACGGCAGACCGCGCCCCATGTAACGGCGGGCAATTTTCACAACCAGACGCAGGTTGCAGGTAATCATTTTCTTGCGGCCAAACTCGTCGCCGTCACGGGCAAGACGTCCATAGAAAACTTCTTCATCAGGGGTAAGCAACGGAGAAAATTCGATTTCCCGCAGATACATCTGGGCAGCATCCATATCATGTGGGACAGACCGGGAAGATACCACCGGGGGACTGGCTTCTTCTTCACCTGCATCGTCGTCGATATCCACATCCAGATCAGTTACATCATCATCTTCTTCGGCGGCTACAAATACGGAAAAATCATTTTCCGTGCTACTTGTGTGAGTCTGTGGTCTTGGCATTGTTAAGACTCCTTTGTTGTAAAGGGCTTGGAACAAAACAGGCAATCAGCACTGCCCTTCCACCATTCCTGCCTATTGGCAGCAGTGGCGTAAACTTACTTCCCCAAGTCGACACTCTTCATTAATTTTGGAGCAAGGTAGCACAAAAGTTCGCTATCGGAAAGACCTTAACGCAAACTTAACGAATATTCTAAGTGCATGATAATTAAGCATAGCAACACTACCAAGGGAAATAGCCCGAAAACCATAACTGAACGAAACATGAATGAAACAAACCTTTCGTCTGGTTTTTTTGCATGCTTAAGCCTATTTTCAATTTATTTTTCATTAATAAGATAATTTTTTAGGCTTCTTTGGAAAAATTTTCTTATGATTTTCATTAATTCCACCCCACCCACACCCCGCCCCTGCCTGACGGAATAACAGCGAAAATACCGCTCACACCGATTTTCGACCAATTTAACCTCGTAGAAACCCTTACAAGAGCGCAAGCAAAAACAGGGTTAACTGCTGTTAACGATTCCCGTATTTCTGCTGCAACGCCTTCATGTAAGCTTTGCGCTGGGCATCATTCATGCCTGGCCATTCCTTCTTAAGTTTTTGCTGTTCGGCTACCGGCAACTTCTTGACCCATTTATGCCAGGCTTGCAGACGCTTACGCTGGCTGTCGGGCATCTGCTTGTAACGGTTGAGTTGTTTGGCAACAGTCTGCTTGCGTTCGGCAGATAATTTGCTCCAGTCACCATAGCGTTGCCTGATAAGCGCCCGCTCTGCCGGGGACTTGGCAGCCCAGCGGCGCAAGACTTTCTGTTTACTTTCGGGGAATTTGTCCCATTGCGCAGCGAACGGCTTCAAAACCGCCTGCTCGTTGCTTTTGAGACTGGACCATTTGACAGGGTCAGCCAAAATCTGACCACTGGATAATAATACTGCCATACCAAAAAAAAGGTACGCAAAACGTCCGTGTTTGGTGGATTTCATTCCGAAGCCTCCATGGTGTTGTCTGCATCTGCCAGCATGAAACCTGGTTCATCACTGGTAAATTCAATCAGGTCTTCGGCCTCGTCCCAATAGCTTCCGTACTCATCCCACCATGCCATCATCAGCGTAATTTCATCGGCTGTTTCATCTGCGACTGCTGGTGTCAGCCATACCAACAACGCCAGTACAGTGCAGCAGCCAATGCGGAATCCTTTCCTGCTCATTTGTATCACCTAACACTTATTCAGCCATATTCGGCTACCAACCATTCATAAATATCCATATTTTCGAGAAAATCCATATCCTCGCTGGACATCAAAACATCCATTGCATCCTGATCCAGTGTCATCGGCGCTGCCTTTTGACCTGAATCCATCAGCATGGAAACCGCTGGTGCCGCCTGCGTTGGGGATGAGTCCTTTGCATTCGGCAAGACCCATAGTGTCACCAATAGTGTGACAACAGCAGCGGCAGCAAATCCGTGCGAGAACGACGGAATATGGAAAAACATCGACGAACGGTTATTTCGTTCGAGTGCCTGCAACCTGATCCTGGTCAGATGCGCCTGCGTCTGGCTATCCAGGTTACCGGCAGAATAATCAAGACCCCGTTTGACTGACTCAAGCAGCATATTTTCAGTTATCATTCCCATTATAACCTCCCAGTTTACCCCGTAAACTGTGGATAGCTCGCGAATAATGCGTTTTCACGCTCCCCTCTGAACATTTCATTATTTTGGCAGTTTCGGCAATGTCATAACCCTCCCATGCGCGTAGTAACAACGCCTGTTGTTGACGCAACGGCAACACACCAATAGCTGCCAGCATGATTTCACTCATTTCTGCCTGCAATGCCTGCTCCTCAGGCTCTGGAAACTGCGTCTGGGCGACATGCTCTTCCGGCTTGTAAGCCTCGTCATCCTCGTTATCGGACAGAAAAAAGAAAACCCTCCAGCGGTTACGCACTTTCTGCCGACGATGCCAGTCATTGATGCGGCTATGCAAAATGGCATGAAACAGCGCACCCCACTCCGTTTCCGGGTGGGCTGAGTATTTTTGAACCAGCTTGAACATTGCATCCTGCACAATATCCAGCGACTCTTCATTATCCTGAGTCGCCAGCCGCGCAATCACGAACGCTCGATGTTCCACCCCCCGCAGGAAGTTGTTCATCTTCGCTGTCGATGTCAGAGCACTCTCCCTTTGCGTCTCATGTTCCAACTGGCCATTGTGACCCGTTACCAGCGCCGTTGTTTCCATCATGTCGTATTCAGCCCACCGGACAAGCGCCGGGAACTCCCTCCTACTAACGATTCATCCATATAAAAGTTGACATATACTCCCCATTTAGTTCTGATTCTGTGAAATAGTTCCCTTTTCACCATCAAAGAGCATGGAGAACAAATAATGCGCTGGAGAACAGGAAGGCAAAGCAGCAATGTCGAAGACCGGCGCGGTCGTGGCGGTGGCGGTGGTGGATTCCGCATCGGCCTGCTGGGAACCGTCGCCATTGTGCTGATTGGTTGGTACATGGGAGCAAACCCGTTGCAATTACTGGGCCTGGTTGGCGGTGCCAATACGATTCTGGGTGGGCTGGGTGGTGGCAGTTCCAGTCAGTCTTATACCAGCGATCCCAATGATGAAGGTGGCAAGTTTGCCGCATCCGTACTCGCCAGTACCGAAGATGTGTGGAACCCGGTTTTCCAGCAACTGGGCGGGCGCTATGTTGAACCCAAGCTGGTGCTATTCACCGACAGTACGGAATCTGCCTGCGGGTATTCCAGTGCCGCAACCGGCCCTTTCTACTGCCCTGGCGACCAGAAAGTTTATATTGACCTGGGTTTCTTCCGCGAACTTCAGGGGTTGGGAGCCTCCGGCGATTTCGCCCAGGCGTATGTACTCGGCCATGAAATTGGCCACCACGTACAAAACCTGATGGGTACCACTGACGAAGTAACACGCTTGCAGGCACGCATGGGTGAACGCGACAGTAATACCCTGTCGGTAGCGCTGGAATTGCAGGCAGACTGCTTCGCTGGCGTATGGGCGCATCATGCCCACAAGCAGTTCAACATGCTGGAACAAGGTGACATAGAGGAAGCCATTTCCGCCGCCGGAGCCATTGGCGATGACCGCCTGCAACGCATGTCTGGTCGACGCATCAATCCTGACTCCTTCACCCACGGCTCCTCAGACCAACGCATGGAATGGTTCCAGCGCGGCTTGCAGTCAGGCGATCTGAAAAACTGCAATTCTTTCGGCAATTGAGTCAGGGCAGCAAGTGGCGGGCAAGCCGTTCCACCGCCTGTTCCAGCCGCTCAACACTGGTTGTGTAGGCAAAACGCACATGCGAATTTGCCTGATGGCTGCCGAAATCGATACCGGGCGTGAAAACCACCCCGGTTTTATCCAGCATATCCAGACACAAGCGCTGGGCATCTTCCCCAAAACGCTCCGATCCGGCATACACATAGAATGCACCCTGCGGCTCCGCCTGTATGACGAAACCCAACTCACGCAAGGCAGGCAGCAAGAAATCCCTGCGCCGCTGTAATTCCTGTCGCTGCATTTCCATGATGTCCAGCGCCTGGGGTGTAAATGCTGCCAATGCTGCATATTGCGCTGGTGTCGGCGCTGCCAGAAAGATGTTCTGTGCCAACCGATCCAGCATTTCCACCATGGCTTCCGGAGCAACCACCCAGCCCAGCCGCCAGCCAGTCATGCCGAAGTATTTGGAAAAGCTATTGATTACCCAAATATTGTCGGGGTCAACCGACAAAGCAGTGGTATCCGGCACACCATAAACCAACCCCTGATAGATTTCATCGACAAGCAAACTGCCGCCACGCTGTTTGACCACAGCATGGATAGCCGCCAGTTCAGCCTGACTCAACAGGGTTCCGGTTGGATTGGCAGGACTGGCCAGCAGCACTGCACGGGTTGCATCGCTCCAGTGGGACTGGATATGCGCTGGCGTCAGTTGATAATTCGTATCTGCCCCAACGGGAATACCGGTCGCCTTGCCCTCAAACAGGCGCACGAAATGGCGATTGCAAGGATAGCCAGGGTCAGTCATCAGCACTTCGTCTCCCGGATTCACCAAGGCTCCCAACACCAGTTGCAACGCCCCCGACGCTCCCGGCGTAATCAGGATACGAGTCGGTGAAATATCCACCCCGAAGCGCTCTGCGTAAAAACCGGCAATGGCGGCGCGTAACTGCGGCAAACCACACGCTGCCGTGTACTTGGTGTAGCCCATTTGCAAAGCACGAATACCCGCCTCCACAATCGGCAACGGTGTCGGGAAATCCGGCTCACCGACCTCCATATGAATAATGTCCTGCCCCGCCGCTTCACGCTGACGCGCTTCCGCCAATAGCGCCATGACATGGAAAGGCTGAATATCCCGCATGCGGGAAGCTGCTATGTTATGCTCGGCCATAAATTGTTTCACGCCAAATGCAATTGGGTAGATAAAATGAAAAAATGGCTTTTGCTTGGTATCACCTTGTATTCCACCAATCTTGCGGCATTCCCTCACGCCAACCCTGTACCGGGAGGCATTGCAGTCGTTCCGGTTGCACCACTTTCAGATCCACTACCGATTGTACAATATGGAAATCAACGGGTAACGGTTGTAGCGCAAGGCAACCAATGGATTGCGCTGGTAGGTATTTCACTGGATGCGCAACCCGGCTCGCAACGCCTTAGTATCAATCAGGGCAAACCGGCATCCTTTCAGATCGGGAACAAGCAATACAAAACCCAGCGCATCAGCATCAAGGATAAAAACAAGGTCAACCCGGATGAGGAATCCAGCCAGCGCATCGTGCAGGAACTAAAAGTTCAGAAGCAGGTGAAAACACGCTTTTCCGCCAACATCAAGGCAGACCTGAACTTTATCAAGCCAGTACCGGGCCATGATACCGGTCGATTCGGTTTGCGCCGTATCATCAACAGCCAGCCCCGCAACCCGCACAGCGGCATGGATATTGCTGCGGCAACCGGCACCCCCATCAAGGCGACTGCTTCAGGAACCGTATTGCACATTGATGACTTCTTTTTCAGTGGCAAAACCGTGTATGTGGATCACGGTTCCGGCGTTATCAGCATGTACGCACACCTCAGCCAGATACTGGTCAAGCCGGGCGATAGCGTGCAACAGGGAGATTTTGTCGGCAAGGTAGGGAGCACCGGTCGCGCCACCGGGCCGCACCTGCATTGGTCGGTTTACCTCAATGGGCAAGCAGTCGATCCCTCCCTGTTTCTACCGCCTAAAAATTAAGCCAAACATTCAGGTTTGATTCAGTGACCCCCACTTAATATGGATTCAGCTTCAGCAGGAGTCGTGAACTTGGGGTTTGTGGTAGCGATTTCGTCGTCAGAGGTTTCTGAAATATGAAAAATAAGCTGTTCCGCCGTTCTGACACTCAATGGCATAAGAGATTCGGGATGACGGCAAGCTGAAGTTATAACTCGATCATTCCCCCCCTTAACCGGCCATTTATTGGGGAGCTGGTTGCGGGGCTGAATGCTCGGGTGTGGATGGCACAAATACTTGGTCAACACTGGGAGTTAATCAAGTAGCAGTGCAATCCTTTTGGGTAAAGTATGTCAAACAGGGGTTTTACCTTTACCTGCGCCGGAGTTTGATGGCTCCGGAGTTCTTGAGTCACCTTCACAAAGGCGGGTCTTTTATGACCCGCTTTTTTTTGGCCTCACCGCACTATTGTACAGCATCCATTCATAAATAAAATCTTTTTCCAATGCAAGCGATTGAATAGTATAGGACAGCACCCATATACCGGTTACACTTACCCAAAAAAGGAGTACGTATGGCCTACGCATTAAAAAAGACAATTGGCTTCATTCTTCTACTGATCACAGTCGGCGGTGTCAGCACGCTATCCATCTTCCACCTTTTCCCGCCACTGTTTTAGGATTCAGCCAATATGACTGCTGTCAAACGTTATGAACCTGCCATCCACAATATCCGTTATGGCATAAAGGGTGTTTTACTTTACTTACTGCCGCTACCTGTCCTGATTACCGCCATCGGTTCGCTGATGCGGGGTTCAGTCATCGACACGCTGGTAACCGGAGGTGTATTTGCCGCCTATATGCTGGGCGCAACCATTGCCCGCCAGGGTTTCCGCTTGCAGGGTGAATACGAACGCAGAAAGATTGCCCGCGCACCTTCCACACCGTTTAAAACCATTGCCGCCTTGTTGATTGCCATCACTACAGCGGTACTTGACTGGTGGACATCCAGCTATGCGCTGGCCGCCATTCCGGAAGCCATTCTGATTGGGGCTGTCGCATTCCTCGGATTTGCGCTCTACTATGGGCTTGATCCACGCAAGGACAAGGCCAGCGGCTTATCCATCGGGGTCACTATCGATGAAGTTCTGGATGCGCTGGACGCCGCCAATGTCAAAATCGATGCCATTGAATCTGCCCGGCGCAAAATCAACAACCCCGAGTTCAACATCCGCCTGCAACGCATTACCAGCAAGGCACGCGAAGTCCTCTCCAGCATTGAAGACGACCCTACCCGCCTGGCGCGTGCGCGCAAATTCCTCAAGGTTTATCTGGATGGAACCCAACGGGTAACCGAAGGCTACGCCCGCACGCACAGGGAGCAGCAACCAGCCGCGCTGGAAACCAATTTCAGCCGCGTACTGGACTCCATTGAACAAACATTCACGGAACAGCAGACCAAACTTCTGGAAGACGACCATTTCGATCTGGATGTGCAGATAGAAGTGCTGGAAACCCAGTTAAAACGTGAAGGCGTTCTCTAACTTTGCAGAATAGCTAGAAAATTTATCAGGAGATTACCACCATGAACGAATCCCAAACCACAACCATGACCCAGACGGCACCAGCGGTTGTACCCGGCACCGAACTGGCACCCTTGCCGGAAATGACAACCGAACTGGTTGCCTACGATCAGGCCGCAACGCCACTGCAACAGGAGATGGAGGCCATCATCGGCGAAATCGATATGCAGGATCGCAGCAGCATCATGTTCTTTGGCACCAAAACCCAGGAACAGATGAGTGCAATTTCCGAAAAAATGCTCAATGGCGTCAAAAACAAGGACATCGGTGTAGCAGGCAAATCACTGACCAGCATGATCACCGCCATCAAGGGTTTCGACGTCGATGCGCTCAACCCGAATGATGAGCCTAGCTGGTGGGAAAAGCTGATCGGCAAGACCAAACCGGTGATGGAATTCCTCAGCAAATATGAAGATGTGCGCAAGCAGATCGACACCATTACGGATGAAATGGAAGGTCATAAAACCCAGTTGCTGACGGATGTCATCACGCTCGACAAGCTGTATGAAGCCAACCTTGATTTCTTCCACAAACTGGAAGCCTACATTTCGGCGGGTGAGGAAAAGCTGCACCGTCTGGATGCCAACGACATCCCCAAACTGGTGGCTGAAGTCCAGGCCAAGGCCGAAGACATGGTAATGGCACAAAACCTGCGTGACCTGCGTAGCGCTCGTGACGATCTGGAACGCCGTGTACATGACCTGCGCCTGACCCGTCAGGTTGCCATGCAAAGCCTGCCCAGCATCCGTCTGGTACAGGAAAATGACAAGACCCTGATCAACAAGATCAATTCCACCCTGATCAACACAGTTCCGTTGTGGAAAAACCAGTTGGCGCAGGCCGTCACCATTTTCCGCATGAGCGACGCCGCCAAAGTGGTCAAGGAAGCTTCCGACCTGACCAACGAGCTGCTGGAAAAGAACGCCGAAACCCTGCGCATGGGCAACGAAGCAACCCGCAAGGAAATGGAACGTGGCGTATTCGACATCGAGTCCGTCAAAAAGGCCAACCAGACCCTGATCGAAACCATCAACGATTCGCTGCGTATCGCTGACGAAGGCAAGGCCATGCGCGCCAAGGCCGAGGAAGAACTCAAGGTAATGGAAGGCGAACTGCGCCAGGCACTGATCGCTGCCAAAGCCAAAACTGACAGCCCACGTCAAGGAGCATAATTATGGGACTCTGGGACAAACTGATGGGTGAATTCGTCGATGTGATCGAATGGACTGATGACAGCAGCGACACCATGGTCTACCGCTTCGAGCGGCACGGTAACGAGATCAAGTACGGTGCAAAACTGACGGTACGTGAATCGCAAACCGCCATTTTCGTCAACGAAGGTGAAGTCGCTGACGTGCTCGGCCCCGGCCTGTATGTGCTGGAAACCAAAAACCTGCCGGTGCTTTCCACCCTGCAACACTGGGATCACGGTTTCCAGAGTCCATTCAAGGCAGAAGTGTATTTCTTCAACACCAAGCAGTTCACCAACCTGAAATGGGGAACCCGCAACCCGGTCATGATTCGCGACAGCGAGTTCGGCGGGGTGCGTCTGCGCGCATTCGGCACCTATTCCATGCGTATTGACGATGCCCGCAAGTTCATGCAGGAAATCATGGGCACAGATGGCCATTTCACCGTGGATGAAATCAGTGACCAGTTACGTAACCTGATCGTTACCCGCTTCAGCAGCATCGTTGCCAGCGCAAACATTCCGGTGCTGGACATGGCAGCCAACTACGACCAGTTAAGCCAGTTTGTCACCCAGAAAATTGCCCCTGAATATGCAGCCTACGGCCTCAAACTGACATCCATCCTGGTGGAAAACATCTCCCTGCCAACTGAAGTGGAAGAGGCACTAGACAAGCGCACCAGCATGGGCATGATCGGTAACCTGGACAAATACCTGCAATACCAGACCGCGCAAGGCATTGGCGCAGGCGGTTCCAACAGCGCGCTGGATATGGGCATGGGCTTTGCCGTCGCCAACAAGATGGCGGAAGTGCTGAACAAGCCGTCTGCGGCGACACCACCACCCATTCCGGATACATCCTGGCACGTTGTCGTAGGGCAGGAAGCCAAAGGCCCATTTACCCTGCAACAATTGCAGCAAATGGTACAAAACGGGCAACTGGAGGCTGGCACAATGGTTTGGCAGGCTGGCATGGCGAACTGGCAAGCTGCCGGTGAGATCACGGCGTTCCAGGGCATGTTCCAGACCCTGACTCCGCCGCCCATTCCACCCGCAGTACCTTCACGGGATGTAGAATAAGCACGCAAACCTGAATGGCTGACAACAAAACCAATCAACAGCACTTTCCCTGTGAACAGTGTGGGGCCGACCTGATTTACCAGCCGGGGAGCGAATCCCTGGCTTGTAACTATTGTGGTCACCAGAACAGCATTCGCCCCAGCCAGGAAGTCATCCGTGAGTACAGCTTCGAGCAGGCTTTGCAGGCGATGGAGACAGCCAAACTGCGCCCGCTGGATAATACGCAGGTCATCAAGTGCCCCAATTGTGCGGCCACTTTCGAGCTAATGCCCAACCGCCACGCCGGGGATTGCCCGTTCTGCGGCACTCCTGTCGTGACCGGCACGGAGCAGGCGCGTCTGTTCCAACCGAAATCCCTGTTGCCCTTCCTGATTACTGAAAAGGATGCACGGGCTTCCTTCGACAGATGGATCAGCGGACTGTGGTTTGCACCTTCCGCCCTCAAGGACAAGGCAAAGCGGGATGAAAAGCTGCTGGGCATTTACATCCCTTACTGGACGTATGACAGCCACACCGATACCTTTTACCGGGGTGAGCGCGGCATCATTTACTACGAGCGCCAACGGGTAACGGTCATGGTTAACGGGCGGCCACGCCAACAGGTACAGAATGTCCCGCGTATCCGCTGGACACCGGTTAGCGGGCGGGTTCGACTGTTTTTCGATGACATACTGGTAGGGGCAACCCACACCCTGCCCCGCACCATTCTTGACCGGCTGGAGCCTTGGGATTTACCCAATCTGGTGCCCTATAACGAAAGCTACCTGAGTGGCTTCCAGAGCGAAATTTACCAGATTGATCTGGATGAAGGTTTCGGGCTTGCCCGCGACATCATGGATAACCGTATCTACAACGCCGTCATCAGTGACATCGGCGGCGACCAGCAACGGGTGCATAACCTGCAAACCGGGCATCATGCCATTACGTTCAAACACCTGTTGTTGCCGGTCTGGTCTGCGGCATTCCGCTATGGCGGCAAAACCTACCGGTTTGTTATCAACGGGCGGAACGGCAAAACGCAGGGCGAACGCCCTTACAGCATCGTCAAGATCGCCATGGCGACTTTACTCGGGGCGGTGCTCGTAGGCGGCCTGGGTTATTACATGCACAAGGCTGGCATTTTTGAACAAATGCTGGAACAGGGCGCAACTTATTATCAATATCAGCAACCTTCCCAGCGTTTGCCGGTTGACCCTTACCGTTATGACCCCTACCGCTATAACCGTGGCTACTAGCGCAGGCTTCCCCTAGCTGTCAAAGCCGTCACCCTGTTCCAGTCTGGTAATCAGCGATTCCAGACCATTCGCAGCAATTTCTGCGGCAAACCGGCTACGGAAATCACGGGTCAGGCTGACACCACCAATGTCGACGTTGTAAGCTTGCCACTTGCCGTTTACCAAACGCAGGTCATAATTCATGTCGGTTGACTTGTTGCCATCCGCCTGCACCAGCATCCCGACAATGGAGACATATTCGGCTGATGGCCCAGGGCGGCTGGTGCTTACCTGCAAGTTTTCACCCGTATGTTCCAGCAGGGAACGGGAATACACCCGTACCAGCAACGCCTGATAGGCATTGGTGAAACGCTGTTGCTGCTCGGGGGTGGCATCCTGCCATTTCATGCCCAGCGTCAGTTTGGCCATGGCGTTGAAATCCATGAAACTCTCAACTTCCTGCTGAACCTGCTTGTACAACTCTTCCGCATTGGCAGCCGAAGTCGCCTGACTTTCCGTCAAAACTTGCAGGACACGGTTACTGACACTTTCAACCAGTGCTTCCGCATCAGTATTGGCGGAGGCAACCAGACTGATGCCCAGGAACAGGATACCCACGAGTAAATGCATGATCCTTTTCATTCCGGAATCCTCCACTCTTTCGATAAGAATAGTTCATTCACGAACATTTTTTGCTACGCCCCAATAAGACCACATCAGACACCGTAAAGTTGTTGCATGAGACGTAAGTGCTCAACTGTTCCCCACGGCACATCCAGAAACAGGATGACATCCGGGTGCCCTGCCTGTATTTGCAAGTGCTCGAAAATTTGGCGCAAGGCTTGTGGCGTCAGTGGCTGGTTGGCACGTAACACAGCGGTTTGAACCTCAGCATTGACCGGCATTACCGCCAACCAGTCGTTTGGCTGCTGTACGTGCATGGGAAAGTGCGTCTGCCAGTCTGACGGCAAAGCTTCTGCCGTATCGGTAGTCAGCAGCACACCTTCTACCTGTGGCGACAGATATTTTTCCACTGCACCACGCACTTTTTGCCAGTGTTCACCCTGTAACAGCTGCGGGGTTATTTCCAGATAAAAACGGAAATCCGGTTGAACTTCCGCCTGCCAGAAAGTTGCCTGGACTGAGGGGTTCTCCCACGCAGTGGCGGGCAACAACACGCAGGCAAATTCGTTGGCGTAGTAGGAAACACGCCAGTCTCCAGGCAAATCTTCAGGGTAAAACATCCGTTGCCAGTCGGCAGGTGACCACCCACAGGCAGCTAACTCCAGACTTCGGAACCGTGGTTGGGAATCACTCATAAAACCAATACTACTCCACGCTTTTGCGCATGGACAGCATAGCGCAGGACAATGGAAATTTCTGCTAAACCCACATGAAAAGTACTGCATTACTTGACTTCAGCAGTGGGAAATACTACTTTTGGGATACACTAACACGCAATTATTACCAATAGAGATATAAAAGGTTCGCACTCACCATCAAGACGCATTCAGGAGGGTCAAATCATGATGTTTAGCGATGTTTCCCTGGACGAAATGTTCCCACGCGCAGAACCGGTTATGCGTGCGCCGTTGCCCACACTCAAAACCGAAAATGTTTACAACCACATCAGCAAACGGGCCTTGGAGCAAGGCATCGAACTCAACGATGAACACATGGCCGTCATTAATTTCATCCTTGATTTTTATGAACATTGCGATGACTGCCAGAATGCCCGCATGTTGGCAGACATGGTTCAGGAAGAATTCGCCTACATGGGTGGGCGTAAATACCTGTACCAGCTTTTCCCCAAAGGCCCCTTGAGCACCATCCATGACCTGGCTGACCTGCCCAAACTGGGGAATGAAACAGATAAAAGTTTCGGCACCAATTGGTAGGAATTGCCATTATTTCCTGTCGAACCCGACCAGATGTCATTTCTGGGCGGGTTTTTTGTTTGTGTTCAGTTTAGAACTTATAGAATGGAACCCTGTCCTAATTCATAACAATAAAACTGGGGTTTCTTCATGATGGGCAAATTTCAAATGGCAGCATTGCTAACTGCTGTAATAATATTGATGGGGGGGTGTGTATCTGTTCAATCGCCCTACTGGCAACAATCCGGGGCTGCTGATACGCCAGCGAGGCATGCATTGCTCTCACAGGCCCATCAGGTTCTGGGTGTACGTTACAAGTATGGTGGTGAAACACCTGCTGAAGGCTTTGATTGCAGCGGCCTGACACAGTACGTATACAGAAATGCCAATGGCATTACCCTTCCCCGCACCGCTGCCGAGCAAAGCAAGGCCAGCCACACCATCCGTTTCGAGCAGATGAAGCCGGGCGACCTGATTTTCTTCCGCACCAGTGGCAGCAAGGTCAACCATGTCGGCATCTACACCGGGCGAGGCCAGTTCATTCATGCAGCATCCGGTGGCAGCAAGGTTTCCATCGACAACCTGAGTAAGCCTTACTGGCAGCAGCGTCTGGTCAAGTTTGGTACTTTTCTGATATAGGCATTGAACCCTTTCAGCCTGTTTCCCGACCTAATAATCCGTTCACTGTTTCTTTGCAGTAAAACGGCTATACTATGTGGCGGAGGCCAATCCACTTCATTTAAAGGAGAAAACAAGATGGGACTGTTCGATTTTGCCCGTGACATCGGCAAGAAAATTTTCGGCAAAGAAGAAGAAGCACCAGCAGCCCTGGAGCAGCACATCAACGAAGACAACCCCGGCGTCAGTGGTTTGCAAGTCGAAGTCAAGGATGGCGTTGCCACCCTGACCGGCCAGGCATCTTCCGCTGAAGCACTGGAAAAGGCTGTACTGATGGCGGGTAACGCCATGGGCATCCAGGAAGTCAAGGCAGACGGCATGACCGTTACTGATGGCAGCCAGATTGGGGGCGACGACGAATTCTACGTCATCAAGAAAGGCGATACCCTGTGGGAAATCGCTGAAAATGCTTACGGCAATGGCTCCAAGTACACCAAAATCGTGGAAGTCAACCGTGAAGTCATCAAGGATGCTGACAAGATTTTCCCTGGTCAGAAAATCCGCATTCCGAAAAACATCTAACACGAGGTAGAGTCATTCATGGATATGATGCAAATTGCTGCCCAGTTGTTCAAAAGCCAACTGGACAAAGATCATGACGGGCAACTGGAAATGACTGAAATCGCTTCTGCCCTGATGGGCTTGATGGGTGGCGGTCAAGGCCAGGCTCAAGCTGGCGGTCTGGGTGGTCTGGCCTCAATGATTTCCGGTATGCAAGGCGGTGGCGGTGATCTGGCTTCACTGGCTTCTTCCTGGCTGGGTAACGGCGCTAATGTGCAACCATCTGGCGGCCAACTGACCCAAATGTTCGGTCAGGACAAGATCGCTGCTTTCGCCCAGCAACTGGGTATTAGCCCCGATCAAGCGCTGAGCGGCCTGCAAGCGGCTGTTCCCGAAGTTGTCGACAAGGCATCTCCAAATGGCTCCCTGGATATGGGTAGCCTGCTGGATTCAGTCGGTGGCGTTTCTGGTGCTATCGGCTTGGCAAGCAAGCTGTTCGGTCGCTGAAATAGCCGTACCGCAAAAGCCAAAGCAAACAAAAACCGCCGAAAGGCGGTTTTTTTATGACTAACATCAAAATACGTATAACTAGAATTACAAAAAAGTCAGCATTCGCCCAAAATTCAAACTATAAAGTATTCATGTGATTACTTTATAGTTAAGGGGCTTATGATGTCGGGCAAGAAGTACTCTATCCTGTTGGTTACAATCGCACTCTCTTTCACCGGGTGTTCGACATTTGAAGGATATCCTGCCGATTCATCCTTGCAATCAGCTACAAGTCTGAAAGCACTGGATGAAGACTTGGACAATTGGGTTACCCAATACGAGGATGCTGACCACTCGCAACGTTCCAGTGTTCGCAATAACCTACTACGCCGCCGAATGATCATGACTGATCTAGCGTATGAGCAGTTTGAAAAATCCATCTATGTCCAAAACCTGCGTGGTACTGTTTACACTGATTGGACAACCAATCTATTAACAAGTGCAGGTCCAGCTACCGATCACATTCCGACACGTAACATGCTTTCAGGGTTATCGACCGTGCTATCAGGTGGCAAAGCCATCTATGAATCCAATGTTATATCCAAAGGCGTCATGTCTGCATTAATTGCAGAAATGCGCACATCCAGAGCAGAAGTTCGAAACAGAATTCGGGAAAGAACTGATTTAGGTGCAGATCAATACGACCTATATGATGCCCTTGCCGACTTGAATGATTATAAGGTAGCAGGAAGCATTCCTAGTGCTATAGCATCTCTTAATGCCCGTGCTAGTGATGAGCAAAATACTGTTGAAGCAACCTCAGATCGATCCATCAGAGCATCTGGTCTCGGGCGCTATGCTCCACAAACAGATACAGGGGCGGTAATTGAATCTCAAGACCCATTTACAAATCCTGATATTCCTGCTGTATCAGAACCAGCACCTCAAAATACCACGCCACCAATAGTAGATACAGCTGTGGTGAGTCCTCCTGGTACGCCCCCCGATTACATCCCTCCGACGACAACTGGTTCATATTCTTCAACTCAGGAAGACTTCTCCAAATGGGTGCAGAAACCTGAGAACCGCTTAACTTTGGAGAAATGGTTGCGGCCTAAACGTATCAGTGTCGAGGACTTTTTAACCAAAGACAAGTATGAAAACTTAAGGGTTGATGCAGCCATACAATTCAACGTTATGTAATCCACAGGAGAAACAAGTTATGGACAAGGGCATTTTTTTCAATATCGTGCGTAACTATCCCTTCCCGGACAAACTGACAGCGGGTCAAGTCAAGGGGATGGATCATATTCTGGATGAATGGTTACGTAGGGGGTTAACCGACCTGCGCTGGTTAGCTTACATGCTGGCCACCACTTTTCATGAGACTGCTTATAGCATGGAACCCATTCGCGAGTTTGGCCAAGGTCAAGGCAAAGAATACGGAACAACCCACTACGGACGCGGTTTCGTACAGCTAACCTGGAAAAATAACTATCAAAAAATGGGGGATTTATTAGGTATCGACCTCGTAAACAATCCCGACAAAGCACTGGAATGGGGTATTGCAACCAAGGTCATGTTTGAAGGCATGATCAATGGACTATTTACTGGCGTAGGCTTACCAAAATATTTTGCTGGCGAGGAGAGTGATTGGCGTAATGCCCGCAAAATTATCAATGGCCTGGATCGTGCCGACAACATCGCACATTACGCTCGGGCGTTTTATGTCGCACTGTATAAAGCCCAGAATGCCAACCAGGATCCAAGGGCACTTGAACAACAAGTCATGGAAGAGCCATCCGACAGTGAAATCAGGGAAATATTCCGTGAATTTCAGGGGACACATGTTCTCTGACTAATGTTCGGCAGTTTTGTTCTACGAAAGAAGGGCTAAAAAATGGCTGTTTACGGTTTGTTAGTTGGTGTCAATCGTTATCAAAACCAGATGATCCGTCCTTTGCAGGGTTGTGAATCTGACGTGTATTTATTTTCACAAACCCTTCAGAAACGCTTTAATGTCAACGAAAGTAACCTCAAAATTCTCACTAACGCTGCGGCAACCCACCAGAACATCATCGACAGTTTCCAACATCACCTGATCGACCGTGACTGGAAGAAATATGACACCGCTGTTTTTTATTTCTCCGGTCACGGCGCACAAACTGCCGCACCGGAAATCTTCTGGGACATCGAACCAGACCATCTGAATGAATCGATGGTATGCCACGATAGCCGCACCCCCGGCGTTCCCGATTTGCTGGACAAGGAACTCCGTTACCTGATAGCCAAGCTCGCAGCCAAGTGTGACAACATCGCCATTTTCCTTGATTGTTGTCACGGCGGGCATGGCACCCGCTTTATCGGTGAAGCACCTGAAGAAGTACGCCTCGCCCCGGTCGACATGACAACATATCCACTGGAAAGCTTCGTATTCGGCCAACAAGCAGCCAACAGAACGCTGGATAAGACCCAGCTAAAACAACTGATCCCCGATTCCGGCAAACACATCCTGCTATCCGGCTGCCAGGATTTCCAGCTTTCCGTCGAAAAGGCACAAGGCCCGGCATTCCAGCGACATGGCCTGTTTACCTACGCCATGTGTGAAACACTGTCATCGCTTCAATACCCCGTCAGTTATCAGGAGTTACGCAACCGCATCTACCAGCGCGTACAAAGTCAGGCATCCACCCAAAGCCCACAAATCGAGGCTGTCGCTGGCGCGGACATCAATCAGGCCGCGCTGGGCGGTGAGCTGCTGCCGGTTCGTATGCTGGTATTCAAGGAAAATGGGCAGTGGAAACTGAATGCAGGTGTCATGCACGGCCTGAATATTGGCGACGAGGTGGCATTGTTCGGCAATGACGCAGACCCAACACAGCAGACAAACAACCTGACCACCGCCCGTATCCAGCAAGCCGACAGTTTCAAGAGTACCCTGGAGATTAATGATGCGGGCAAACTAAACGGAAAAGAATACACCGCCACCATTAGCCGCCAGCACTTTCCCAAAATGCCAGTGCGTCTGGTCGGCGACGATGCAGACGTACAGGCTGCCCGTACTTTGCTTGAGCAGGATGCCTCAGCCAATGCCCCCGGCACATTTCTGCTGGCGACAGAGCAGGAGCCACGTTACGAAATACACCTGTCCAACGGCTCATGCTACGTAACCAAACCACGCGACAGCCGCCCCCTGTTCAAGAAAACCCAAAACATTGTTGAGGCACTGGAGCAAGCCGCCGTGATGGCACGCTGGCAACAAAAGCTGGATTTGAGCAACCTGGAAACCAGACTGAACGACCCGGTTGAAATTGTTATTACTTACAAGGGGGAAGAATACCTCAATCAGGATGTCACCCTGAGCTACACGTTTGATGGCAGCAAATGGGAGAAACCCCGCTTCAATCTGGAATTGCGTCTGAAACCTGGCCAACCACGCCTGTATTACGCTCTGCTGTATTTTGATGGCAGCACTGGCGAAATTTCCAATGTCCTGGCAAGTGGTGGCTGGCTGGGTCATGAAGGTGTTGAACAGGAAGGCCAGATCAAAGCCCAGCCCGTGGTCAAGGCTTTTGAGGGCAAGGCCATCCCGCTCAAGATCCGGGATGAACTGCTGGCACAAGGCGTCACCCGCATTCAGGATTCCCTCAAATTGATGCTCTGTGAGGAAGAATTCGACTCCAGCCTGCTGAACCAGCAAGCCTTGCAACTTGAGGAGAGCAAAAGCACCCGCACCCTGCTCCGCAACAGTCTGGAACGCTTCATCCAGGAAGCCCACACCCGCTCACTGGCGGTAGAAGATGAAGAAAAAGTCAGCTCCCCGGACTGGACCAGCAAGGTCGTTAATATCAGCGTTATCCGCCCGCTGGAATCCACCGCTGTCCCAGAACATCAAGCAGAAGTGCTGGTGCAGAATGATGAAAATGATGTCCGTATTGAACCGCATCCTGCATTCCGTGGCCTGGTGCGCCTGACCACCTCCCATCAGGTCAATACGCGCGGTCTCACCGACAGCAAAGCGCCTGAACCAGCGGTACTGGGTGCTGACGCCAGCACCTTCATGCTTAGCGGTGGACGCGGCCCCGATCTGGGGCTGGATACACTGGAAGTTTACCTCACTGATGAAACCGACAGCGTTACGCCTGCCAACCCGCTGACACTTTCGATTAACCAGACACTGGCATCGGGTGAACAAATCATTCCCTATGCTTTCGATAGCGAAAATGGCTTTTTCCTGCCCTTAGGGCGTGCCACAGCCGGAGACGACGGCAGAACCCACATCCATATCGAAGAGCTGCCGGAATCTGCCGCCGCATTACCAACTGACAGCACCAGAAGCATTGGCAGCGCCCTGAAAATCTATTTCCGCAAACTGGTTTACCGCGACCTGTTGCGGATTGACGAGGAAATCCATTTTCTGCGTATCCCGGTTTTCTCCGAAACCAATCCGCTGGAAGTCAGCGACTACATTGCTGATACTGCCACTATTGCCGAGCAGGTGGCCAGTGCGAAACGTATCCTGCTAATCATTCATGGCATTATCGGACATACCAACACCATCGCTGGCTGCGTCAACATGGTGACGGGCGAAGATCAGCTACCACTATCTGCCCAGTACGACCTGATCCTGACTTTCGACTACGAAAACCTGAACACCCGTATTCAGGATATTGCCCTATCCCTGCAACAGCAACTGACGGCTGCCGGTATTAGCGCAGAAAGCGGCAAACATGTTGATATCCTTGCGCACTCGATTGGTGGCTTGGTATCCCGCTGGTTTATTGAACGCGAAGGTGGGGATGCTGTCGTCAACCAACTGGTCATGGTCGGCACCCCGAATGGCGGCTCACCGCTTGCCACAGTCAAGGAGCAAGGCTATGCCATTCTCAAAACATGGGCTTATGGCAATCTGGCCATCATTCTCAACGGGCTAACAACTGCATATGTTGGCGGTATGGCAGTCGCCGGGCTAATGAAACTGCTGGATGCAGTTGATAATAATCTTGACCAGATGGCACCGGACTCTGACCTCATTCAGGATTTGCTCAACTCCCCCGCCCCGCAAAATACCCGTTATGCTGTTATCGCGGGTGATACCAGTGGCTTGATGATCCCATCTGACCAATACACCGAGCGACTTTCAAAATTGCTTGGCTATCTTGGCAAACGGCTCAAGCTTGCGGCGTATGACTTGCTGACCGAGAAACTGTTCAAAGAGGCGAATGATATAGCGGTTGGGCAAAGCAGCATGAAGCAGTTCAATCCTGAGTGGCAGGATGCGGTAACAGTGGAAAATGTGCAGTGCGACCATCTTTCGTATTTTGCAGAGAAGGTAACCGTACAGAAAATTACACAGCAATTATCAGGGTAAAAACAGCTTGAATAACATAGGCAAATATGCCAATAGCTGGGGGAATATATCCTATACGCTGAGGTTAAAATGAAAAGTATATGACTTATCGGGACTTTGTAACGATGGGGGTTTTGATTGCAGCCAGTGGCAAGGATTTGTAATGCAGATGCAGGCGTTGAAAAGGTGGGATACAACGTTCGTTTGGGGTGTAGCAGGTTTGTTAACAGGGTGTTTATTTTCCCTTAGATTGTTGGGTATGGATGCTATACCAGTTTGGTTGTTAGGTTGGATAATAGTGCTCTTTTTGCGACCTAGTGATGAAGTCGCAGGGCAAACGGCATGGCTTTTTTTTATACTGCCTCAGATTTTAGAATTATTTTGGCCTGAGATGGAGTTAAACTGGTCGCCACTTAATAATGTCATTACTCTATTTTCACATGGGGTTCCTCTGTCGTTTGTATTATTAGCAGCAAGTCTGCTTGTTTTTCTTTCTTGGTGGCAGGCTATAAATATTAAGCCTGTGCTGACTATTAATACTGAACAAAATAGCTTTTCCATCCGTTTTAGAGGTTATTGGGACTATTGGCTTGGGTGGCTTGTACTGACATTCGGAGGAAGTCTTCTTCTGGAAAATTTGGGGGAAATAATTGGGAATATTCTTTTGCCTGAAAGTAATTTTCTTTCAGGGTTTGCTGGTGTTGTGCTGATAGTATTGTGTATTTGGTTGGGCGTTAAATTATTGCGTAAAAGAATTGCTTCTGCTTTCCTATTGTTTGTGTTAGGTGTGCCGTCGCCGCTTGTTGTTGCGAGTATTTTGTACTTGTTATATCTAGATGGTGGGTTGCCAGGAGGTACTGTGGTCAACAAAAAGATAGAGGCGGCAGTTACTGCACAAAGGAGAGCTTGGATCGTAGGTGTTGGGGGTGGGGTCTTAGTTTTAACTGTAATTGTGGCAGGCGAGTCTTTTTGGTGGGTAAAGCATACGACATACAAGAAAGACGATGTTGCGTATTCCCTGCCCTCCGAATACGCAATGCGACGGATATTGTGGCAATTAGGCAAAGCTGAAATACCTGCCATGCAGGAAATACCGACGGGGGCATTCCAGATGGGCAGTGATAAAGGTACTGATGATGAAAAACCTGTCCATCAAGTAACGTTCAAGCAGCCGTTCAATATGAGCCGCCACGAAATCACCTTTGCCGAATACGACTACTACGTCTGGTTGATGCAGGAAAACGGTATGGAGGACATGCAGTATACGCATGATGAAGGTTGGGGGCGTGGATTGCGCCCTGTGATCAATGTTTCGTGGGAGGATGCCCAAGGGTACGTAAACTGGTTGTCGAGAGAAAAGCGTACAGATTGTCGCTTGCCGACAGAGGCGGAGTGGGAGTATGCGGCGCGTGCGGGTACAACAACCACTTATTTTTGGGGTGATGACATCGGCAAAAATAAGGCTAATTGTGATGGCTGTGGTAGTGAGTGGGACAATAAGCAGACAGCTCCCGTGGGCAGTTTCGAGGCCAACGCATGGGGTTTAAAGGATATGCACGGTAATGTGTGGGAATGGGTGCAGGATTGCTGGCACAACAACTACAGGGATGCCCCTGCTAATGGACTAGCATGGGAGACTGACGGCGACTGTCGTCGCCGTGAGTTGCGAGGTGGGGCATGGAATCGTAATTCTGACTATTTGCGTTCATCCTACCGCCCTTATGATAGCGCGTCTTTTAACTCTGTTGGCTTTCGTACTGTTTGCGACCTCCCACCTGCTGGTCGCTGAGATATTGCCTGTTCGATAAACGAGTTAATTCTACAACTCCTTGATTTTATATGATTGTTCTAATGCAAAATAGAATGCTCTCGCATAATCAGCAATCTGTGTGGCTCGATCAAGTTGAGCGTTACCAATTCTACGTGCGCCATACCAATCAGAATTTTCTTTATTGAAATATCTTTCTAGATTATACGGTGAACCACTTGGGTCGGAATTGATTGTTCCTCTGATCATGAGTTCAAATAAAATTTTTGTAGCAATTTGTGGCTCCAATGCCTTGTCAGGCTGTTTTACAAGGTCTTCCCCAATAATCGAGCCTATTCCCTCATAGTTCTCTT
Source organism: Gammaproteobacteria bacterium (assembly GCA_018822845.1). Classification (GTDB taxonomy): domain Bacteria; phylum Pseudomonadota; class Gammaproteobacteria; order Thiotrichales; family Thiotrichaceae; genus Thiothrix. The sequence goes on along the minus strand of JAHJJD010000022.1, from coordinate 73,576 downwards.
TCCATGTAAGTTGAACAAGTCCCCGTCCATAATATATCAAGCCAGTATCCTTATCTGGAATTCCATACTTTTTTCCTTGACCATGACCAGTTTCTGAAATTGGTTGCATAGTGCGGCCAGTTTCATGGTAGGTGGTCGCTAAGATATAAGCCAACCAACGGACATCGGTTAAATTGCGCTTATCCCATTCGTCAAGAATAATATTCATTCCCTCTACTTGTGAATTGTTTAGTTCATTTGAAAAAGGATTGCTCTTTATTATGTCAAAAAAGATATTTCGATTAATTTCACGCTCTATGGATTTTTCTAACGCAGCATTGAAATTTTTAGCATACTCAGCTATCTTAGCTGCTCGCTCTAGGCCATTCAAGATTCTACGTGCATTATACCAATCACTATTTTCATTAAAGTAATCCTTTAGTGATTTTCCCGTGAATACCCCATCAATCATCCCTTTAAAAATTATTTCTACAGCGATTTGAGAATCTAATGCCATATCTGGATTTTTAATTAGATCAACTCCTATTTCTTTTCCTATTTTCTCATAATGCTGCTCCCATGAAAGCTGCACAAAACCACGCCCATAATACTTTTCTCCATAGCTTTTACCCACGCCAAGCCCTGGCTCTCTTGTAGGTTGCATTGTGTGCATTACCTCATCATCTTTATAAGGGATAGGTGATTCTTGATAAGGAGAGGGAATGGAAGACTCATGATAAGCTGTAGCTAACATGTATGCCAGCCAGCGAAAGTCATCATGCCCTTGTTTCTTCCATTCTTTGATGAAAAGATTTAGGCCATCAATCTGCGATTGCTCAAGTTTTCCATTAAAAAGACTGTTTTTAACTTCTTCAAGGAACACATCGGTATTGATTTTTATTGGGTATCGGCCTTGTATCTTTATGTCTTTATCTGTTTTTCCGTATTGTGCTAGGTCTTTTGCTTGATATAATCTTTCGGAACGTAACATGTTGTATAAAATGTGGGGTTCTATATTTAGTTGTGCACTAGTGGTGTCGCTTTTTTTATGGGTATGTTGAGCATTAATGTATATCCATTGGGTAGAAGGTATGCTGCTCCACTCTTTTTGCAAATTATCAATAGCTTTATGCCAGTTTTTTCCAACGACAACTTGATCAGCGGTTCCTGTATCTAACAAAGCTGCGGCTAACTTTCTTATTTCATGATCAGTTGTCGAACCTTCAATTATTGCTATGGATACCAGAGGCCAGTCTTTTTCTTTCGGACGATCAGGATTTGCCCTCTTTCCTGCCAGCCATAATTCAGTTTGATTATATTCATTTTCTTTAAGTTCATCCGTATTTGAAATAATGTTACGCGCTACTTGTATCTGCCTGCTCCATTTGACTTGTACAGTGCTATTTGGGTGAAGCTTCTCTTTTTCTATATTCTGCTTGGCTGTTCCCACCCATAAGTCATGAGTATCTATGGTTATTTTCGGCGGGTATTTTATTATTGCATTTAATGGAGGTTTTGCTGAGTTTGATGTCGTCCTTATGATTGCCGGTTTAGGCATCCACTGCCAGATTCCATGCCCAACAGCAATGCACATGACCCCCAACAATGCACCTAACAAAATACTGGTCATCTTGTCCCAACGCAGTGGCAGCTTTTCTGCTTTGCCGCCAAAACCGGCTGCTTTCAACTGATGCTGGGTTTGTGGTGGCAAGCTTTCCCAGCGCAGTGGCAGGCAAATCCACTCACCCGGATTGGCAGGCGTTATTCCCGTTGTTTCCTGCCAATTCTGACAGGCGTATTGCCCCAGCTTGCGTTCCACCTCTGCCTTCAGTTTTGGTAGTGCGTGCAGGTCATAGAGTGTTTGGGCGGTTGAAGAAATCTCCTCTAATTCCCCTGTATCAAGAGGAGTCCACAATTTTAGCAACGCCCGTTCCAGATACAATCGTTGCTGCTTGAGGGTATTTTTCCATGGGCGGTGTTCAGTTTCCTCTGCGCATAGAGTCGCATCAATTTCGTTGGTGCGTTGCAGCCAGTAGCCGATGACAGTATTCACCCGCTTTGTATCCTGCTCTGCCAGCCGCGCAAATTCCTGCAATAAGGCAAGACGCGAACGGCTGAAATCTAGCCCTAACCCGGCAGATTCAGCATAACGGCGCAGGGCGTGATATTGCCAAGCACAATTCAGCCCCAGCGCATCATGCAAAGCCCGGATTTCATCTTCCATCAACACCCGTTCTGGTAGGGAACAGGCGACTGCCCACAAATGCAGGCTGTCGATAACGCAGGCTGTCGCTTGTGCTTGCTGAGGTTCCCCTTGTCGCGCCAGCCAGCCCGCGACTTCATGCGGTTGCAGGCAGTCGAGATCATAGGGTTTGGTGACGCTGCACAGGTTGCCCGGTTGCTGGCTGCAATCAACCATACACAACGTAGCCCAATGCCCAAGCTGGCGGAACGCGATATGTGTCTCTGGTTTCTGCAATACGCCCAATTGCGCCAGACTGTTGCCATCCACCAGCACTACCACCAGCGGTTGGTGTTCCGGGTATTCGTGTTTGCTTGACCAGATCACCTCGCCCCGTTCGCTGCGAATCATGTCAGGCAAACCCCGGAAATAACCGCGTTGTACTTCGATTTTGGCAGCTCGTAGGGTATCGCCAATTTCCTCCGCCAGTTTCAGCAAATCAGCATTGCCACTGTCCTGATCCTGCCACAGCCAGACTTCGCGTTCACGGCTGGCATGCAGGTATTCAATGGCGGGTAAACCGCTGCGGGCGCTGGCTTCCACACTGGCGGGGATGTCTAGCTTGTTGAAGGGCGAGTCAGTCAGATAACGGTTGATGCCCCAACTCATTTCGCGCCGTTCTGACCCACTCAACAGGTGATAATCAGCCAGATTTTTCAGGTTCGGCAGGTGGAAACGTCCAGGTTGCGCGCGTAATACGGGAGGTTCTGGAGTGCGTATCCAGGTGCGTTGTATGGCCTTGTTGAGCAACCAGAAGAATCCCAGCCCAGCCCCAACAAACAGGATCAGGTTGGGTAACAGGTCTTTCCACAGGTTTTGGGGAATCACTTTTACCTCTACTTTCCAAGTCTCGATGCTATCAACCAGTTGAAGCTCACTGGTGTTTTTGTCTTCGAGTAGTGAGTGGACTGCTAGCGGAGAGCTGGTTTGATCGGCTGCTGTAATTTGTGAGTCAGATGAGACATCTGTTTGTTTGTCTACTGGATACCAATACCAAAAAACGAATGCCAATAAAGTAATCAGAAGCATGAGTTTCCAACCAACCTGCCAATAATCGAACGGATGTTTGACTGTGGGTCGGGGTGTGGCGAGTTCAGTTTCCAGTGCTTGCCGGGGTTGGGAGGCATTAAAAGCAAGTGTACTACCACTAGTTTCAGGTAAGACGGCTGCTTCCGCAAAAGGAACGAGTTGCTCGAACAAACGGCGGATGGTACGGCGTTGGTTTTCTTCTTTGCCTAACAGGGCACATAGCAGTTCACGTAATTCAGCACGGGTAATATGCGGCTCACGCTGAAATACAGCGGACAGACGCTGCATTTCCAGAGTACTAACCGGGATACCGCGCAGGCGGAGCTGTTTCAGCAGTGTGTCAATCCCTGTCACTTCAGGTGGCATACCCTTCTCCATCAAGCTAGATGCACATAGTCGGCATGATCCTTAATCAAGCACATCAGTGCAGGTAAGTCTTTCAGTGCTACTTTGCTATCCAGTGCTTCGCTGCTGACCCGTTGTGCAGATAACACGCTTAACCACAATAGGAGTTCTGCTGCCCCCGGTTTTTTGCTTAGACGGTTTAGCTTGCGGATGTCCTGAAAGCGTTGTAACGCCAGTGCCTTGCTGGCTTGATCCAGATGGGGGAACTGCATTTCCCATGCCTGCATGATGCTTTTCAGCAATTCATCAGTCAGCTCAATGTGGTGGACGATGCAGCGGCGCAGGAAAGCATCCGGTAGGCGGCGTTCAGCATTGCTGGTAATGATGATGATGGGCGGTGGGCCTTTACGCTCCACAAAGCTGTCCTTGTGGAAGGGGTGGGCAAAGCGGTGCTGGTCGATTTCCTGCAACAGGTCATTGGGAAAATCGCGTGGGGCTTTGTCGATTTCATCAATCAGCAGCAAGCAGTCTTCCCCAAGGTCATATGCCTGCCACAAAGGGCCGGGTTTGAGGTATTTGGGGTGGGAGCGCGGGTCTTCGCCGTCGGTCATGACTGAATCGCCAGCGGGGCTGGCTCCTACAGCTTGTTGTGCGAGGTAGGCGTCACGCAGGTAAGCCACTGCATCGAAGTCGTAGCGCAAATCTGCCGATTGGCTGTTGGAGCGCACCTGATATTCAAACAGACGGATGCCGAAATAGCGTTGCAGAAACCATGCCACCTGGGTTTTGCCCGTGCCAGGTTCCCCGGTCAGTAACAGCGGTGAGCGCGATGCTATAGAGGCATTGATAGCATTGAGAAGGTCGGGGGATGGACGGAAACGTTCAGCAGATCTGTCCAAGCGCCGTGCTTCGGCGATATGGGCAGTCGAGCGCAAGTTTTCCCGAAGTCGCCCCTGTTGCTGGTCATGCTGCTGCCAGTTATCTGGTTGCTGGACGAGGTGAAAGGTTGAGGTGTTTTGCATGAGAATTCCTTCATCCTTCAGGGTTGCTGGCTGAGGTAGTCTTGGTATTGCCGTTGATATTGTTGCCAGATCAGACGTACTGCACTGTCAAACGAACCTTGCCCGGTCTGGGTGTATATCCAGTTGGCGTAATCGTTGGGTGTAATTCTGAACTCATCCAGTTGCAGCGCCTTGCGCCAGTGCTGGTTGTATTGCAGGAAATCACTGATTTCTTCCTGTTCCAGCTTGCCTAATGCCTCCTTGATGCGAATCAGGCGTAACGGGCACTTGGGGGCATTGCTGAACAGGTCGTTGGCAGCTTTCTGTAATGGCTGCGGATCAATATCCTTGTCGGTTTGCAGGCATACCGCACCGAGCAGGATGCAGCGTTCCGGGATATAGGCGGCGAAATCACTGCACAGAATTTCTGCCCACACGTCCAGCCATGTAGTGACTTGTTCCATCATGCTGACGGGAACCCGGAACATCCAGTTGAGGGTGATGCAGCAATCCTGATTCACCAAACCGCGTCGTGTCAGTTCACGATGGAAAATGGTGTCAATATCGTGCGTACCGTGCAGCAGCCCTTGGCTCAGGGAAGTATCTAGCATGTCGAAGGCATCTGTGTCTGGATGTATATCCAGATGGAAATAAAACGGTATCACTGGCAGGCTGCGTTCCGGATCATCCCATTGCAGGCGTTGCTGTAGCTGGGCGGGAAAATCAAAGGTGCAGGCCATTTCGTCCCCACATACTGCGTAGACCAAAAGTGTCGGGGTGTTAAGGTATTCACTGCGATAGATGCCACTGTAGAGGCGATCTTTGAGTTCGGTGCGACCTAACATGACCCGCAGCAATGCAGCCCGCAATTTACGCTGGGCGTCATCGCCTGTCAGGGAAACCTTGGGGCTACGCCCGTTCAGCCACAGGTAGTGGTGCAGGTCGCGCCGGGTATTGTTGTCCTGTTGCTGGATCAAGTAGGCGAGGTCTTCGGTTTGCGCCAAACCTTCCAGCACGTTGGCGAGGCTGGTTTCCAGATCATCGATACGCGAGTCGCGGCGAGTTTGTTGTACCCACAACAGGTTACTGCTATTAGCCAGTGTTTCAGGGTATGTCTGTAATCCCTGCCCGATCAGGCTGCACAGGATGGCAGGGCGCAATTCAGCCGCTTCCAGCCACTCGCCCAAGGTTGTCAGTGTAAGTGTGCCGTCTCCTTCATGGTCACTATCCAGTTCCAGCGTATCGTTGTTACAGCGGGCATAGACGTATAGTAAATCTGGCTGGTGCAAGCCAAGTTCACGTCTGAGCTGCGCGGGGCTGGTGACGCGGGGGATAGAGCCACGGATACCCAAATAGCTGGCAAAGTAATCTTGCATTGCAGCGTAATGTTTGTCACCCATGATGGCATGTTCATGCCCAGCGGGAATCAATAGCAACGGTGTAGTGAGTGAGATTGCGCCAAGACCGGGGGTATAGCGGCGTAATACTGGCCCTGTTTCGATCACCCAGTTGGCAGTTCCCACTGGTTTGGCCTTATGCCAAGGCAGCATGGCTAGCATGGGGTCGTCAGTCATGACACGCAGGCGAATGTTTTTGTCCTCCATCGCTGGCATACAGTCCGCCAGCATGTCAGTCAATTTGGTCAGTTGCTGGGTCGAACCATTAAATGGCAGTAAGCAATCCGCTGATGCTTTGTGGGTATTACCAGCGTCATCTTCCATAATGATGTTGTTTGCCTTCTGTTCCACAACCAGCGACAACCAGTGTTCTGGTTCACTCGCTTTGGAAAGAGAGGGCAAAGGACTACGCACGTCTTGCGGCTCAGACTCAGGAGGTATTGGCGTTTCGACCTGCTGGGGATTTTTTAGCCTGTTAAGCACTTGCTCCAGCAATACGGCGTCATCCGCTGGGCTTTGCCATGACAAGTGGGGGTGATTGCCCAACAATTTGTTCAGTGGTTCCGGCAGATTGCCAGTGAAACTGATGCGTAGCGGGATCAGGGCAATTTTGCCGGTTTGCCGCTCCAGCCGTTGTTGCAGCTTGGGATCATGGAGGGATTGGGCGGACAGAAAAACTATTTCTGCTACGGGTTTGTTGTTGCTGGCCGGTGGTGTTGCTGAATCAAGGTCAAGTGAACGTTGGGAGAACGCGGCAACAGGTTGATAGCCACGGGTTTGCAGGTCACGTTCCAAGGATTCGATGACATAAGCATCGGGTTGGTTGCGATGGCTGTATAACAGGTTGACGATATTGGCAGGCGGTGTAGTGTCATAACTGGCTGGACTGCTAGCCTGAATCAGGACAGGCGTCAGATGCTCCGGGATGCCTGCCATTTGAATGGCTACTTTGCCGAGCTTGTAAGCAAACTCAAAAGGCTTGCCAGCACCAATTGCATCGTAGAAGGCCACAGCAAACTCGATGGCAGCCTTGTCACCAATTGCATTGTTCATGCCGATAACGTAGGGAATATGCCGGGCGATCGCTCTGGCTTGCGTTTCGGAATAGCAGGCGTTCAGTACGACACACTGGATTTTTTCGGCAAACAGCTCAAACAAGCTCGCCAAGGCTTCTGTTTGTACCAGCTTGGTTTTGCCTTGGTCATCCTCAAATGCAATGCCTTCACTGCCGCCGCCATGCCCGCAAAAGTGGACGATAGTCGGGTCATCTTCCAGCAAGGCACGTTGCACATCGCGGGGGCGTACCGCCCATTTGGATTCTACCCGGAAACGGTCACGCTGTTTTGCTCTGTCCAGACCATCTTCAATTTCACGAACCTCCTGATCCAGACGCAAACGAGTCGAATCTAGCGGGTTGGCGGCAAGAATCAGAATGGTCGTTGCCATGCAGATTACCTTTTGTCACACAAATATCATTTGCCGATATTAGCCTATAATTTATTTTTAGTGGTTGTTTTTTGTCATAATATCCAGCTTTAGTGCACGATAAAAAATTTCGACTGCTGTTGACTGATAAAATCCATAGGTTTCCTCCCTCGCAGGTGTTAACAGGAAACAACCCATGCAGCATTTTTTGACTTAAATCTCATCAAGTGGGCATTATTACCACTATAATTTACTCATATCCCCAAGTGAGAAAGGGCTTGCCGTGCCGTCAGGATATCTTCCAGTCGTGCTGTTGCTGGGTGCAAAAAGCACTACCAACCCGCTCGCCTCTATCCCTGCCGAACTCAGCACTCTCAAAACCCTGTTCGAATCGCGACAGACGGACACGCCCCCCTTCAACCTTCAGTACGAACCATACTTCACCCAAAACCAGCTCAAAACCACACTCGGCCAACTCGCTGGGCGAGTCACCATCCTGCACTTCGCAGGGTATAGCGATGTCGGGGTGTCACTGTCCGATGACAAGGCGGTGTACGTCGAACACATCAGCACCTGGTCGCGCCCGCCAGACCTGATCTTCCTCAACAGTTGCCACAATGCTGCACAGGCGACAAGGTTTGCCCGCGAACTCTACGCCTCGCTGCTGGCAGACAGCAGGCAGGTGGCGTTGCAATCGGCATTCACGCGGGCGGATTCCAAGGTGCTGCTGTCCGAAGTGTGGCAGGCACGTTCGCGGGGTATCGACACCCTCAAGCAGGATGACGCGCAAAGCTGGAACTGGAGCCTGCTCCTGCATGACCCGCAGGTACTGGACTGGACGTTGTACAGACTGCTAACCCACAAGCGCCCGCGTTTCGAGGCAAACGGTGAATTGCTCAACCCCCACCGGGCGCTGGAAGCCTTCCGCCTGTTTGAAAGGAATCAGGTATGAAACTCCCCCTTATTCTGCTCATCTTTGCCAATGACCAAGCCAATTATTTACAACAGGTCAGCAAGGAAATGGAACATTTGCGCGGATTCCTTACCGCTGCCCTGCACAAACGGGGCTTTGAACTTGAATATTTCCCCTACACCAACAGTGAGGAGTTACTGGAATATTTAAACGATAACAGGCAGCGACTGGTATTATTGCATTTCGCAGGTCACTCCAATAGCGATGTGCTAAAACTGGACGAGGGTGAACTGCATATTCAGGGTTTGGCTGAAAAACTGAGCTCCTGTCCAAATTTGCAATTGGTTGTGCTGAACGGCTGCCAGAATGCCCCCCAGGTTCAGACATTACGCAATGCTGGTATACCAGCAGCAATCGGCACCAATGCCCCGCTTGGAGATCAAACTGCCAGAGAGTTTACCAAGGCTTTCTATACTGCATTAATCAAGAACGGTCTTTCAGTCACTACAGCATTCAATCAGGCCAAACAGGACATTGAAACCAGAACCGGTAAAAACTTCCGTTCCCTGGATATAAACACCACTGAAACCACCCAACAGGCTTGGGTCTGGTTCCTTGACCCACCTGACGTTTCATGGAAACTGCTGGAAGCTACCGAACCCTGCAACCGCCTGCCGCTTCTCGATAATTTGAAACTCCCCACCGACGATAATCCATTCAGAAGCCTACGCTATTACCGGGAAAGACACGCACGGCTTTTCTTTGGACGCTGCCAAGAATTACTAGAAACTATTAACCTGCTGGATAACATGACCTCCGACATCCTGCTAATCCATAGTGCTACCGGTATTGGCAAAACCTCATTTCTACTGGCCGGGCTAGTTCCCCGTCTGAAAGTCCGTCATCAAAAGGTTGAATATTGCCGTTATAACGAGCTTGACCACAGACGAGATATACGCGAACAAATATTTGGATCAGCAGACCCAACCAGCGTTAGTATTCGCCTACATCAACCCTCGCCCCAAGGATTACCAGCCATTTGGATTATTGATCAAGTGGAAGATGCATTCCTGGCAGAAGAAAAACAGGATAGTAGCTCCCCTTTCCCAACCTCACTAACCAAGCTGTTGAAGATTCTTCATACCATCTTTAACCCTCCCTCCGGGATCAAACCACCACACGTCAAGATCGTCATGGCCTTGCGTAAAGAATGGTTCGCTGAACTGCTTGATGCATGTCAGAAATATGCTGTCAACCAGATCAACTACCCGCTCAAATCACTCGATAAAAATGCCATCATCAAAATTCTCTGTGAGCTGGTTGAGAACCCTGAGCTACAACAGGCTTACCGTTTGCGGATCGAGCCATCCTGTGAAGAATTAGCTAACCAAATAGCCGACGACTTACTGATCGACTCGCAATCAGGTATTGCACCCACACTTCAGATCATCCTTTACCAATTGTGGGAAAAGATTAAAAATGATGATGACAGAGTCTGGACTAGAGAACTCTATGAAACCGAAAACCATAGAGGTTTATTACTGGAAACCTATATCGATCGGCAACTGAGTGAAATTTCCAAACAAAAAACCTGGGGTAAAGAAGCCAGAGATAGTGGCTTGATGCTGGATGTACTTTTCGCTCACGCCACCCAAAGAGGCACCAGCCAAAATCTTGATGCAGCGGATTATGAAAAGCGCTATTCCCACATTCATTATCGCCGTGACCTGTTGGATACTCTCAAAAAGCATTATCTTTTGATCGATACCTATATCAATAAGGCTACTGCACCGTCAACACAAACACGGCTTGTTCACGACACACTAGCCCAGGTAATTGAAGATAAATACGATTCATCCACGTATCCCGGACAGAAAGCGCGACGCATACTTGATGGACGTAAAGCTGAATGGAAAAATGCGGGTAACAAGTATACCGGTCATGCTCTGGAGCGATACGACTTGCAGCAAGTCGAGAAAGGACAGAATGGCACAAGTAACTGGCGTGAAGACCCGTGCGAATTTTCCATCATGAAAAAAAGCATCAAGCACCGCAAACTGGACAATACACGTAAAGGTGCCGCTATTTTAATATTGGTCATTACATTTGCATCATCCATTTGGTTTGGGTTTCAGGCGCGGGAGCAAACAAAAGCAGCCATCATCAACAGCCTGTTGACACATGCGCATGCTCTCAGCCACAACTACCAGAATAATTCATCACAAAACACCGATCAGGCATTGCTACTCGCCTTACATGCAGAACAACTGGAAACAAATGCAGACAAACGTTCAGAGATTTACCATACCATAAGTCAGATACTTTATTCTTCCAGCTTATACAGAAAACCCTCTCTGAAGAATGCCTATGGAGCGAAAGCCGGTGATGAATTATGGACATTTCACAAGGATGGTCGCATTATCATCAAAAATAAAAAGGACAAGAGAAGTTTTGTCCTTCAACGCCCTACTCTATCCCTCTTATATTTTCCTGATAGCGACCGATTCGACGAAAAATCAGGAAGGCTCGTAACACTAAACAAGGAAAAGAGAAACTTGCAAATATGGGACACTGAATCCAGAAAGCTTCAGGGCACTATCTCGCTAGACGAAGAAATGTCCCCAATCAATTATTTTGACATTGGCACATCCGGCATTATCATTACCCAAAGCAACCGGGAACAAATTTTCTGGAATGATTTCGGTAGAAAAATTAAAACAACAAACCTGAATGAAGCATCGACCAACAAACCTATACAGACCATCCCAATCGACTACACTGAAGACATCAACACGATTACACAAAAACCGACGGAAAGCATTTTGGACGAAAACAATCAAGAGAAAATAGGTTTTAATAAGGACATTCAAAAAATCATCATCAGCCCGATGAAATCATTCATTATTTTAGATAAGGCTAAAAACACCATACAATATTTTGACTTCCAAGGTCGCAAGCTATCAGATCAATACAAAACCTCCGCCAAAGGAGTAGCCATCATCAAGCCTGCACCCAATGGCAACCTGGTTATCATTGACAACGACAACAATATTCAGTTTTGCCAGAACCTCTCCCCACCTTCCCAGCCAAAATCAACAGGACAACAAGTTAAAGATATAAAATTTAATGAGGCGCTCAATCAAACCATAACCATTGACAATAATAACTTAATGTTCTGGGATGAAAGAGGAGAGCCTGTATACCAATTATTGAAAACATCAAAAGATAGCGTCATAGCTTTTTCACCGAGTGGATCATTAGCCATAGCCAACAACAGCGATGGCACATTAAAAATAATTGATCCGAGAAATAATTTACTAATAAAAACACTGGAAGTTGGAAACCACATCGGGTATCTTAAGTTTTTATCAGAAAAAGCATTAATGGCTTGGGATCAAAATGACACCACCATCAAACTCTGGGATATCGTCACCACACAATCAATGCAACAACCCATACCACATCCAAACCCCAGCGAGATTATTCAAAACTCGCGAAAATCAATGATTTTAAGCCATGATAGAAAAGCAGATGCCACGCTATGGAATATAAATCTTAAACAAATAATAGGACATCTATCATTACCCGGATCCATTATAGCTTTCAGCCCGGATGGTGAGTATCTGGCAATTGAAGAAAACGGCAATATAAGAATTCATAATTTTGACGAATTCACACCTGATGGTTTCCATGAGCAAGCATGTAACATCGCCAATCATAATTTAAGCAAGCAAGATTGGAATACGTTTATTGGCAAATTCTTACCTTATGATTGGCTTATTTTCAAGCCCACCTATCACAAAGTCTGCAATGATTTTCCTGAACCACCGGACATACATGAAGAAATACCCGGCATATGGGATTGGTAGCAACAAACAAAAATTCCGTTGCTACCAATAATTCAAAACCTGTGATCGCTTATTCCGGGCGCATATGCGGAAACAAAATCACATCCCGAATCGAAGGCGCATCCGTAAACAACATCACCAGCCTGTCAATGCCAATCCCCTGCCCCGCAGTCGGCGGCATCCCGTACTCCAGCGCCCGCACGTAATCGGCGTCATAGTGCATGGCCTCATCATCGCCCGCATCCTTGTCAGCCACCTGCTGCATGAAACGCTCAGCCTGATCTTCCGCATCATTCAATTCGGAGAAACCATTGCCGATTTCACGCCCGCCAACAAAGAACTCGAAACGGTCAGTAATGAACGGATCATTGTCATTACGCCGCGCCAATGGCGACACTTCCGCCGGGTATTCGGTGATGAAAGTCGGTTGTAACAGACGATGCTCAACCGTTTTCTCAAAGATTTCGATCTGGATTTTGCCCAGCCCGTAACCATCCTTGAGCGGGATGCCCAGCTTGGCAGCGACGGCTTTCGCCCCTTCCAGCGAGTCAATCTGTACGGCGGAAACATCCGGGTTGTAATGCAGGATGGAATTGCGCACGCTTAAACGCGCAAATGGCTTGCTGAAATCGAAGGTTTCACCCTGATAGGTAATTTCCGCACTACCAATCACGTCGAGTGCCAACCCACGCATCAATGCCTCGGTCAAATCCATCAGGTCGTGGTAAGTCGCATACGCCTGATAGAATTCGATCATGGTGAATTCAGGATTATGGCGGGTGGAAAGCCCTTCGTTGCGGAAGTTACGGTTGATTTCGAACACACGCTCGAAACCACCCACCACCAGCCGCTTGAGGAACAGTTCCGGCGCAATCCGCAAATACATCGGCAAATCCAGCGCATTGTGGTGCGTGATGAAAGGCCGTGCGGTTGCCCCGCCCGGAATCACCTGCAACATCGGTGTTTCCACTTCCAGAAAATCACGCTGGGTGAAGAAATTGCGGATATAACTGACGATTTTTGAGCGAATCACGAAATCCTTGCGTGTTTCCTCGTTCATGATCAGGTCGATGTAACGTTGGCGGTAACGCTGCTCATGGTCGGTGAGGCCGTGGAATTTTTCCGGCAGCGGACGTAGCGATTTGGTCAGCAGACGGATTTCCCTTACCTTCACCGACAGTTCGCCAGTCTGGGTCTTGAACAGAACGCCTTTCGCCCACACGATGTCACCCAAATCCCAGTGGCTATAAGCATCGAACAGCTCGTCACCCAACACATTTTTCTGGGAATACAACTGGATACGCCCGGAAACATCAGAAATGGTAGCGAAACTGGCCTTGCCCATCAGACGCTTGAGCATCATGCGCCCGGCGACCGTGACCTGTACTTCGTTTTCCTCAAACCACGGCTTTTCATATTCACCGTAATTGGCGTGCAGTTCAGCGGCCTGGTGTTCACGCACCACGTCATTGGGGAATGCCACACCCTGTTCACGCAGTTTCGCCAGCTTTTCGCGGCGTTGCGTAATCAGTTTGTTGTCATCAGAATGGTCGTGCTGGAGTTCCTGTTCACTCATATTTAAAGTCCGCTTTTCAAACTTGCTTCAATAAATTTGTCGAGATCGCCATCCAGCACCGCTTGGGTGTTGGCCGTTTCCACGCCGGTGCGCAAATCCTTGATACGCGACTGGTCGAGAACGTAGGAACGGATCTGGCTGCCCCAACCAATGTCGGATTTGCTGTCTTCCAGCGCCTGCTTTTCGGCGTTGCGTTTCATCATTTCCAGCTCGTACAACTTGGCGCGTAACTGCTTCATCGCCGTATCCTTGTTCTGGTGCTGGGAACGCCCGCTCTGGCACTGCACAACGGTATTGGTCGGCAGGTGGGTAATCCGCACCGCTGATTCCGTCCGGTTGACGTGCTGACCGCCAGCACCGGATGCGCGGTAAACGTCGATGCGCAAATCCGCCGGGTTGATGTCAATTTCGATGTTGTCATCGACTTCCGGGGAAACAAACACGCCAGTAAACGAGGTATGACGACGGTTGCCCGAATCGAACGGCGATTTGCGCACCAGCCGGTGTACGCCGGTTTCGGTACGCAGCCAGCCGAAGGCGTATGGCCCTTCAAAGCTGATGGTCGCGCCCTTGATGCCCGCCACATCGCCTGCGGTGACTTCGATCAGTTCGGTCTTGAAACCTTTGGCCTCGCCCCAGCGCAAATACATGCGCAGCAACATTTCCGCCCAGTCCTGTGCTTCCGTGCCACCGGAGCCAGCCTGGATGTCGAGGAAGGCGTTGTTCATGTCCATTTCGCCGGAGAACATGCGCTGGAATTCGAGGGTTTTGACTTCGCTTTCGATACTATCGACATCAGCGATGACGGCATTGGCACTGTCTTCGTCATCTTCCATTTCAGCCAGTTCGAGCAGTTCTTTGGCGTCACTCAGGCCGGAGGTGATCCTGTCGATGCCACCGACAATACCTTCCAGTACCGAGCGCTCCTTGCCGAATTCCTGGGCGCGCTTGGCGTCATTCCAGATGTTGGGGTCTTCGAGTTCGCGGCTTACTTCTTCCAGCCGTTCGCTTTTGACTTCGTAGTCAAAGATACCCCCTCAGAGCGTCTACGCGCCCCTGAAGGTCTTTGATTTTAGTGTAGGTGGGGTTGAGTTCCATATGCTTCGCCAACGCAAAAAGAAAAGCGGGGATGATACCAACCCCGCTGGTAGTATGAAAGCGTTACCTGCCTCAGAAGTCTTCCTGCTCTGCTTCCAGCACCGACAGGCTGATGTGTTTGCCGAGTTCTTCCTCATAGCCTTGCCAGTCTTTGAAATCAGCCGCCTGTTCCTCGACCTTCGGTTTCATTTCGTGCGCTTCCATTTCTTCACGCATCTCCTTGACCGAGTTGTAAACCTTGCTCAGGTAATCGTGGTAGTAACTCAGCACGTTTTTGCTGCCGATGGGGCCATGGCCGGGTACAACCTTGTCCACGTCCAGTTCCATCGCGACTTCCGCCGCTTTGATACTGCCGACGAAACTGCCATCATCCATACGCACGATGCGTTTGTTGTTGATGTTGTCGCCGGTAAACAGGACTTTTTCGCCCACAACTTCAAACATGACATCGGTGGCGGTGTGTGCCTTGCCTTCGATGATGTGCGCCTTGAGCTTGAGGTCGCCGACTTCGATTTCCTGACCGTTTGCCAGTGTTTCGGTCGGAATGATGGCCTCGGTACCTTCGGTGGCGTTTTCCGTCATGCTATTCATGGTGTCGATCCAGGTTTCAGCCGCGCCATTGGTGGCCTCCTCGATCATGGTCGGGTGCGCGTAAAATTTCACATCCGCGTTGTCTTCCTTGAACGCCTGATTCCCCAGCCAGTGATCGCCATGCACATGGGTCGTAAATACCTTGGTAATGGGCTTGTCCGTCACCTTGCGGATGTGCGCCAGTACCGAACGCCCAATTGCAGAACTGGAACCGGGGTCAATCACCGCCACTTCCTTGTCAGTCACAATGAAACCGGGGTTGTTCATGAAGCCCTGGTTTTCCTTGTCGGGGTAGCCCATCGGGCCTTGAATGACGTAGACATGTTCGGCAACCTGCTCAGGCTTATATTTATCGAGCAAATCCTGATGCACTTTTTTGTCTTCCGCCCAGACGTTGAAGCTCACGACAGCCGCAAGGGCGCTTACTGACAGCATTAATACGCTTTTTTTCATCTCCACTCTCCTTTGTACGGTATTTTGTATGGATGTGAGTGTATCCGATTGCCGGAATAAGCTGAAATTTCTGTACATTTGTCTACAATTAGCACCTTCGTAGCAATCGGGCTGGTGAGCCAACAGACACATGCAGACAAATACAATCCAGCGCAAAGGCATTATCCTCGCCGGTGGCAGTGGCACCCGCCTGTACCCACTGACCCGCGCAGTCAGCAAGCAACTGATGCCGGTCTATGACAAACCGATGATTTACTACCCGCTGACCGTGCTGATGCTGGCAGGCATCCGTGACGTGCTGATCATCACCACACCGGAAGATTCCAGCCAGTTTCAGCACCTGCTCGACGATGGCTCACAATGGGGACTGAACATCCAGTATGCAGTGCAACCCAAACCGGAAGGCTTGGCGCAAGCGTTCCTGATCGGCGCGGAATTCCTCGGCAGCTCCCCGGCCACCCTGATCCTGGGCGACAACATCTATTATGGCGAGGGCCTTTCCAGCCGTTTGCAAGCCGCCTCCCAACAGGAAAACGGCGCAACCGTATTCGCCTACTACGTCAAAGACCCGGAACGTTACGGCGTGGTGGAATTCGACGCCAGCGGCACAGCCCTGAGCATTGAAGAAAAGCCCGCCAAGCCGCGTTCCCATTACGCCGTCACTGGCCTGTACTTCTACGACAACCAGGTGGTGGATATTGCCCGCGAAGTCCGCCCCTCCCCGCGCGGCGAACTGGAAATCACCACCGTCAACCAGATGTATCTGGACTGTGGTCAATTGCAAGTGGAAATGCTCAAGCGCGGCACGGCCTGGCTGGATACCGGCACGCATGCATCACTACTGGACGCTTCCAACTACATCCGCGTCATTGAGGAACGCCAGGGCCTGAAAATCGCCTGTCCGGAAGAAGTTGCCTGGCGCATGGGTTACATCAACAGCGAACAACTGCTACAACTGGCCGAACCGCTGAAAAAGAGTGGCTACGGCGACTATCTGGAAAATTTGCTGGCATGAAACTGATTGATACCCGTATCCCCGATGTCAAAATTATCGAACCTGCCGTTTTCGGCGACGCACGCGGTTTTTTCATGGAAACCTGGAGCGCTGCCAAATTTGCCGAACTCGGGCTGGAACTGAATTTCGTGCAGGACAACCACAGCCGTTCCCGCCAGGGCATTCTGCGTGGCCTGCACTATCAGGTGCAACAGGCGCAAGGCAAACTGGTGCGCGTCACCAGCGGCAAGGTATTCGATGTAGCCGTCGATTTACGGCGCAGTTCCGCCACTTTCGGCCAATGGGTCGGTGCCGAACTGTCTGATGAAAACCACCGCATGATGTGGGTGCCACCCGGTTTTGCCCACGGCTTTTATGTCATGAGCGAATCGGCTGACTTTCTGTATAAATGTACCGATGTGTACGCCCCCCACCACGAACGCTGTATCCGTTGGGATGACCCGACACTGGCCATCGACTGGCCACTGGTGGATGGACAAACCCCACTGGTTTCCGCCAAGGATGCAGAAGGAAAATCATGGCAGGACGCCGAGGTATTCAAATGACCCTTCGACTCCGCTCAGGGAACGATGCCCCTATCAAGGTCTTGATAACTGGTGCAAATGGGCAGCTCGGGCTGGAATTGCAGGCTACCTGCCCTGCCAACATCTCCCTGATTGCCGCTGGCCGCGACATGCTGGACATTACCGACCCGCAACAGGTTGCCGCAGCACTGGCAGAACACCAACCGGACGCCATCATCAACGCTGCCGCCTACACCGCCGTGGACAAAGCTGAAAGTGATGTGGAAAACGCCTACGCCATCAACCACTCCGCCGCCGCAACACTGGCGAAGCTGGCCCACCAGAATAATATTTATCTGGTACACGTATCAACCGACTTTGTATTTGACGGGCTGCAATCCACCCCATACGCGACCGACGCACCTACCAACCCACAAGGCGTATACGGTGCCAGCAAACTGGCCGGGGAGCTGGCCGTGCAGGAACATTGCCCGACTGCCGCCATCATCCGCACCTCCTGGCTGTACTCCATCTATCGCGGCAATTTCGTCAAAACCATGCTGCGTCTGGCTGCCGAACGCGACTCACTGGGCGTAGTGGTGGAACAAGTCGGCTCCCCCACCTGGACACGCACACTGGCTGACACCATATGGGCATTCATGGACGCAAAGCCGCAAGGCATTTTCCACTGCTCCGATCAGGGCGTGGCGAGCTGGTATGATTTTGCCGTTGCCATTCAGGAAGAAGCCTGCAACATCGGGTTGCTCGACAAAACCGTGCCAGTCAAACCGCTGCTCACGGCAGAATACCCAACTCCGGCAAGCCGCCCTGCTTACAGCGTGATGGATAAACGCACAACCGAAAGCGTGCTGGGCTACACTTTACCTCACTGGCGTGTCAGCCTGCGGCAGATGCTTTCCGAACTGAAACAACAGACTCCAAACACATGACAACGACACACAACCCTGAAAAGCTGCTGGTTACTGGCGGCGCTGGTTTCATCGGCACCAATTTCGTCCATTACTGGCTGGAAAGCTACCCGAATACCCGGCTGGTAGTACTGGATGCACTCACCTACGCAGGCCGCTACGAAAACCTGCAAATGCTGGAAGGCCAAGCCAATTTTCGCTTTGTCCACGGTGACATCCTCGACCAGCCACTGGTAGAGCAGTTGTTGCGCGAAGAAGCCATCGATACCATCGTGCATTTCGCTGCCGAATCGCATGTTGACCGCTCGATTTACGGGCCGGATGCGTTCCTGCGTACCAATATCGATGGTACCCACAGCCTGCTGAAAGCGGCGAAAAAGGTCTGGCTGGAAGAGAAGCCGGGCTTTGCCCACCGTTTCCACCACGTTTCCACCGATGAAGTGTACGGTACGCTGTCAGCTACCGACCCTGCCTTTACCGAAACCACGCAATATGCGCCGAACTCACCGTATGCCGCCAGCAAAGCGGCTTCCGACCATGTGGTAAGGGCGTATCAGCACACTTACGGTTTGCAGACCTCGACCAGCAATTGCTCCAATAACTACGGGCCTTATCAATACCCGGAAAAGCTGATTCCGCTGGCGATTTCCAAGCTATTGCAGGGCAAACCGGTACCGATTTATGGTGACGGGCAGCAGATACGTGACTGGCTGTATGTGGACGACCACAACCGGGGAATCGACCTGATCATGCGTAGCGGGCGGGTGGGCGAAACCTATAATATCGGCGGCAACAACGAACAGGCCAACCTGAGCCTGATCCACGAGCTATGCGCCCTGCTGGACGCACGTTTCCCCGATTCGCCACATGTACCGCATAACCAGCACATCACCTATGTGAAAGACCGCCCCGGCCATGACCGCCGTTACGCCATCGACAACAGCAAGATTTGTAGCGAACTGGGCTATGTTCCGGCAGAAACCTTCCAGTCTGGTTTGGCGAAAACGCTGGACTGGTATCTAGCAAGACCGGAATTCTGGCAGGAAGGCGTACAGTTGTTCGGCACACATGAGCGCCCTTCGACTCCGCCAGGCCCTTCGACTCCGCTCAGGGACCCGGCGGCATGAAGTGCCGTATTTGTGGCAGCGAGGCGGAACACCGCAGCTATGTCGCCAAGGAAATGATGCTCGGTCTGCGGGATGAGCACCGTTATTTCCAGTGCGCAGATTGTGGCTGCCTGCAAATCGAAAACATTCCCGACAATCTGGCCAGCTACTACCCTGACAACTACTACTCCTACAGTGATGCGGGTAAAGGCGGCAATCCGCTGAAAAAAGCACTGATGAAGATGCGGGATACATACGCCGCTACCGGTCAGTGCCAGATCGGGCGTGTCATGCAATTCCTGTCGCCCAATGCCAAACTGGCGACCTTGCGCCCCGCCAACATCAGCAAGGATGCGCGGATTCTCGATGTTGGCTGTGGTTCCGGCCATCTGTTGCATTCCCTGCGTGAAACCGGCTTCAACCAGCTGCTGGGGATTGACCCGTTCAACCGCGAAGACATCGTTTACCCCAACGGCCTGCGCATCGAAAAGCGTGACATTTTCAGCGAAACGGGGCAATGGGATCTGGTGATGTTCCACCATTCCTTCGAGCACCTGCCCGATCAACAGGCCAACCTGCAACAGGCATTCAACATCCTCAAACCGGGTGGCATGGCGCTGGTGCGGGTACCAACCGTTTCATCCTGGGCATGGCAGGAATACGGGGTGAACTGGGTGCAACTGGATGCGCCGCGCCATTTGTTTCTGCATTCCCTCAAAAGTATGGAGGCACTGGCGACGCAAACAGGTTTCCGCCAGGAACAAGTGGTTTACGACTCTTTCGGCTTCCAGATTTGGGGCAGCAAGCAGTATGAGCAGGATATTCCACTGCGTGACCCGCGCTCATGGGCAGAATCAGCGGAAAATTCCATTTTCACCGCCAAACAGATCAGCGAATATGAACAACGCTCACACGAACTGAATGCGCTGAATCAGGGCGATCAGGCTGCGTTCTACCTGAGGAAACCGGTGTGAGTGGCAAGCCCAAACTACTGGCCATTTCCTCCCCCGGTGGCCACTGGATACAATTGACCCGTCTGTGCAAAGACCTGGAAAACCGTTACAACATCGTTTATGCCATGCCTGGCGACCTGTTCGGCACGGCCAGCACACTCAAGGGCAAAAAGGTCTATTCGGTAACGGATGTCAGCGCCGACGACAAATGGCGGCTGATTCCTTGCTCCTTGCAAGTACTTTACGTATTGCTGCGGGAACGCCCCAAAGCCATCCTCTCCACCGGAGCCGCCCCCGGTGCAGTCGCTATCTGGCTGGGCAGCCTGCTGGGCATTCGCACCATCTGGGTGGACAGTATCGCTAACGTGAAACAGATTTCCCGTGCCGGACGGCTGGCGCAGAAACGCGCCGACATCTTCCTGACCCAATGGGAACACCTGAGCAACGGGCAGAACATCCTGTTCAAGGGAGCCGTGCTGTGATCTTCGTCGCTGTCGGCACCCAGTTCCCGTTTGACCGCTTGATCCGCTATGTGGACGAATGGGCAGGAAACCACGCTGTAGCAGGCTTTGCCCAGATTGCAGGCGGCGCATACCAGCCACAGCATGTACGCTGGGAACGCTTCATGAGCACGGACGCCTTCAACCAGCACCTGCAAGCCGCCAGCCTGATTATTTCCCACGCTGGTATGGGCAACATCATTACTGCACTGGAAAACCGCAAGCCCATTATCGTCATGAACCGCCAGCACGCCTTGGGTGAACACCGTAACGACCACCAGCTTGACGGGCTGGAATGGATGGGAAAATTGCCCGGCGTGTACACCGCATCCACCCAGGAAGAACTGTATGCCCTACTGGAGCAGCGGCATGAACTTCAGGCAGCTTCCGCAGCACCCGGTTCACGCAAGCAGTCACTGGTAGATTTCATCGATCAGGCCATCCGTGCATGAGTACGAAAAGCCCGTCCCTGCTACTCACCAGCATTGTGTCGACGATTGCACGCTTTGCCGGGGTGGGCTTGAATTTTGCCGTAGCCATCGTACTGACCCGCAACCTGCCGATGGACGAGGCGGGTATGGTGTTCATGTTGATGACGCTGGTAACAGGCGTTTCCCTGTTCAGCCGTCTGGGAGTGGAACAGTGGCTGGTACGCGATGTTGCGCGTATCCACGATGGAGAAACCGACAGTCAGGGCAGCCATTTACGCGATGCTTACCGGATGGTGCTGTTGAGCAGCGCTGTCTTCATTGTGCTGTGGCTGATTGTGACGCCACTGCTGCAACACCGGCTGTTTGATGATGCCATCCTGATGTGGCCGTTGTTGCTGGCTGGCAGCGGCATCCTGTTTTTCAATCTGGTGATGTTGAACTCGGCTTTCATGAAAGCCGTGCGCCATACCTCGCAATCCATCCTGATTCAGAACTCGCTTCCGGCAGTGGCCTACATGTTGCTTATCCTGCTGTTCTGGAAAGTGTTTACGCAGCAGCAGAATTACTTGCTGCTTTACATTGCGTCGCTGGTACTGGCTGGGCTCTGGTCATTTTACTGGCTGCGTCCGTGGTGGAAGAACCTGCACCCTGCTGCCCCCATACAATTCAGCATTCGGGATGTATTGAAACAGTCACTGCCACTGGCACCGGTTTCATTCTTTTCCTTCCTGATGCTATGGGCGGATACGCTGTTGACCGGTTTGCTGCTGAGCAATGAAGACGTGGCGCTGTTTACCGTAGCCGCAAGGCTGTCATTCGTCAGCCTGTTTTTCCTCGGTGCGCTGGACGCCACCATTTATCCGCGCCTGCTGAAAATCCACAAGCATCAGCCGGAGCAAGTCGTGCGCTTTTTCTGGCAAACCACCGGGCTGGTAGCTGGCATTCTCGGGGTTGTGACCCTGCTGCTGCTGGTGGCTGGCGATGTGCTGCTGAAAGTGTTCAGGCCGGAATATGTGCAAGCGGGAACAGCCCTCGTCATCTTGCTGATTGCGCAGTTTGTACGCGCCATGAGCCTGACATTTTCGTTCATGTTCATCATTCAGGAGCAGGTGCGCTACCTGAATATCATGCTCATGAGTGCACTGGTCGTAAACATCATCGCCAATCTGGTTTTTATTCCACAATATGGCATCGAAGGTGCAGCAGGCGCGACCTTACTGGCCAATCTGGTGTTGACAGGAGGAGTAATGATACTTTTTTTCAGAAACCGCCTGCTAATTGACCAGGGGCGGCTATTATAAGGGGTATCATGCTGCGATTACTTGCCATCCTGTTCGTCATTTCGGTTTTTGTCCCGGTGGAGTTCTACACCATGGCGGGTTCCGTGCGTATTGAGCCTTACCGGGTCATCCTCGGCCTGGTGCTGGTTTACGCATTGCTGAATTTCAAAACCGTGCTGGAACGCGCCGATCTGGTTGACATCCTGCTGATCGGGTTGTGGCTGATGGTGTTCACCAGCATATGGCAAAACCACAATATGCAACAGGCGATTGAATCCAGCGGCATTTACGCCATCGAAACGTTGGGGGCCTTCTATCTGGCGCGCCTGTACATCACCACGCCGGAACGCTTTTTCCAGATCAATCGGCTGTTCGTGGTCATCCTCGCCTCCCTTACCCTGTTCGCGGTGTATGAAGCCCTTGCCCAGCACCGTTTCCTGCATGACATCGCCAAATGGATGACCGGGCATGATGCGCTGGATTTCCGGCTCTACATGCATTACTACATCCGCAATGGCATCATGCGGGCGACCAGTTTGTTTGAACACCCGATCCTGTACGGCTCGTTGCTGGCGCTGTTTTTCCCGTTTGCGTTCCTGTGGTGGCTGCGCTCACGCAGTGCGCTGGTGGGCTTGAGCGTAGTCGGCCTGATTGTGTCGATGATTACCACACTGTCTTCCGCCCCGCTGTTGTCACTGATCTTGCAGGCTTTCAGTACAGTTCTGGCAGCATTCTGGCACAGCGCCCGGCGTTTGTGGATTGCACTGCTCTTCGGGGGAATTGCTGGCGCGATGTTGATCAATGCGTTTTCCAACCGGGGCTTTTTCGGCATCCTGATCGCCTACCTGACCTTTAACCCGAATACCGGCTATTTCCGTATGATGCAGTGGGAACAAAGCATGGATGACATTGCTGAAAACCCCATTCTGGGCATCGGCCTGATCGGCCCCGGCCTGCATGACTGGACACGTCCTTACTGGATGGATGACTGGTTCGGCAACAGTATCGACAGTTTCTGGCTGCTGTTGACCCTGCAACACGGTTTGTTTGCGGCCTTCCTGTTGCTGTTTGCCAGCCTGTATGCCACGTTCAGTATCCTGAATTTGTCGCATAAACATGATGATGAGACCCGCTGGATGGTAACTGCCTGGTTGCTGTCGTTCCTGTCACTGATCCTCATCGGTTTTACTGTCGATTATTTCGGTAAATTACAACCGATGTTTTTCTTTGTGCTGGGTGCCATTGCCTGGGCAAAGGACTATGACATCTGGAACAACCGCCAGGCGGAAGAACTGGAATCCGGCCAGCCGGTTGCCGATACTGACGCCGAATTTCACAACCTTGAAATTGTACGCAAGAATTACTACCGAATATGAGATTACGCTTCGTCAACCAGAAAGTTTTCATGTGGCTGGTGTGGTTCCGTGACAGCCTGTTGTGGCTGCGCACTTGGTATTTCCGCACCCTGTACGGGATGAAAATCGCCCCGGATGTACGCATTTCCTTCAAGGCACGGCTGGACAAGACCAACCCGCGCTGCCTGGAAATCGGGGAAAAGACCTATGTTGCGTTTGACTCCATCATTCTGGCGCACGATTACGCCACCCGGCGGCATGGCGGCAGCTTTGAGCAAGTCACCAAAATCGGCGCAAACTGTTTCATCGGTTGCGGCGCAATTATCCTGCCTGGCGTGACCATCGGCGATCAGGTGATTGTGGGCGCGGGCAGCGTCGTGACCAAGGATGTTCCGGCCAACTCCATCGTGGGCGGCAACCCGGCGAAAGTGCTGAAATCCGGCATCCAGACCATTGCTTACGGGAGGCTGGCATGAACGCCCCCGAACTCAGCATCATTCTGGTTTCCTACAACACGGCGAAATACATTCCCCGTGCACTGGAATCGGTCATCCGCGAAACACAAAATACCAGCTATGAAATCATCGTAGTCGACAACGACTCCCAGGATGATTCGGTTGCAGTCATCAGCCAGCAATTCCCCGATGTAAAATTGCTGGTTACCGGCCAGAACCCTGGTTTTGCTGGTGGAGTACGCACAGGCGTGGCACGCGCGCAAGGGAAATACCTGTTACTGCTCAACCCCGATACGGTAATCCTCGACAAGGCGATTGACCGGCTGATGCAGTTCGCCAAACAACATCCAGCCAACGGCATCTGGAGTGGCGTCACCCTTAACAACGACCTGAGCCTCAACAGCCAGCATGCCTGGTCGAAACCCACTTTCAGCAGCCTACTGTTCAGCGCTTTGGGCCTGAGCAAGCTGTTCAGCCATACCTGCCTGTTCAACCACGCCAATTACGGCTGCTGGAAGCGTGATAGTGTCAAGGAAGTGGATATTGTCTCCGGCTGTTTCTTCCTCACCACCCGCGAACTGTGGGACAGGCTGGACGGTCTGGACGCCAGCTTCTTCATGTACGCTGAAGAAGCCGACTACTGTCTGCGGGCGAAAGCGCTCTGCAACCAACCCATTGTGACGCCGGATGCCCGGCTCATCCATCACGGCGGTGTCAGCCACAACCAGTTTTCCGGCAAGCAGGTCAAGTTGCTTAAAGGCAAGGTAGAACTGATCAACCGGCATATCACGCCATGGAAGCGCCCGATTTACCACTTCCTGCTGTACCTTTACGTGTTTAACAAGCATGTCATGCACAGCCTGCTGAAGCCACATTCCGAACAACGCAAGCAATGGCAGATCGTGTATGAGCAACGTACTGACTGGCTACAGGGGTATCGCTGATGGCTAGCGTGATCGTTCCTGCACATAACGAAGCCACTGTCATCCGTCGCTGCCTTGACAGCCTGAAAGACCAGGCCGGGCTGGATACCCTGATCGTGGCCTGTAATGGCTGCACCGACAATACCGCCGAAATCGTGCGCACCGAATACCCTCAGGCCATTTGCCTGGACATTGCCAAGCCATCCAAGGTCAATGCCCTGAATGAGGCGGAAAAGCACATCAGCAGTTGGCCAGTGTTTTACATTGACGCTGACACCCGCCTGTCACCCAACGCGATTGAAGACATTGCCAGCGCATTGGCCAAAGGCGACACCCTGTTGGCAGCTCCCGAACCAGTAATTGACACATCCAGATCATCCTGGCCTGTCAGGCAGTTTTACCGCATCTGGTTACAGCTCCCCTACATCCGTGATGGCGTAATTGCAACATGCAGCTACGTGGTCAGTGAGGAAGGCCACAAACGCTTTGCCCGTTTCCCCGATGTCATTAACGACGATGGCTTTGTACGCTGCCAGTTTGACCGGCATGAACGGCGCAACATACCTGGTACACAAATATACATTTCCGCGCCGCACAATCTGGCCTCCCTGATCAAGATCAAGACACGCGCCCGACTGGGCAACATGCAATTGGCTGCTGCCGGTCTCTGTACCCGCAAAGAGCAGAAGCCTTACGCCAGTAGCTTGAAGAAGAAATTGCTCAGCAAGGAATTTATTCCGACATTTGTATATTTATCAATTACTTTATTCATTCGTCTCAGGGCAGCCCGGCAGTATCGCAATCTTGCTGGCTACCGATGGGAAAAGGATCAGACATCGCGATAATGCCATTACCCAACAGATACATTAAATCGATCGAAAAAATACAACCGCTTGTGTTTTTTTTACGACAGAAGAAGGACAAATAGTCTATATTAGAGGCAGTTTTTTGTAGCCCTGAGTGTCCCGATAGGCTGCACTTATTAAATTTGCTTACGCAACAAGGAGATGCTTGTCCCAGAAGCATCTTTATGTTTGCTGATGAAGTTTTGGCTTGAGTGTTGTTTTTTTACATCATGCATGTAAGATTTCGTAATGCAAGTTTGCTTGGTGACAATAAAAATACATGCAGGCCTGAGGTGTGCCAGCATGCAGAGGATAACGGTTGAATGGATAATATTAAGGTAGACAATAAAATCAGCTCTGAACTGATCTACCGCAGCACGGATACCCTGATGATCCTGGGTGTTTTGATCCTGGGTTCCCTGTATTCCGATGCATACACCTACAACATGGACGGCTATCTGGCCGCTGGCTTGGGTGCTTCCCTTTTATTCGGCCTGGTGGGCCGTTTTACGGATATTTATACATCATGGAGTGCGCGGCCTTTCCTGCGTGATGAAGTCATCCGTTTGGTCGTTACCTGGTTGATTACGTTCCTTTCCCTGGTTTTTGTCATTTTTGCCGCCAAGGCATCCAATGAGTTTTCCAGGTTTGTCCTTATCAGCTGGCTATTCATCACCCCGACCCTGCTGGTTGTCAGTCGTTACACGCTGCGCTCCATGCTGGCCAGCCTCAAACGGGTAGGTCTCAACAACCGCACTATCGCCATTGCCGGTATTTCCGAGCAGGGCCTGCGTTTTGCTGAAACCCTGGGAAGCCAGCCAGAATCGGGTTTCCAGATTGCCGGTTTTTATGATCTTGATGCAGATGGCCCGACAGCAGTGCTGCCCAAGCATTTCGCCCGGATTGGCGGCAAGCAGGAGCTGATGGAAGCAGCACGCAATGGCGAATGGGATCAAATCTATCTGGCCCCTGCGGGTGAGCAACATTCTGCCTCCCTCAAGCTGATCAATTCCCTTGCCGATACCATTACCCCCATTCGCCTGATTCCCGACAATTTCACCTCATCACTACTGCACAACCGATATATGGAAATTGCCGACACACCCGTCCTGTGTATTTACGACGCACCGCTATCCATACAGCATGCCACAATCAAACGCCTGGAAGACCTACTCTTCGGTAGCCTGCTGTTGTTGCTTGTCTCCCCCATGATGCTGGGGATTGCAACAGCCATCAAACTGACCTCGCGCGGGCCTGTCCTGTTTAAACAAACCCGCCACGGTTTGCGCGGTGAAAAATTCCAGGTCTGGAAGTTCCGCACCATGACAGTGTGTGAAGACGGGGATGACATCAAGCAGGCTACCCGTAATGATCGCCGCGTTACCCGGATAGGTGCATTCCTGCGCAAAACTTCACTGGATGAACTGCCCCAATTTTTCAATGTCTTACAAGGCAACATGTCGATCGTTGGCCCACGCCCGCACGCCGTTGCACATAATGAAGAATACCGTCAGGTTATCCCTGGTTACATGCTGCGCCACCTGATGAAACCGGGCATTACCGGCTGGGCGCAGGTCAATGGCTGGCGCGGCGAAACCGATACCCTGTTCAAGATGCAAAAGCGCGTGGAATACGATATGGAATACATTCGCCGCTGGAGCTTCCGGCTGGACATGAAGATTATCTTCGTCACCGCATTCAAGACCCTGTATGACAGGAATGCCTACTGATCCGGCATTGCAGTGAAAATCGACCAGCTAACATTCACCCGCTACATTGCAGCATTGAGCGTGGTGTTTTTCCACTACGGTGCCAGCGTTTTTCCTGCAAACCTGCCGTTGCTTAACCCGGTGCTGACTGCTGGCCCCATTGCCGTCAGCTATTTCTATGCACTGTCGGGCTTAATCATGGCAATTGCCTACTACCGCCCTGACAGTACCCGACCATTCGCCAGCGGACGTTACTGGCTGGCGCGGATCGCACGCATTTACCCTGTTTACCTGCTAGCCCTGTTGCTCATGATGGCGGCAAAACTCAAGGGAGCTGGCAGCGACCCCACCACAGTGGGACTCAGCCTAAGTATGTTGCAGGCATGGGTGCCAGGTTACCCGCTGACGCTCAATGCCCCCGGCTGGTCATTATCGGTGGAAGCCTTTTTCTACCTGACATTCCCATTGCTGATACTGGCTGCAAAGCGGCACCACCTGAAACAGCTGGCTATTGCCAGCGGTGTTTTGTGGGGGGCTACCCAGATCCTGCATACCATACTGTTGAATTCTGCCGCTTACGTGCCGTTTTCCCCTTTACATGACTTCATTTTTTACAATCCGCTCATGCACCTCAGCACTTTTGTTACCGGATTCATTGCTGGCGCATGGCTGCGCGAGGGCAAGCTGGCTATGCTGGCGACACCCGCCATCAACAGCAGCGGCCTGTTTCTGACTCTGGGCTTGATAGTCCTGCTGCTGATTATTCGGCAACCCCTGATTGCACTAAGCGGTGTGAATATTGATTACACCAATGGCCTGATTGCCCCGCTGTTCCTGGCATTTATTGTCCTGCTGGCACTGAATAGCGGCTGCATCAGTACATGGCTGCAACACAAATGGATGATACTGCTGGGCGAAGCCAGTTTTTCCCTGTATATATTGCAAAAGCCACTGCACGGCATTTATGAGAAAGTTGCTGGCCACTGGATTGCAGAAGGCAGCGCCCTGTATTTTTACCTGTTCGTCGCCGTCCTGACAGGAACAGCCATCCTGTCATTCTGGCTGGTTGAAACGCCACTGCGGCGTTTTATCAACTCACGCTACCAACCTGCGGATAAATCCGGTTAGTCGCACCCACCAGGAATTGCTACAATCCGCCCTGACTGAATGATTTTCCCAAGTTTTCACATTATTACGTAACCTGACCATGCAACAAGACAAACGCAACATGCTTCCCAACCGTGGCAACCAGTTCCCACGTTCCGATACCAGACAACGGGACACGCTTGATTTACGCGAATTCTGGAAGACATTGGTCAGGCAGAAACGCCTGATCGCCATCACGGTGGGAGTCACGCTGTTACTGACGCTCTTGTTTACCCTTGTCAGCAAAAACGTTTACCGCGCCACTGCAACCCTGCAAATCGAGCGGGAAACAGCCAGGGTTGTCGACAGTGACTTCCTCAGTTCTGGCGACATCCGGGATACCCGTGACTTTTACCAGACCCAGTTCGAGCTGATCCGCAGCAGGACATTGGCCGCAAAAGTCATCGAAGAACTCAAATTGAATGAAACGCTGGAGAATACATCCCTGTTTGGGCACATCAAGCAATGGTTTGGTGATGACGATCCACGCAGCAAACAGACAGCCCTGGAAAACAAGCTGCTGGACAAGCTGAGCGTTGAGCCAGTCAAAAACTCCCGCCTGGTTGCCGTGCACTATGAATCCTCCGACCCTGAACAGGCTGCACAAATCGCCAATGCTGTTGTCAGTACCTTCCAGCGCATGAATACGGAACGCCGCGTCGACACCACGACTGATGCGCAGGAATATCTGTCCCAAAGCATCAAGGAAGCCAAAACCAGGGCAGAAGAAGCCGAAAAGCGCATGACCCAGTACGCGCAGGAACATGGGATTTTCCAGCTTGACGGTCAGGACGCCACGACGGCATCCCTCACCCTGCAAAAACTCTCCGAAGAGCTGGTGCAGGCACAAAAGCAGCGCTTCGAGATAGAAAGCAAATATGCCGTGCTGTCAGACAAGGGGCGCGCCCTTGCCGACCGTATCGGCATACTGGAAGATGGCACAGCCTATCTCCAGACTTTGGGCATGCAACTGGAGAAGCTAAAAGCTCAGGAACAACAACAGCCCAGCGCATCATTGCGCAAGGAAATCAGCAATGTGGAAACCAAAATTGAGGTAGCGGTCAAGACCAAGCTCACATCCCTGAAAGGTGAGGTGGAAACGGCCAAGAATAAGGAAAACCTGACCCGCGAAGGCATTGCCCGCGCCAAGTCCGCCGCCATGCTGGAACAGGATAAAACCATTGCCTACAACACCCTCAAGCAGGAAGCCACTACCAATCAGGAACTTTACCAGAACCTGATGCAGCGTCTGAAAGAAGTCGGTGTGGCTGGTGGCGTAGCCGCCAACAACGTCGCCATCATCGACAAGGCGCAAGTTCCTATCGACAAGTTCAAACCCAGCCTGCCAACCAATCTGACTTTTGGCGCGCTACTGGGTTTGCTGCTGGGCGTTTCTGCCGCTTTCCTGCGTGACTTCATGGATGACAGGGTAAAAGACATTGCCGAACTGGAACGCGCCACCCAGTTACCAGTGCTTGGCATTGTACCCGCTGTGCAGGATCAGACGCCTGAACAACTGGCGACGCTGACCATCCGGGAACCCCGCTCAGGTGTTGCCGAAGCCTTCCGCTCCCTGCGCACCGCCATGCGTTTCATCCTCAACGACGACAACAAGGGCATCATTTTCGTCACCAGCGCCCATGCGGGGGAAGGCAAATCCACCACCACCGCCAACCTGGCTTGTGCCTACGCCAATGCTGGCAACAGGGTGCTGCTGATTGACGCCGACCTGCGCAACCCTTCCCTGCACAAAACGCTTGGTGGCAGCAACGAGGTCGGGCTGGCCAATTACCTGGGAGGCTATGGAGACACCACTACCTTGGTGCAGGCTACCAATGTCACCAACTTGAGCCTGATCCCGGCGGGCACATTGCCAGACGATCCGGCTGAACTGCTGGCCTCAGCCCAGATGGAGGGCCTGCTGGCAACTGCCCACGACAACTTCGACCTGATCATTCTGGATGGGCCACCGGTATTAGGGCTGGCAGACGCAATCATCCTCGCATCCCTGGCTGATACCACCCTGCTGACAGTACGTGCCGAAAGCACCCAAATGGGTACGCTCAGTAACGCCCTCAAGCGCCTGCGCCAGTCTCACGCCAATCTGTCCGGAATCCTGCTAAACCAGGTCGATATGCGCCGTGGTGGCCGGTTTGGTTATGACTATGCCGACTATTATTACTACCAGCCAAGCAAATGACACAAGCATATAGATCTTTAATTATTAAGACATATGGGTAAAATAGCCCCTTCGCTGATTGAGGAGTTTTAATTGTGTCGATCGCGCTCGCCTTACACGTACTGTCCGTTGTCATCTGGGTTGGCGGCATGTTCTTTGCCTATATGGCATTACGCCCCGCCGCCGCAGCTGTACTGGAACCGTCCCAGCGTCTGTCACTGTGGTCAAGCGTATTTGCACGTTTTTTCCCCTGGGTATGGGCTTCTGTTTTACTGATCCTCACATCCGGTTACTGGATGCTGTTTGTAAAACTGGGGGGCATGGCCAACGCACCACTATTCGTGCATGCCATGAATGGCCTCGGGCTGATCATGATGGCAATTTTTGTGTACGTTTATTTCGTTCCTTACCGCCATCTGCATGATTACGTGCTGGGCATGCGCTGGCAGGAAGCTGGCCGTTCACTGGCGAAAATCCGTGTCCTGATCGGTGTTAACCTGAGCATTGGGTTAATCACTGTTGTAGTCGCCAGCGCAGGCAAATACTTCCTGTGAGCGCTGTACTGCGGCTATCAGATGTCGGGGCGGAGCCTGTAGCTGCCCTGCTTGGCCGTTTTGGCCTGCATCTGGAACAGCTAGCTGCCGGGGTGGAAATTCCGGGAAGTTACTGGCACGAGGAAGAAGCTGGCATTATCGGCCTGAACGTGCTGGCGCGCCCGGACACCCCGATCCATTCCATCCTGCACGAAAGCTGCCATACCATCTGTATGGACGACCAACGGCGGCAAAAGCTGCATACCGATGCAGGCGGCGAAACCGATGAGGAAGATGCCGTGTGTTACCTGCAAACCCTGCTGGCTGACCTGATCCCCGGCATGGGGCGTGAACGCATGTGGCAGGATATGGACACCTGGGGCTATACCTTCCGCCTTGGCTCCGCCGCCAACTGGTTCCGGCAAGATGCGGAAGATGCCTGCGCATGGCTGATCAGGCATGGCCTGCTGACCACTGACGGGCAGATCATTTTCACCCTGCGCCACTGACATTCATCAGATGCCTGCTGCCATCCGGACGGAACTGCATGACAGCCGGGGTGTCAAAGTCTATAATCGCGGATTCAACAGCTTTGCAACACGATTTCGGGGGCGACCTGGCTTCGACGTGGATCACAAAGTCTGGGGAGCATGTAGTGGGTGTGATGACCACTTAAACACTAGTCACAAACAATAGTCGCAAACGACGACTCTTACGCTCTCGCCGCTTAATAACCGGTTGAAAGCTGTCTGATCGCTACTGTGCTTATGCAGTACGAATATTCAGGCATCATCAAATCATAAGATCGTGCGGGAGGCTCGCCCAAGGCCAAACCACTAAATAGTATTGGGACA
The DNA here is from genome assembly GCA_018822845.1 of Gammaproteobacteria bacterium. Lineage (GTDB taxonomy): Bacteria > Pseudomonadota > Gammaproteobacteria > Thiotrichales > Thiotrichaceae > Thiothrix. Next base: position 40,963 of record JAHJJD010000022.1, on the reverse strand, counting down.
GCCTGTGAACAGCTTGTCTGTCGGCGGTGATCGGGTTAAATAAAAGACTGACTAAACATGTAGTAGCCTTCAGATGGAGGGTTTGCGGACGGGGGTTCAATTCCCCCCGCCTCCACCAAGTGAAAGCCCCCTGATTGGGAACAGTCAGGGGGCTTTTTTATTAATATCCAATTATGCGGCTCAACAGCAATCGATAACATGCCGCAAAAGAGCCAGAAATGCAAAAGCCCGCTAGAAGCGGGCTTTTAGAATGAGATGGCGCATCCGGAAGGATTCGAACCTCCGACCACCTGGTTCGTAGCCAGGTACTCTATCCAACTGAGCTACGGATGCGCTGAGTGAGGCGCGCATTATGCGCATTTCACTGAAAGTGGTCAAGCAAAAATTTAACTTTTGTTTAACCAAAAACTGAATGGCGGAGAGGGCGGGATTCGAACCCGCGATGGGCTTTTGGCCCATACTCCCTTAGCAGGGGAGCGCCTTCGGCCTCTCGGCCACCTCTCCATAGGGTACTCAGTGAAGGCGGTAAGAATACCTTCCAATTGAAGGAAGGTAAAGACCTAATTTGAGTTTTCGTCGAACGTAACAGGGTCAACATGTTCGTGACGAATTCGCTCATAAATCTCTTCGCGATGCACAGCAACATCCTTGGGTGCATTAATACCCAGACGTACCTGATTACCTTTCACACCAAGAACTGTAACGCTTACTTCATCCCCAATCATGAGGGTTTCTCCTACCCTCCGCGTCAGTATTAACATACCGCAAACTCTCCATATTGCTGTATTAACATCACCCAACCCCGTGAGTCCTTATCAAGCCCTCACCCCTGTATGCAGGCATGTTCAACAATCACACATAAGGACTTAACTTAAGCTGAACTATCCTGCCTTACTGTTGCATTTTTACCATATGGTGGAAAAATGCAACAGTAACATAATTTTTTACTTATTTATCAGGATTCTGAGCAAAAATAAACCCGCCATTGCAGCATATTTACAACAGCGGGTATAAAGGGTATTTAAAGTAACAATTTATGCCGGTTGGGCAAGTCCGAATGCTTCGTGCAATACCCGGACGGCCAGTTCCAGATACTTTTCATCCACCACAACCGCAACCTTGATTTCAGAAGTGGAAATCATGCGGATATTGATACCCTCGTCTGCCAATGTCTTAAACATTTTACTGGCGACACCCGCATGGGAACGCATCCCTGCCCCCACAATCGCGACCTTGGCGATATTCTCGTCGCCAGTGCATTGCTTGGCTCCCAGCGCTTCGCCAGTCTTGCACAGGATTTGGCGAGCTTTGGCATAGTCGTTCTTATGCACGGTGAAAGTGAAATCCGTTGTGCTATCGGAACCGATATTCTGCACAATCATGTCGACTTCGATGTTGGCGTCGGAAATCGGCCCCAGAATCTGGTACGCCACGCCAGGGCGGTCAGGTACGCCCGTTACGGTCAACTGGGCTTCATCGCGGTTAAAAGCAATACCACGGACGGATACTTCTTCCATTACATCTTCCTCACGAGTGACCAGCGTGCTTTTACCTTCATCAAATTCATCAAAACTGGAAAGCACGCGGATAGGCATATCATATTTGTAGGCAAATTCAACAGAGCGGATTTGCAGAACTTTGGAACCCTGGCTGGCCATTTCCAGCATCTCTTCCAACGACAGGCTGGGGATATGGCGGGCCTTGGGTTCAACACGCGGGTCAGTGGTATAAACACCATCCACATCGGTGTAAATCTGGCATTCATCAGCTTTCAACGCGACTGCCAGCGCCACGCCTGTGGTGTCGGAACCACCCCGACCAAGCGTGGTAATGCTGCCATCTTCGGCCACACCCTGGAAACCAGCCACGACCACCACCTTGCCTTCAGCCAAATCCTTGCGGATTGGTTCGGCATCGATGTCGCGGATACGCGCCTTGGTATGGGCATCATCGGTCAGGATGCGAACCTGCGCGCCAGTGTAGGAACGCGCGGGTTGCCCTTTCTTTTCCAGTGCCAGTGCCAGCAGGCCAATCGTGACCTGTTCACCGGTGGAAAGGATCGCGTCTTTCTCACGTTCTGAACCCTGCGGGTTGATGGCGTTGATCAGGCTTACCAGTTTGTTGGTTTCGCCCGACATCGCGGAAACCACCACGATGACATCATTGCCCTTTTGCCTCCAGCGGATCACCCGGTCAGCAACAGCCTCGATACGCTCGGGAGTGCCAACGGAAGTACCACCGTATTTCTGTACGATCAGTGCCATTGTTTACTGTTTACCTATAAATCAAGCCATTCAAACTCTTTCTGCCACCCAGCCCTGCACCGCAGCCAGAGCTGCCGGGAGTGCTGCCACATCTGTACCACCGCCTTGCGCCATGTCGGGGCGGCCACCACCCTTGCCACCAATTTTCCCCGCTACGAAGCCCAGCAGGTCGCCAGCCTTGAGTTTTGCGGTTTCATCCTTGGTCACACCAGCGACCAGGCTGACCTTGCCATCAGCGACAGTTGCCAGAATAACCACCGCCTTACCCAGCTTGTTTTTCAACTGGTCTACGGTATCACGCAGGGATTTGGGGTCAGCGCCTTCCAGATTGGCCGCCAACACACGAATACCGCCAATCTCCAGCGCCTGATCGGCCAGGCTGGAACCAGCCTGCGAGGCCATTTTGCCCTTGAGCTGCTCCAGTTCCTTTTCCAGCGCGCGGTTCTTTTGCAGCATCGCATCCAGCTTGTCGGTGACTTCCACCGGATTGGATTTGAGCAGGCGCGCCACGCTATCCAGACGGTTGGTGACATCGTTCAGCCAGGCAAGCGCATTTGCGCCCGTGACAGCTTCGATACGGCGAATACCGGCAGCGACACCACCTTCGCTGACAATCTTGAACAGGCCGATGTCGCCGCTACGGTCAACGTGGCAGCCACCACACAGTTCGGTGGAGAAACCGATTTTCATCACCCGCACTTCGTCGCCGTATTTCTCGCCAAACAGCGCCATTGCGCCTGCTTTTTTGGCGTCTTCCATACCCATGATCTGGGCGGAAGTGGCTGCATTCTGGCGGATTTCACGGTTAACGATGGCTTCCACCTCTGCAATCTGGGCGGCTGTCACAGGATCAGGCTGGGAGAAGTCGAAACGCAAACGCTCTGGTGTTACCAGTGAGCCTTTCTGCTCGACGTGTTCGCCCAGCACCTGGCGTAATGCCGCATGCATCAGGTGGGTGGCGGAATGGTTAAGGATGACGGCCTGACGACGCTCGGCATCGACTTCCGCCCTGACCTCGGTGCCCATCGACAATTCGCCGGACTCCAGTTTGCCGAAATGCACAAATGTCGGCCCCTGCTTGCGGGTGTCGGTCACGCGGAATACCGCCTTGTCGGTGGACAACACGCCGGTATCTCCTACCTGACCGCCGGATTCGGCGTAGAATGGGGTATGATCCAGCACCACCTGACCTTCATCGCCTTCCAGCAGGCTGCTAACAGCTTCCCCCTTGTGGAACAGGGAAGCAACCATTGAGGTTTCCACCAGCATGTCGTAACCGTGGAATTCGGTGGCACTACTGACATCCAGCTTTTCAGCGTAATCAGCACCGAATTTGCCAGCCGCACGCGCACGTTCACGTTGCGCATTCATGGCAACTTCAAAACCGGCTTCGTCGAGCTTGAGCTGGCGTTCGCGGGCAATGTCTCCGGTCAGGTCAACCGGGAATCCGTAAGTGTCGTACAGCTTGAAGACAGTATCACCATCAATGGTGTCGCCAGACATATTGGCGATGGCGTCTTCCAGAATCTTCATGCCCTGTTCCAGCGTTTCGGCGAAGCGGCGCTCTTCCTTTTCCAGCGCCTGCTCCACCTGCGGCTGTGCCTTGGCCAACTCGGGGTACGCCGTACCCATTTCATCCACCAGCGGCTGCACCAGCTTGTAGAAGAATGGCGCTTCCATACCCAGCTTGTAACCGTGGCGGATAGCGCGGCGGATAATGCGGCGCAACACATAACCCCGGCCTTCATTCGACGGCAGCACGCCATCAACAATCAGGAAAGAACAAGAGCGGATATGATCGGCAATAACCTTGAGCGACGGGCTGTCGGGGTCGGCATTGGGTACCAGTTTCGCAGCCGTTTTCAGCAATGTCTGGAACAGATCAATTTCGTAATTGCTGTGGACGCCCTGCATCACCGCCGCTAGACGCTCCATGCCCATGCCAGTATCGACGGAAGGCTTGGGCAGCGGAATCATATCGCCATCCTTGGTGCGCTCGTACTGCATGAACACCAGGTTCCAGATTTCGATGTAACGGTCGCCATCTTCTTCCGGTGTACCCGGCGGACCACCCCAGATGTGCTCACCGTGATCGTAGAAAATTTCGGTACATGGGCCGCACGGGCCAGTATCACCCATCTGCCAGAAGTTGTCGGAGGCGAAGCGCGCCCCTTTGTTGTCTCCAATGCGGGTAATGCGGTCGAGTGGAATGCCGATTTCCTGCGTCCAGATATTGTAGGCTTCGTCGTCGTCTGCGTAGACCGTCACCCACAGCTTGCCCTTGGGCAGTTTCAGCGTACCGGTGAGGAACTCCCACGCATAACGGATGGCGTCTTCCTTGAAATAATCGCCAAAACTGAAGTTGCCGAGCATTTCAAAAAAGGTATGGTGACGCGCGGTATACCCGACGTTTTCCAGGTCATTGTGCTTGCCACCCGCACGCACGCAGCGCTGGGAACTGGTTGCGCGGCTATAGGAGCGCTGATCCATTCCCAGGAACACATCCTTGAACTGCACCATCCCCGCATTGGTAAACAGCAGGGTCGGGTCGTCACCCGGCACCAGCGAACTGGAAGCAACGATTTCATGGCCTTTGCTAGCGAAGAAATCGAGAAATTGTTGTCTTAATTCAGCAGTTGTCATGACTCTACCCACACCGGCTTAACTTTCCGCGCGACGTTGAAAAACGGCTTTAATCGTATCCATATAAAAGCCGCGCCCGGCCAGAAATCGGGACTGCCGGGCGCGTTCCTTGTAGTCGGCAGGGATAGCCCCGCCAAATTTTTTCTCGCGCTGCTCACTGGCCAACGCCCACCAGTCGGTATCGGCTTCCGCCAATGCCTGCGCAGCCGTGACATCATCCACGCCGCGCTCGCGTAATTCATGGGCAATCCGCTGTGGCCCCCGCCCCCGCGTGACGGATGAGCGGACAAAAGCGCCCGCAAACCGGGTATCATCCAGATACCCCCGCTCCTGCAATTTGTCCAGAAGCTGGTTCAAGCTACCGGTATCACAGTCACAACGCTGACGCAATTTCTGCGCAAGTTCCTTGCGGGAATGTTCACGCTGGGCCAACAGGCGCACAGCGATGTTTTCACAGTCCCGCATTTCATCCATCAAATGTCTTCACCACCTACATCAGCATCTGATTCATCAGACACTGCGCCAAAACCGGGCGTAGACAACAATGCTTCACGCACTGCCTGCTCAATTTCTGCGGCAATTTCCGGATGCTCTTTCAGGTAGGTGCGGGCATTATCCTTGCCCTGCCCAATCTTTTCACCCTTGTAGCTGTACCAAGCACCCGCCTTGCCGACCAGACCCTGTTTGACGCCGAGGTCAACCAGTTCGCCTTCGCGGGAAATGCCTTCGCCGTAAAGGATTTCAAACTCGGCCTGCTTGAACGGTGGTGCCACCTTGTTCTTGACCACTTTGACGCGGGTTTCAGAACCGGTGATTTCATCACCTTTCTTGATCGCACCGATGCGGCGGATGTCCAGACGTACCGAGGAATAAAACTTCAGCGCATTACCGCCAGTAGTTGTTTCCGGATTGCCGAACATCACCCCGATTTTCATACGGATCTGGTTGATGAAAATCACCATGGTGTTGGAGCGCTTGATGTTACCGGTCAGTTTGCGCAGTGCCTGAGACATCAGACGCGCCTGCAAACCAACGTGGGAATCGCCCATGTCGCCTTCAATTTCAGCCTTTGGTGTCAATGCCGCCACCGAGTCGACCACCACGATGTCGACCGCACTGGAACGCACCAGCATATCGGTAATTTCCAGCGCCTGTTCACCATTGTCAGGCTGGGAAACCAACAGGTCATCCACATTGACGCCTAGTTTTTGCGCATAAATCGGGTCAAGCGCATGTTCCGCATCGACGAAAGCTGCCGTCCCGCCCAGCTTTTGGCATTCGGCAATCACTTGCAGGGTCAGGGTGGTTTTGCCGGAAGATTCCGGGCCGTAAATTTCGATCACACGGCCTCTCGGCAAGCCACCAATACCCAAGGCAATATCCAGCCCCAGTGAGCCGGTGGAAATGACTTCAATATCCTTGGCGGCGGTGGAGTCACCCATGCGCATTACTGCACCCTTGCCGAACTGGCGCTCAATCTGGCCTAGCGCGGCGGCGAGGGCTTTTTTCTTGTTCTCGTCCATGCGGACACTCCTTTGGTAGTCTGTGTTCAGGTGGTGTGAAAGTCGCGATTATTCCACAATGACCTGTTGCAAGCCAATGTTGGAAGATGAAAGCGGGGATTTTCAGGTATTACGCTTGTTCCCAATCAAATCCAATGATGTTGCGGGTGATTTTGCTGAACTCGATACCAATCAGAAAGATGCGGTTTTGCCCGTCGTTGTACTTGGCGGCGTAATCCTTGTCCTTGATCTGCTTCATGGCGCTACCATCGGGCTGGTCGCCATCCAGCACCTTGAACTCGAAAATGTAGACCTGCCGCTGCCCATCAGGCAGTTTGAAGCGCAAGGCCAGATCAATGCGCCCCTTGTTGTGGCTATCTTCCACCACCGTATCCAGCCCCATGGCGCAAATGAAAGAGTACATCACCGCCGCATAGTAACCTTCGTAGTGGGCAATGTTGTTTTGGGTGTAATTCTGGTGGGCAATATTGTCAAACAACAAGGTGAAACGCTGTTGCAGGGTGGCAAAATCGTTTTTCAGCAATGCCCGCAGGAACGGCAAACGTTCCGGCAGTTGCTCGGTGAGGTAACGGTCCATCACCATCTGGTTGAAACTGGAACGCACTTCGCGGTTGGGGTAACTGAGCAGGAAAATCGGCTCATCAAACAGCGTGTCAGTACGTTTGATGGTCAGGTAGCCAGTCTGGAACAGCAAGGTTTCCAGACTGATATGGTTCATGTCGAAATCACCCAACTGGGCTTCGCTGGCCTCAATTGCCTCAAAATCAGGCAGGTGATAATAGCGGGTTTTCAGCAGCTCCACCAAAAAACCTGGCGTGCCGGTTTCAAACCAGTAATTGCGGAATTGTTTGTCTTTAGCAATGAACAACAGGATGTCGAACGGATTGTAGACACTCTCCCCCAGCCAGTTGTAGCCATTATACCAGTCCCTCACCTCATGCTTGTTTACATCTTGCAGGTGTTCGTTGAAATACTGTTCCAACTCTGTCTGGGTGTAACCACACAGTGCTGAGTAACGTGCATCCAGCGTGATGTCTTCCAGATTGTTTATGCCGCTGAAAATGGAGACTTTGGAGAATTTGCTTACGCCCGTCAGCAAGACAAAGCGGATAGCCTCATCCTGCCCTTTGATGACGGAATACAGGTTTTTCAGCCCGTCACGCATCTCATCCATCACGGCTTGATCGGTAATGCTGTCGAGCATGGGCTTGTCGTATTCGTCGATCAGGATGACGACATTCTGACCGTGCTTGGCTTTAGCCGCGTGGATCAGGTCTGTAAAACAACTTGCCGGATCATCCTGATCGGTACACGTGACTCCCAACCGCTGTTGGTTCAAGCGTAGAATGAAGCGGATGCGCCGCTCCAGTTCCGCCCGGCTTTTCAGGAAACCATCGGCAAAATTGATGGCAATGACAGGGTATTGCACTGACCAGTCCCAGTGCGGGTGGATGTGCAGCCCACGGAATAACGGCTCATTGCCAGCAAACAGTTGATGCAAGGTATCGACCAGCAGTGATTTGCCGAAGCGGCGCGGGCGCGACAGAAAGTAATACTTGCCGGACTCCACCAATTGCTGGACGTAGGCGGTTTTATCGACATAAACATAACCATCGTCAATGATGCTGGATAAGGTGCTGATACCGATGGGAAGTTTTTTCATCGCCTGTTATTCCGTGCCTGTCATGGCTTGAGTATACCCCAAAAATAACGGGTACAAGCGGGGTGGTGGGATTCGTGCCTCAACCCACCCTCCTTGCGGGGGAAGGTCAGGATGGGGTTTCTTCAAAACGGCATCGGGGTCTGAACAGTTACGCAATTTCAGGCCAAAAGTCGTTATCCACAAATTGCTCAAACGTCCACGGGCAGATTTCGGGAAACACCTCCGGTGCAAGCCCGGTTTCACGCACAGCACCTGACACCGCGTATTCGTAGGCAGACTCAATGACTTCCGGTAACCTGTTTTTCAAACCGGGGTTTTCTTTGAGATGCCGCCCGATACGTTTACGTTGCTCAATGATAGTGAACTTCCAACTACGTGACTGATGGCTTGGTTCGTATTGCCATTTCAGCAAGTGCATGAGCAAGGTTTCCAGAAACGATTCCAACGCCCGTTTTTCGGATTTGCTCATGTCTTCGACTTCCTCGATGATGTGTTCCCAGTCCACTTGATCAAACTTGCGTTCGCGCAGTAGCGCGGCCTGTTGTTGCGCCCAAGTGTAAAGATCCTGATCGTAAGCGACGTTCGCCATATCGAGACCTCCTGAATAGTTACTGTTGGATCAAGACTAACATACTGGAAAAAGAAACCCCACCGGCCATAGCCTCACGCCGCCACCATCCCCATAAACCCGTGCACATCGTCCAGCAACTGCTCCAGCAAGGCTTCCGGCAATAGCGGCGATTGCGTCAGCGCGAGGGCGCGGATGACTGTCCCGGCCTGCTCCTGATCCAGCCAGCCATTCGGCAGCGCCTGGGCATACACCCATACCCCGGCTTCAGCCGCAGCAGGCGCTTGCTCCAGCCCGCCGCGTGCCGCCGCCGCATTCAGTAAAGCTGACACCAGCAACTCCGCCGGTACGCCGGTCATGCCCTGTTCCAGCAAGACCTCAGCGGCCTGAAGCTTTTGCTGCGCCAGTGCCAGCAGGCGTGAAACCGGCGGCTCCGCTTCCCCGGCTTCTTCTGCATCGTAATAAGGCGTGGCATCCTTCACCGGGGATGCGGCACCCAAGCGTTGCAGGCTGCGCAAAGTGCGTGGATCCAGCAGGGCGACCGGGATTTCGCCGCCCAGTTGCGCAGCCTGTTGGTCATCGGCATCTGAAACCTGATCCAGCACCACCAGCAGGCCACCGCCACTACCGAGTATCCGCTCCACCCGCTTGCCGAAATGCTGCTGGATATTGAGGATGCAGGTGCGCAAGCTGTCTTCCACGCCATCGTCAGATGGTGCCTTATACGGTTTGGCTGGCTCTGCTGCTGTCACTTCGGCGCTGGCGGTGGGTTCTTCGGGCAGTTCCGCTACAGCTTCTGCCATAACCTCAGTTTCAGCTTCGGGTTTTGCTGGCGCTACCGTCTCCGGCTCCGCGCCTGCCAACTCTTCCGACAGCACGTCGAGCAGCTTGCGGCTGACGCCTACCACATCCTCGCTGGCGTCCGGGTCAATCACGTTGTCGAACAGGTGGCGCTTGCCCTTGACCAGCGCCATCACCCGTTCCTCGTAGGAATCACTGGCGACCATCAGCACGATCTGCACCACCTCCTTCTGCCCCAGGCGGTGAATGCGGGCAATGCGCTGGTCGAGCACTGCCGGGTTCCACGGCATGTCGAGGTTGACCAGCACGGCGGCATTTTGCAGGTTCAACCCGGTGCCGCCCGCATCGGTGGAAATGAATACCTGAATGGCGTCATCGTCGCGGAACCGGTCCATCAGGTCACCGCGTTTGGCGGTCGGCACACCGCCATGCAAACGCACGCAACCCACCCCCATCCTGCGCAGGCGCTCTTCCACCATCTGCGTCATCAGTTCCCACTGCGAAAATACCACCGCTTTGAGGCCGGACTGCACACACAGTTCGCTGATGATGTTTTCCAGCTCATCCAGCTTGGGCGAGCCTTCGGTTTCCTTATCCACCAGCCCGGCGGCGTTGCAGGCCATGCGCGCCTGTTGCAGCGATGACATGAAACGGTTCTGCTCACTGGGGGTCAGCGGGCGGCGTTTCATCAGCCGCGCCAGGGAACCGGCGGCCTGCATGGCAGCATCGTGCAGTTCCAGTTGCGCCTGGGTCATGGCGACATCCAGCCGCTGTTCGATACGCCGGGGCAACTGGTCACTGACCAGCCGCCGGTCGCGCCGCAACATTACCGGAGCCAGCCGCTGGCGCAAGGCAGAAAGGTTGCGGTAACCCAGCACCTTGCCGCGCTCGTCGGTGATGTGAAAATCGGCGAAATAGCGCCACAATGGCCCCAACACATGCGGATCGACCACTTGCATCAGGCTGTAGAGATCTTCCAGCCGGTTTTCCAGCGGCGTGCCGGACAGCACGAAGGCGTAACGCGATTCCACCCGCTTGACCGCCGTGGCTATCTTGGTCTGCCAGTTCTTGATGCGCTGCGCTTCGTCAAGGATCAGCAAATCGGGGCTGAGGATGCTGTTGATCACCGACAGGTCGCGTAGCACCAGTTCGTAGTTGAGGATGTAGAAACCGTCACCGCGCCGGTACTGCACCCCACGCGCTTCCGGCGAACCCTGGATGATGTGCGCCTGATGCCCGCTAAATTTTTCGATTTCCCGCGCCCATTGCTGCTTGAGGGAAGCCGGGCAAACGATCAGCACCTTTTTCGCCTGCGCGGTGCGGTACAGCCAACTGGCGGCGGAAATGGCCTGCAAGGTCTTGCCCAGCCCCATGTCGTCCGCCAGCAGGGCACGTCCGTTGGCGGCAAGGAACGCCACCCCTTCGACCTGGTACGGGTACAGTTTCGCCTTGATGCCCGGCAGATGCCCGCCGGAAGCAGTGATCTGGGCGTGGATATCCTGCGCCCGCATCTGCTGGCTGGCACGTTCGGCCAGGCGACGGGCGTAGCCTTGCGCATCTTCGCCCACATCAATATCGGCGCGATCCTGCACTTCCCCGGCAAAGCGGAAAAAACTGTCCGGCAACGGCTGGGCAAAGTTTCCAGTGGCGTCGAAATACTGGTCACACAACTTGCGCAAACCTGCGTCCATACCGGCAGTGCTGTGCAGGGTGATTTGCGGCGGCTGCGGCGCATCCCAGTTGAGGTAGACGTAGGGGATCGGCGCAGGCTGCTTTTTCAGTTTGGCGTAATCACGGCGCTTGCTGAGCTTGTGCAGCACACCTTCGATGTGTTTGCAGGTACCCAACTGGTTAGTGGCGAAATCGGGGCAGGTGCAGTAATTGCTACGTTGTTCCAGTGAGCGGATATTGACCCGGTAGGTATGGGAAAAAAGCTTGTCGGTGGTGATTGAACCGGCTTTCCACGCGCCGAACCAGAGTGTATCACCGAGCGGCTCCACCTCGACTTCGGTGCGTCCGCGCTTGACGCGCCATTCGATGGCGGTTTCGGTCGCCCCCAGCAACGCCTGCTCGCTGGTATGGTTGGCATGGGCATACAATGCGGCGACGACGTGGGCGCAAACCTGATGTTGATTCCCCCCACAATCACAACGGATGTGCATTTCGCCATCAGCGTCGAACCACACTTCGCTGTTGGGCACATCGCCATTCTCATCCTCCACTGCCGCCCACAAATGCGCTTCATCGTGATCCACTCCTGTGACCCGGTTTTCCTTGAACCAGGCCAGCCCCCGGCGGACGGTTTCGGCATCGGCAAGGGCATGGAGTTGTTCGCTGTCGAACAGGAAAAGGTCGCGGGCGCTGCTCATGGCTGGGACTTCCTGCAAGTAATGGATCGTTGAGGATGAAGCCTAGCCTTGCCCAAGCGGATGCGCAAGCCCTATAACAGATGCAACACACCCCGCAGGGCATGTTCAACCGACTGTTGGCGCACGGCCTCACGATCACCCTCGAAATGGCAGGTTTCAGTACGGACTGCCCCATCTTTAACCGCCCAGCCGAAACAAACCGTACCAACCGGTTTTGTGAGTGTTGCGCCCCCCGGCCCGGCAATGCCGCTGACTGACACAGCGACCTGTGCGCGGGAATGCTGTAATGCGCCAACTGCCATTTCCGCAGTCACCGCCTCGCTGACTGCGCCATGTTGCGCCAGCGTTGCGGTTTTCACCCCCAGCATGTCCTGCTTGGCTTCATTGCTGTAAGTGACGAAACCGCGCTCGAACCACCCGGAACTCCCTGCCAAATCGGTACAGACCTTGGCGATCCAGCCGCCAGTGCAGGATTCCGCCGTAGCCAGCATCCAGCCCCTGGCTTTCAGCGCATCCGTCAGTTGTTGTAACAGTTCATCCAGCATGGTTCAACGCAATACCGTTCGAGGGGTGGCATCGCCACTGCCCATCATCAAGCGCACGGATGATTCCACCCGTTCGCTGATGCGTTCCAGCAGATCTTTTTCAGAGGTGAAATTGACCATTTCCTCTGCCTTGATCAGTTCACGGGCAACATAGGCATCACTGCCCAAACCGTCGATCAGCCCCAGATTGACTGCATCTTCACCCGTCCAGAACAGGCCGGAAAAGATGTCCGGGTTTTCTTTAAGGCGCTCACCACGCCCTTCTTTCACAACCTTGATAAACTGCTGATGAGTGGTATCGAGCATTTTCTGCACATGCTGCACCTGTGTTTCGTTTTCAGGCAAGAATGGATCAAGCATTCCCTTGTTGGCTCCTGCCGTATAGAGACGCCGTTCCACGCCCAGCTTTTCCATCAGTTCCACTGCGCCGAAATTATCCATGCGCACCCCGATGGAACCGACGATGCTGGCCTTGTCCGCGTAGATTTCATCTGCTGCTGCCGCGATATAGTAACCACCGGAAGCACACAGGTCGGAAATCACCGCATACACAGGAATATCCTTGTGCTCGGTTTTCAGACGCCTGATTTCATCATTAATGATGCCGGATTGCACCGGGCTACCGCCGGGACTGTTGCAGCGCAGGATCACGCCCTTGGTCTTTTTGTGCTCAAAAGCATCTTTCAATGACGGGATGACCATATCTGCACTGGCCAGTGCACCATCCATGATGACGCCATTGATGTCGACGACAGCGGTAATTTCATCCGCATCGGTCAATTTGCCGTCGGACGCGCCCGTACCAATCAACGCGATCAGTAAAACCAGCATATAAATGACGAAAAACAGCTTGAAAAAAATCCCCCAGCGCCGCGCACGCCGCTGCTCCTTGATCCCCTCCATGGCGACATCTTTTAATGCCTGGATCGCTTGTGTTTCTTCCTGACTCATGTGTTTACCTTGTTATTGGGCTTGCTCTGCGAGCCATATCGGGATATGGGAAACATCATCGACATGGCCACGTGGTTGATGTTGGAGCAGACGTTCGAGTTCATGCACGCCATAGCTGACAGCCAGTGAATCCATGCCGATATTCCGCGCCATCAGCAGGTCGTATTCACTGTCGCCAATCATTAACGCATCATGCGATGCAGCATCGTAGTCTGTCAAAATCTCTTCCAGCATCAGGGGATGTGGCTTCGAGCGGGTTTCGTCAGCACAACGGGTGACATGGAACAGTTCCGCCAAACCGGTTTCATCCAGCACCTTGTCCAGCCCACGGCGCGATTTGCCGGTCGCAATCGCCAGATAGTAACCCTGCTCCGCCAACTGATACAGGGTCTCACGCGCCCCGACGAACAGGTCGCTGCCATGCTTGCTGCGCACCAGAAACTCCTGCCGGTATTCGTCGGCAATTGTGCGGATCACACTGCCAGGCTCTTGTGGATACAGATGCTGGATAGCCTCCTCCAGCCCCAAGCCGATGATATGGCGGATTTCAGCATCGGTGCGCGGCTCCACCCCGATAATAGCGATGGCATTACGCATACACTGGGTAATGTGCGCCTCCGAATCCATCAGCGTGCCATCCCAGTCAAAAATTAGTATGGAATAAGGTTTCATCGCAGATTTGCCACCACCGCTCGCAAGTCTTCAGGCAAGGGGGCTTCCACCACATAACGCCGCCCGGTCAGATGCAGCACCAAATTGACCGACGCAGCATGCAAAAACAGCCGTTTCAGTCCTTTTTCCTTGAACTGACGATTGAGGGCAAAGTCGCCGTAACGGTCGTCGCCCAGAATCGGGTGTTCCAGATGCTGTAATTGCACACGAATCTGGTGCATACGCCCGGTGAGGATTTGCGCTTCGATCAGGGATGCGCCACGCAGGTTTTTCACTGGCGAGAAAATGGTTTCGGATTCCTTGCCTTCCCCCTCTTCCACCACCTGCACTTTCTGGCGCGTACCCTCTTCCTTGCCCAACTCCAGGGTAATGTGCTGGCGGCCATGCTTCCAGCGCCCTGCCACCAGGGCCAGATAACGCTTGTCGATCTTGCCGTCACGGAACAACTCGTGCAACTCGGTCAGTGCCAGGCGCGATTTCGCCAGAATCACAATGCCGCTGGTGTCGCGGTCAATACGGTGGGCAAGTTCCACAAACGGCAAATTGGGGCGCAATTGCCGAAAAGCCTCAATCAGCCCCAGCTTGTGGCCACTACCACCGTGCACCGGCAAACCCGAAGGTTTGTTGATGAAAATGAGCTGTTCGTCTTCACGCAACACCGCTTTTTCCAGCACGTCCAGCAAGCTTTGGGAAGCCACTGCCGGTTTGTCAGACTGCTGTTCCTGCTCCAGTTTTACCGGTGGAATGCGGATGACCTCGCCCAACTCCAGCTTTTTTTCCGGTTTGACCCGTTTTTTGTCCACCCGCACTTCGCCCTTGCGCAAAATCCGGTAAATGACGCTTTTGGGGACTTGTTTGAAAAAACGGATCAGAAAGTTGTCAACCCGCTGCCCGACCTCGTGTTCAGAGACTATGTGATACTGGACTGTCATATTTAGTTACAGAAGATGCCACTTATTTAAAAATGCAAATTGAATATGATTAACCGAATTGATATATTCGCTGTGGGCAAAATCAGGTGTCATCCTGATCAAACGGGTCCAATCAAATCTGAACGCGATGATATGACCCCCGCCTTAGTGATTCAATCACAAATTTTTCATGATTATTTTTTCCATGAAGAATTTGTGGTCGGGTGATGTCGACAGGACAACGTCGTTACCACCCCCAAAATGACGCCCGTATGTGGAAAACTTAGCATACAGGCATGACATTAACAGCAGAACTTGTTGCTGATGTCTGTTGCAAGAATGCGCCAGCGGTTTATAACACAACATGCACCCGCCTCTTAATGCGGCATTCCCATGACCGTGAACGACCGAACGATTCTTTGAAATGGTGGATAGAAGAAAGCAGTTAGCCCGCCCCTAGCGATAAGCCTAACTATTTGATATTGCTGTAAAAAAGACAATATACTCCCACCTGCAAACAAACAGGTAACAGGTACTGCATAACATGGTTTATGTAGTAAATGAAACGTATTCTGATCAATGCGACGCAACCGGAAGAAATCCGCGTCGCCATGGTCGACGGGCAGCGCCTGTACGACCTCGACATTGAGCATCCTTTCCGTGCGCAAAAAAAGGCCAATATCTACAAAGGTATCATTACCCGGATTGAGCCCAGCCTGGAAGCTGTCTTTGTTAACTATGGCGCACAGCGACATGGTTTTCTGTCTTTTCGTGAAGTAGCCCCTGAATATTATCACCCGGACGCCCGCTACACCGGTCGCCCCAACGCCAAGGACGTACTGCGCGAAGGCATGGAAGTGCTGGTGCAGGTCGACAAGGAAGAACGCGGCAACAAGGGTGCGGCACTAACCACTTACCTCAGTCTGGCCGGGCGCTATCTGGTGCTGATGCCCAACAACCCGAAAGCCGGTGGCGTTTCCCGCCGTATCGAAGGTGAAGACCGCCAGCAAATCAAGCAAACCCTGAATGAACTTGATGTGCCAGATGGCATGGGTGTCATCGTCCGCACTGCCGGTATCGACCGTGAAGCTGACGAACTGGCGTGGGACCTTGATTACCTCAAGACCCTGTGGGCCGCTATCCAGCAGGCATACAGCGCACACAAAGGCCCCACCTTGGTATACCAGGAAAGCAATGTCATCATCCGCGCCCTGCGTGACTATTTCCGCCGCGATATTGGCGAAATCGTCGTCGACGACGCCAAGGTTTACAACCAGGCGCGTGATTTCATGCAAGCCGTGATGCCGCACAACCTGCGCAAGCTCAAGCATTACACCGACGGCACCCCGCTATTCAGCCGCTTCCAGGTCGAAAACCAGATCGAAACAGCTTACCAGCGTAGTGTGAGCCTGCCTTCCGGTGGTGCTATCGTCATCGACCATACTGAAGCACTGGTTTCCATCGACATCAACTCAGCCCGCGCCACCAAAGGGCAGGACATCGAAGAAACCGCCCTCAACACCAACCTGGAAGCTGCCGATGAAGTCGCCCGCCAATTACGTCTGCGCGACCTTGGTGGCCTGATCGTCATCGATTTCATCGACATGCTGCCCAGCAAACACCAGCGTGAAGTCGAAAAGCGCCTGCGCGATGCCATGAAGCTTGACCGGGCGCGCGTCCAGGTCGGGCGCATTTCCCGCTTCGGCTTGCTGGAAATGTCCCGTCAGCGCCTGCGCCCTTCCCTCGGCGAATCCAGCCAGATCGTTTGCCCACGCTGCACCGGCCACGGCCACATCCGCAGCACCGACTCGCTGGCACTTTCCATCCTGCGCCTGATGGAAGAGGAAGCCATGAAGGAAATGACCGGCAAAGTCATTGCGCAACTGCCCGTACCCGTTGCCACCTTCCTGCTCAACGAAAAGCGCCAGGCCATCGTCGACATCCAGCAACGCCGTAACATCGACCTGACCATCATTCCCAACCCGTATCTGGAAACGCCGCACTACGACATTACCCGCATTCGTAGCGACGGCATGGAAGAAGAGGAAACGCACAGCTACCACCTGATCCCTGAGCCACCACCGCTGGAAGACACGACCCAGCAGGAAAATCTGCCAGCGCAAGTGGCAGTGGAAGCAGCCGTGACCAACGTCATGCCCAGCAAGCCCGCCCCACAAACCGTGCGCAACACTCCAGCACCTGCCGTCGAACATCAGCCAGCACCATTGCCGACCAAGGGGCCGGGCCTGATGCGGCGCATCTTTAACAGCCTGTTCGGCAGTAGCGCCAGCGTGGACGCCGCCGCCGCCAAAGCTGAAACAGAGGTCAAAGCCGAAGAAGAGCGTAAGGATACCCCGCAGAAACGCAGGGAGCAGTCCGGCAACCGCCAGGAACGTGAGCGCAATGATCGCGATCGTGACCGGAACCGGAATAACCGCAAGGAACGTAAGCCGCAAGACAGCCGTGCAGAGCAGCAGCCAGCCCCAGTCCGCGAAAACAGGGCTGCCAATCCTGACGAAAACAACGAGCAGGACGCACAAGGCAACCAACAAAGCCGTCGCAGCCGCAACAGCGACCGCCGTGGCCGCAATCGTGAGCGCGACAATAATCAACAGCAGCGGCAACCTGCACAGGAAAATAGTAATCAGGATGAACAATCCCCTGTTGAAATCACCCTGACAGCCCCGCGCGACAACAGCAACAGGCCAGCGCAGGAAGCAGGTGAGCAGCAAAGCCGCCGCAATCGTAATGACAACCGTCAGAACCGCCCAAACCGTAACAACCAGAACACTGGCTCCACTACGGATACACTGGCAGATGTACCAAAACCAGGAACACGGCATGTGGACTCCCACCCCGCTCCTGCCGAATCCCTGCCTGAGCAGTCACTCGAAACAACAGGCTTCCAGCCAGAATCTGATGAAATCGAGGAAACCGGAACTACACCAGAAACGGCGGGACAACAGCAACGCCAACCTCGCGAACGCCGTGGGCGCACCCGCCGCACTCGTGGTGGTCAACGCCCCCCGCGTCCGGCAGCCGAGCAAAGCGATCACGCGCTTGCCGAAACGCTCGAACCAGTCGTGATAGACCTGACCCTGGAAAAACCTGCGCAACCTGCCCGTGAA
This sequence comes from Gammaproteobacteria bacterium, assembly GCA_018822845.1. Taxonomy (GTDB): domain Bacteria; phylum Pseudomonadota; class Gammaproteobacteria; order Thiotrichales; family Thiotrichaceae; genus Thiothrix. Next base: position 22,925 of record JAHJJD010000022.1, on the reverse strand, counting down.
AAGCGGCATGCCAATAAATTCGAAGTGGTGCCAGCTACGGAGACTCCAGCCAGGTCGGCAGAGCCAGAGAAAGTAAAAGCGGAAACGCCAAAACCGGAACCTGTTGCGAAACAGGTGGTTACTGAAGCAAAAGCCGAACCAGTCGCCAAACCGGTAGTTACTGAAGCAAAAGCCGAACCGGTGGCGGTTGAAAAGCCGAAGGCAGACTCACCCACGCAGGAAGCAGCAGCCCCGCCGCCGACTCCTGAAGCAGCATCTCATACCGAAGAAAAGCCTGCTACAGCGAAAAAGCGCCCTTCATGGATGCATGCTGACCCCGAATAAGGCGGTCAGTTACAGATGGTTGCGGCGGATATGCTCTAACAAGCCTGCCGCCGCATCCTCCACCATGTCCAGCACCTGATCGAAACCGCTGTTGCCGCCGTAATACGGGTCAGGTACCTCATCCATATCCCAGCGGGCAGCAAACTTCATGAACAAATGCACACGCTCCCGCTCGGCTGCTTGACTTTGCATCAACAAGTCCTGCAAGTTGGAGCGATCCATCGCCAGGATGTAATCAAACAACCTGAAATCATCCTGGTGAACTTGTCGCGCACGCTGTTCCGACAAATCGACGCCCCTTCCCCGCGCGGCTGCCTGTGAACGACTGTCAGGCGGACTACCCACGTGATAGGCATGGGTACCGGCAGAGTCAATCAGAATACGTTCCGCTAACCCCTGCTCCTGCACCAGACGTTCAAACACACCCTGCGCCGTAGGTGAGCGGCAAATATTGCCCATGCACACGAATAATACCTTAATTTTCTTCATACTTTCAACATCTTACATTAATTTCATGACGTAACCAGCATTTCTAAACAAACCTTTAGACACTAACAAAAACAGACAGTCACGCGATTATTTATAAATGCTTCCAGCCTTCCTATGGCGTAATCATAGCATTCAGAACTTCTGGCAAGCACTATCACTCAATTACTCATCATTGGTTTTTAAGGCTCCTTAGCGTCATACATAAGCCACAGACAACAAGTAGCATTGGAGTAGGAACCTCAGAAGGCACTCAATACATAGTGGTGTCAAAAGTTGCTCAGGTATACAATAAATTTAACTAATCTGAACACAAGGAAAATTAATGTATGAGTGCCAAATTCCACATCAACAAGATGGGCAAGCCGTTGCTCATCAGTATGATTAGTACCATCTTGTTCGCAAGTTCCGCCACTGCCACCGCCAATAACAGATTACCCCGCCCCAAGATATTCAAAGCCGGGGGAGCATTACAGATTACGGATTTGCCGAACGGCAACTTCCGCCAACGCTTATCCAGTTTGCCAGCACACGCCCAGCAGCGTGCATTAAAGCGTTTACGCCGTTTTACCTTTAGCGAACGTGACTTGCCTCACCTAAAAACTGACAATGCAGGTGACATTTATTACGCAGATACCTTCATTCCAACTTTCGCACCACAATCGGCGCTGAGTGCGACGCCTGCGCCTGTGCTGCCTACCGTCACCGCCACCGAAGCATTTGCACTACACAGCAAGCCAGGATCCAGCAAGGTGGTTTACCTGGATTTCAACGGGCATACCATCAGTGGTACAGCATGGAATAGCTCGAATACCTCGCTGAATGCACTTCCTTACGATACTGACGGATATCCATCCTCATTCAGTGATACAGAACTAGGCAGTATCGCGGAAATCTGGCGACGTATTGCCGAAGACTTTGCCCCTTTCGATATTGATGTCACCACCGAAGAGCCCGCAACATTCACGGCCAACACCGGGCGTCTGCTCATTACCAAAGACACGGATGCCGACGGTAAAGCCATGCCCGCCCAAGGTGCAGGCGGCGTTGCTTACGTAGGGGTATGGGGGGAAAGCTACTATAGCTACTATTCGCCTGCACTTGTTTACTACAACCGCTTGGGCGGTGGACGTGCAGATTACGTGACGGAAGCCGCCTCCCATGAATTAGGGCATAACTTGGGATTATCGCACGATGCGACCACTACACTCGGCTATTACGGCGGGCATGGTACGGGTTATATCAGTTGGGGCCCGATCATGGGCACGGGCTACAACCGCCACGTCTCGCAATGGAGCAAAGGCGAATACACCGACGCCAATAATGACGAAGATGACATCAGCATTATTGCCAGCAAACTTACAACCCGTCCAGATGACCATAGCAACACTTACAGTGGAGCAACCGCTATTGTTACAGATGCCAGCGGCGCAATCACGGCAACAACGCCCATCAACGACCCCGCCAACGGCATCCCGGCAAACAAAGGGATAATCCAATCCCGTACCGATATTGACACGTTCTATTTTGACACTGCGGGTGGTGCAGTGACATTACAAGCAACACCTGCATGGCAAACCAGTAATACCCGTGGGGTAAACCTAGACATCCAATTAGTCTTGCGAGACAGTAACGGCAGTACGGTGGAAGAGAGCGACAAAACAAACGACACGGACGCCACGATCAGCACCGCTTTAGCTGCAGGCCGCTATTACCTGTCCGTTGAAGGGGTTGGCAACCTGGTTACGCCTTATTCCGATTATGGCAGCTTAGGGCAATATTTCTTGTCTGGTTCAATCCCCATTTCCTCGGACGATGGCACGCCTGATAGCTTCCTGTTTACAGACCAGACGGATGTCGCCTTATCCACGGAAGCTCTATCAAACACCATTATGGTGAGCGGCATCAATGTGGATGTACCCATCGCTATTACGGGAGGGGAATACAGTACGGACGGCGGGGTAAGCTACAGCAGCACGTCTGCCACTGTCAGCAACGGCGCAACTGTTAAAGTACGACACACATCTTCTGCCGATTACGCAACCGTGACGAATACCACCCTAACCATCGGCGACGTATCAGATACCTTTAGCAGCACGACATTAGCCAACCCGGCAGATACAACACCGGATGCATTTAGTTTCACAGATAAAACCGGGGTAAACCTTGCCAGCCTGATCGAATCCGATACGGTGACAGTCAGCGGCATTAATAGCCCAAGCCCGGTCAGTGTCAGCGGGGGAGAATACCGCATCAATGGTGGGGCGTATACTTCTGCTGCGGGAACGGTGAGCAATGGCGACAGCTTGCAAGTTAGGCATTTGTCCTCTTCGCTATCCAAAACGGTGACAAACTCCACGCTAACCATTGGAGGTGTATCAGGCACCTTTAACAGCACGACCGCAACGGCTGATACCAAGCCCGCTACATTCCGTTTCACCGCTAAAAATAAGGTGGCATTGTCCAGTAACATAGAATCCAATACGGTTACTATCAGTGGCATCAATGCTCCTACCCCCATCAGCATCACAACGGGTGAATACCGCATCAATGGCGGAAACTATACCAACGCGGCAGGGACAGTGAATAATGGTGATACCATCCAACTTCGGCACACCAGTTCCGCAAACTTTGTGACCACCACAACCACAGTCCTTAAAGTTGGTTCAGTAAGCCGTAACTTCACCAGCAAAACACTGGCAAAAGATACCAAGCCTAATGCCTTTAGCTTCACCAGACTGAACAATGTAGCCAAGTCGACCCCGCTTCAGTCCAATGTTGTGACCATCAGTGGCATCAATGCGGCAGCAGAGATCAGTATCAGCAATGGTGAGTACCGGATTAATGACGGCGCTTACACCACTGCAACTGGAAGCATCAATAACGGTGATAGAGTACAAGCACGCCACACCTCATCGGCAAACGGGAGAACATCGGTCATTTCAATAGTGACTATCGGCGGTGTCAAAGGCTCATTTAAAAGCACAACACTGCGTTAATAACGGTATGTAAAGCCCTGATAATACCTGATAGCCTCAGCCAGCTCGCTGGCTGGGGCAAAACGGCCGAGCTTGCAACTTGATCAGACGGCACTCGCCCTACATGTCAGCGCATGTCTGGCCAAACTTGTGATTACCAATCGGATCACCTTCGCCCTTTGGAATGAAATGGCCAGTGAATTCCTTGCCGTTTTTACTTCTCGGTGAAATAGCGCCGGATTTTCTGATAGACGTCGGCGAGTTCCTCACCCATTTCATGCAGCTCTTCCTTCACTTCAAGGCGAAGATCCTGAATTTTTTCGCCAACCCTGTGTTGCAATCTGTCGACCCCTTCACCCATGTCATGGATTTCTTCCTTGGCTTCCAGATTCAGCTTCAAGCCAGCATCACGCATGCGGGCTTGCAGATTTTCCCACTTCTCTTCGGCTTTTTCCCACTCATCCTTCGCCTCCATGCCAAGCAGGTGCAGGCTAACGCGAAAATCATCCCGTTCGGTTTCCAGTTTCTTCAATAATGTGTGCAATTTTTCATTCATGACGTAACCCTCTCTTGGAACATGGTTTAACTATAGTCTTTTCCATATTTCAATGTGTTGGCATTGATCATGACATTGAACTTTTTAAACAAAGCAAGCTCAATTAGGATAACTTACGTCGGTATTCCGGCTCGTGTACCGATGCTTGATCGACCAAACTGACAGGGCTCACCATGAAAAAAATACTGCTTTCACTGGCCATTGTGGCCGGGCTGGGTTTATCTGCTTGTGCTCCCATGACACAGGTTACCCAACCGCAACCAACTGTTATTCCTGCCAAGGATCTGAACTGGATTGCCGACAAGGTATACAGGAATGAAACCAGCGGCAACCCGGCGCTGCTGGTTGTGTGGAATGACCGTGAGGAATTCGCTTCCCTTGGCATCGGACATTTCATCTGGTATCCACAAGGACGTAGCGGGCCTTACACCGAAACATTCCCCGGCTTGCTCGATTATGCGAAAGCACATGCCGTACCGTTGCCCCAATGGCTGCAAAACCGTACCCAGCGTGGCGCACCGTGGCCAAACAAGGAAGTGTTCCAGCGCGCCCAGAATGATCAGGAAATGCAGCAATTACGCAACTTCCTGCAACAGACCATGAATATCCAGGCAAACTACATGTCAGAGCGCTTGACCCGCGCCTTGCCATTGATGCTCAGTCAGGTTGCGCCACAGGATCGGGATCGGGTATTGCGCAATTACCAGGCGGTGGAAAAATCTCCGCGTGGCTTGTATCCGTTGCTGGATTACGTCAACTTCAAGGGTGAGGGTACCAGCCCGACCGAACGATACAATGGTAAAGGGTGGGGTCTGTTGCAAGTGCTGCTGGCCATGAACCCGGTAGAACCAGGGCCGCAAGCGCTGTCCGAGTTTGCCCGAGCCGCCGAAGATGTACTGGTTCGCCGCATTGCCAACGCACCACCAGATCGGCACGAAGCCAAATGGCTGCCAGGCTGGAGGAGCCGATTGGGCACCTACCGTCCGCAAGCCCTGCTGGCTGGCTATTAAGGTGGTTTACTGGAAATCGCCTTACGCCTAAGCTTGCCCGAACACCCGCTGTAACAGGCTGACAGTGACGCAGGTTTCACCACCTGCGTCACCGCTTAGCACGGTGAAAGGCGCATCCGGCTCACCAAACTGATCCAGCACCAGTACCGCCTTGCTGAAATCATGATCACGGGTATAGTCATTGACTGTGACGATGGTTTTCAGATTAGCCGCAACTGATGACAGGATACCGTTTGCGGAATCCTCGAACGCCAGGCATTCGTCAGCTTGCAGGTTCATCATTTCCAGCGCATAGAGGTAAATATCCGCTGCTGGTTTCTTGGCTGGCACAATGTCACCAGCGGCGATGCACTCGAACCAGCCAATGGATTCCTCTCCCAGTGTGGCTTTCAGCAGGTAGGTCACGTTTTCCGGTGTGGTTGTGGTAGCAATTCCCAAGCGCAAACCGGCATCACGGGCAGAACGGATCAGGCGCTCCGCCCCATTCCGCAGCGGAATTTCCCCATCTTGCAGCATTTGCAGATAGAAATGGGTTTTGCGCTTGTGCATACGCGCAGCGAAATCGGCGACACCCTCTTCCGGCGCAAAATCCGGCAGGTATTTATCCAGGAAGAAACGGATGCGTTCCTTGCCGCCAGTAACGGTCAGCAGATCGGCGTAGAGTTCCACTGTCCAGTCCCAATCCAGCCCGGCTTCCTGAAAAGCCTTGTTGAAAGCGACCCGATGCCCGTCGCGTTCGGTATCAGCCAGCGTGCCGTCCACATCGAATAAAAGCGCCTTGAGTTGTGGCATGTTGTTCTCCTCGTTTTCAAGCTGGGCGCATTCTAGCCTCCCACCGCATCGGTGTCATCGATGAATGCACAAAACCATGCTTGCGGTAAAACGCCTGCGCCGCATGATTATCTGCATCCGTCAGCAGCGTAATCCGTAAACAAGCTTGTTGGCTGGCATGGGCAAGCGCCGCTTCCAGCAATGCCGTCCCCACACCCTGCCCACGCACTCGCGGCACAATCACCATGTCTTCCAGCAGCGCTACCCGCCCACCCAATGCGGTGGAAACCGTATACAGCAGATTGACCATTCCCACCACTTCATCAAGCTGCCGGGCAACCAGTATCTGCCCAAGCCCAGGCTGACCAATAATGCTTTCCAGCCCACGCTGTTGCGCCGCCCGATCTGGCTGGAACTCGGCTTCCTGCGTAAACAGCAAATCCAGCAAACCGCACAGCAGCGGAATATCGGCCAGCGTCGCGGGCATGATTGTGTAGTCCATTTGTTACCTTTTCAGCAAAGCATTGTAATTCAACATTCAGCCCCGATAATGCAGTTATCGACGGGATGGTGCAAAGCACAATTATTAACACCTCACCGCCATGGAAAGGAAACCACCACAGGAGATCTCACCGTGCAAGCATTTACCGATCATGGCCAGAGCATCATCAACGATCTGGCCCAACGCTATGGACTTTCCCGCGACACCGTTACCCACATGCTCTACGCCGTCATGAACGGCAATGGCAGCATGGCGCAATTCAACATCCCCGAACTGGGCGGCAACGGCCAGTGGATGCAGGGCGGCATGACCATGGTAGGCGACATGTTCAACTACGGCCTGCAAAACACCGTGAACAATCTGTGTAACGAACTTTCCAACATTCTCGCCAACCAGAGCCCGTCCATTTTCCAGCCTGCGGCCAGCAGCCAGTCGCAATATCAGGGCAGCGGCCAGCAACAATACGGCAATTACGGGCAGAACAGCCTGTTTGTCGCCAACCCGGCAGGCTTCGGCAACTGGTGGCCGGGTGATCTCGGGCAGGCATCTACCAACGGCGCACAAAACAACATCCGCTACGCCTGGTTTCCGGCGACGCAGCGGCTGGCGGTGGAAATCAACGGTCATGTTACCGTATACGACACGCTGGATCACCAGATCGGCGGCGTTTCCCAGCAACAGGGCGGAGGTTCATCCCTGACATTTACCAGCCAGTACGGATTGGTGCAGGTCGAAAACCTGCCGGTCGTCTCAATCGATAGCAATACTCCGCAGGCACAAGCCCCGGCGCAGAATACGCCTGCATCCAGTTTTTCGCCGGAACAACCGGCAAGCCATCAGGGTGCGGCGGAAAGCGACATTTTCGCCATGATCGAAAAGCTGGCCGACCTGAAACAGAAAGGCATTCTGAACGAAGAAGAATTTGCGGCGAAAAAGGCCGAGTTGCTGCAACGCCTGTAAGCGTTATGGGCGTTTCTGCTGCGCATCCCACAGTTGCTTGAAACGCAAATCGAGCGCGGAAAGTTCCACATCCACCTCGGCGAGTTCACGGAAACCCTGACGGGGCGGAATCCTGCCAGCCCCCATACCCTGCTTGAGGCTTTCGCGGCGGGCGAAAACCTCGGCAATGCGGGCTTTCACCTCTGCCATTTCTTCAACTTCGGTCATGGGCTTCGCACTCCCTGGGTAAATGGGCGTAAGGCGGCAGGGTTTCCAGCCGGGCATCCACCACCGGGCTGCCGACGGTGAAGTGGTAGAGACTCTGGAATCGCGTGCCTGCCAGCCCGAAGACTTCATGCACCACATCATCGAAGAAACAACCGATGCCGGTGCCGCGTACTCCGGCAGCTTCCGCTTCAAGGTAAAGCACTTGCCCCAGTAGCCCGGCTTCCCAGTACAGTTCGCGGTAAACGTGTGCGCCGTCTACCAGCCCTGCGTCGAATTCGGCCAACATGCCGAGGCTGAAGGCGCTGGTGGAAGCAATATCCTGATGGCAGGAAATCGTGCGGGCGGCTTTGCGTGCATCGCCTTCCAGCAAGCGGTAGAGTGGCAAATGGTCGGGGCAGCCTTCGGGCTTTTGCCAGACAAAATCGGGGTTCATCGCAGCACGCAAGGCTATTTCGGCTTGGGCATGGCGCGGCAGGGCGTACAGGCCGGGGATCAAACCTTCCACCCTGTGGACAAACAGGACGGGGTGCAGGCGGGTGGGTAATGGCCATACATCCCACGGTGATTGGCCGTTAACCGGCAGTAGGGCCGTCAGCATTTGGTAGAAAGTGGCGGGTGTTATGGTGCTGGCTTTGCTGCTGAATGCCTGGGCGCTGCGGCGTTGGCGGATCAGGGGGATGAGGTCGGGTTGCGGGGCGGGGTTTGCCGAATTTTCCGAAGAGGAAGAGGGCGAATGCCATTCGCCCCTACGGGTGCGGGTGGTGGCAGCGGTGACAGTTTCGATGATTGGCCACTCATCGTGGGGGTAGCCGCCGAGGGCGTTGGCCTTGCCGTACCAGTCGTTGATGGTGGGCAAGTAGGCGGGTTGCGGCGCTGCACCGGAGTGGATGCGTAGCAGCATGTCCGGGTGTTCGGCTTCGGCGTTGGTGAAGTCCCCTGCCCTGTCCAGCCCCAGTAATGCCGAAATTTCGGCGTCGGTGACTGGCAGCAGTTCTACTTGCAGGCCGAGGGCAGCTGCGGCGTAACGGATTGCGCCGAGTGCGTGCCCCACATCGAGTTGCACGTAGCGGAAGGCACGTTCGCCGTATTTCCACGCTTCCCGCCAGGCAATGCTGCTTAAGCCAAACAAGAGTTGCGGCGGCGCGTCAGTGGGTGTCAGTGTGCCGCGTAATTCCAGCGCGTGTTCGTGCGGGGCGTAGTGGTAGACGCCATCGCCCAAGCCATCAATGCCGGTGGCGACAAGGTAGCCTTCGGTGGGGTGCAGGTTGCCGCTGGAGGGGTTGCAGCGTAGTGCCCAACGGTCGGGGCCGTATTGTTTCCAGGCGGACAGGCCGAGGGAGAGTTCGAGGAGAAGAGAAATCCCCCTCAGTCCCTCTTTTGCAAAGGGGGAAGCCGGATTCGGCTCCGAAAAATCAATCGAAGTTGCATTCTGACTCCCCTCCTTTGAAAAAGGAGGGGCTGGGGGAGGATTTTCTTCCAGCGCCAGCTCCACCACCTGCGCCCCCGCAAACCGTCGGAACGGGTTTGGTTGCTGCTCCCAGTCCAGATACTGCGGGCCTTTGGCATAGGCGTCCAGACGGTGTTTGGTGCGTTCGTGGTAGGCGCGTACCTGCTGTGTATTCATGCATTATCCGGGTAAGGTGAGTTGTACCAAATCGTTGGCCGGTTTGGTTTCTTCCCCCGTTGTAGCCGGAACTTTCAGTGCTGACAATTTACCTTGCTCTACCAATGCCGCCAGCATGGTTTGCAACTCGCCGCTGTTGTACAGCTCTTCCACGATGTCGCTGCCGCCGACCAGTTCACCACCGATATAGACTTGCGGGAAGGTCGGGAACTGTGAAAAGCGCGGCAGGTATTCGTAAATGAACGGTGCTTTCAACACGTTTACATAAGCGAATTCCGCCCCGGCCTTTTTCAGGTAGCCGATGGCCTTGCCGGAAAAACCGCATTCGGGCGCATCGGGCGTGCCTTTCATGTAAATGATGACCGGGTTTTCATCGACCTGTTGCTGGATTTTTTCCAGGGTTTTGTTGCTCATACTGCACCCCAGACTTCGCGCTTCTTGTCGGTGCGGGTGGCAATGACTTCATCCAGGGTGGAAGCCCTGAATTTGGGCTGGTAGCTTTTCAGCGCGTTGTAGACGGTGACTACCTTGTCCTCAGTGGATTGTCCCTTGAGGTCATGTTTGTCGAGGAAGCACAAATCCAGCACCTCGTTCCACACCATGCCAGTTGGCAGCGGGATCAAGGTGTATTGCCGCCCGTCAACATCCAGCACGGCGCTTTCCTTGAGGTTGTCGATGAAAAACAGCGGCTTGCATTCAGGCGCGAGGTCGGCGGTGAAACGCTCGATGAATTGCGGCAGTTCCAGCACGTCGCTGAAGTTGCCAGCCACCATCAGCAAGCTGGTGTCATCGGCGAGGATAACGGCTTCCTTGATCACGGCTTCCGGCGGGTTGCGCTTGTTGGCGACTTCGTTGAACTCGCCCAGCTTGACGACCAGATCGCCCCGGAAAGCATATTGCCCGCTTTTGGTTTTGGCATTGATCGTGACCAGCCACATCAGTTCCTGGGCTTTGTAGGTATCCAGCAGCATGGGGGGAATCTCCTTTTATCAGACAAACAAATGTCTGGGTTACAGCAGGAAACGTGCCATTCAGGAATTCCCTTTTTCATCAAGCACCTGTGATTTTTAACACAGTCGTTTGATTGGTGGGTTCAGGACGATTTGTCGGATTCGCGACACTCATGCCTGGGGTTTGGTGCGGATCACCAACGCAATGCCGCCGAGAATCGCCGCCGACGCCAGCACCAGCCGGATACTCAGATGTTCCCCCAGAAACACGATACCGCCCAGCGCTGCAATCACCGGCACACTCAACTGCACGGTCGCCGCGTGGGTCGCCTGCATCGCGGGCAAGGCTGAATACCAGATGGCGTAACCCAGCCCGGAGGCCAGTGCGCCCGACGCCACTGCGTAGCCAACACCACGCCAATCCCACTCTGCCTGTGAAAACAGCAGCAGGCTCAGACCCAGCGCAATTGGCGCGGCGCGCAGGAAATTGCCTGCTGTCACCCGCGTTGGGTCGCCCGCGCCACGCCCGCGCAACGAATACACGCCCCAGGCAATTCCAGCCCCCAGCATCAGCAGCGAACCCAGCAGCGGCGGAGCTGTCAGCCCCGGCAGGAACAGCCCCAGCAAGCCACCAAACGCCAGCAGCAAACCCGGCAATTGCAGCCCGTGCAGCCGTTCCCCTTTCCACAGGCCATGCCCGATCATGGTGGCCTGCACCGAACCGAACAGGATCAGCGCCCCGGTCGCTGCCGACAATTCCCGATAGGCGAAGGAAAACCCCGCCGCATACGCAAACAGCGCCAGCGCCGAACGCCAGCTGCCCTGCCCGACCGCTTCCCGGCGATGCAGTTGCACAATCAGCCACAACACCAGTGCCCCCGAAACCAGGCGGATGCTGGTGAAACTGGCAGCGTCGATGCCAGTGTCTTTCAACGCCACCCGGCACAGCAATGAATTCCCGGCGAAGGCGAGCATGGCCAGCGTGGTCAGGGTTATCAGGCGGGCGGGCGACATGGCGGCGGTATCCTTCTGGCAGTGAATGAAAGCGGCAATCTGTTGCGCTGCGTTACGATGGTAGCACGAAGTGCGTTCCCGGTTATCGCCTGCACGGCAGGCGATCATTGATCACAATGAACATGCTAACCACCACATTGCAAGCTGACATTGCTATACTGCCCCCATGGGCAAGCCAACATCAAGGAAGCCGAAATAGAGCCATGAATGCAAACGAATTGTTAGCTGAGATCACTTTGCAGGAAGACAGCACCCGCCAGTTCAAGGCTGATGTCCGCAATGCCGAATCGCTCGCCGCTGAAATGGCTGCTTTCGCCAATTCCAGCGGCGGCGTCATTTACATTGGCGTGGCGGATGACGGTTCCATCCCCGGCCTCTCCTCGCAGGATGTCGGACGCATCAACCAGTTGATCAGCAACACCGCCAGCCAACTGGTACGTAGCCCCCTGCACGTACAGACCGAGAACATCCGCCTCGATAACGGCAATCTGGTCGTCCGCCTGACGGTTCCACAAGGTCTGGACAAACCCTATTTCGACAAAAACGGCGTCATCTGGCTCAAAAATGGCGCGGACAAACGCCGTATCAACTCCAAGGAAGAATTGCGCCGCCTGTTTCAGGTCACCGGCCAGTTCCACGCCGACGAACTCCCCACCAAGGCAGGCATCGACAGGCTAGACAAGCTGCGTTTCCGCGATTTCCTGCAAGATGTGTACGGCATCGACTACCCGGATTCACCGCAAGACCTGCTGCGCCTACTGCAAAACATGAGTCTCGCGACCGACGAGGGGCAACTGAATCTGGCGGGCGTGCTGTTGTTCGCCGAACGCCCGCAATGGATCAAACCCCAGTTTGTGGTCAAGGCCATCCGCTACCCCGGCAATGAAATCCACGCTGGCACTTACCTGGACACGGAAGACTTTGACGGCGCATTACGCAAGATTTACGACGACACGCTAGCCTTCATCATGCGCAACCTGCACAAGGTTCAGGCCGGGCGCGGCGTCAATGCGCCGGGTACGCCGGAAGTCCCACCCGTCGTATTCGAGGAATTGCTGGTCAATGCGCTGGTGCATCGTGATTACCTGATCGACGCGCCCATCCGGGTATTCATCTACGACAACCGTATCGAAATCATCAGCCCCGGCCATTTGCCCAATAACCTGACGGTCGCCAAAATCCGCAGCGGTAATGCCAACAGCCGTAATCCTATTTTGCTGTCCTACGCAGCCAAGGGCGTGCTGCCTTATCACGGGTTGGGTTCCGGCATCCGCCGGGCGCTGGGGGTTTACCCGCAGATTGATTTTGAGGATGACCGGGAGGGGTGTTTGTTCAAGGTGACGGTGTGGCGTCAGGGGTTGAACCAACCGTTATGAATTTGCTGGTGTTGATCGGTTGATTGAATATTTTCTGGCGGAGGTCGAAACATGGAAAAGCGCACACTGACCATCACCCTGCAAGCTGACTGGAAGGCTGCCTTGCGTGCTGCCGGAAAAGCCGCGCAGAAAGACAGCTATCAGGGTGAAACCCTCAATTTCCTGTCACCCGGCGCATTCTTTTCCCGCCTGACCGAACGTCGCTGGACAATCATCAACACCTTGCAGCAAGGTAAGCATTCACGCTATTTGTAGCGGTTTGCAGGCTGTGGGCTGATCCAACGGGAAGCGTACTGATACGGGCTTATGAGCCAAACCCTGTGAGCAAACGATTACTCAATCATAATACAGCCATCTAAATCTCGCGGCCTCATACTTTTTAATAAATAACAACACTTTTCGTCATTCGGTATTGCAATATGATTGGACTTGCACTCATGATCCAAAAGTCTTTTCTCCTTTATCAATCTAATTTTCCAATTCGGCATTTCTGGAGGTGGTATGAAATTTAGAGCAATAGCCTTTAAGTCATTATCCATTAACTCTATTATTAGTTTTTTCATGTAAACTCTATAATCTTCGCTATTATTTCCGTAAATATAATACTCTAACTCTCTTAAGCTATTATCGAGCAAGCATCGTTTGCTTGCACCTACAACGTTCCAAAAAGACAACCAATACCCATAGTAATTATAGTTTCCATTATCATCTGCTATTGTAAGCAACGCTCTTCGCAAATCACTTGAAATATCTGATTCACTATTAAAGTATTTAGTAATTACACTCTGAACTTTTTCAAGTGCCAAACTATCGAAGTTCTTTTCTTGTTCAAAATTCATGCAATATAACGCAAAGCTAATTCGACCTTGAAGTAAGTTTGTATCTTCTGTTTTAAAAATTATATCTTTATTATTAAAGCTTGAGGTTATCAGTCTCGCTTTTAACCTCTCTTCTTCAATCTGCTCCTTTGCAAATAAAGATTTTATTTGTGCAGAAGATAAGTACTCATATATATTACTACATCCTGCCGAAAGCTCATGTATTAAGTTTATTACACCATCAAATGTTTGTGGGCTGCGAATAATAGCTGGCCTACTACCATTCTTCACAACATCCCCTCTTGATATAATGTTTCTAACCACTCTCATCCAATCTAAGAAACTACTTTTATCTATCTTATCAACTTTTAATAGGTATTCAGTCTGGGCATAAAAGAGCACCTTTTGAGGATAAGGAGCGGAATCCCCTTCGTAAGTAACCCCCAAGAATATACTTTTCCCTGGTGTGTGCTGGAAAAGAGGAAAGCCAATGTCAATATCCCATTTTTCTTCGTAAACCCTACAATATATATCAAGACTTTTGCAAAGATAAACAAAATCATCCTCATTAAAATGCTCAGGTCTGACGGCATTATAATTATCTTGCAGTTTAGAAATAATCGCCAACCTATTATCTGTCTTTCTAACTGATTGCCTACACATAGAAATCGTTGCAATAAACCTTGTAAAAGCATCATCTATACGATAATTTGAAGCCAACTGCCAAAATAGATCAGTCCAAGCCGAATCAATTTTTAAAGCAAATGTATCTTGAAACTCTTTATTTTTATCCCAACCTTCATCATTAACACGCTTTTGAAAGCTGGCTTTAAAGTTTTCAAAAGGAGAAAGAAGTTTACCTCGCGCATTCATTTTAATATATAAATCATCAGTCAAACCAATATCTTTCAGTTCGATATGGTAAAAACTAATCAATCCATTATCAGATATTAACTTCTCCCATAAATTATCAACATGAAAAAAGTATTTATGAATATCATCAATAGTACGCAACATTGCATCAATTGTTGGGTCCTTTTTCCAAGAAAGAAAAAACCAAGCAGAATCAATTATTTGATCACTTGGTCTTTTAGATTCAGAAAGATCAAGGGACTTAGAAACAAGTGTATTACAAAACTCTCTCGAACTAATTCTTGTTTCATATGTAAATTTCTTTAAAATACCAGCATTTTCATCATCCAGCGTTTTACCTTTTATTGCCGCATACCAATGCAATAAAAACAAAGTAGTTAATCGCTGCTGACCATCTAATGGTTGTGACGCATTATCTTCTACACTACCGTAGATAAAGTCTAGCTTAATAGCAATATTATTCTCAATACTCTGTAACAAAGCATTTAGAAAGTTCTCTCTGATCTCTTGCTTATCCTCCCTTCCTTGTGCATAGTCTCTCTGAATGATTGGAATTTCAATTTTATGTGCTTTTAATAGCATCCAAAAACTAGATATTTTTCCTTTATACTTTACATTGCTCATTTAAATATCCTTTTCAACATAGCCGGAAAGGGTTGCTTCCAAATCCTCATAGTAGTTCTCTCTATCTTCTTGCGTCCAGAATGAAATTTTTGGCGGGTAAGAACTAAAATATTTTAGGAAGACGTTTTTTGTACAAATAGGAACAAACGTCCCTTTCTTCTCTCGATCAATGATGGTTTTTCTCTTTAAAGGGAAAACTGCATTTTTATACCCCCTATTGGTCTCGGAGTCTAACAATGTCAAGTTTGAAATATCATTTATATCACCCTCAGCCACATATTGATTGAAATGTTCTACAATCCTTTTAAACAGATCTTCAAATTCCTTATCATTTTCACAATCACAATATTCTGCTTTTTCTTTCAGGTCTTTTCCATCAGAGTTACCATCATCAATAAAAGTTTTCGCATCATTCAGCCATTCGCGCTTTTTGATGGGAAATGAATCTGGCTCAGCAATAGAAGTAATATGTTCAATATCCCATTTTTCATTTTTATACTTATCAAATGGAAATCGAGAGTTATCATTCTCATTATTAAGCATCGTTAAAATATTATAAAGAAGCAATACCTTTTTTACTCTTCTGTCTCCATATTGCAATCTATCCAATCTAACATTTCTCAAATCACTCTTAATTGTCTCATCTAATAACTTCCTAAACTCCGCCTTAGTTAACCTTGTTGATTTATCATATAGCTCACTAATGGTTATGGATTCATTGACAAGTAAATAACCTATTTTATGATACAGGTCTCTTTCTTCAAACCATTCTTGGAATCGTTGAAAATACCTCTTGATTTCCAACCAGTTTGCTTCTATGATTGCTTGGCTTTTATTGATGAATTTTTTATTAAAGAACCTGAATGTTGAGTAGCCATCTGTGCTATCTTTTTCATTATTCATTAGATCAAATATGAACTCTATCCTATTCGTTAGGATATTTTTTCCATTCAAAAAATACCAAAACCTATCATTCTGTAAAGAATGCTCAATACTATCCCATTCGGAGGATATTTCTAGCTGCTTAAGTCTTATTCTATCATTTTTCTTTTTATCAAAATTAGAACTATTAAGAAAAAGAGCCTTAATTAACTCGGAGTTAGTTAAAGGGATTTTTCCGATGTTAATTCTTGTAAATATTGCTATTGAATCCTTTTCAAGACTTTCATACCAAATAACTTTTGAGTTAAATTTAAACTTTGATTCAAAATCATTAATATTAAAATTCAGCCTATCAAACCACTGACATATTTTATTATAAGCCTCCGACATATAGTGAAAATCAATATTTGATTCTCCATCTGCATCCTTAGCTAATTCTTTCAAAAAAAGAGTAGAATCTTTTCTTGTTTGATAGTTTAACGTAAATGATTTTGGTGGTTCCCTATATCTTCCATTAATATAATGCAGTATCAAATAGATTGTAGTTAAACGTTGCTGCCCATCTATAACCTCAAATTGCTGGTCGTTTATTCTATGAACAACAATAGGTTGTAAACAATACCAAGTTTTATCATCAGTATCTTCCACTAATCGAGGGACAAATTCAGAAATGTCATTTAATAACTCACCCACCTCTTTAGGCGTCCATCTATAACCGCGCTGATAAGAAGGTATATAAAAATCAAAATCCTGAAGCTCATTTATTGTTTTAAGCTCTAATATATTATCCATGAGTATTTACCTTGCCTCTCACCTATGTGTGATTTGTATAATACTCTACCATAAAGTACTCGTGCTACATATACTGTCACAAATCTCTCCACCCATTAAGCCTTTGTAGCATTCCCTACAATCACCCTGGCAAATCAAACCACATAAAATCAGTTAGTTACCATATTGGCATGCCCCTTGCTTTACCTATTGCATACATCGACCCGAGGTAACGCCCCATGATGAAGTCCAAGGACATCGCCGAATTGCTGAACGAGCCAGCCTGCGCCCACAACAAGAAGGAGAAATCGGGTTGCGCCCGCCCCAAACCGGGGGCTTCGGCAGGTGGCTGCGCCTTCGACGGCGCACAAATCGCCCTGTTGCCGATTGCGGACGTGGCGCACATCGTGCACGGCAGTATCGCCTGCGCAGGCAGCTCCTGGGATAACCGGGGAACCCGTTCCAGCGGCCCGCGCCTGTTCAAGGTCGGCATGACCACCGACCTGACCGAGCAGGATGTGATCATGGGGCGCGGCGAAAAACGCCTGTTCCACTCCATCAAGCAAGCCATTGACGACTACAGCCCCGCCGCCGTATTCGTCTACAACACCTGCATCCCCGCCCTGATCGGCGACGACATCGAAGCCATCTGCAAATCTGCCGAAGAACGCTGGGGAACCCCGGTTGTGCCGGTCGATTGCGCCGGGTTCTACGGCACCAAAAACCTTGGCAACCGCATTGCCGGTGACGCCATGGTAAAACACGTGTGCGGAACCCGCGAACCTGACCCGCTGCCACACGGTGCACAAAGCGGCGACTTCAAGGTGCACGATGTCAATCTGGTCGGCGAATACAATATCGCGGGCGAATTCTGGCACGTTTTGCCACTGCTGGATCACCTTGGCATCCGCGTGCTGTGTACGCTCTCCGGCGATGCGCGTTACCGCGAAGTGCAGACCATGCACCGCGCCGAAGTCAATATGATGGTCTGTTCCAAAGCCATGCTCAACGTCGCCCGCAAACTGGAAGACAGCTTCGGAACCCCGTGGTTTGAAGGCAGTTTCTACGGCGTGGAAGACACCAGCAAAGCCCTGCGTGATTTCGCCCGCCTGATCAACGACCCGCACCTGACCACCCGCACCGAAGCCCTGATCACCACCGAAGAAGCCCGCATCCACAAGGCGCTGGAACCGTGGCGGCAACGCCTCAAGGGCAAGCGCGTGCTGTTGTATACCGGTGGGGTGAAATCGTGGTCGATCGTTTCCGCCCTGCAAGATTTGGGCATGACCGTGGTCGCCACCGGCACCAAAAAATCCACCGAGGAAGACAAGGCGCGTATCCGCGAAATCATGGGTGAAGACACCAAAATGATTGAAGACGGCAGCCCGCGTGCGCTGCTCAACGTGGTGCGTGATTACAATGTCGACATCCTCATCGCGGGCGGACGCAATATGTACACCGCCCTCAAGGCCCGCATCCCGTTCCTCGACATCAACCAGGAGCGCGAATTCGGCTACGCTGGCTACGAAGGGATGCTGGAACTCGCCAAACAATTAGCCCTGACGGTCGAAAGCCCGATCTGGCAAGCAGTACGCAAGCCTGCACCGTGGGTCGCCTCCCCTGCGGCAATGGTACAGGACCTTGCGTCTACCGGAACCACCCAGGAGGCCGCCCATGCCTGAGATCACCAAACGTAACAAAGCCCTGTCGGTCAGCCCGCTGAAAGCCAGCCAAACGATTGGCGCTGCGCTCGCTTTCCTCGGCTTCCACCGCGCCATTCCCATGTTGCACGGGGCGCAAGGTTGCACCGCGTTCGGCAAGGTGTTCTTCGTGCGCCACTTCCGCGAACCGATCCCGCTGCAAACCACCGCGATGGATCAGATTGCCGCCGTGATGGGTTCGGAAGACAACGTGGTGGAAGGCTTGAAAGCCATTTGCAGCAAAAACAGCCCCTCGCTGGTAGGCGTGCCAACCACTGGCCTCGCCGAAACCCAGGGCAGCGACGTGAGCATGGCAGTCGGCGAATTCCGCAAGAAATACCCCGAATACAGCCACATTCCGGTCGTGCCATTGTCCACCCCTGATTTCAGCGGCTGTCTGGAAACCGGCTTCGCCAAAGCGGTCGAAGGCGTAATCAATGTATTGGTGCCGGATGCCGCCAGCGCAGGCACCAAGCCGGGTAAGCGCCCGCGCCAGTTGAACGTGCTGGTCAATTCCTCGCTGACTCCCGGCGATCTGGAAGCACTCAAGGACATCATCGAATTGTGCGGTTTCCGTCCACTGGTGATCCCCGATCTGTCCGATTCGCTGGACGGGCATTTGCCGGATGAAGATTTCAGCCCGCTGACCATTGGCGGCACGCCGGTAGCAGAAATGGCCACGCTGGGCGATTCCAAAGCCACGCTGGTGATTGGCGCGTCGCTGAAGGCGGCGGCGGATTTGCTGAAGGAACGGACTGGCGTGCCGGATTACCGCTTCGACCACCTGATGGGGCTGGAAACCAACGATGCCTTCATCCACACCCTGCACCAGCTTTCCGGCGAACCCGTTCCCATGAAGCTGCAACGCCAGCGGGCGCAATTGCAGGATGCAATGCTCGACACCCATTTCATGCTGGGTCTGTCACGCTTTGCAATTGCCGCTGACGCTGATTTGCTGAATGGCTTTTCGCACCTGCTGGCGGAAAATGGCGCGTACACCGTCGCTGCCGTCGTCCCTGCCAATGCGCCTGCCATCAAGAACATCGTTACCGAACGTGTCCATATCGGCGATCTGGAAGACCTGGAAAAAATGGCGGAAGCGAATGAGGCCGAAGTGCTGATCTGCAATTCGCATGGGCAGGAAACTTCGTTGCGCCTCGGCATTCCGCTGTTACGCGCTGGTTTTCCGCAATACGATCTGGTCGGTGGCTACCAGCGGCAATGGATTGGTTATGCCGGAACGCGCCAGACGCTGTTCGACATTGCCAATATTTTGCTGTCGCTGGAGAAGGGCGAAATTCACCCCTACCGCTCGATTTACGCGCAAAAGCGCGATGATGAAGTGACACATTTCGGGAAGGTGTCACCGACGCGGCACTGATGAATGTTGGGGTTGAGCGGAAAGGGCGACAAAGAGGGCGACCACCGGTCGCCCCTACGGTCGGGCGTGTAACCCCAAAATCCCGAAACGTGACCAACATTGGTAGGGGCGACCGGCGGTCGCCCTTTCACCCTGCCGATTCATCACTGTCATTAAACAAACCTTGCAAATCACGACGGCCATGCAATACCCGCACAATCTCCAACGTATCCTGTGAATTCAGATAAAAAATGAGATAGGCAGAATATTTTTTCAACGGAAACATGCGGATACCCCGCAAGGCAGGAAGACGATACTGTCGTGTTGCGCCAATCAGCGGATTTTCTGCCAGCAGCTCAAACGTGTCGCGTAATTCCATAACAAACCGGGTAGCCTCCGCCGGGTTGTTTTCCAGCAGCCAGGTAATGATTTCATCAATGTCGGACTCCGCCTGGGGGCGTATGCGCAAATCCAGCATCACTTACCGCCTTTGGCTTTGGCCTCAAGACCTTGCCAGAAAGCATCATTCACTGGTTTGGCTGCCCCCGATTGCAGCCCGTCCAGCAGCAGGGCTTCCAGTTTTTCTTCCAGATAGCGCTGCTTGTCCGCACGAATCAGGGCGCGAATGTAATCGCTGGGATTGCTGAAATCCGACCCGCTGCTACGCTCCTGCACAAACAGCTTCAGCCCATCTGGCAGGGAAATATTCATGGTCGCCATACGTTTTCACCTTATCAAAACTGCATGGCTTGATTCTCATAACTTTGGCAAAGATTGTCAATTTGTAATTTTCCGCGCATGTAATACATCCCTCACTCATTCGCTCATTGTCGTATTCACGACAATCACAAAATCAGAATAACCATTACCAAACAGTTACTTGACTGAATGGCATACGCCTTGCAATACCCTTGTAAACCGGCGGAAATCACGCCCATGATGAAGCAGAAGACGAGGTAGGCAAGCTTATGTCCCTGACAAGGCGGCTCATGGTGCTCGGACAAGACACTGAGGATACATTCATGGAAACAGCAATCAAGGTTGCGTTTGCATCCACCGACATGAAACACATCGACCAGCATTTCGGCGCGGCGGAATCGTTCGCGATTTACGCCATCAGCCCCGACGGGGCGCAACTGGTGGAAGCCACCCAGTTCGGCAAGCTGGCGATGGACGGCAACGAAGACAAGCTCGACACCAAGATCAAGGTGCTGGCAGGCTGCGTGGCGGTGTATTCGCAAGCGGTCGGCGCATCCGCCGTCGCCAAGCTGAAAGCCGCCAACATCCAGCCAGTCAAGGTCAGCGCCGGAGCCGAAATCGCTGCCCTGATCGAGGCCCTGCAAGACGAACTGCGCCAAGGCCCGACCGCCTGGCTGGCGCAAGCCATCAAGCGCATGCAAGGCCCCAGCGCCGCCCGTTTCGACAGCATGGAAGCCGAGGGCTGGGACGAATGATCGAGGAAACCGCCACCGTCATCGACGCCAGCGCAGACTACATCTGGGTGCAAGCCAAGGCCCGCAGCGCCTGTTCCACCTGCGGCTCGCAAAGCAGTTGCAGCACCTCCAGCCTGTCGAAACTGTTCGGCGTGCGCCAGCAACACATCCGCCTGCCCAACACCTTCGGCCTGCATAGCGGCGAACAGGTCGTGATTGGCGTGGAAGATCAGGTCATGGTCACAGCGTCGCTGGCAGCCTACATCCTGCCGGTGCTGCTGATGATTGCTGCCGCTATTGCTGCCGACAGTGCCGGGCTGAACGATCAGCAGGCTGCTGTCAGTGCGCTGGCCGGATTGCTGGCCGGACTGCTGGGCGCAGGCATCCTGACTGCCAGCTACCGCATGAAGCGCTATTTCCAGCCACAACTATTACGCAAGGCGGACACCCTCACCCTCCGCCCGATCGAATTCCAACCTTTCCAAGGAGACAGACCATGAGCGAAACCAGCACCCTGATTGCCGAGAATGACCCCGTACTTGGCACCGATTTCGCCACCGAAATGCTGCGCCAGATGCGCGCGCTCGACAGCTATGGCGCGTATGACAATTACACACCGGCCAAAATCCTCGAACCTTTCGTCGTCACCAAGGCGATGAAACGCGAAATCCCCATCATCGGCGACCCGGATGAAGTCACCATTGCCCGCGTCAAGGTGTTTTACAACGCCCTTGCCGCCCTGATCGAAAAGGAATGCGGCCTGATGGCAGTGCCGATGATGAACCTGTCGCACGAAGGCTTCGGACGCGCCCTGATCACCGTCGGCAAGCTGGTGGTGGTCGACCGTACCTTGCGCGACATCCACCGCTTCGGCTTCGAATCGCTGTCCAAAATGAAGGATGAGTCGGACAAACTCCTTTCTGTCGCTCTGGCTCTGGTCGGCAAATATTCCGACGTTGCCGGTTTGTAAGGAGGCTGACATGACCCCGGAAGAACTCAAAGCCCTGCAAAAAGCCGTCAGCAAGGCCAAACGTATCGCCACCGAACACGCCAGCCAGTTGCACGATCTGGTAGAAGACAAGCTGCCCGCCGGATACGAGGAACTGCCAGCGGTTGCGCAAGCCACTTACGATGCCTGCGTTGCGTGGGCGGAAGCCAACGCCAAACTGCAAGCTGCCGAAGCAGCCAACTGAGGAAACGAACATGGAACCCATTACTGGCCTGACACGCGGCGGCATTGCCTGGACACCCGCCTTCATCACCACCATCAACCAGACCAAATGCATCGGCTGCGGGCGTTGTTACAAGGTTTGTCCGCGCGACGTATTTGAACTGGTGGAACGCGACGAACTGGAACTGGAAGACGACGGCGAAGACCTCGACGACGATTTCGACGATGACGACAACACCATGGTCATGAACCTGAAGGATGCGCTCGATTGCATCGGCTGTCAGGCATGCGCCAAGGTGTGCCCGAAGAAATGCATGAGCCACGCGCCACAAACGCTATAGGTAACGCTATGGACGGTTCTTTCATCACCATCAACGACACCACCCTGCGGGACGGCGAACAGTCCGCCGGGGTCGCTTTTTCCCTCAGCGAGAAACTGGCGATTGCACGTGGGCTGGATGCGCTGGGCGTGCCGGAACTGGAAGTCGGCATCCCCGCGATGGGTGAGGAAGAACGCGAATCCATCCGCGCCGTT